>NZ_JBHRZT010000020.1:478766-708032 GCF_042649685.1 Bacillus songklensis | reverse complement strand
ATAAAATTCGCTTCCCTGAAACTTCTGGTCTAGGAATCAAGCCGGTTTCAGAAGAAGGAACAAAACGTCTTGTTCGTGCAGCCCTTAACTATGCAATCAACGAAGGCAGAAAATCATTAACACTTGTTCATAAAGGAAACATTATGAAGTTTACGGAAGGTGCCTTCAAAAACTGGGGTTATCAATTGGCTGAGGAAGAGTTTGGCGATAAAGTATTTACATGGGCTGAATACGATCGTATCGTAGAAGCAGAAGGAAAAGAAGCGGCTAATAAAGCACAGGCGGAAGCAGAAGCAGCTGGCAAAATCATCGTAAAAGATGCGATTGCCGACATCTTCCTACAACAAATTTTAACTCGTCCGCGCGAGTTTGACGTAGTGGCTACGATGAACTTAAACGGTGACTATATTTCTGATGCGCTGGCTGCACAAGTTGGCGGTATCGGTATCGCTCCAGGAGCGAACATCAACTATGAAACAGGACATGCCATCTTTGAAGCGACTCACGGTACAGCACCAAAATATGCCGGCCTTGATAAAGTGAACCCGTCTTCTGTTATCCTTTCAGGTGTATTAATGCTAGAACACCTTGGCTGGCATGAAGCGGCTAAACTAGTCATCTCTTCCATGGAGAAAACAATTGCTTCTAAAGTGGTTACTTACGACTTCGCCCGTTTAATGGATGGGGCGACAGAAGTGAAATGTTCTGAATTTGGTGATGAATTAATCAAAAACATGGAGTAAAGTATAATTTGATAGCATTCCTTTCCACAAAGGGATGCTATCAGTTCTGTCAAAAATGAAAGATTTGAAGAGTCAAACAAAGGGAATAATTTGTCTAAGACAATGGGGGAGGTCTTTTTCATGACAATCAAACGTAAAAAAATCTCAGTCATCGGTGCAGGTTTTACAGGGGCAACAACAGCATTCTTATTAGCGCAAAAAGAACTAGGAGATGTTGTAATCGTTGACATCCCACAATTTGAAAATCCGACAAAAGGTAAAGCGTTAGATATGCTTGAAGCAAGCCCTGTTCAAGGATTTGATGCAAATATCATCGGTACTTCTAATTACGAAGATACTGCTGGTTCTGATATTGTAATCATTACTGCAGGTATTGCACGTAAACCTGGTATGAGCCGTGACGATCTTGTTGCAACAAATGCAAAGATCATGAAATCTGTGACTCAGGAAATCGTTAAATATTCCCCGGATACTACAATTATCGTGTTAACAAATCCGGTAGATGCTATGACATATACAGTTTATAAAGAGTCTGGCTTCCCGAAACACCGTGTAATCGGTCAATCTGGGGTTTTAGATACAGCCCGCTTCCGTACGTTTGTAGCACAAGAGCTTAACTTATCTGTAAAAGACATTACCGGCTTCGTTTTAGGCGGTCATGGTGACGATATGGTTCCTCTTGTACGTTACTCTTATGCTGGAGGTATCCCTCTTGAAACACTTATTCCAAAAGATCGTTTAGATGCGATTGTAGAACGTACTCGTAAAGGCGGCGGTGAAATTGTAAATCTATTAGGAAACGGCAGTGCGTACTATGCACCTGCAGCTTCCCTAGTAGAAATGGCAGAAGCCATCCTAAAGGATCAACGCCGTGTGTTACCTGCTATTGCTTTCCTAGAAGGCGAATATGGATATGATGGTATTTACCTAGGGGTTCCAACAATCTTAGGAGCAAATGGTATCGAAAAAGTAATCGAATTAGAACTGACAGAAGAAGAAAAAACAGCATTAAATAAATCAGTCGAATCCGTTAAGAACGTAATGAACGTATTAGCTTAATTATATATAAAGAAAACTCGCCGATTGGCGAGCCTGTAAAGGCGAAGGCAGTGGCGTAGTTGTACTTATACTTAAGACTTAAAATCGGGTCCCTTTACCGTACCTGCAGCTGGGCTGCCAACTTATCCTTTCTTAACATATAAAGAAAGAAGGAAAATTCGAGGGACACCCCGAATTTTCCTTCTTACATACATACATAAATATAAACGTTTTCAAAAAAACGGTGCGGAGGTAACTTTTTTATGTTAGGGAAAAAAGGAAAACAGGAAGGCCCATCGAAGAAATGAAAGTTGGAGAAAAGTTAACATTCAAAACCAACACTATTGAACATCATATATTCGAAAACTTCTAGGCGTAACAGCCCACAAAACAGTTGGTATAAGAAAAAACAAAAATGAACCGTCATGAGAAATCCAAGTATAGCCAAGGGTTTCTTTGACGGTTCATTTCAGTTTAAAAATATGATTGTCATCTTTTAAGAATTTATTGGACAACTCTTTTTATTTCTTAAGGGGAGCTAAAAAGGGAAATCCCCCTTTTTAGCTCCCCTCATTGAGAACTTCAACAAATCATTGTATGATGGAAGTAAACTAAATATACACAGAGGTATGGATGAAGGCAGGGTTTTAATTCAGAAACTTGGAGGCATGTATGGGTAAGAAGTTATTAGTTGTGGATGATGAACAATCGATTGCTACATTGTTGCAATATAACTTACAACAGGCTGGCTTTAATGTGATGACCGCAAAAGATGGAGAAGAAGGCTATTATATGGCTATTGAGGAACGCCCGGATTTGATTGTATTGGATTTAATGTTACCGAAAATGGATGGAATTGAAGTTTGCAAGAGACTTCGTCAACAAAAGATTATGACTCCTATTTTAATGCTGACAGCGAAGGATGATGAATTCGATAAAGTGCTCGGACTGGAATTAGGAGCCGATGATTATATGACAAAGCCGTTTAGTCCGCGTGAAGTAGTAGCAAGGGTAAAGGCGATTTTGCGCCGGGCGCAGATTAGTGTACCTGAAGTGACGGCAGATGAAGAAGGGGAACGTATTTTTATTGGAGATTTAAAGATTTTGCCGGAACATTATGAAGCTTATTTTTTAGATGAGCGATTAGAATTGACACCGAAGGAGTTCGAGTTGCTGCTCTACCTTTCTAAACACAAAGGCCGCGTTTTAACACGTGACCAATTATTAAGTGCCGTTTGGAATTATGACTTTGCGGGTGACACCCGCATTGTAGATGTTCATATTAGTCATCTTCGTGAGAAAATCGAAAAGAACTCAAGAAAGCCTTTATACATTAAAACAATAAGAGGACTTGGCTATAAGTTAGAGGAGCCAAAATTTGATGAATAAGTTTCGATCACGACTTCTTTTTGCACTCCTTATTTTAATTATCATTGTATTAATTGGACTGGGCTTGCTTTTAGGACAACTTTTTAAAAGCTTTTATCTGCAAAATTTTCATGAACGAATGGAAAAAGAAGCAAAAGTGGTCGAACTTCTTGTACAAGAAGAGGGACTAACGAACCCGTTTTTGCAAAATAAGCTGGACCAAGTTAGTTCTACACTAAATGTTAGAACAACCATTATACACAAAAACGGAAAGGTACTGATTGACTCCAATGGGACCGGGAAAGAAATCAAAGAAGAGAGCAGGGCCGTCATTGAGGAAATCGTCCGTGGAAAACTACAAAACAAAAAAGGCTTTTACAAGGTAGAGGAGCAATATAATCTTTATTATTATGGCGTGCCGTTAACAGATAAGGGTCAGCATATTGGTTTTATTGTATTAAGTACATCTGTTGATTCGTTCAATAAAATCAATCAGCAAATTTGGGGCTTGCTGATTGGAAGCCTTGGCATGGCTCTAATTGTTATTCTGCTTCTTGGTGTGCGAATTATGACCCAATATACGAAACCAATTGAGTCCGCCACCCAAGTAGCCATGGAACTTGCGAAAGGGAACTATAAAGCAAGAACATACGAAGATTATGTGGACGAGACAGGCATGCTCAGTCAAGCAATCAATATGCTTGCACGCAATCTTCAGGATTTGATCAGCACACAGGAAATGCAACAAGATCGGTTGCGAACTTTAATCGAGAATATGGGAAGCGGTTTGATTTTAATTGATAGTAGAGGATACATCAATCTTGTCAATAAAGCATATAAAGAGCAGTTTAAAATTGAATCGTCCGATTACCTATATCACTTATATTATGAGGCATTTCGGCATAAAGAAGTGATTTCGCTCGTAGAAGAAATTTTCATGACAGAAACAAACACTCGAAAACAGCTTGTTTTGCCGATGAAAATCGAGAGGAAACATTTTGATGTATATGGCGCCCCGATTATTGGCCTAAATGATGAATGGAAAGGGGTCGTTCTTGTTTTTCATGACATTACGGAGTTGAAAAAGCTCGAGCAAATGCGTAAAGATTTTGTGGCAAACGTTTCTCATGAATTAAAGACACCTATTACCTCGATTAAGGGATTTGCGGAAACGCTCCTTGAAGGTGCGGGAGAAGACGAGCAAATCCGGGAACAATTTTTAACGATTATCCTAAATGAAAGTCACCGGATGCAAGGCCTCATTCAAGATTTGCTGGACTTGTCCAAAATTGAGCAACAGGGATTTAAGTTAACCATTCAGCCTGTTCATTTGCAGGAGTTGTTTGAAGAAATCTCTATGATGCTTTCTGGCAAAGCGGCAGACAAAAATATTAGTATGGAGCTGCGCTTACCGGATGAACCTTTATATATTGAAGCCGACCCGCTCCGCGTGAAGCAAATTTTTATTAATTTAATCAATAATGGGCTTACGTACACACCTGCCGGAGGTTTTATTGATATTTGGGCGAAAGAGAAAGAGGATCGTGTTGAGATTAGTGTACGGGACACAGGCATCGGAATCAGTGAAGAGGAAATACCGAGAATCTTCGAACGGTTCTATCGGGTAGATAAAGCGAGAAGCCGAAACTCAGGCGGCACTGGATTAGGACTTGCGATCGTTAAGCACCTAATTGAAGCCCATCATGGGAAAATTGAAGTGGCAAGTAAAGTAGGAGAAGGGACTACCTTTACAGTCACATTTTACAAATCTTCAAAAAAATTTACGTGAATTTTACAGTTTGTTTAAATTATCTTAATAAAACGTTGATAGACTTATCTTTGGAAACCCCTTCATCCAAGGAGCCAATGTGGAAAGGTGGAAACAGCATGCTGTTTCCACCTCTTCTTTTTTGCATGTTAAGAAAGCGCTTTGTTGAAGAATAATGATGATCTCTCTCCATGCTTTCTCCTATTCACGCGTTTCTGTTCTTTCATCTTAAATGGATTGACAAAGAGGTTATGTAAATTTACATATTTTGAAACTTTTAATACATATATTCGTATGAAAAAGTGGAACGAGAGGAGAGAGGTGTTACAGATGGTGAGTGCTAGGCGAATCAGTAGGTATGTTGGCATTGGACTTGGGATTTTACTGTTGGGGATTGTCGCTTTTACCACCTGGTATACAGTCGATGAGTCTGAACAGGCGGTTATCGCCACGTTTGGTGCCGTAGATGAGGGAGTGGCAGAGCCTGGTCTTCATTTTAAATTGCCATGGCCCATTCAGAAGGTACAAAAATTATCAAAAGAAACATTTAGTTTACAGTTCGGGTATAAAGAAAAAGATGGTGAAATCAAGGAGTTTCCAAAAGATACCAAAATGATTACTGGTGATGAAAATATCGTACTGGCTGACATGGTTGTCCAGTGGAAAATCACTAATCCGGAGAAATACTTATATAATTCTGAAGAGCCGAAAAAAATTTTATATAATGCAACAAGTGCTTCGTTAAGAAGCATCATCGGAAGCTCTAAAATTGATGATGCATTAACGTCAGGAAAAGCGGAAATTGAAGGTCAAGTAAGAGACCTGCTTTCTGACCTGGTAGATAGTTATGATATCGGGGTTTCTATATTAAGTGTAAAGCTGCAGGATGTTGAACTGCCAAATGAGGAAGTAAGGAAAGCTTTTACGAATGTAACGGATGCTCGGGAAACGATGAATACGAAAATTAACGAAGCGAATAAATACCGCAATAAACGGACGAAAGAGGCGGAAGGGGAAAAGGATGCAATTATCTCAACAGCCCAAGGGGATAAGGCAGCCCGCATTGAATCTGCCCGCGGTGATGTCGCTATTTTTAACTCGTTGTATAACGAATATAAAAATGCACCTGATATTACAAAACAGCGCCTTATTCTCGAGACAATCGACCAAGTCCTTCCGAACGCACAGATCTATATTATGAAAGATGACGGAAATACCATGAAATATTTGCCCATTCAACCTGCTCAAAAGCAGAAGGAAACACAGGCGGTACCGCCAGTTCAGAAAGAAGGAAGTGGGCAAAATGAGTAATGGAAATATAGTGGATATGAAGGAAAAAACGAAAGGGTCCATGGACTGGAGAAAATATACGAAGAGTGGATCCATGGTTTTATTGATCATTCTTTTGCTCGGCTTTCTTTTAAGCAATGTATTTATCGTCAAAGAAAGCGAGTATAAGGTTATTCGCCAATTCGGTGAAGTGGTAAGAATTGAATCCAAGCCGGGATTGAGCTTTAAAGTTCCGTTTATTCAATCGGTTACATCACTGCCGAAATACCAGATGGTTTACGATGTGCAAGAGGCTGAAATCAATACAAAAGATAAAAAGCGTATGCTCGTCGATAACTATGCAGTCTGGAAAATTGAAGATCCAAAAAAGATGATTTCCAATGCCCGGTCTGTTGTAAACGCGGAAACCAAAATGGGAGAGTTTATCTTTTCTGTTCTCCGCGCTGAATTAGGACAATTGAACTATGATGAAATTATCAATGATGAAAAAGCGAAAAGAGGAAGTGTAAATGATCGTGTCACGGAACAAGTGAATGAGCTGTTGGCAAAAGGGAATTACGGAATCACTGTTTCGGATGTGCGCATGAAACGAACGGATTTACCTCCGGAAAATGAGCAGTCTGTCTATACACGCATGATTTCAGAGCGTGAAACAAAAGCCCAGGAGTACTTGTCGATGGGGGATGCACAAAAAAATCGCATTACAGCCCAAACGGACAAAGAAGTAAAAGAGATGCTGGCCAAAGCCAACGCGGATGCAGAGGTAATACGCGGACAGGGTGAAACGGAAGCAGCCCGCATTTATAACAGCTCTTATTCTAAAGATCCACAATTCTATGAGCTATATCGTACGCTAAAATCATATATAAAAACAATTGATGATGAAACTGTCATTGTTCTTCCGGCTGATTCTCCGTATACGAGACTTTTACTGGGGAATTCAAATTAATGCTTGTCTTTCTGTCGAAAGGGAGCAGCAACTTGGCTGAGGCTGACCCATAAGTTCAAAAAAATGATGGATTTTATGTTTTATGCAAAATGGACCATCAATCAAAACCCATGGTGCTACTGGATTTATATAACGGTCCATTTTGCGGGGGGTGACTCAAAAGGGGCGATTTTTCCCCTTTTGGGTCACCCCCCGGCTTATTTTTTGTCACATCCTAAGACTGGCGGGACCCCTGGTGATAGAAGTCTGATTTTTATTATAAGCTGTCCGTTTTTCCTTCTGTCCCTTGTTCTGCTAGAATAAGGGTATGATAATTTGACAAGTTAGTGCTGAATACCATAAATGGAGGATGAGGTATGTCCAAAAAATTAGTGTTGATTGATGGAAATAGTATTGCCTATAGGGCGTTCTTTGCGCTTCCTTTACTGAATAACGATAAAGGAATTCATACAAATGCTGTGTATGGATTTACGATGATGCTGATGCGTATTTTGGAAGAGGAAAAGCCGACGCATATGCTCGTGGCATTTGATGCGGGAAAAACAACATTTCGTCATGAAACTTTTAAAGAATATAAAGGTGGAAGACAAAAGACTCCCCCTGAGCTATCAGAGCAATTTCCGTTTATTCGCGAATTACTCGATGCATATAAAGTTCAACGCTATGAACTTACTAACTACGAAGCGGACGACATTATCGGAACAATGTCAACACAAGCGGAGCAAGAAGGGTTTGAAGTCAAAGTCATTTCCGGTGATAAAGATTTACTTCAACTTGTTTCACCTCATACGACGGTTGATATCACAAGAAAAGGAATTACGGATGTTGACTCCTACACGCCTGAAGCCATTCAAGAAAAGTATGGGATTACCCCTGCCCAAATTATTGATATGAAGGGACTGATGGGTGATAATTCAGACAATATTCCCGGCGTACCGGGAATCGGGGAGAAGACCGCTTTAAAGTTATTGAAGGAACATGGCACGGTTGAAGAGTTACTAAATGCCATTGGACAAGTGAACGGAAAAAAACTAAAAGAAAAGTTGGAAGAATTCCGCGATCAAGCTATCATGAGCAAGGAGCTAGCTACCATTACCCGTGAAGCGCCAGTGGAAATCGAGTTAGACAATCTAACTTATGAGGGATATAACCAGGAAAAAGTGATCGAACTGTTCAAGGAACTTGGATTTAACTCTTTATTAGAAAAGATTGAAGGAACCGCGGTTGATGAAACGAAAGAAGATCTTGAAGAAGTTAGCTTTGAACGTTTAAAGGACATTACGGAAGCCATACTACAAGATGAAGCAGCCCTTATTGTAGAGATGGCGGATGATAATTACCATCATGCGGAACTGGTCGGATTTGGCCTTGTGCATAATCAAGGGCAATATTTCATTCCAGCGGAAGCAGCCCTTCAGTCTTCCGTCTTCAAAGCCTGGTTGGGAGATGAAAGCAAAAAGAAATATGTGTTCGACGGCAAAAAGTCGATTGTCGCCTTAAAGTGGAGAGGCTTAGCCTTGGAAGGCATCGAGTTTGATTTGTTAATTGCTTCATACATTTTAAACCCTGCTGATTCAACAGAAGACATGGCAACCATCGCGAAGAATAAAGGCTATACACAGATAAGGTCAGAGGAAGCGGTTTATGGAAAAGGGGCCAAACGACATGTGCCGGAAGAGAAGATCGTGGCAGAACATATAATCAGAAAAGCCGTCGCATTATATCAATTACGTTCACAAATGCTGCAAGAGCTAAAAGAAAATGAACAATATGAGTTGTTCACCGAACTAGAAATGCCGCTTTCTTTCATTTTGGCAGATATGGAATACCAAGGGGTTAAAGTTGATCTCAATCGTTTAAACAATATGGGAGAGGAAATCAGCGAGCAGCTGAACGAGATTGAAAAAAATATTTATGAATTGGCAGGAACAGAGTTCAACATCAACTCTCCTAAGCAGCTTGGGTCCATCCTTTTCGAAAAGCTGAACCTTCCTGTTATCAAGAAGACTAAAACCGGCTATTCTACTTCAGCGGATGTGTTGGAACAGCTGGCAGAGGCCCATGAAATCATTCCACAAATTTTGCATTACCGCCAGCTCGGAAAATTGCAGTCCACGTATATTGAGGGATTAAAGAAAGTCATTCATAAAGAAACGGATAAAGTTCATACACGCTTTAATCAAACATTGACCCAAACAGGGCGTTTAAGTTCAACAGATCCTAATTTGCAAAATATCCCGATTCGACTTGAAGAGGGGAAAAAAATCAGACAAGCATTTGTTCCTTCTCAAGAAGGCTGGGTCATTTTTGCGGCGGATTATTCGCAAATTGAACTTCGTGTCCTTGCCCATATTGCTAAGGATGAGAAATTGATTGACGCGTTTAACCATGATATGGACATTCACACGAAAACAGCCATGGATGTCTTCCATGTCAAAGCGGAAGAAGTGACAGCCAATATGAGACGTCAGGCTAAAGCGGTAAACTTTGGGATTGTTTATGGAATTAGTGATTATGGATTATCACAAAGTTTAGGAATTACAAGAAAAGAGGCAGGGAAATTTATCGAACGCTATTTAGACAGTTTTCCCGGTGTAAAAGAGTACATGGAAGAGAGCGTAAGGGATGCTAAAGAAAAAGGCTATGTCACCACTTTATTGCATCGTCGCCGTTATATTCCTGACATTACGAGCCGCAACTTTAATTTGCGCAGCTTTGCTGAACGTACAGCGATGAATACTCCAATTCAAGGAAGTGCAGCCGATATCATCAAAAAGGCAATGATTGATATGGCGGAGCGCCTTCAAGAGGAGAAACTGCAAACAAAGTTATTGTTGCAAGTACATGACGAATTGATTTTTGAAGCACCAGAGGAAGAGATTGAGAAGCTAAAGCGGCTTGTCCCGGAAGTCATGGAACAAGCCATTGAACTAAACGTTCCTCTCAAAGTTGATTATTCATACGGAAAGACTTGGTTTGACGCAAAGTAAGTAAAGGAAGTGAACAAAATGCCTGAGCTCCCGGAAGTTGAGACCGTTAGACGGACACTCCTTAAATTAGCAAAAGGAAAAACGATTCAAGATATAAAGGTATTATGGCCCAATATTGTGAAAAAGCCGGAAGAAGTGCAGCAATTCAGGGATGCTCTCATTGGACAAAGGATTTACGATGTAGGGCGCCGCGGCAAGTTTTTGAAAATTTATTTGGATGATTATGTGCTCGTCTCTCATTTGCGTATGGAGGGACGGTATGGTCTATATGAGAGAGAAGAACCATATGACAAACATACTCATGTATTTTTTGAATTTACTGATGGAACGGAGCTTCGCTATCGCGATGTCCGGAAATTCGGTACGATGCATCTGTTTAAAAAAGGAGAAGAAGAATTATCCCCGCCATTGGCCCAGTTAGGCCCTGAGCCGTTTTCTGATCAATTCACTCCCGCTGCCTTATATGAACAGCTGCAAAAAACAAATCGGAAAATAAAAGCCGTGTTGCTGGATCAAAAAGCAGTGGTCGGACTTGGGAACATTTATGTAGATGAAGCATTGTTTCGGGCCGGAATCCATCCGGAAAGGACAGCCAATCAGTTAAATAAAGAGGAAGTAACGAAACTTCATCAAGAAATTGTTGAGACACTAAAAGAAGCAGTAGAAAAAGGCGGAAGCACCATCCGAACATATGTCAATACACAAGGTGAAATCGGCATGTTCCAGCTTCAGTTATTTGTGTACGGCAAAAAGGGAGAAGCATGCCAAAGGTGCGGTACAGCCATTGAAAAAATGGTGGTAAGCGGCAGAGGAACCCATATCTGTCCTCAGTGCCAGCGTCTTGATTAATAAAGTGAAATTAATCGCGTTCATATCTACTGCTCCTTAGAAAGGCATAAACAATGGATGGGCTCTTTCCATATACTAACGTAGAAACATGAATGGAAGGAGCCGAACGATGATCAGTACGCTTTCCTTATTTATTTTGGCTTTTGCAGTCAGCTTAGACAGTTTCAGTGTAGGGCTCACATACGGGCTTCGAAATATGTTCATTCCGTTAAAATCCATTGTCATTATTTCTATGTGTTCTGCAGTGTCGTTGGGGCTTTCAATGGTATTAGGAAAGGGAATTGCCCGTTTATTCTCACCGCAATTAACAGAAAAGGTCGGGGGATTTATTTTAGTTATGCTTGGAGCCTATGTGCTCTATCAGTTTTTTCGTCCTGAAGATTCATCTCCTTCCCCTCCAGAAGAAAAAGTGTTATGGAAGCTGGAAATCAAATCATTTGGTGTTGTCATTCACATATTGAAAAAGCCAACTGCCGCTGACTTTGACCAATCGGGCTCCATCACTGGAATCGAAGCAATCATGCTTGGTTTGGCCTTGTCTTTGGATGCATTTGGTGCGGGGATTGGTGCAGCGCTCCTGGGCTACTCTCCCATTTATTTAGCCATAATTGTAGCGGTGATGAGCTCGTTTTTCTTATCGATGGGAATAAAGTGCGGAAAAGTTCTTGCCGGCTTCAAATGGATGCGAGCATTTTCCTTTATACCTGGAGTGCTGCTGATTATGTTGGGGATTTTGCGCTTATAGTTTTTAGATCGAAGAAAGGGGAAACGAATATGGCTCTTGTTATTGGTTTAACAGGAGGTATCGCCAGCGGGAAAAGCACAGTTTCTAATATGTTAAAGGAACTTTCCATTCCTGTTATTGATGCTGATCAAATCGCAAGAGAAGTAGTTCAAAAAGATAAACCAGCCTATGAAGAAATTGTACGGACATTTGGAGTGGATATTTTAGCACCCGATTTACAAATTGATCGTGCCAAATTAGGAGCCATTGTGTTTCATCAAGAAGAAAAGAGGCAGTTATTGAATCAAATTGTTCATCCGGCTGTTCGAAAAGAAATGCTTGCACAAAAAGAGGCATTTTTGCAAGAAGGGCATTCAACCGTTGTATTGGATATCCCCTTGCTGTTTGAAAGCAAGTTAACTTCCCTTGTGGATAAGATTTTATTGATATTTGTGGATGATCATGTTCAGCTTGAACGTTTAATGAAGAGAAACCATTTTACAGAGGCGGAAGCGGAAGCAAGGATTCAATCACAGATGCCGCTTAGCCAAAAAGTGCCCCTTGCCGATGAGGTCATTAATAATAACGGGTCCATTGACGAAACAAAGAGACAATTATTAGCCATCCTCGCCAAGTGGAATGTTCTTTCATGAACAAAGGGCTGACTCGAAGGAATGTTTTTTATTCCTTCGAGTCAGCCCTTTTATATTTTTCGAAATATTTTTAATTTAAAAATAGATATTTTAATCAACCGTTTTTTGTTCAAATGTGTTATACTCAAACTGTGATAAACGTTAAATAAGTATGACATATATAGAGAGGGGATTAGCCATGAAAGCAAGAGTTGCTATTAATGGTTTTGGGAGAATCGGAAGAATGGTGTTTCGCAACATTATAAATGAGGAAAACATTGAGGTGGTGGCAGTAAATGCAAGTTATCCTGCCGAGACGTTAGCCCATTTATTGAAATATGATTCTGTTCACGGTAAATTCGAGGGGGAAGTTATTTCGGGAGATGACGCCTTAATTGTAAACGGTAAAACGGTTCAACTTTTGAGTTCGCGCGATCCTTTATACTTACCTTGGAAGGACCTAAATATTGACCTTGTCATTGAAGCAACCGGAAAATTCAATTCACGTGACAATGCAAAGCTTCATTTGGACGCAGGTGCGAAAAGAGTAGTGCTAACAGCACCTGGAAAGGATGAGGACATTACTATTGTAATGGGAGTCAACGAAGATAAGTTTGATGTGGAAAAGCACTTCATTGTGTCCAATGCTTCATGTACAACAAATTGTTTAGCGCCTGTTGTAAAAGTGCTCGATGATGCGTTTGGAATTGAAAATGGTTTGATGACAACGGTTCATGCTTATACAAACGATCAAAAGAATATCGATAATCCACACAAAGATTTACGCCGTGCCCGTTCTTGTGCGCAGTCCATTATTCCAACAACAACAGGTGCAGCGAAAGCGTTAGCTCTTGTCTTGCCTCATTTAGAAGGTAAATTACACGGAATGTCTTTACGTGTTCCAACACCAAACGTCTCTTTAGTGGATTTGGTGGTTGATGTGAAAAAGGACGTAACAGTAGATGAAGTAAACACAGCTTTCATGCAAGCAGCTGGGGGAACATTAAAAGGGATTCTTGATTACACGGTTGAACCGCTTGTGTCCATCGACTTTAATACGAACCCTCATTCTGCCACTATTGATGGTCTCTCTACAATGGTTATGGATCAGCGTAAGGTAAAAGTGCTTGCCTGGTATGATAATGAGTGGGGCTATTCAACAAGAGTGGTGGATTTAGTTAAATATATGGCAGCCAAAATGGCCCGACCCTCAATGATGAAAATTGGATAATGATAAATTTGTTTACCAAATAATGAATTGAATGGTATTTCTTTGTATGCGCTTAACCATTACCAGGATAAGCGCATTTTTAATTTTGCGTTTATCTCCACGAAGTTTAGGATAAAGTAATAAAGAATCGCCGCAAATACCCTTTAACAATCTCATGAAAAAAATATAAAATCATGTGTTGCAAAATTAAATTAAACAAAGTATACTATGTTTCGTGAACTTCTTAATCCGCTTCGGCGATGTGGCTACTTAAAGGGTTAGGACCTCTTTGGACTAACTTTCCCCCGTGGTAGTTGACATTCCATACAGCAAAGGATTTCATGATTAGTCGATCAAAATTTGTTAAAGGGGGAACCATTAATATGGAAACAATGGGTCGTCACGTAATCTCGGAGTTATGGGGTTGCGATTTTGATAAGTTGAATGATATGGAGTTTATTGAAAAGACATTTGTAGATGCTGCGTTAAAATCAGGCGCTGAAGTTCGTGAAGTAGCGTTCCATAAGTTTGCTCCACAAGGTGTAAGTGGTGTGGTGATTATTTCTGAATCCCATCTAACCATCCACAGCTTCCCTGAACATGGTTATGCAAGCATTGATGTATATACATGTGGAGATTTAGATCCTACAATCGCTGCTGATTATATTGCAGAAGCGTTAGGAGCTCAAACTCGCGAAACAATTGAAGTACCGCGCGGTATGGGCCCTGTGCAGGTAAAACAAGCGCAAGTGAAAGCTCTTTAATGAATGTGAAAAATGACGAGAGGTGTATTTTATGCACCTCTTTTTATTATATTCTGTAATAATTTAGTAAGGAGGAGTTGGAGCAAATGGGTCTGCTGCAATCTTTAAAACAAGCATTCTCTAATCACTGTGAAACGGCTGATCATCATGACAATGACCAATTAAGAACACACTACTATAAAGCGACAACAGCCAATGCATTTACGGCAATCAAAAAATTGGTGGAAGAATTGGATGGGTTTGAGTTGTTATCAGCTTCGGAAGAACATGGCGAAATAAGCGTGAATATAAAAAAGGGAAAGAAAGCGTTTATGGTCATCAGTGTTGTCTCCCTAAGACCGTTTGAAACAGCTGTTGATTTCTCGGTAACAACCGAAACCGTTTTTATTCCCTTTGATTTCGGTTATAGCAAAGAATTGGTAAAGAAAATGTACGAGCTATTGGACCAAAAATTAGTACTTATGAAAACGGGACAATCATTAACGAAGCAATCAAGATTTCAGTAGGATAGACTTGTATTCGCACATCATTTTCTATAAGATGAGATTAAAAGAAATTATTGGAGCTGAGAGAATGAAGTGCCCTTCTTGTCATTTTAATGGAACAAGAGTATTGGACTCTCGTCCTATTGAGGAAGGACGGTCTATCCGCAGAAGACGTGAATGCGAACAATGCCATTACCGGTTTACAACGTTTGAAAAAGTCGAAGAACTTCCCCTTATCGTTGTAAAAAAGGATGGAGCAAGAGAAGAATTTAGTAAGGACAAGCTTTTGCGCGGGCTAATCAAGGCTTGTGAAAAACGTCCTGTTACTTTAAAACAACTTGAAGATACCATATTCGACATTGAAAAAGAGCTTCGCAGTCAGGGAGTGGCAGAAGTGAAATCAGAGGCGGTCGGTGAGATGGTAATGGAGCGTTTAGCAAAAATTGATGAAGTGGCTTATGTGCGCTTTGCGTCCGTTTATCGACAATTTAAAGATATTAATGTGTTTATTGACGAGTTAAAAGAACTAATAAAAAAAGAACGTGCGTAAAAAGAGCTCATAAGGACCCCTTTAAGCTCTTTTTTTATCTTATAGAAAGGTTCGAATGATATGGCAGAACAGCATTGGAAAGAATTGATTCCCGTGGATCGGTATATTGTGCGCTCAAATGGCATTCTTCAGGATTACGACCGTAAAGTATTAACGATGCTTTACCAACCACTAGTCGGTTCTGTTTGCTTTAGCTTATATATGACATTGTGGAGTGAGCTGGAACAAGACCGCTTATGGGGGAAAGAATCGACCCATCATTACTTGATGGCGATGATGCAGATGAACTTGCGGACCATTTATGAGGAGCGTCTAAAACTTGAAGGAATCGGCTTGTTAAAAACGTATGTAAAACAAGAGGAGGACAGCCGTCTATTTGTTTACGAACTCATGCCTCCGCTTACACCGGAACAATTTTTTAACGATGGTGTATTAAATATCTACTTATATAATCGACTGGGGAAAAGCATTTTTCAAAAAGTAAAACATTATTTCTCTGACCGTTCGTTAGAAGAGGGTGGATTTCAGTCGGTTACCCGCTCTTTCAATGATGTTTTTCGTTCCCTTCATACGAGTGAAATGATTAGCAATATAGGAGAAGAAGCGCAGAAAGATTTAAGAGCGGACCCTTCGTTTCAATATATGTCCACCTCTACCAAAGGGCACATTAATATCATCGATGAAACATTCGATTTTGAGCTATTTTATGCGGGGCTCAGTGAATCGCTTGTTCCTAAGAAAGCAATAACAACAAAGGTAAAAAACGCCATTGAAAAATTGGCCTTCTTGTATGGCATTGATGCACTCCAGATGAAAAATATTGTGCTGAGCTCATTAGATGAGAATGACCAAATTGATATTGAATTATTGCGAAAATCCGCACGTGATTTTTATCAATTCGAACATGGGAATGAGCTTCCGCATCTTGTAGAACAAATTCAATCAGCTGCTTTACGGACGATGAATGAAAAAGTGCCCCAAACGCAAGAAGAGCAGTTGATTCGCCAGCTTGAAACGATTTCTCCCAAACAATTGTTAATTGAGCTTTCAGGAGGAGCAGAGCCGGCTCAATCGGATTTGCAAATTATAGAGGATGTGCTGTTTCACCAGAAGCTGACCCCTGGTGTTGTGAATGTTCTTATTTACTATGTTATGCTAAAGGCAGATATGAAGTTGTCTAAAGCGTATGTTGAAAAAATCGCAAGCCATTGGGCAAGAAAGAAGATTAAAACCGTAAAAGAAGCGATGGAACTCGCAAAACATGAGCAAAAGCAATATCAAAACTGGACGGAAACCAAGCAAGCAAAGCGTTCAACCCGTAAGACCGCAATCAGAAAAGAAATCGTACCAGATTGGCTTCAAGGCAAAAAGGAAGAAAAGAAAGAAAAGAAAGAAGAAGCACCTGCTGTTGTGGACTTTGAGGAAGAAAAGCGAAAATTAGAGGAAGAATTACAACAATATCGTCAGCGGAAACAAACATAACTCATGCTGACAGGCAAGAAAGCGGTGAGCGAATTGCAGCGAATAAATAATGCTTTACAAGAATTAGTCAAAAAAGAAGACTTTCAAAAAAGATTTCAGTCGTTGAAAAGTGAAATCATGAAGGATCCCGATATTGCGGCATTCATCAATGAACATAGAGAAATAGTAGATAATCAAATGATTGAGCGAAGCCTGATTAAATTGTATGAGTATACGACGCAAAGCAAACGTTGTGAACAATGTGAATCACTTGGAAAATGCGTCAATATGTTACAGGGATATCAGCCTCGTTTAGTCATTCAAGGAAAAACGATTGACTTGCAGTACGAACGCTGTCCAAGTAAAGTCCGTGATGATGAACGAAAAGAACAGGAGGAATTCATTCAAAGCTTGTACGTGCCAAAAGATATATTAAGAGCATCACTTGCAGATATTGAGATCGAGCAGGGACGAATCGAGGCAATCAAATTAGCCCATGAATTTTTACGGAATTACAATCCTGAGAAGAGAATGAAGGGTCTTTATTTATTTGGCCCGTTCGGTGTTGGAAAAACATATCTGTTAGGAGCCATAGCCAATCAGTTGGCCGAAAGAAAAGTGCGTTCTCTCATCGTATATTTGCCGGAGTTTCTTAGGGAATTAAAAGGTTCTTTCCAGGATCAAAGTTTTAATGAAAAAATTGAATTCGTGAAGAAGTCACCTGTTCTTATGCTTGATGATATAGGAGCGGAATCGGTCACGAGTTGGATGAGGGATGATGTACTGGGAGCCATTCTTCAATTCCGCATGCTGGAAAACTTGCCAACCTTTTTTACCTCCAATTTGAATTTAAAAGAACTTGAACACCATTTAACCTACACGCAGCGAGGAGAAGAAGAAAAGGTGAAGGCGGCAAGGATTATGGAGCGTATCAAAACCCTGGCAATTCCTGTAGAAGTAATCGGGCGAAATAAAAGAGAGTAAAAAATGGGCAAGTATTCTTCACTTGCTCATTTTTTATGAAATCCCCCATATACATATTAGTAATAAGCGTGTCCTAAAGGGGGGATATGATTGATCAAAGTATTTTTTAAGTCAAAAAACGATGCTCGAATCGTTTATGAACGGCTATGTGCGCGACAAAGCGCTTTATTATATTTTCATCCGTGCTTTCAGTTAGTAGAACAGCAGCTATTAATCATTGATACGTCCTCAAACCGTGAAATCGTCCTAGGGAAATTAGTCATTCCTGTTGTAAAGGAATATATTTTGGTGCATAAAGAAGAAGAAATCATGGTGCGTATCTTACAGGAAATGTTCTTTTACACGGATGAGGAAGAAAGGTTTCAAATTATCACTATGATTCGTTCCCTTATGAGCGGAGAAAAAGAAGACGTTCCAATAAAAAACTTTCCACAATCAATAGAAGAGCTTATCACGGATTCTTTAAAGCGCTTTTTTACGGGAAATGTGAGCTTTACGTTTGAATCGTTCATGAGGTTTCGGCTAAAGGACTATATACAGCGACTCATATATTATATAGAACTTGGCATTGATGAATATAAATTGGAGCAGGATTATCAAGTTCTTTTAGACCAGCTTCGCTATATAGCCGATAAACAGGCTTCAAAAACAGAGAGTGTTCATATTGTCCATGATCAGCGTTTCTATTTGTATGATGAGCATTTTTTAGAGATTACAGAAGAGGAGAAGAAGCGATATAGGGGAGAATTGATGATGTGTCACCCAAATCTATACATAGATGAAGACGTAGTCAAACCGCTGCTAGCAATCGCGCCTTCCCGAATTTACATTTATACAGATTGTCCATCCCATTCCATCATTTATACACTTCAAAATATTTTTCAAGAAAAAGTAACAATCCGCTGTAAGCAAGATTTTGTTTTAATGGGCCAAAACAACTATCGACAAGAGGTTGATTTCTAGAAATAAAGAACTTATAATGAACACATAATCTTATATGGACATAGGTCATGACGAGGACACGAGTATATTTTTACGGTTTACAGAGAGGGAAGCCAAGGCTGGGAGCTTTCTATCACGAGAAATATATTTACCGCCTCTAAACTTCAGTAGTGAACAAATGATGCATTTCAGTAATTACTGACGGTATTGCCGTTATCAATTCTTGAGCTGTTTTGGCTGGTGACTCACTTACATAAAAGATTCGCCGCTGATCATCGTCGACTTGGAGGCGAAGAGATTCGCCGCTGATCATTCGCTGAAACAGGAACAAGGGTGGAACCACGATATATCTCGTCCCTTATTTGAGGGACGGGTTTTTTATTGTTTAAAAAAGGTTTTAACGAACCTCAACTATATAAAAGGAGTGTCACAACATGTCTGATATGGTAAAAATCTCATTTCCAGATGGTGCTGTAAAGGAGTTTCCGAAAGGTGCAACAACAGAAGACATTGCCGGCTCAATCAGTCCCGGTTTAAAGAAAAAATCAATCGCCGGAAAATTTAACGGCGAATTAATCGATTTACGTACACCAATCCAAGAAGATGGAAGCATTGAAATCGTAACGCAGGATACACAAGACGCCTTAGAGATTTTACGTCACAGTACAGCCCACTTAATGGCGCAAGCGATCAAACGTTTATATAAAAATGTGAAGCTTGGTGTAGGGCCTGTTATTGAAAACGGCTTCTACTATGACATTGATATGGAGGAATCCATTACTCCAGAAGACCTTGTCAACATTGAAAAAGAAATGAAAAAAATTGTGAATGAAAACTTGGAAATCGTTCGTAAAGAGGTATCCCGTGAAGATGCTATTAAACTGTACGAGGAAATCGGGGATAACTTAAAGCTTGAACTGATTGAAGCCATTCCTGAAGGCGAGACCGTTTCAATTTATGAACAAGGCGAATTCTTCGATCTTTGCCGCGGGGTTCATGTTCCTTCAACTGGTAAAATCAAAGAGTTCAAGTTATTGAGCATTGCAGGTGCCTACTGGCGTGGTGACAGCAAAAACAAGATGTTGCAGCGTATTTACGGTACAGCATTCTTTAAAAAAGAAGATTTAGCTGAACATCTCCGTTTATTGGAAGAAGCGAAAGAGCGCGACCACCGCAAGCTTGGGAAAGAACTGAACTTATTCACAAACTCTCAAAAAGTGGGACAAGGCCTTCCTTTATGGCTGCCAAAAGGCGCCGCTATTCGCCGCGTAATTGAGCGTTACATTGTGGATAAAGAAGAGCGTTTAGGTTATCAACATGTGTATACACCTGTTTTAGGGAGCGTGGAGCTTTATAAAACATCCGGTCACTGGGATCATTATCAAGACGGCATGTTCCCGGCCATGGAAATGGATAACGAGCAGCTTGTTCTTCGTCCGATGAACTGCCCGCATCATATGATGATTTATAAAAATGAAATTCACAGCTATCGTCAATTGCCAATCCGTATTGCAGAACTTGGTACAATGCACCGTTATGAAATGTCAGGTGCGTTATCAGGTTTACAGCGTGTACGCGGTATGACACTAAATGATGCTCATATTTTCGTACGTCCTGACCAAATTAAAGATGAGTTCAAGCGTGTAGTAAACTTGATTTTAGCGGTTTATAAAGACTTCGATCTAAGCGACTACTCATTCCGCTTATCTTACCGTGATCCGCAAGATACAGAAAAATATTATGATGATGATGCAATGTGGGAAAAAGCGCAAAGCATGTTAAAAGAGGCAATGGACGAGCTTGGCTTAGATTATTATGAAGCGGAAGGTGAAGCGGCATTCTATGGTCCGAAATTGGATGTTCAAGTTCGTACAGCCCTTGGTAAAGATGAGACATTATCTACAGTACAGCTTGATTTCTTATTGCCGGAGCGCTTTGACTTAACATATGTAGGAGAAGATGGTAAACAGCACCGTCCGGTTGTTATTCACCGTGGTGTTGTATCTACAATGGAACGATTTGTTGCTTTCTTAATCGAGGAATACAAGGGAGCGTTCCCGACTTGGTTAGCGCCTGTCCAAGTCCAAGTCATTCCTGTATCTCCTGAGGTTCACTTGGATTATGCAAAACACGTACAGGAAAAGTTGCAACTTGAAGGTTTCCGTGTAGAACTGGATGAGCGTGATGAAAAAATCGGCTATAAAATCCGTGAAGCCCAAATGCAAAAAATCCCTTACATGCTTGTCGTAGGGGATAAAGAGGTGGAAGAAGGTGCCGTGAACGTACGCAAATACGGTGAGCAAAAATCGGAAACAGTTAATTTTGAACAATTCAGGGCTTCTTTAAAACAAGAAGTAGCGAAGTAAAAAGCAGCGCTTAAAAACTGGGAGGTCGCTCCTTCCAGTTTTTTATCCGAATAAAAATCCGAAAAAAGTTGTTGCATTAGTAATTTGATTCTGTTAAAATAATTTTTGTTGCGATTAGAGTAGCTTTTCACATTGACATGTCTCGTTGTACATGTTATAATTGGAAAGGTAATTGAATACTTGTTTGTGCGAAAGCAGAAGCACCCGCTTCTCACCTGATTGACGCAATAAGCAGTTGGCAGGTATGAATTTGACTATTTACGTATGTGTAAATATAAAGTGTGGGTGCGGTATGTACTCACACTTTTTTTGTGGGTTCTGTTTGAACAAGACAGTGTGCGTCTGCTCAAACGATGTATTCGCTCATAAAACCTTGGAGGTGGCTACTTATTAGCAAGGATATGATGGTAAACGAGGGCATTCGTGCTCGCGAAGTTCGTTTAATTGACCAAAACGGAGAACAATTAGGTATTAAAACGAAACAAGAAGCGCTAGAGATTGCGTCGCGCGTAAATCAAGATCTTGTTATGGTTGCTCCAAATGCGAAACCACCGGTATGCCGCATTATGGATTACGGTAAATTCCGCTTTGAGCAACAAAAGAAAGAAAAAGAAGCTCGCAAAAACCAAAAGATTATTAGCCTAAAAGAAGTTCGTTTAAGTCCAACAATTGATCAACATGACTTCGATACGAAACTTCGCAATGCGCGTAAGTTCCTTGAAAAAGGCGATAAAGTAAAAGCAAGCATTCGCTTTAAAGGCCGTGCTATTACGCATAAGGAAATCGGTCAACGAGTACTTGATCGTTTTTCAGAAGCTTGTGCTGATGTCGGCTCAATAGAGGCTGCTCCTAAGATGGATGGACGCAGCATGTTCTTAGTTTTAGCACCTAAAAATGAAAAGTAATTGAACGAGGAGGAACACCCTATGCCAAAAATGAAAACTCACCGCGGCGCTGCAAAGCGTTTCAAAAAAACTGGAACTGGTAAGCTTAAACGTTCCCATGCTTACACAAGCCACTTATTTGCTAACAAATCTACAAAACAAAAACGTAAACTTCGCAAAGGTGCATTAGTAAGCACTGGCGATTTCAAACGCATTCGTTCTTTATTAACTAACATGAAATAATTTCGGTCGAAGATAGATAATACAGGAGGGAAACAACTATGCCACGTGTAAAAGGCGGTACAGTAACTCGCAAACGTCGTAAAAAAGTTTTAAAATTAGCTAAAGGTTATTTTGGTTCTAAACATACATTATACAAAGTTGCTAACCAACAAGTAATGAAATCTTTAATGTATGCTTACCGCGATCGTCGTCAGAAAAAACGCGACTTCCGCAAATTATGGATCACTCGTATCAACGCTGCTGCTCGTATGAACGGTCTTTCTTACAGCCGTTTAATGCACGGTTTAAAAGTAGCTGGTATCGAAGTTAACCGTAAAATGTTAGCTGATTTAGCTGTTAACGATGAAAAAGCATTCGCTGAATTAGCGACTGCTGCTAAAAACGGCTTAAATAAATAATTTCAAAAAAACCTCTCTTCCGTTAAGGAAGGAGGTTTTTTATTTAGCAATGACATCTTTGCAATAGGGGGTTGTGAATGATGGGTGATTTTATTTTTGTTTATTATGTACTGATTAACACAGTTGGATTATTGATCATGGCTGTGGATAAAAGCAGGGCCAAACACCACGGGTGGCGTATCCGGGAGAGAACCATATGGATATGCTCATTATTTGGAGGTGCTATCGGCTCAACGGTCGGGATGTCCACATTTCGTCACAAAACGAAGCACCCTCAATTTAAAGTAGGTCTTCCGTTGTTGGCGATCGGCCACTTATTCATCTTGTTTCAATTTATGTAAAAAAGGAGGATATGCATCCTCCTTTTTTACATGGACTTGATAAATTCCTTAATGGGACTTTTCCACTCAATCTTGGCGTACGGATATACAAATTGAACTTCTTGTTCAATCCTTGAAAAATCCATGCGGGTTAACCCTTCCAATTGATCTGGATCCCGAATGGAAATAATGATGGAGACCACCTCAAAAGAATCCGGTGTGGTGCCCAAATATTTTTCCCCGTCAAACAGTACGCCTTTATATGTGAGCAAAAAGTTTTTGCGAACATTTCTTTTTTCATCAAGGAGGTGAAATTCTTTTTTCTCATGTGCATGTTCAAGCTTACGCATTGGGTCTAGGAAATAACGTACCGCTTTAAAGACAACATAGAAAAAAGCTGCGATAATGAGCAAACGCAATAGAATGACAATCATTCCTTGTCCCTCCCATTTCCGTATTCCACTACTTTACGTAGAAATTCTCAAAAGGTTTCAAGTTTCCTGCATTTTGTTATAATTTTTTTATAGCTAACTGAACATAGACAAAACCCTCCATGTCCAGTTAGCTACGTAGAAGACCATTTTAGTCTATTCGAGATGTCCGAACAGAAAGACTATCAATCGTGTATAAAAAGAGAAAATGGATAGTGAAATATAATATAGTATCGAAAGAAGGAGCAAATACGATGAATTATGAACAGTTGTTCGAGATGCAAAAACAGCTTGATCAGCATATTGAAGAAAAACATGATTTGCAGCAGGAAAGGTTAATAGAAAGAAAAATCCTGGCTTTGCTCGTAGAGGTGGGGGAGCTTGCAAATGAGACGCGCTGCTTTAAGTTTTGGAGCGTAAAGCCGCCGGCAGCGAAGGAAACGATTTTGGAGGAATATGTAGACGGTATCCATTTCTTGTTGTCTCTTGGGCTAGAATTGGATGTTCCTGAGCATACCTCCATCCCAACGGCAAAAACGGATTCCACATTAACGAATCAGTTTTTGAAGGTATATGAGTGCATCTCGCATTTCCGAACAAATATGTCACAAGATACATACATTAACATGTTTTCGCAATACTTAATATTAGGTGAATTGCTCGGGTTTTCACCAGAGGATATGAAGCAGGCATATATGGTGAAAAACGAAATTAATTTTCAACGCCAAGAGCAAGGTTACTAATTCGTTTTCGTTTAATTTTTCTGTATAATGTTAGTAAAGGTACATATTGAAGGAGGCTAAGTGATTTTATGACAAAATTGGATGAAACATTGACCATGTTAAAGGATTTAACGGATGCAAAAGGAATTCCAGGCAATGAACGCGAACCGCGTGAAGTAATGAAAAAATATATCGAGCCTTACGCTGACGAAGTCACAACAGACGGATTAGGGAGTTTGATTGCCAAAAAGACAGGCAAAGAAAACGGTCCTAAAATTATGGTAGCAGGTCATTTGGATGAAGTAGGTTTTATGGTGACTCAAATCGATGATAAGGGATTTATCCGCTTCCAAACTGTCGGTGGCTGGTGGTCTCAAGTCATGCTCGCTCAACGTGTGACGGTTGTGACGAAAAAGGGAGACGTAACGGGAGTTATCGGTTCGAAGCCTCCTCATATTTTATCTCCGGATGCACGCAAAAAGCCGGTTGAAATTAAAGATATGTTCATTGATATTGGGGCTTCCAGCCGTGATGAGGCAATGGAGTGGGGCGTGCGTCCTGGTGATCAAGTAGTCCCTTATTTTGAATTTACTGTACTGAACAATGAAAAGATGCTGTTGGCTAAAGCGTGGGATAACCGTATTGGATGCGCCATTGCGATTGATGTATTAAAGCAGTTAAAGGATGCAGATCATCCAAACATCGTATATGGGGTTGGAACCGTTCAAGAAGAAGTGGGATTGCGCGGAGCCAAAACATCGGCTAACTTTATCCAGCCTGATATTGGATTCGGCGTAGACGTAGGAATTGCGGGTGATACACCTGGAGTATCCGAAAAAGAAGCGATGGGCAAAATGGGCAAAGGTCCGCAAATTATTTTATATGATGCGTCCATGGTGTCTCACAAAGGATTACGTGACTTTGTGACAGATGTAGCAGACGAATTGGATATTCCATATCAATTTGATGCAATGGCCGGAGGCGGTACGGATTCTGGATCCATTCATGTGTCTGCAAACGGAGTGCCTGCTTTATCCATTACCATTGCTACCCGCTATATTCATTCACATGCGGCAATGCTTCACCGGGATGACTATGAAAATGCCGTTAAATTGATTGTGGAAGTCATCAAACGTTTGGATGCAGAAGCTGTGAAGAATATTACATTTAACTAATCAGAGAAAAACAGCATAACGTCATATGAAATGACTCTTTTGCGTTTATTTTAACGTAAAAGAGTCATTTTCAGATTTTCGAGAGACTCAAGGGGTCTCCCGAAAATTCGAAAGAAGAGGCTGTCCCCAAGTTTGTAACTTCTGGGCAGCCTCTTCTTAATGTTTAATTCTTTTGTCAGTTATTTGTAATATGCTATTTATTGCCCAAGCCTTTTTCTAACGTTGAAAGCATTTCGTGTTTATCTTCTTCATTGGAGTTTTTCCAGATCACTTCAAATAAAACTCCTAAACCTGGAAGCATTTTTTCTTCACCGCTTTGAATGGCATCAATGATCGTCGCTTCGAGTTCTTGTTGTGTATTCCCTGCAACATTTGATATAACAGCATTTCGTAAATTCAAGCTCATGTTTAGTCACCTCGATTGTTATGTAGAATCTCACTATTATTGTTAGTCTTATGGGTATTTTATATGTAAACAGAATTGAGATATAATGATAACAGTTTAAAAAAAGGGGACAGAATGGTGAAAAGAATTGATTCAGTTAAAAATCCACAAGTGAAGATGTGGAAGAAACTACATACTAAAAAGGAACGCGATAAAACGGGATTGTTTTTAATTGAAGGTTATCATTTGGTGGAAGAAGCCTTGAGGACGAAACAAGTGGTGAAAGAATTGATTGTGTCAGAGAATGTGGATATCCCTTCTGCATGGAATGTAGACAATGTTTCTATTACCATCGTAAGTGATGAAATCATGAAAATGATATCTGATACGGAAACGCCCCAGGGAATCGCGGCATTATGTTATCAACAACACAACGAGTTACCGGCAGATGCACAAAAAGTGTTGTTGCTTGATTCCATTCAGGATCCGGGAAACCTCGGAACGATCATTCGGACAGCAGATGCTGCCGGCGTTCAACTTGTTGTAGTGGGAACGGGGAGTGTAGACTTGTACAATAGTAAGGTTATCCGCTCAACACAAGGGGCAATTTTCCATTTGCCAATTACTAAAGGGAACCTCCAGGACATTATTCCTGTCTTAAAAGAGCAAGGTGTTCCAATTTACGGAACCTCCTTGGAGAATGGTCGTCCTTATACGGAGGTTCCACCAGTGGGTTCGTTTGTTCTGTTAGTCGGCAATGAAGGAAATGGTGTGGAGGAGCAGTTGTTAGCACAAACAAACGAAAATTTGTACATTCCGATTTATGGAAAAAGTGAATCGCTTAATGTAGCGGTCGCAACCGGAATTTTACTGTATTATTTACGCGGGATGTAGTTGCAACATCGTTTCTTTTTCCATATAATAAAGTGAAACAAAATGAATTACATATGAAAAAGCGTAGACAGAGAAGAGTAGCTTATCGCTCGCCATCCAGGGAGGAAATGCCGTGACTGAAAGCATTTTTATGGTCAGAATAAGTGAATTCACCTCAAGAGCTGACACTTGGACCATCAGTAGATGTAAAGGTGCTCCGGTTTAAACCGTTATGTAGATGAAGTTGTACGGCATATATATGTTTGTCGTAAATAAGGGTGGTACCGCGATCAAACCTCGTCCCTTTTTGGGAGGAGGTTTTTTTATTTAAGCTTAAGAAATTTTGGCTTACCACAGTGTCCAGCTCCAGCGCCCAGCCCCTCGAGCCGCTTCGGTCCAGCCGGTGAAGTCAAAGAACGGCTTCACCTTCTGGCCTCCGACGTACAGGATGTACTGGTGCCGACGTTGCCGCAGGACGTGTCGCTTTTAGTCGGCCGGCGCTTGTCGGGGCTGACCAAGGCGCTTGCGCTTTTCTTATCATAAAAAGATGGATGATATAAAGGAGGATTTTTAGCATGAAAGAACGTTTACAAGAGCTGCAGCAGGAAGCAATCGTAAAAATTGAATCGGCAAACGACTTAAAAGAGCTGAACGATGTTCGTGTCGCTTATCTTGGAAAGAAAGGCCCGATTACAGAAGTATTGCGCGGAATGGGGAAATTATCTGCTGAAGAACGTCCTGTAATGGGAGCATTGGCAAACGAAGTACGCGAAGCGATCGCTTCAAGTCTTGAAGCGAAGCAAGCGTTACTAGAGGAGGCAGAAGTGGAGCGTAAGCTGGCGTCTGAAACGATTGATGTCACACTTCCAGGCCGTCCGGTAAAGGTGGGAAATCATCATCCGCTAACAGCGGTTATCGAAGAGATTGAAGATTTATTTTTAAGAATGGGCTATTGTATTGCCGAAGGTCCTGAAGTAGAAAAAGACTACTATAACTTTGAGGCGTTGAACTTGCCAAAAGGCCACCCGGCACGTGATATGCAAGATTCTTTCTACATTACGGAGGAAATTTTACTCCGTACGCACACATCACCTGTACAGGCACGTACGATGGAAAAAAATCAAGGTAAAGGACCAATCAAAATTATTTGCCCTGGTAAAGTATATCGCCGTGACAATGACGATGCGACACACTCACATCAATTTACTCAAATTGAAGGCCTTGTTATTGATGAAAACATTCGTATGAGTGATCTAAAGGGGACGCTTGAGGTATTTGCCAAAAAAATGTTTGGTGAAGAGCGTGAAATCCGTCTTCGCCCAAGTTTCTTCCCGTTCACAGAGCCATCTGTTGAGGTAGACGTTTCTTGCCACAAATGCGGCGGGCATGGCTGCAACGTATGTAAAGGGACTGGCTGGATCGAAATTTTAGGTGCTGGCATGGTGCATCCGAACGTGCTTGAAATGGCGGGTTATGATTCTAAGAAATATCAAGGTTTTGCTTTTGGTATGGGTCCAGAGCGTATTGCTATGCTAAAGTACGGTGTCGATGATATCCGTCATTTCTATACAAACGATGTACGTTTCTTACAACAATTTAAACGAGCGTAAAGGGAGGATCTGCACATGTTTGTGTCATATCGTTGGTTACAAGAGTATGTAGATTTAACAGGGATTTCAGCTAGTGACTTGGCTGAAAAAATTACAAGAAGTGGAATTGAAGTTGAAAACGTGGAAGAATTAGGAGAAGGCATCAGCGGAGTAGTAGTGGGACATGTCGTGGAACGTGAGCAGCATCCGAATGCTGATAAGCTAAACAAATGCTTAGTAGATCTCGGTGAAGGCGAGCCTGTTCAAATTATTTGCGGCGCACCGAACGTAGCACAGGGACAAAAAGTAGCTGTAGCTAAAGTGGGTGCTGTGTTACCTGGCAATTTCAAAATCAAACGTGCCAAGCTTCGCGGTGAAGAATCAAATGGTATGATCTGTTCACTTCAGGAGCTCGGCATTGAAGGAAAGTTTGTAGCAAAAGAATATCAAGAAGGGATTTTTGTGTTTCCGAGCGATGTAGAAGTAGGTTCAGATGCGCTTGAGCTATTAAACTTACATGACGAAGTGCTGGAGCTTGGGCTAACTCCGAACCGTTCCGATGCCTTAAGCATGCTGGGGGTTGCCCATGAAGTAGCGGCAATTCTGGGGCGTGATGTAAAATATCCGGAAATAGCCGTGAAAGAGAACGATGAAAAAGCTTCTGATTTCATTACGGTAAAAGTGGAAGCTAAAGAAGACAATCCTTTATATGTGGCGCGAGTGGTGAAAAACGTAAAAATTGGTCCATCACCGCTTTGGATGCAAACGCGCTTAATGGCTGCAGGTATCCGCCCGCACAACAATGTGGTAGACATTACAAACTACATTTTATTAGAGTACGGTCAGCCGCTCCATGCATTTGACTATGATCGCCTTGGTTCCAAAGAGATTTTAGTGAGACGCGCCCAAAACGGGGAGAAGATGGTAACGCTTGATGATACGGAACGTACGTTAACAGAAGATCACCTTGTGATTACAAATGGTATAGAGCCTGTAGCGTTAGCGGGTGTCATGGGTGGTGCGAACTCTGAAGTGCAAAACGACACGAGAACGGTTTTAATTGAGTCTGCTTACTTCAAAGGGTTAACAGTTCGAACAGCTTCAAAAGATCACGGCCTGCGCAGTGAGGCTAGTGCCCGTTTTGAAAAAGGCATTGATCCAAATCGTACACGTGCGGCGGCAGATCGTGCAGCGGCATTAATGGCGCTATATGCGGACGGTGAAGTAGTAGGCGGCACCGTGGAAGTGGATACGTTAACGATTGAGCCTGCGGTTATATCCATTACATTGGATCGCATCAATGGTGTTCTTGGTACGGCTTTAACAGCGGGGCAAGTAAAGGACATTTTCATTCGCCTTCAATTTGAGGTGAAAGAAGAAGAAGGCAGCTTCGTCGTAACCGTTCCGACAAGACGCGGAGATATTACGATTGAGGAAGATTTAGTGGAAGAGGTAGCCCGGCTTTATGGCTATGACCATTTACCAACAACACTGCCGATTTCGGAAGCAACGCCCGGCCGTTTGACTCCTTATCAAGAAAAACGCCGTAAGGTGCGTCGTTTCCTAGAAGGGGCAGGCCTTCTTCAAGCCATTACGTACTCATTGACAAGTGAAGAAAAAGCAACGCAATTCGCATTCGAACAAGCAGCGCCAATCCGTCTTGCAATGCCGATGAGTGAAGAGCGCAGTACGCTTCGTCTCAGCTTAATTCCTCATCTTTTAGAAACGGTTAAACACAACAATGCGCGCCAGATCGACTCAGTGGCTCTGTATGAAATTGGTTCTGTGTTCTTGCCGACAGCTCAAGGAGAGCTTCCGCAGGAGAAAGAGCGTCTTGCTGGTGCTGTAACTGGTTTGTGGCATATGCACGGATGGCAAGGAGAGAAGAAGGCCGTTGACTTTTATGTAGTAAAAGGTATTTTAGAAGGTCTATTCGAGCTATTAGGTACAGCGGACCTCATCGAATACAAGCTTGCAACCAAAGAGGGCATGCATCCTGGCCGTACAGCGGAAGTATTCTTAAGCGGTGTGGGCATCGGATTTGTAGGCCAGCTTCACCCTGCTGTCCAAAAAGAGTTGGATTTACGCGAAACATATGTATTTGAACTAGATTTGCAAACTCTCTTAACGGTAGATGTAAAAGAAGTACAATATGAAGCAATTCCACGCTTTCCATCTATTTCACGTGACATTGCCCTTGTTGTGGAAAAAGAGATCCCTGCGGGCGAAATTCAACGTGTGGTTCAGGAAGCGGGCGGCAAGCTGCTAAAAGAGGTAATGGTCTTTGACTTATATGAAGGAGAAAAAATGGAACCTGGTAAAAAATCAGTTGCCTTCTCTCTTCGCTACTTCGATCCAGAGCGTACATTAACAGATGAAGAAGTTACAAAAGCGCATAATAACGTATTAAAAGCAGTGGAAGAAGCATTCGGCGCTTCCCTGCGTTCATGATTGAAATCCACATAACGAAATGCTTTTCAGCTTATTCAAGGTGTGATAACAGAAAGGTCATGGATAGCATAAAAAGCAAACGTAAATAAGATAGATAATCTTGTTTTATAACTGAAATGAACCGTCAAGTAACCCTTGATTTACCGAGTTTCTTATGACGGTTCATTTTCGGGAGGATGACTCCAAAGCATGTCTTTTATGCTCTGGAATCATCCTCTTTATTATTTTTGTGCGATTTTCATCGCTTTTTGCGTGTTGGCGAAGTGAAGTTTCGTAAACAATGGAAGGGATTGTTCTCCTTTACTTTTTATAAGTCGTGCTGCTGCTACGTCTACTTGGGTCCCGGCTCCTTTTGGCAACGTAAAACCAGCTTGTTTGCTTAGTTTGTCCATTTCCTTCAAAAAGGCATAACGGGCAATCATCGAAGCGGCGGCAACTGCAATATGGACGCTTTCGCCTTTTGTGCTGAAATAAACATTTTCTCTGACAATCTGCTTTTGTGCTGCGATATGTTTATAGTAAATAGCGCTTTCGACAAACTGATCGATTAGAATGCCCTCTGGCTTTTCTGGTTCTATCTTTCTTAGTACGTGCCCGATTGCTTGATTATGTAAAATGGCTTTCATCTTTCCTTGAGACATTCCTTTTTGCTGCAACTCGTTATATTTGTTATTATGCAATACGAGCAGGCTGTATGGAAGAAAAGCGGTCAGCTGCTTGGCGATGTTGATAATCTTTTCATCTGTTAAGCTTTTAGAATCGCGCACACCCAGCTCCTGAAGCAAAGGAATTTGCTTTTTGTCCACATAAGCGGCCACGACGGTGATTGGACCGAAATAGTCGCCTGTACCGACTTCGTCCGATCCGATGAAGGATTGCCGACCAATATTATCGGGCAATGAGCTGACCTGCTTACGGGAAGCGGAAGAAGATGGAGAGGATTTTTGTGAATCTCCGTTTCCCCATTTGGCTGCTTCCTTTGCAGCTTCTTTTCCCTGGAACAACACCTTGCCCGAGCGATAAGCAGTAATGGTGCATCCCGTTGTTTTAGCGGTAAACAAACCGCCTTGTGGAATTTTATCCGTTAACTTTGTTTGGTAGTAATGCCGCATCTTTTCTAACTGTCCGGCATCAACTTTTAAAACTGTATTTGACATTCGAATGACTCCTTTAAAACTTTTTTCATGTGATGATATATCTGACTCTTTATAGGGGATGTACAGTTTATCCACAATCCCGGCACCCTGAAAATGCCCTCAAAGATTCAATATGAATTTAATATAACTCTACACCAATTTATAAACACAAGCTCTTGTTTTTTATTCGTGTTCCGTTATTTAAGTGGACATGGCTTTCCATTCCGTGGTTCTTCATGGTATGATAAGGATTAGGATTGTGTGGAACGGAGGACTTTTTGTGTCAGAACAACAAAAATCGCGTACGACAGTTGATATTTTCGGACAACAATATACAATCGTCGGGGCAGAAAGCACAAGCCATGTGCGTCTCGTTGCTTCAATTGTTGACGATAAAATGCGTGAAATTAGTGCAAAAAATCCACATTTAGATATAAACAAGTTAGCTGTCTTAACAGCGGTGAATGTAGTACATGACTTTCTTAAATTGAAAGATGAATATGAAATGATACAGAGACAACCTCGAAATCAGAAGGAATGACCATATATGTTAAACATTATCTTGATCGGTTTACTCATTTTAGGCTTTTTAGCGGGAATTAAGCGGGGGTTTATTCTTCAATTAATTCATTTAATCAGTTTTGCTGTAGCTTTTATCGTTGCTTATTCGCTCAATGATCAATTGGCCCCAAGGTTAAAGCTGATCATTCCGTTTCCAGAAGCTAATATGCAAGGGATTGCTACTATTTTATTGGAAGCAACCCATGCAGAAGAAGCGTTTTATCGTATGATTGCATTTGCCATTCTTTTTTTCGCCACAAAATTTTTATTGCGAATAGTTGGATCCATGCTTAATTCGTTGGCACAGCTTCCGATATTAAAGCAAATCAATAAATGGGGCGGCGGTATCCTCGGGTTTATGGAAGTATACCTTGTTGTATTCGTTCTCCTTTATATTGGAGCGATTCTTCCTATCAATGAGATCCAGCAGCCCATCCAACAATCATTTATGGCAATGACCATTGTCAATGACACTCCGTTTTTATCTTCGGTTATTCAAGATTTATGGAAACAATATACGCCCGTTTAATCTGAAAATGAACCGTCATGAGGAATCCGTTAAAATTAGGGATTCCTTTGACGGTTCATTTCAATTACCTCTATTTTTGTTTCATTTTAAAGAATCCATTCCTGCCTTTTGTCGTTTTCTTTTTACGAAAGAAGAATTGATATACAATAGAAAAAGTACAATCTATAAGAAAATTCCTATGATATATCCCACAGGTGGTGTGATGAAAATGAATAAAAAACAAATTATCAAATTATTGGAAACGATTGCGGTTTATATGGAACTTAAGGGGGACAACCCTTTTAAAATTTCTGCTTTCCGTAAAGCGGCGGCTGCTATAGAAACGGATGAAAGAAGTCTGTCTGATATAGACGACTTTACTCAACTTCCGGGAATCGGGAAAGGAACAGCGGCTGTAATCGAAGAGTACATGCAAACCGGGAGTTCTTCAGTGTTGGAGGAATTGCAGCAGGAAGTTCCGGCTGGATTGATTCCTCTATTAAAATTACCGGGACTTGGCGGGAAGAAAATCTCCAAACTGTATCAAGAACTTCAAGTAGAGGATATCGAATCGTTGAAGGAAGCCTGTTTACAACAAAAAGTACAGCAATTAAGCGGTTTTGGCAAAAAAACAGAAGAAAAAATCCTTGCGGCGATCGAGGAGTTCGGCAAACGGCCGGAACGTTTGCCGCTGGCTGTCATGTTACCGATTGCCGAGGAAATTGAGCAGGCTTTAGAAAAAATGGATGGGATCAGCAGATTTTCCCGGGCCGGAAGCTTGCGCCGCATGAGAGAGACAATCAAAGATTTAGATTTTATCATCGCAACGGAGAAAAATGGACAAGTGCGCGAACAACTAACGGCTCTGCGGCAAGTAAAAGAAATCATTGCGAGCGGAGAGACGAAAGTATCGGTCGTGCTAGAATGCGAATACGATGTATCAGTCGATTTCCGTCTAGTCAAGGAACAGGAGTTTGCGACTACTTTACACCATTTTACGGGGTCAAAGGAGCATAATGTCCGTATGCGACAGTTGGCCAAAGAACGCGGTGAAAAAATAAGCGAGTATGGAGTGGAAGATACCAAAACGGGGGAAGTGACGACTTTCCAATCTGAAGAAGCGTTCTATCGTCATTTCGGTTTGAGCTTTATCCCGCCTGAACTAAGAGAAGATGGCACAGAAGTGGATGCATTCATAAAGCCGCATCAAATGATTACACTAGAACATATTAAAGGCGATTTACATATGCATTCAACTTGGAGTGACGGTGCTTATTCCATTGAAGAGATGGCTCAAGCATGCCGCCAAAAAGGATATCGTTATATGGCGATTACGGATCATTCTCAATATTTAAAAGTGGCCAATGGATTAACGGCGGAACGTTTACGGAAACAGCGGGAAGAAATCGATCGTTTAAATAAAAAATATGATGACTTTACGATTTTAGCAGGTGTAGAAATGGATATTTTACCGGATGCTTCTCTTGATTATGATGATGGGTTGTTGAGTGAAATGGATCTTGTTATTGCCTCTATTCACTCTAGTTTTTCGCAGTCCCGTGATGTCATCATGCGGCGCCTGAAGACCGCTTTGGAAAATGCCCATGTGGACATTATTGCACATCCAACGGGAAGGCTAATTGGACGCCGGGAAGGTTATGATGTGGATATAGATATGCTGATTGAGCTGGCAAAATCAACGAATACCGCATTGGAGTTAAATGCGAACCCGCATCGTCTTGACTTGGCAGCTGAACATTTAAAAAAAGCGCGGGATGCGGGAGTAAAACTTGTGATCAATACAGATGCTCATAATTTGGAAATGCTTGAAGATATGAAAATTGGAGTGGCTACAGCGGTAAAAGGATGGGTTCGACCGGAACAGGTTATTAATACGTACAATTTAGAGGAATTAACAGCGTTTTTAAAACGTAATGACAGATAACGAGAACGGAATCAGTCAAGGGAGGAAGAAGTTTTGCAACAACGCATTTTACACATATTAGAATTCGACAAAGTAAAAGAACAGCTCATTGCTCATGCAGCCTCTTCGTTAGGGCGTGAAAAAGCAGTACAGCTAATGCCGTCTACCAATTATGATGAAGTAGTCAAATGGCAGGAAGCAACAGATGAAGCAGTCACAGTCTTAAGATTAAAGGGCAACGTTCCCCTCGGCGGGATCTTTGACATTCGGGCTTATGTAAAGCGTGCTTCCATCGGCAGTACGTTAGGCCCAACGGAGCTTCTAGACGTGGCAAGTACCATTTATGGAACGAGACAGATGAAGAAATTTGCGGAAGAATTGCTGGAAGAAGAAGTGAACTTGCCGATTTTGCAAGAGCTGGCAGAACAGCTGACTGTATTGCCCCAAGTCGAGCAGGCGATCAAAAATAGTATTGATGAAAATGGAGTCATGCTGGATGGAGCGAGTGATAAATTAAGAAGCATCCGTCAGCGGCTTCGTTCAACAGAATCACGAATTCGCGAAAAATTGGAAAGTTTAATCCGCTCATCTTCGGCACAAAAGATGCTCTCCGATGCTATTGTGACCATTCGGAACGAACGATTCGTTATTCCTGTAAAGCAGGAGTATCGGAACGCATACGGCGGAATTGTGCATGATCAGTCGTCATCCGGTGCTACATTGTTCATTGAGCCGCAAGCGATTGTGACGTTAAATAACGAATTGCAAGAAGCGAAAGTACAAGAAAAGCAGGAGATTGAGCGGATTTTGATTGAGCTTACAAAAGAAGTGGCGGAAGTCTCTTCCGAACTGCGGCATAATGTCGGTGTTTTAGCGGAATTGGATTTTATGTTTACAAAAGGAAAATATAGCCATAAAATCAAAGCATCAAAACCTAAAATGAATGAAAACGGCTATATTAACCTTTTGAAAGCGAAGCACCCGCTCATTCCAAAAGAAGAAGTGGTGGCGAATGATATTGAACTGGGGAGCGATTATTCGACAATCGTCATTACAGGACCGAATACCGGGGGGAAAACCGTTACCCTCAAAACGATTGGGTTGTTTACATTAATGGCCCAATCAGGCTTGCAAATCCCTGCACTGGATGGTTCGGAAATGGCTGTCTTTAATCATGTTTTTGCCGACATCGGTGATGAACAGTCCATTGAGCAGAGCTTAAGTACCTTTTCTTCTCATATGGTCAATATCGTAGAGATTTTAAAACATGTAGACTATAAGAGCCTTGTCTTGTTCGACGAGCTTGGGGCCGGTACAGATCCACAGGAAGGAGCGGCGCTTGCCATCTCTATTTTAGATGAAGTGCATCAAAGAGGAGCACGCGTTATCGCGACTACCCACTATCCCGAATTAAAAGCTTATGGCTATAATCGGGAAGGGGTTATTAATGCAAGTGTGGAATTTGATATCGAAACACTGAGTCCTACGTATAAATTACTAATCGGTGTCCCTGGCCGAAGTAATGCGTTTGAAATTTCCAAGCGATTGGGGCTTGAAGATCGTGTAATCGAGCGTGCCAAAGGTTTTATTGATACTGAAACGAATACAGTGGAGAATATGATCGCCTCTCTTGAGGAAAGCAGACGTCAAGCGGAAGATGAATTGAAAGAAGCGGAAAGGTTGAGAAAAGAAGCTGAAAAGCTTCATAAAGAACTACAGCTTCAAGTTCTTGAATTTAATGAGCAGCGTGATCGTTTATATGAAAAAGCGGAGCGAAAAGCAGCAGAGACAGTCGATTCAGCGAAGGAAGAAGCTGAAGAAATCATTCGCCAGCTCCGAAAAATGAGTAAAAATCAACATTCACTCATAAAAGAGCATGAATTGATCGAGGCGAAAAAACGGCTGGAGGGAGCTGTTCCAACTCTTGAAAAAAGTGCCAAAACGTCAGTTGAGAAAAAGAAAGCCCAAACTTTTCATCCAGGTGATGAAGTAAAGGTCATTAGCTTCGGCCAAAAAGGAACACTTCTTGAAAAAACGGGTAACAATGAGTGGCAAGTGCAAATGGGAATTATGAAAATGAAAGTAAAAGAAAGCAATATGGAGTATATTAGTTCGCCAAAGCCTGTGGAAACGAAACCCCTTGCTACAATCAGAGGGAAAGATTATCATGTGAATCTCGAATTGGATTTGCGGGGAGAGCGTTATGAAGATGCATTGCAGCGTGTAGAGAAATATATTGATGATGCACTGTTAGCAGGTTATCCCCGTGTTTCCATCATTCATGGGAAAGGAACGGGAGCGCTGCGCAAAGGGGTGCAAGAGTATTTAAAAAATCACCGTTCCGTTAAAAACATTCGATTTGGTGAAGCGACCGAAGGGGGCACCGGTGTAACGATTGTTGAGTTCAGATGATGGGAGAGGGAAAGAGCATGAAAACCTTTTGGGAAAATCCTTACGTAGAAACAGCTGCTTACTATAGTGTAGTTATTCTCTGCATGATTGTCTTTCTGACAATTTTTGAAATCGTGACAAAATATAAAAACTGGGAAGAAATCCAAAAAGGGAATGTGGCGGTAGCCATGGCAACCGGCGGGAAAATTTTCGGCCTGGCTAATATTTTCAGATATTCCATCGAACAGCATGATTCTTTATTCCAAATGATCGGCTGGGGGCTGTTTGGATTTATCTTGTTATTAATCAGCTACTTTATCTTTGAGTTTTTAACACCTAAGTTTAAAATAGATGATGAAATCGAAAAAGATAATAGAGCTGTCGGTTTTATTGCCATGGTTATTTCGGTCGGAATGTCATATGTAATAGGGGCGAGAATCGGATAAGGAGAGAAACATGGAGACTTTAGCAAAAGTATTGCTGACATTATGCGGGGGTTTTTTGATCGTAGGAATCATTTACATGCTGTTTTTTACCTAAAGCATGGAATCCACATAAATAAAGGAACATGGATAAAAAACATCCATGTTCCTTTATTTACGCATAAGCCTTATGCGTTGCCAAGATGATGTGGGTGTTCTTTACCCACATCATCTTGGCAATGTGGCTTGTCATATACTATAATTTAATTGTTTATATTTCTAAAAATTATGACTATTTGGAGGTGATTGGATGAGAGAAGAAACGGCCAAACCATGGCTCAAACTTTATCCGGAGGAAATCCCGTCCATTATTCAAATCGAGGATAAAAGTTTGGTGGAATTATTTCAAGAAGCAGTTCAACTATATGGCTATAAATCGGCTGTTCATTTCTTGGGTAAAGAATTGACATTCAGCCAACTATACGAACAAGCGTTAGCACTGGCGGCCTATTTACAAAAACTCGGGTTTCTTAAAGGGGAGAAAGTTGCCATCATGCTGCCGAATTCCCCGCAAGCAGTTATCTCTTTCTACGGCGTGCTGCTTGCAGGAGGAACGGTCGTACAAACCAATCCCCTTTATACGGAAAGGGAGTTAATGTTCCAACTTAATGATTCAAATGCAAAGTATATGATTTCGCTTGATATTTTATATCCAAAAATCTCAAAAATGAAAGCACTAACAAATGTGGAACACATTATTGTGGCCAGAATCCAGGACTATTTGCCGTTTCCGAAAAACTTGTTATATCCATTCATACAGAAGAAACAGCAAGGAGTGGTCGTAAAAGTCGAACACCGCGGGAAAAATCACCTGCTTTCGGAAATTATCAAAAGCGGCGTTGCCACCTATATCCCCGTGCCGATTAATTCAAAAGAAGACCTAGCTTTATTGCAATACACAGGCGGGACTACGGGCTTTCCAAAGGGTGTCATGCTTACTCACAGCAATCTTGTCGCAAACGCTACGATGTGCTCCCATTGGCTGTATAAATGCAAAAAAGGAGAAGAGAAAATTTTAGGAGTACTGCCATTCTTTCATGTGTATGGCTTGACCACTGTCTTGATCTTATCTGTTCTTCAAGGATATGAAATGATTCTTTTACCGAAATTTGATACAGAGATGGTGCTAAAAACCATTCATAAGCAAAAACCAACTCTCTTTCCTGGAGCACCAACTATTTATATAGCTTTATTAAACCATCCGAATCTGACGAAATACGATTTATCATCCATTGATTCTTGCATCAGCGGATCGGCTCCGTTACCGGTAGAAGTACAAGAAAAGTTTGAAAAGATTACGGGTGGTAAGCTGGTTGAGGGATACGGTTTAACAGAAACGTCTCCTGTTACCCATTCTAATTTTTTATGGACAGACCGTGTCACTGGAAGTATTGGAGTGCCGTGGCCTAATACGGATGCAATGGTCGTCTCGCTGCAAACGGGAGAACAAGCAGAGATTGACGAAATTGGGGAAATAGCCGTTCGCGGTCCGCAAGTTATGAAGGGGTATTGGAACAGACCGGATGAGACAGAAGCAGTGTTAAGGGATGGCTGGTTTTTCACCGGAGACTTAGGATATATGGATGAGCGGGGCTATTTTTATATTGTCGACCGCAAAAAGGATATGATCATTGCGAGCGGATTCAATATTTACCCGAGGGAAGTGGAAGAAGTACTGTATGAGCACGAAAAAATCCAGGAAGCTGTAGTCGCGGGAGTACCTGATCCATACCGGGGCGAAACAGTGAAAGCGTATGTCGTTCTGAAAGAAGGAGCCGCTTGTACGGAAGAAGAACTTGATGCATTTATACGCCAGCATTTAGCTGCCTACAAAGTACCAAGAATCTATGAGTTCAGAAGTGAACTTCCGAAAACCGCTGTCGGAAAAATATTAAGAAGATCGTTAGTGGAAGAAGAAAGAGAAAAACAGAAAAAAGCAACATAGATTTTCTGGGTTCTGCCATTTCTTTTTTTGAAAATGACCATTGACAGAAATGGTAAGTTTTTTTATTATTGGAATATGAATGACTATTCATTCATATTTTATAATCATGGGAAAACAGGATGCATCTATGTCCACGTTGTTGCATAGGAAAAAAACTCACAGGAAATTGATCACTTAGAAGGAGAAAGAACGATTGAAAAAAAATCGACCTAAATATAAGCAAATTATTGATGCCGCTGTCATCGTTATCGCAGAAAATGGTTATCACAACGCACAAGTATCTAAAATCGCCAAGCAAGCCAGAGTAGCTGATGGTACCATTTATTTATATTTTAACAGCAAAGAGGATATCTTAATTTCTTTATTTCAAGAAAAGATGGGACAATTCATCGAAAAAATTGAGGAGGAAATTGCAGGAAAAGAAAAGGCAGAAGAGAAGTTATATATGTTAATTGAAAAACACTTCATGCTTCTTGCGGAGGATCATCCTTTAGCAACTGTCACCCAATTGGAGCTAAGGCAGTCGAATAAGGAACTGCGTTTAAAGATCAATGAGGTGTTAAAGGGATATTTACATGTAGTGGACAGCATTCTGCAAACAGGTATCGAGACAGGGGAGTTCGATTCTAAATTAGATATTCGTTTAGCAAGGCAAATGATTTTCGGAACGATTGATGAGACAGTCACTACTTGGGTAATGAATGAACATAAATATGATCTCATCTCATTGGCACCGAAAGTGCACCAGCTTCTCTTAACTGGATGTAACGGCTCTCAACCTGCTTAAGTAAGGTTGGGAGGCGTCAACCAAAAATACATAAGGAGTGGAGAAAATGAGCTTTTTACAAGTGAAGACAGCTGATTATGTGAGCGTCATCAATATCAGTCGTCCGCCGGCTAATGCATTATCACAGGGGCTTTTGCAAGAGCTCTCTAATGTATTGGAAGAGTTAGAGAACAATCACGAAACTCGCGTTATTGTTGTGCGTGGGGAGGGACGTTTCTTCTGTGCTGGTGCTGACATTAAGGAATTTACGACGCTATCCCAAGAGGAAGATTATCGTCAGTTGGCGAAAAACGGACAGGACTTGCTCCAATACGTTGAATCATATCCAAAGCCGATTATTGCAGCCATCCATGGGGCAGCACTCGGCGGCGGCCTGGAATTGGCTATGAGCTGCCATATGCGGTTTGTGAGCGAAACAGCTAAGCTCGGATTACCTGAGCTGCAGTTGGGCATCATTCCGGGATTTGCCGGGACACAACGTTTACCGCGATACGTAGGGGTCGGAAAGGCCTGTGAAATGATGCTGACAAGCGAACCCATTTCCGGTATGGAAGCAGCAAAAGCAGGTTTGGCGAACAGAGCTTATCCAGAAGAAGAATTGTTTGATAAAACAATGGAATTTGCGTATAAGATCGCTAAGAAAAGCCCTATTTCTGTCGCAGCAACCTTGCAATTATTAAAATATGCGAACGCTGAATCATTTTATGAAGGGATGCAAAAAGAAGCAGAACTGTTTGGAAAAGTATTTGCTTCAAATGATGCAAAAGAAGGCGTTGCAGCATTCATTGAAAAACGCGCTCCAAATTTTAAAGGGATATAATATTTTTTTGCAATAAATATTCATAAAATTCTTAAGAGAATGAACGTTCAATTTATTGGAGGGGACATTATGAACATCTACGTATTAATGAAACGTACTTTTGACACTGAAGAGAAAATTGTATTAACAAACGGTCAAATTGCTGAAGAAGGTGCCGAGTTTATCATCAACCCGTACGATGAATATGCCATTGAAGAAGCCATACAAGTAAGAGATGCTAATGGCGGTGAAATTACGGTGCTCACGGTTGGAGGCGAAGAATCAGAGAAAGAACTGCGCACAGCTTTGGCAATGGGGTGCGATAAAGCTGTGTGGATTAATACAGAAGATGATTTAGATTATGGCGATCAATACACAACGGCAAAAATAGTAGCCGAGTATTTAAAAGATAAAGAAGCAGATTTAATTCTCGCAGGGAATGTTGCGATTGACGGAGGTTCAGGTCAAGTAGGTCCTCGTGTCGCAGAGTTGTTGAACATTCCATACGTAACAACCATTACAAAGCTTGAAATCGATGGAAGTACTGTAAAGGTAGTGCGTGATGTTGAAGGAGACTCGGAAGTCATTGAAACTTCATTGCCTCTTCTCATAACAGCACAGCAAGGATTGAATGAACCCCGCTATCCTTCATTACCTGGAATTATGAAAGCAAAGAAAAAACCATTAGAAGAATTAGAGTTGGATGATCTTGATTTAGACAAAGATGATGTAGCAGCGAAAACAAAAACAATCGAAATTTATCTTCCGCCGAAAAAAGAAGCAGGAAAAGTATTATCAGGAGAACTGGCTGATCAAGTAAAAGAATTGGTTCAACTTTTACATTCTGAAGCGAAAGTCATTTAATCATTGGACTAAAAAGGTAAATGGGGGTATAAATCATGGCACGCAAAGTATTAGTATTGGCAGAAGTACGTGAGTCGGCATTACGTAACGTTTCATTTGAAGCAATTGCAGCCGGGAAAATAGTAGCTGAAGGCGGAGAGGTTGTGAGTGTTTTATTAGGTGAGGGTGTCAACAGCCTGGCGAATGAATTGATTGCTTATGGAGCAGATCGTGTTGTAACAGTCGAAGACAGCAAATTGGCGCAATACACACCAGACGGCTATTCTCAGGCTTTCTTAGCGGTTGTGGAGACAGAGAAGCCTGAAGCCATTGTAATGGGCCATACAGCTTTAGGAAAAGACTTGTCTCCAAAACTGGCAGCCAAGCTAGACAGCGGATTGGTTTCTGATGTTACAGCATTAGAAGCAGCTGGAGGAAACCTTGTATTCACGCGTCCAATTTATTCTGGAAAAGCATTTGAAAAGAAAATCGTAACAGATGGTCTTATCTTTGTAACAGTGCGTCCGAACAATATTGCACCGTTTGAGAAAGATGGTTCTCGTACTGGTAAAGTAACAAGTGTGCAAGCAGAGATTAAAGACTTGCGTACGATTGTTAAAGAAGTGGTGCGTAAAGCGGCACAAGGCGTTGATTTATCGGAAGCAAAAGTCATCGTGGCAGGAGGCCGCGGGGTGAAAAGTGAAGATGGTTTTAGACCATTACAAGAACTGGCGAACGTACTAGGCGGTGCGGTCGGTGCATCACGCGGGGCCTGCGATGCCGAGTATTGTGACTACTCACTTCAAATTGGCCAAACAGGTAAGGTTGTAACACCTGACTTATATATTGCTTGTGGTATTTCCGGTGCCATCCAGCATTTAGCCGGTATGTCTAACTCAAAAGTGATCGTGGCGATCAATAAAGATCCTGAAGCAAACATTTTCAAAGTGGCCGACTATGGAATTGTTGGCGATTTGTTTGAAGTTGTACCGATGTTAACAGAAGAATTTAAGAAGTTGAAAATTCATTCATCTTGATCGGAAGGGTGAATCCCCTTCCAATCAAGATGCCTTCAATGCTGCAAGCAGCATTGAAGGTCAAAAGATGATGTTTAAACATTTGTGAAAAGGGGTAAAAGGGTACAGGTAACCTGCTGTCTTTGAGGAGTAAGGCAGCAGGTAGAAAGCGCACCCCTCTTGCGATGAAAGTTTAAGAACGACAAAAAGCGGGCACAGTATAATGTACCCGCTTTTTGTATGAAAATAGCCATGCACGCGAGCTGCGGGAAGCGAGTCAAATAAATAGCATTGAACAATGTAAGGTGATATACTGTGATTAGTTTTCGATATTGGAAATGTTAGGAGGAATTACAATGGCTATTGTAAATGCTACAGATCAAACTTTTAGTAATGAAACAACTGAAGGTTTAGTGCTTGTGGACTTCTGGGCTCCATGGTGCGGACCTTGTAAAATGATCGCTCCTGTTTTAGAAGAGTTAGACTCAGAAATGGGCGACAAAGTAAAAATCGTTAAAGTTGATGTGGATGAGAACCAAGAAACTGCTGCTAAATTCGGTGTAATGAGCATCCCAACTTTACTTGTATTCAAAAACGGCGAAGTGGTGGATAAAGTAGTGGGCTTCCAACCAAAAGAAGCACTTGCTGAGCGTTTATCTCAACACGCGTAAAAAATAACGCTGCCTATGTACATAGGCAGCGTTATTTTTTTGCAAATACAAGACAATAATGAAAAGGCTTGAAAATCGAGATTGACAATGAGAATCGTTCTCTCTTATAATAAAAATTGTGAATGAAAATCATTATCAATTTTGAGTGATCTACAGGGGGAATACATATGGCAATGAAGTTTAAGCTGCTAGCTGCACTTTCAGTATTATCACTTGCACTAAGTGCGTGCTCTAATAATGAGGAAAGTGCGAAAGTGAACACAGAGAAAAAAGAACAGACAGAAAACAAAGGTAACGAAAAAACAGAAAAAGCACCAGAGACAGAGAAAGAAGAGGCTAATTACGCTGAAGCATTTAAAGAAGCAGTGACTGAACTGGAAAAAGCTAAAGAAGGAAAAGATGTTGACTTTGATAAAGTAATAAACATCTATCAAACAAATTTGCAAACTCTTGTCCAAAAAAGAGATGCAGAATTCCAAGATACTGTTGATCAACACATTACAACTGCATTAGAGGCTGGAAAAGATGGCTCTATGGACAAAGTGGTTGTAAAACAAATTTTTGATAAATTGATGCAAAAGGTATTCTTTACAACTTTGAGACATGAATTTGTTGAGGTTGATGAAAATTGGGGCAACAAAGAGCTTGTAAAAGAGGAAGTAGAAGAGGCGAAGGAATTTTATTCCATCCTGCAATCTACTGTTGAAAAACGTGATGCAGCATACGGAACTGTTTTAGTGGATCAGGTTGCAGGCGGATTTAGTGAAATTGAAAAAGCGGTAGACAACGATGACAAACTAGGATTTCTTCTTGGAAAACAAGTTGTGGATAAGTCATTAATGAAAACCTTTTACTTAGCAACAGGAGCACTTCCAAACGGTTATGCTACGAAAGCAGCGGGTGCTGCAAAAGAAAATGAAGCTGAAGCGAAGGTAGAGCAAGCAGAGGGTTGGGCCTTCTATCAATCTTTATACGGCTACTTACAAAAAAATGCACCTGAAGAAGGAGAGTATATTTTAAAGCAGTTTGATCTGCAAACAGATGTAAAAACATTAGACCCGGCAGCGGTCAATAAAGCATTTGTACGCGGATTCGCAAAAATTGCTTTACATGAGTATGAGGAAAGCCAAGAATATTGGGGACAAGAAAAATCTCCTGTTACCGCTCTTGAAGGAGCATTATTTATTGACATGATTGATAGCGATATTAAATCGCTTTTAGGTGATAAAGCGTATACGACTCTTCGAGATCAGGCGCAAAAATATTTAGAGGCGGCAAAAGCGAAGAATAAAGAAGAGGCTGATCAGCTTCTTGCTCAAATTCAGGCTGCATTAAATACAGTTATCGAAAAGGCAAAATAATATACGAAATAGTGTTTGGGTTTTTGACCATGCTAAAGCTTAACATTGATTTTAGTCCAAAACAGCCATTCGTACGAATGAGTCAATGATAGTAAGCATTAACATCGGTCTTGACAAACATTAGTAAAAAAAGCCGCATCATTGCGGCTTTTTTCCTGTTACAATGATTTGGAAATTGCATAAATGATGATGAAAAGATACCATAAAGATTATGAGTTTATTTTTGATGCAACAAAGAGGTGTCGACCGTGAAGGTATTAATAACAGGGGGGGCGGGCTTTATCGGATGCCACTTGAGCAGGCGTTTTATTGAAAAAGGCCACGAAGTGACGGTGGTCGATATGCTTCACCCTTACTATTCAATTGAACGAAAGAAAAGACAACTTTTTTTTATTGAGGAAGCAGGCAACTTTTCTTTTTATCAACTAAATTTATTGGATGAAGAAAAAACAATGCAGCTGTTTAAGGAGCTTAAACCCGAAGCTGTCGTTCATTTGGCAGCCATTCCGGGAGTGGCGCCTTCTTTAAAGCAACCTTTAGAATACGTTGATTATGATATTAAAGCGACGATCAACGCATTAAAAGCAGCGGGGGAAACAGGAACAAAGCACGTTCTATTCGCATCTTCTTCATCCGTATATGGCAATCAGCATGGGGGACCGGTAAAAGAAGAAATGGCAACAGGTCAAGTTGTTTCCCCGTATGCCGCTGCCAAATATAGCGCTGAATCTTTTTGCCAGGCCTATCAACATTTGTACGGTTTTCAATTAACGATTTTACGTTTCTTTACGGTTTATGGTCCATGGGGAAGACCTGATATGGCGATGGCCAAGTTCATTAAGAAGGCGCTAAAAGACCAGGAAATCCCATTGTACGGTACTCATACAACAAGAGATTATACGTACATTGAAGATATTATTAACGGAATAGAAGCTTCAATGTATCATGAGCATGAAACCGAGATTTTTAACTTAGGTTCTTCATACCCTGTCGCAATTGAGCAGCTTGTGTCCATTTTAACCGATCATTTTCCAAAGCTGAAATCGATCCAAAAAGGAAAACGGGCAGGGGATGTCAATCATACATGGGCTGATATTTCAAAGGCGAACAAATTGTTAGGATATAAACCTCAGGTAACCATCGAAGAAGGTATTCGCCGGACCATTGAATGGTTTAAAGCGTATGAAGCTTATTAAAAAGATTATCTTCATTGTTGGCATCTTACTGGTTTTAGCCTTTTGTTACATATCACTTGAAGCGTTTGATTGGTCAAAATTACACTTTTCGCTTCATTCGCTATGGAATCATCCCCAATGGCTTTTTCTGATGACCTTTTTTTATACACTAGCTTTTTTGTTAAGAGCCATTGCGTGGAAGATGTATATGAAAGGGAAAATTACCCTCTCAAGCGCTGTTGTCTCTCTTTTTTACAGTTTGGCGATCAACCATTTATTTCCTGTAAAAGCGGGTGACATGGTGCGCATTGGCATCATACGAAACAAAAATAAAAATATCGCAATCGATGAGGCCATTCATTCTGTTGTGATGATGAGACTGTTTGACATGCTTTCTTTAATCGGAATAGCAGCCATTGGACTTTATCTAGTAGCGGGTTATATCCGATTTTTCGTTGTTCCTTTTTCTCTTCTTTTTGGACTGGGTCTTTGTTTTTGTTTGGCATTATTCGTTGGACTCAAAAAAGCCCGCCATTTAGGAAGGAGACAATTTGGACTGTTAAGAGAAAGCGTGTTGACGAAACAGTTTCCTTTTCTGTTAGTATTGATATGGTTGAGCTGGATTAGCGAAGGAGTTGTCGTGTATAGTATCGCAAATGTGATCGGTTGCTCATTATCTGCGGTGGAGAGTGTATGGGTTAACAGCATGACAATAGGCGGTCAAGTATTTCAGATTACACCGGGAGGTATTGCTACATACGAGACGATCATGAGCGGGGCGCTCACTTTGATCAAACTGCCTTTGGAAGACAGCTATATTATTGCGTTGACGAGCCATGCTTATAAGTTTATCTATTCTTATGCAGCAGGCATCATCGCCTTGCTTTTCATGCCCATTACAGTAAGTCAATTACGACTGTGGATGAGAAAGAAAGGGGAGAAACAGTCATGAAACAAGCATCCAGTTTTGAAAAAGTGGCAGCAAGGTGCTGGAACTTGCTGAATGAAGGAAAGCCTTTTACTCCTATTTTTGTGACAGGTACCATGTTGCTTTTTTGCGTGTCACAATTGGGAAGCACCCACTTTTTGCAGGCTTTAGGCCTCAGTTTTTTATTGGTCGTGCCGCTTTTAACTATGTACTTCATTTATGATTTTCCATTGTTTTTACGAAATTATTTATGGATTCCGTTCATTATCTATTTAGTTATTTGGAAAGAGGCCCCTATTTCATTGTGGCTTTTTGCCTTGGGACTTTATTTTTTCTTTACCGTGTTCTTTTGGGGGACCCTTTATTACCATCTTCGCATTGGAACTTCATGGCTGAACTTCACACGTTTTTGGAAACTTGTCTTAAAAAACAGTGATTCAACGAGTGGGAATGCCCAAGAGCAAATGCCTAAATTTCTTTTGGTTTTATCGATTTGGACCTATTATCTACATACTTTTAACAATGGGGAAATGAATGCCGGCAGTGATGAGTGGCTGAGACTGTTAGGCTTTTATTTGTTTATTTTTGTCTTCTCTTTTATTTTGCACCGCAATTTATTTGATTGGAAACCAAAAGTCATTCCGACATACACCAACAATGTCCAGCCTGAAAAACCTCTCAGTGAGAAGGTCGTTGTGCTGGTCATCGATGGGATGCGTAAGGAACGTTTTGAGGAAGCCAATACGCCTTTTCTGGACGAGCTTCGCCGCAACGGAACGGACTTTTCACAAATGGAGACTCTATATCCGGCCAGGACGGTTGTCTGCTTTACGTCGATGTTTACGGGAACGTATCCCTTTGAACACGGGATTACGTCCAATATGGTGTGGAAGCTCGGCATTAAAGTCGAAAGCATTTTTGATGCTCTCAGAAAAGTAAACAAAAAAGGTAGATTATTAGGGATTGCCCATTTGGTAGATTCGATGGGAGATGACGTCGAAACAGTCACAGCGGTTATGCATAACGATGTGGCGGACCGGAACATTATCGAGAGAGCCAAAAATATTATGAGTGAGCAAGACCCTGATCTGCTTGTTGTACAGTTGATCAGCACAGATCAAACCGGACACAGCCGCGGTGTGCTGTATGATGAGTATATTCAAAAGATTGAGGAAGCAGATGCCCTGCTGAAAGAATATGTGGAGTGGCTCACTGAAAAAGGAAAAATGAACAATACGACCTTAATTGTTTGTGCCGATCATGGTCAGGCTGATGGGATCGGAGGGCACGGCCATTTGGATGAAGGAGAAAGATATGTTCCGTTCTTTATGCATGGGCCTCATATTAAAAAGGGACATGTTGTGAATGAAAAACAAAGCTTAGTATCTGTGGCTCCGACTATCGCCTATTTACTTGGAGCACCATATCCGAACCATAGCCGCGGTCCTGTGTTAACAGAGGCAATTAGAAAGGAAGAACAAAATTGAGGAAGCAGCAAGTAATCGTATTTTTGCCTGCCCATAATGAAGAGGAAGCAATTGGAGAGGTAATTAGGCGGGTTCCAAGAGATTTTCATCCGCGGGTGGAAGTGAAGGTTCTGGTCGTTGATGACGGCTCGACCGACGGGACGGTGGAAGCGGCGAAAAAGGCAGGTGCTGATTTCATCGTTCAAAATAAGCACAATCATGGACTGGGAGCAGCGGTAAGACTCGGTTTAACGGAATGTGTGAAGCTGGGGGCTGATATTGGAGTGATGATTGATGCCGATAACGAATATCCACCTGAACAAATTCCTGACATATTGGTCCCTATTTTTCAGGGAGAAGCTGATTATACAATGGGTTCTCGTTTCTTAGGAACCATTGATGGCATGAAAATTCACCGACGCTTAGGGAATTATTGTTTCACTCTTTTACAGTCTATTTTACTTAGGATGTGGATTCATGACGGACAGTCGGGGATGAGAGCTTTTACAAGGCAGGCTATGGAACATGCGGAAATTATTCATGACTATAACTATGCGCAAGTTTTGACACTAAATCTTGTACGTAAGGGATTCCGTATGAAAGAAATTCCTATTCGATATCAAGTTCGGAAAACCGGTAAATCGTTCATTAAATTCCATGCTTACATGACCTCTGTCATTCCGGCCATTGTAAAAGAAATGAGCACCCCCGTTTCCAGAGCGGAAATCGTGAAAGACGCCCACTTATTGGTACACGATTAAATGGGATGAAATTTTGAGGAATGTCTGTTTATGATAGAAATCTCAGTTTGTGTGATTTCGTTATAGAAGGTTGGATCATAGAGGTTCTCTTTATGGTCCAACTTTTTTTGCATGCTGTTATTGACAACATTATTGATAATTATTATCATTATCATTGTGGGGGTAAAAAAATGAAAAAATTGAGAAAACTATTCTTATTTTATTTAATGCTAATATTCATTATTAATATTAACACCTTACAAGTGGCGGCCTATTCATATGGTGATCCGAATGAAGAAAAAGTAGCTGAAGTATATAAGGAAATGGTTACAAAGTTAAATAATAATCCGCCGAAGTTTGATGAAGCAAAGGCAGTGTTTGAAACTGTAAAAGAAGAGCTTGATAAGCACATGGGAACAGAGCCATCGGAAACGGTCTTGAAGGATCTAAAAAATGAAGACAGTAAGGCAGTTATTCAAGACATGGAGAAAATTCTTGTTTTGAATATCGCGCGTCGTTTAGAAAGCATTGAAAAAAACTTTAAAGAGTATGATACAAGTAAACGGCTTATAGCGAAAGCATTTGCTACATATGAAGCCTTATCTCCGGTTGTTCAAGGTAAGAATCAGGAATTGGATCGACAAATCAGAGCAGAATTTGATAAGGCCTTACAATCGCTCGGTAACCCTGGGCTGTTCGGGGTAGGCAACAGAGAAGAAGATATTGAGGCATTTAAAGAGAGCAAAGATGCCATTCTTACATCCCTGCAAAAAGAATTTAAGTTGAAAAGCTTAAAAGTAGGGCATTTTTCAGAGAGTGCAACAGAGGAGAATACAGCGAAAAAGGATTGGACGGATCTTTCAAAAATAAAGAACTGGATTCCAATTATTGTAATTGTCGCCGTTATCATCATGATTGTCGTATACTCAATTGTTAAAAAGAGAAAATAAAGATTTCTATGCGGGGAGGGGAGAATAAAAAATGGAAATTCAAGCCCTGTTGATTACATTTCGCGAAGTATTGGAAGCCCTATTGATTGTCGGAATTATTACGACATATTTAAAACGGGTAAACCATCAAAAATATACAAAATACGTGTGGGCAGGCGCTGGTCTTGCTGTTTTAGCAAGCATCGGAGTAGCCATGTTATTTCAGGTGGTTTTCACAGGATTTGCTGCAATGGGAAGTGAAATGTATTTAAAAATTAGTATTATCCTTATTTCTTCTATTTTGCTCACGCAAATGGTTTTTTGGATGGCTAAACATAGCAGAGACTTGAAAAGCAACATGGAAGGAAAAATGGACCAATTTATCTCGACAGGCAATATCATTGGAATGGTTATTCACTCGTTTTTAGTCGTGCTGCGCGAAGGGGTAGAAACCGTATTTTTCTTTGCAGCGATTACAGGTGGAAACATCGGTGCTGCCATGCAAGGATGGGGTGCTATTACAGGAGTGCTTATTGCATCAGTAGTAAGCTATTTCTTCTTTAAAGGTACAATGCGTGTGCCGCTTAAAACATTTTTTAAGGTGACAGGTACGTTTATCATTTTAATAGCGGCAGGCCTGCTCGTTCAGGGAATCTCCATGCTGCAAGATTTAAATATTATTGGCAGTGTTATGCCTCATGTATATGATTTGACTTGGTTTTTACCCGAGCATCCGATTGATTATGATCATTACCTTCGGGATAATGGAGAAGCACCGATTTTATCCGGTGATATAGGGATTTTCTTAAAAGCATTGTTTGGTTACTCATCTATGCCTTCAATTGAAGAGGTCATTGTTTATCTTGGATACTTTGTTGTCATTTACTTATTGATTAATACAAAAAATGCAGGAAAGCAACCTTCAAAGGCAGAAACTAAACAAAAAAAAGATCAGAATGTACAGACGCTTGAATCCCAAACAAAAAATATTATTTAAAAAGTACAAGGCATAATGTCTTGTACTTTTTTATCTATACAGGAGACGAGGTATATGTTAGGAGAATTTTTTAAAAACAAGGGATGTACATTCCGTTTATCGATTATAATTGGCTTTTGTGCCCTTTTTTTGATTTATTACTTTCAATTGAGTTATGCTAGTCCATATGCAGCTTCATGGGACCAGGTTGATTTTGCATTAGCATTGAAACGTTACGATTTATTGGCAATGCAGCCTCATTTTCCAGGTTATCCTTATTTTATTCTTGGCGGGACATTTGTCAATCAGTTTGTAAATAATCCGGCTCAAGCATTAGCCATCTTTAATAGTATAATGATGCTTTCAGCAACAGTTCCCATCTATTTATTAGCAAAGAGGTATCAAACTTTTAGTCAAGCTTGGCTAACAACGGCTTTAATTCAATCGTCAAGCTATATGCTGCTCATTGTTACGCAGCCGATGTCAGAAGGGGCAGCCATGGCCGCATTCTGGTGGTATGGTTGGTCTCTCCATTTAGCGAAGGAAAATCGAAAATTTTTATTTCAAATTATTCCATTGTTTTTATTTAGCATTGTACTCGGAATTCGCTTATCTTATTTACCGTTTGTAAGCGGAATTTTGCTTTTATGGTGGCATGAATGGAAGATATTGAAGAGTTGGAAAAGACTATTTATCCTTTGTTCTTTTGCTGTTTTTTTTCAATTAATCTGGTTATTCGCTGTTATGGCCTCAGAGGGAGGAGTTATTAGCTTTTTTAAACTGGCTCTTTCTTTTACCAATGGACACTTTCACGAGTGGGGAGGAACAGCCGCTACGGATGATCACTCTTTTTTACAAAGAGCCCTGACGTTGATTTTTTACAATATTATTTGGACCGGTATTTGTAGTCAATCATTTCTTATCCTATTTTTATATACTCTTCTCCTTTTCTTTATCTATTTAAAACGGCTTACTCTTAAAGCGGATGCATGGTTAGCAATGATGGGCATCGTCTATTTTATATGGGCCCTGTTTGGGCAAAATATTGATAAACCGCGTCATGTTATACCGGTTGCGGCCATCATTCTGTTTTATTTGTGGAGCTATTTCTGGAGAACGGAGCTTACATTAAAAAAGATGGTGTTTGCAACAGTTGTTTTAACGGTGCAAATTACGATTGGCGCAGTGGACATGAAAAAGCAATCTGACTCTTTACCGGCAACTTACCAGTTAGCGTACGATTTGGAAGATAAACGTGAAGAGTTTGTTTTATATACGTGGGAAGAAACGAGAGTACTAAATTACCTGCAGGTGAATTTTCCTCATCAAGAGGTCTATCGTTTTAACATTTTTTTACAGGGAAAATCGAATTATAAACATGCTACAATTTATCTTACTGACCATGTTTTAAAAGGGTTTGCAGAACAAGGAATTAACATTGAAAATAGGGTGAAAAAAGTACGAAAATATAAATCAAGTAAATTATCAGATCCGGTATATGGGGAAATTACCCTATATAAATGGATAGACTAATAATTGGAGTGATTGAAATGAATAATCACTTAAAAGAAAAGCTGGCTATCTTACCAGATCAGCCTGGCTGTTATTTGATGAAGGACCGATATGGAACGGTCATTTATGTCGGAAAAGCAAAAGTGTTAAAAAACCGGGTACGCTCATATTTCACGGGAAGCCATGACGGGAAAACGTTGCGTCTTGTGAATGAGATTGTGGATTTTGAGTATATTGTTACCTCTTCCGATATTGAGGCTCTTATTTTAGAGATGAATTTGATTAAAAAGCATGACCCTAAATATAATGTTATGTTAAAGGATGATAAGAGCTATCCGTTCATTAAAATTACGGGTGAAAAGCATCCGCGTCTCATTATTACACGAAAAGTCAAAAAGGATAACGGAAAGTATTTCGGTCCGTATCCAAATGCACAGGCGGCAAATGAAACGAAAAAGCTGCTGGATCGCATTTATCCATTAAGGAAATGTTCGACACTTCCGGACCGGGTGTGTTTGTATTATCATATCGGCCAATGTATGGCCCCATGTGTGAAGGACATTTCGGCAGAGCAAAACAAGAAAATTATTGATGACATTAGCCGCTTTTTAAATGGCGGCTATCAGCAGGTAAAAGAAGAGCTGACGGAAAAAATGATGAAGGCTTCCGAAGAGCTGGACTTTGAACGGGCAAAGGAATACCGGGATCAAATAGCCCATATCGAAGCCACTATTGAGAAACAAAAGATGATGCTGGGGGATTTTGTTGACCGGGATGTGTTCGGTTACTCCTATGATAAAGGGTGGATGTGTGTCCAAGTCTTTTTCATCCGTCAGGGAAAATTGATTGAACGTGATGTGTCTATGTTTCCGTTTTATAATGAGCCGGAAGAGGACTTTTTAACGTTTATTGGTCAGTTTTACAACCAAAATAATCATTTTAAGCCAAAAGAGATTTTATTGCCATATACGATTGACGCTTCGCTTGTCGAGCAATTGTTAGAGGTCAATGTTCACCATCCGAAGCGCGGAAAGAAAAAAGAGCTAGTAGAGTTAGCATGTAAAAACGCTAAAATTGCTCTTCAAGAAAAATTCTTTTTGATTGAACGGGATGAAGAAAGAACGATTAAGGCGGTAGAAAGCTTGGGTGAACAGCTTGGTATTGCGGCTCCTCTGCGTATTGAAGCATTTGATAACTCCAATATTCAAGGAACCGATCCGGTCTCCGCCATGATTGTGTTCATCGATGGCAAACCGGCCAAAAAGGAGTACCGTAAATATAAAATTAGGTCAGTAGAGGGACCGGATGATTATGAATCCATGCGCGAAGTGGTTCGAAGAAGATACAGCCGTGTTCTAAAAGACAATTTACCTCTTCCGGATCTAATTATTGTGGACGGCGGGAAAGGACATTTAGCTGCTGTTGAGGACGTATTGGAAAATGAATTGGGCTTGTTCATTCCGACCGCAGGACTTGTGAAAGATGAGAAGCACCGTACTTCTAATTTGATCATGGGACAACCAGCGGAAATTATCACATTGGAGCGAAACAGCCAGGAGTTTTATTTGTTGCAGCGCATTCAAGATGAGGTGCACCGATTTGCGATTACGTTCCATCGCCAAGTTCGTTCTAAATCTGCGTTCCAGTCTGTCCTCGATAACATTCCAGGCGTGGGGGAAAAACGAAAAAAAGCGCTGCTCAAACATTTTGGCTCTGTTAAACGTTTGAAAGAAGCTACGATAGAAGAGATACAAGAAGCCGATATTCCGAGAAATGTGGCAGAAGCTATTTTTGAGAAATTGCAAAGTTAGGGTTGTCAGAGCCCAAAAAGTTTGTTATGATGTAAATAATTTCATATTGATTTAACACTTCATTACGTTGAAGTGAAGATAGAGGTGCGAATTTTAAGAGTAAATCATGGGAGGAGAGTGAGCTCCGGTGAACATGATGGAAAGGAAAATTCGCCGAAGCAAAGGCAGCCTCATTGCTGCTTTTGCTGGTTTTGCATTGAAGAAATGTAGGACTGTCAAGGTAAATGAAACCTTGGAGAGCTATCTCACGTTGCGGAACTTAATTTTACTATTTGTTCATATTAAGCAATGGGATAGTTTTCTATCTCATTGCTTTTTTGTTTTTTAAAGAGGATGTAAACGGGTTCCTAAAACAGCTTTATTTTCAAAATTGGTCTCAACCAATACTTTTTACCTTGAGAAAACCTATCATTTGAAAAGCCTATATGAAAAATGAATAGTAAAGGATGGTCCAGTATGGCATTAATTGTTCAAAAATTTGGCGGTACATCAGTCGGTTCTGTTGAGCGCATTCAAAATGTAGCCAATCGCGTCATTGCGGAAATACAGCAAGGAAATCAAGTGGTGGTAGTCGTTTCGGCGATGGGAAAAACAACGGATGAACTTGTTTCCCTCGCAAAGCAGATATCCGTGAGTCCTAGCAAGAGAGAAATGGATATGCTGATGGCAACAGGAGAGCAAATGACGATTTCCTTGCTATGTATGGCATTAAAGGAAAAAGGATATGAGGCCGTATCCCTTACAGGCTGGCAAGCAGGAATCCAGACAGAAGCGATACACGGTAATGCAAGAATCGAACATATTCAAACAGAGCGTGTCCAAGGTTTGTTGAACGAAGGTCGAATCGTAGTAGTGGCAGGATTTCAGGGAATCACAGCAGATAAAGAGATTACCACATTGGGACGGGGAGGGTCCGATACAACAGCTGTGGCATTAGCCGCCGCTTTACAAGCCGATAAATGCGATATTTACACAGATGTAACAGGTGTATTTACGACAGATCCCCGTTATGTCAAAACAGCAAGAAAGTTACAATCTATTTCTTATGATGAGATGTTAGAATTAGCGAACCTAGGGGCGGGAGTTTTGCATCCCCGTGCTGTTGAACTTGCAAAAAACTATCATGTTTCGCTTGAAGTGCGTTCAAGCATGGAATTGGAGCGAGGAACAATCGTGGAGGAGGAAGCATCAATGGAGCAAAATTTAATTGTAAGAGGGATTGCATTTGAAGATAACGTATCGCGCGTGACAGTAGTGGGAATGGAAGATCAACTACATACACTACCCACTATCTTTACTACATTGGCCAAGCATCAAATTAATGTGGACATTATTATTCAAAGCATCATATCATCCGGTGAACCTTCCATCTCATTCTCTGTCAAGACGGACGATTTACAGAAAACAGTAGATGTACTTTCACAATATGCAGACACATTAGGGTATGAACGCATTGAGCACGAAAGCGGGTTAGCCAAAGTATCGATTGTCGGTTCAGGAATGGTTTCTAATCCAGGCGTGGCCGCAGACATGTTTGAAGTATTGGCAGGAGAAAAAGTTGAAGTGAAAATGGTCAGCACATCCGAGATTAAAATTTCAACAGTGGTGAATCAAGCAGAGATGGTGCGGGCAGTAGAAGTGCTTCACCAAGCTTTCCAATTGGATGCAGAAATGGCAGGCGCAAAATAATAAGATCATCTCGTCAAAAGACGGGGATTGTTATGAAGGAGTGGAAATATGATTAATTTTGGAAAAGTGTCAACTGCTATGGTTACACCTTTTGACCATAAAGGAAATATCGATTTTCCTAAAACAACCAAGCTTGTCAATTATTTAATTGAAAACGGCACCGATTCATTGGTGATTGCAGGAACAACCGGTGAATCTCCTACTTTATCAACAGAAGAAAAATTAGCTTTATTTCGCCATGTTGCAGAAGTTGTAGACGGACGAGTACCTGTTATTGCGGGTACGGGAAGCAATAACACATATGCCTCCATCGAATTGACAAAAAAAGCGGAAGAAACCGGTGTGGATGCCATTATGCTGGTGGCACCATACTATAATAAGCCAAACCAGGAAGGACTTTATCAACACTTTAAAACGATTGCCGAAAGCACATCCCTGCCTGTCATGCTTTATAACGTTCCGGGGCGTGCTGTCACAAATATTGCTGCCGAGACGGTTATAAAGCTATCTAAACTTCCAAATGTTGTAGCCGTTAAAGAAGCAAGCGGTGACCTTGATGCGATGACTGAAATCATTGCTAACACAGATGAGGGTTTTGCGTTATACAGCGGCGATGATGCTTTGACATTGCCCGTATTGGCGATTGGCGGTAATGGAATTATATCGGTGGCCTCTCATATCATCGGCAATGAAATGCAAGAGATGATCAAAGGTTTTGAAAACGGCGAATTAGCAAAAGCCGCGAAGGCACATCAAAAGCTGCTGCCGATCATGAAGGCGCTATTTGCGGCGCCAAGCCCAACGCCTGTGAAAACAGCTTTACAGTTAAAAGGATTAGATGTAGGCTCTGTCCGTTTACCGCTTGTTCCGTTATCTGAGCAAGAGTGCATTGCGTTAACAGATGTTCTTCAATCCATTTGAAATCAGTAAAAAGCGAGGCCCCTTGAGAGACCGATTTTTAGTTTTCTAAACGAATAATGGGGGCTGTCCCATAAGTCTCTAATCAATGACAAAAGTTGATCTTTACTGAAAGGACCCGTCACGGAATCCTCTGATTTTGCTGGATTTTCATGACGGGCCCTTTCAGGAGGATGACTCTATTCGATGATATCTTTTTTATCCCATTTTACCGTAATAAGAACTTTGTTTTGTTTAGCTTTTAATTCTAAGATTGATTCAGCCGTACAACTTCTTTGAAATTGAATTTGCTCGGCGATAAAGCCTGCCTCTAAGTGGAAGGAAGCATTCGGATTATTTTGGATTCTCTTTGTCACAATATCACCCGATAGAATGAATTCCAACTCACGACGTTTTTCTTCGCTAAGAGTAAGGGTACCCCAACCTGCTTGCAGGAAAAAAGCCATAACATCTTGTATTTGCTCTAAAGGGTATTTTCGAGCCAGACTTTTTCCAGACCAATATAAGATTTGGTGGGATTCATTGCCGAGTAAATCTGGCAGTAAGACGTCACGGATCAGGTTATAACCAAAATAAGGAAAAATTTGTTCATCTAAAGTTTCTTCATGTTGTATCGATAAGTTGTTCAATTTCTTCCCCTCTTTCTATAGCTTATATTATATATGAAGGTGATGGTTGTCTCACCCCTTTTTTTGCGAAAAGACAAGAAAGCATCGGTTGTGTGTTGGATTTGTCCAGCTGTGAGCATGAATAAGCTTTCCCCGCTTTTCTTGTTTATAAAGTTTTTATTCACCAAAAAATGACATATGAACACTTAATTAAATATAGATGTAAAATGCATTTACAGATAGATTTTTTATTTATAAGAATGCATTTTTATTCATTTATTAACCAAATAATGTCATTTATTGAAGATTGTTTATTGTTCTTATTTTATACAACATTTATGCCTTGGTTCCTTGACGGGTATAGTAGATGGGAGTACAATAAATTTGTCACATTTATTCGATAAAAAATGCAAAGGTTTTCATTTTTTGTCGACCTATTAATCTATTAAGATGGATGGGGAATCTTGTAATTTTTCCAAAATTCGTTCATTTATCAAAGGGGGTTTAATGTATGGCAACAAACAAGGAGTTTTTCAACCGCAGGCTGCATTCATTGTTAGGTGTCATTCCGGTAGGGATCTTCCTTATCCAGCACTTAGTAGTGAACAACTTTGCGACAAGAGGGCCCGAAGCGTTTAATAAAGCTGCAGGCTTTATGGAGGGTTTACCCTTCCGCTTAGCACTAGAAACATTTATCATTTTCTTACCGCTCTTATTCCATGCAATTTATGGGCTTTACATTGCATTTACGGCTAAGAACAATGTGAGCAATTATAGCTATTTCCGAAATTGGATGTTTTTATTGCAGCGTGTTTCAGGTGTTATTACATTAATTTTCGTAGCATGGCACGTATGGGAGACAAGAATTCAAGTATTCTTCGGCGCACATGTTGATTACGAAATGATGGCTAATATCGTAGACAATCCTGCTATGTTAGCGTTCTATATTGTTGGAATCCTATCAACTGTATTCCATTTTGCGAATGGATTATGGTCATTTGCAGTAAGCTGGGGACTTACGGTAACTCCTCGTTCTCAAAGAATTTCAACATATGTGACATTAGGAGTTTTTGTAGTATTGGCATTCGTCGGTGTACGTGCCATTTTAGCGTTTGCATAATTTGATCCAGTTTTAAAGGAGTGGGGTTACGATGAGTAAAGGGAGAGTTATCGTCGTTGGCGGCGGTTTAGCAGGGCTAATGGCCACAATTAAAATTGCGGAAGCAGGAAAGCAAGTTGATTTATTTTCACTTGTTCCCGTAAAACGTTCTCACTCAGTATGTGCTCAAGGCGGTATCAATGGTGCGGTCAATACAAAAGGGGAAGGCGACTCTCCTTGGGAGCACTTTGATGATACGGTTTATGGTGGAGACTTTTTAGCGAATCAACCGCCTGTAAAAGCGATGTGTGAGGCAGCACCAGGAATTATTCACTTATTAGACCGCATGGGAGTAATGTTTAATCGTACTCCTGAAGGATTGCTCGATTTCCGTCGTTTCGGCGGTACACAGCACCACCGTACTGCATTTGCGGGTGCAACGACAGGACAACAGTTACTTTATGCATTAGATGAGCAAGTTCGCCGTCATGAGGTTGCAGGCCTTGTAACGAAGTATGAAGGTTGGGAGTTCTTAGGGGTTATTATAGACGATGATCGCATCTGCCGTGGTGTGGTTGCTCAAAATCTCACAACCATGGAAATTCAATCATTCCCAGCTGATGCCGTCATTATGGCTACCGGAGGACCTGGTATCATCTTTGGTAAGTCAACAAACTCTGTGATCAATACAGGTTCAGCAGCATCAATCGTCTACCAGCAAGGTGTTTATTATGCGAACGGTGAGTTTATCCAAATCCACCCAACAGCCATTCCCGGGGATGACAAACTGCGTTTGATGAGTGAATCAGCCCGTGGAGAAGGCGGACGCGTTTGGACATATAAAGATGGAAAACCTTGGTATTTCTTAGAGGAAAAATATCCGGCATACGGAAACCTTGTGCCTCGTGATATCGCAACACGTGAAATCTTCCACGTTTGTGTGGATCAAAAACTAGGTATCAATGGCGAAAACATGGTTTATCTTGACCTTTCCCATAAAGATCCGAAAGAGTTGGATATTAAACTGGGTGGAATTATCGAAATTTATGAAAAGTTCATGGGAGACGATCCTCGTAAAGTACCGATGAAAATCTTCCCGGCTGTTCACTACTCAATGGGCGGTTTATGGGTCGATTATGATCAGATGACCAACATTCCAGGTCTCTTCGCAGCTGGTGAGTGTGATTATTCTCAACACGGAGCGAACCGTTTAGGAGCCAACTCATTGTTATCTGCTATCTACGGCGGTATGATAGCGGGCCCTAACGCAGTTCGATATATCAACGGTTTGGAAAAGAGTGCAGATGCGCTGCCATCAAGTTTATATGACGGTTATGTGCAACGAGAACAAGAAAAATGGAATCGCATCATGTCTTTAGATGGCAGCGAGAATGCGTATGTTCTTCATAAAGAGCTTGGAGAGTGGATGACAGATAACGTAACGGTTGTTCGTTATAATGATAAATTGTTGAAAACAGATGAAAAAATCCAAGAGCTTATGGAGCGTTTTGATAACATCAACATTAACGATACAGCGAAGTGGAGCAACCAGGGAGCGACATTTACAAGACAATTGAAAAATATGCTTGAATTAGCGCGTGTTGTGACATTGGGCGCTTACAACCGCAACGAAAGCCGTGGTGCCCACTACAAACCAGACTTCCCGGATCGTAACGATGAAGAATGGTTAAAAACAACAATGGCAAGCTTCACAGGCGATAAATCAGCGCCGGCTTTCCATTATGAAGATGTAGATGTTTCATTAATTAAACCTCGTAAACGTGACTATACAAAGAAAAAAAATGAAAAGAAAGCAGCACCAGAGAAAAAAGAAGAGGGGGTTCGTTAAGCCGTGAGTACGACTATGGTTGAACAAAAAACGATCAAATTCATTATCACTCGTCAAGATGGACCAGATGGAACTCCTTATGAACAAGAGTTCGAAATCCCCTATCGTCCGAATATGAACGTCATTTCGGCGCTCATGGAAATCAGACGTAACCCTGTTGACGCAAGAGGAAATAAAACAACCCCTATTACATGGGATATGAACTGCTTAGAAGAAGTGTGCGGTGCGTGTTCAATGGTCATTAACGGTAAGCCGCGCCAATCCTGTACAGCGCTTGTTGATAAGCTGGAGCAGCCGATTCGCCTGCAGCCAATGAAAACATTCCCGGTTGTTCGTGACCTGCAAGTAGACCGCAGCCGTATGTTCGATGCGTTAAAACGTGTTAAAGCATGGGTTCCAATCGATGGAACATACGACCTTGGACCAGGCCCTCGTATGCCTGAAAAGAAACGTCAATGGGCATATGAGTTATCAAAGTGTATGACATGCGGCGTTTGCCTTGAATCATGTCCAAACGTAAACGACAAGTCTAACTTCATCGGCCCTGCGCCGTTATCTCAAGTCCGCTTATTCAACGCACATCCAACAGGAGCGATGAACAAAGGTGAGCGTTTAGATGCCATCATGGGAGACGGTGGACTCGCGAACTGCGGTAACTCTCAAAACTGTGTGCAGTCATGTCCAAAAGGTATTCCATTAACAACATCGATCGCGGCATTAAACCGAGATACAGCGATTCAATCATTCCGTAATTTCTTTGGAAGCGACCAAGTATAATCAGCCTGATAAAATGGGCCGTCATATGAAATCCACTAAAGTGAAGGGTTTCTGTGACGGCCCGTTTCATATAAAAAATTCATGGGAAACAAGGGTGGAAAAGATGGGGAAAATTAGCTATATTCATAATTTAGAAGAATGGAAGTCTTCTTTTGATGATGTGTATTATGAAACACGCGTGCGTTTTTCCGAAACCGATATGTTTGGTCATTTAAACAATACGGTTCCGTTTATTTATTTTGAAGCAGCGAGAATTCACTTTTTTCAACGATTAGGGTTTATGGCAGAGTGGACCAATCCCCTTTATGAAGCGATGCCTGTTGTAGCAGACTTACAATGTGATTTTATCAAACAAATTTTCTTTGATGAAAAATTGGAAATCTACGTTAAAGCAAATAAAATAGGCAATTCATCTGTGGATCTGCATTACATGATAAAAAACGGACAGGGGGAACTTTGTTTAGCCGGAAGAGGAACAATGGTTCAGATTTCAAAAAAAACAGGTAAATCGATTCCATGGACGGAAGAGATGAAGCAATGCCTTTCGCAAACAGCCGAAATAAAGTGAGGCTAATGTCTCCACTACCCTGCAAACGGGCTCTAATGGACAGTTATCCTCCAATTACTGCTGCTTGAATTGGGAATCTTGCTGCACGTTAAGGAAGACGAAAAATTTTTTTCTTCAATAGAGCCTAACTTCCTAACACGAGTAACCGCTTGAGGCATTTTTACATAAGATATGGTGACTAAATTTATACCCATCCGATAGTTCAACTCTGAATCAGGCAAGGAGGGTTACATTGAAGGAGAAAGATTTTCAACCAAAGCCGTTACTTACGAAAAGAGAACGAGAAGTTTTCGAATTGTTAGTACAAGACAAAACAACAAAAGAAATCGCGAGTGATCTATTCATTAGTGAGAAAACAGTTCGAAACCACATCTCGAATGTAATGCGTAGTGATTGCAAACTGATGTAAAGGAAAGAATTTTCTTTATTATCTACAGAAGCAAAAGTAAATAGAACTTGTCTGGTGGCTGTCGTTCGCCTATACCATTCGAAAGTCGCAAAAAGAAGAAACCAGTAAACTTGTGGCACGAAAACCAAGTGTCAAAAAACCAAAAACAAGACGGCAAGACCATACGAATTTCGTATCAATCGTAGGGACTACGAGGGTAGCCTGCTAAGAAACTGGTGGATACACTAGTGTTCGCAGGAATCTCTCACTTCAAGCGTTAGCTAAGTGGGAGTAGTTCAATGGGTATACCTTATCATGAAATCGGAAGAAAGAACTTGAAAGAAGTAGGATAGTCCACTTCATCTACTGACATATAGTAGCAATGAGGTGAGGTGGATGAAAAGCTCATCACCACTGAAGCTAGGTAAAGAGACATATGGAACCCTAAAAGTGGATGAAACTTTCAAGACAGCCTTGGAAGCATTCTTTTCGAGTCAGAAACAATACGTTGAGTTGAATAATGTAAAAGAGCAACCAAATTCCTAAAAAGGGTTTGGTTGCTTTTTTCTTAATTGAATAAGGAGAGGATGCGGTCCAGAATGAAGATATCTATAATCTCTGGTACCGTGGCATATGGCATGGATGGCTAACAGGCGGCGTTACTTTGATAAGCAAGCTGTCTTTTTTATTGAGCGAACGGGTGGGGCGTTTGGTGAATTAATTAAATATTTATAATCAATTAACATTAGTTAAATAAAATTATGTTAACTTTAAATTGTAACGATGAAGGCAACGATATTCTATTTAGAATAGGATGTGTTAGATAAAATGGTTACTAAAGTGGGCATAAATTTTTTACTTATAATGGTGCATTTCTACTTGGTTTGAGTAGCACCAAAAAATTTTTTATCTTGTAATAAGAATTAAATCATAAAATCAGACGTCAGCAAAAATAATGCTGGCTTTTTTTATTGTGCAAGAACAGGGCACAACACAACTACTCAATAAACGTAACAGGTTCATATTGAACTACTGGGGGCATTATTTAAACAAAACAGACAAAAGGACTGAGTAAATATAACTTAGTCCCTTCATTGTAAAAATAAAAGAATAGGATTATCTCGGTTTTCACCGCGAATTAGGATCGTCTGTTCTAACCCTCCTAATTGAACCTTTTCAAACGCTGCAATAGAATTTGGATAATTATCTTTGTAACTCCTTGTTTTACGTACGAACAAAAATAAATCCTCCCCTTTCGAAATTGGTAAAGATATGTCTCCACATTTTCTATATTTTTTTTTAAAACGATATATTCCAATCTTCTATTCCCCAACAACTGACGCAGTTTTTCATATTGAGCTCCCATGGAAGAACAGAATTTCTTCTATAATCTGCGGTGCCGTAAAGTGGGGCATGGTTGGCTAACGTAGATAGTTGAATAAGAAAATGATCGGGAAAGATAATTATTAACAAAAAACAGCTAGGTAATTGAATAAGAGCCAGATGTAGATTACGATGAATTGGTAGCCGTGGAACAAGGAAAGTATATAAGAACTTTTAAGGAGGAAATGATTATGAAATCTTCTATATCGAATGAAATCCAAGCACTCTATCAACAACTATTAGATGCATGGAACAACCGCAGTGCCCGTGCAATGGCTGATTTGTTCACAGAGGATGGCGAGAGTATTGGTTTTGATGGGAGTCAGTCGATTGGACGTGATGAGATATTTTTACACCTCAACCCGATCTTTGAAGATCACCCCACTGCTCAATTTGTAGGCAAAGTTAAAGGTGTGCGCTTTCTGGGTTCTGATATAGCCATTTTACGTGCTATAGCAGGTATGGTGCCTCCTGGACAATCAGACATCAACCCTAAAGTCAATACACATCATACTCTAGTTGTCGTAAATAACGAAGGAAATTGGCGTATCCAACTTTTTCAGAATACCCCAGCTCAGTTTCATGGAAGACCTGAGTTAGTTGAACAAATGACAGAAGAGTTAAGACAGTTACTTACGTGAGTCCACAGTTCAACTCAGGTTCATGATATTTTTACACTAAAAGCAAATGTTATTCAACAAACGGGGGCAGGTCAATAAGATTCATTTATTATGAATTAATATATGTGTGACAAAATAATAAATTTTTTGGCATGCGTTGTTCTTTATTTAGGTTATAATAATTTAATTAATACAGAAAAAGGTGTGGACTAAAAATGACCTTGGTTTTCAATGTTTCTGACTACTTAATTGAAAATGCAGAATCTCTGGCTGTTGAAATCGTTGAAGGTGTTCTTCATAAAATGAAATTAGAGATTCCTGAATGGGAAAAAGAACAAGCAATCACCATGTATATTGAGTTTATGGGATTTTTAGGGAAATCCCTTATTGATGATAAAGAGGGAGTGCCGGAAGACCTTATTGTATGGAGTAAAAAAAATGGAGAAAGGGAGGCATCTTCAGGGGGAAGAATTTCAGAGATTATTGTTCGTTATCCACCAACACGAGACATCTTTACTGAAATTCTAACGAGAATTAGTTTAGAGTTTGGACTTTCGATAAAAGAAACGGCTTTTATTATAAAGCGGATAAACGCAATGCTGGATATAAGCCTTAATGAAACTGTTTTCGCATTCGAACGCCTTACTGATAAAATTATGGATGAGACGCAAAGGGAAATGGCAGAATTATCAGCACCCATTGTACCGGTTAAAGATGGTATTGCGGTTCTCCCCTTGATTGGTGCTATCGATTCTTATAGGGCAACATATATTTTAGAGAAAGTTGTTCCCCAAATTGCTGAACTACAGGTAAATCATCTTATTGCTGACTTTTCAGGCATTTTGACTATTGATATAGAAATTGCACGTTATCTGTACCAAATAGAAAACGTTCTTCGTTTGTTAGGGATAAATACAATTGTAACAGGTCTACGCCCTGAATTAGCTCAGACCGTTGTAAATGGCGGAATTGATATGTCATCTATTAAAACCTTTGCACATGTTAAGCAAGCATTGGAAAGTGTAAAATAACAATTATCTTATACAAATTTTTATAACCGCCTTGTCTTACCATAGCATCACTTGTTGAACCGATGCGTTAGTTAAATAAGAAATAATAAAATTAAAGGTCAATTGTTGAAATAGATTAAGAGTAGATAATCAATTAATTTTGCTTCTCTAAACAATTAAAAATATAATTGTAACTATATTACACCCGGATTTTGAGAGGGGGATTTTCTTATATGGATACAAAATCTAAACTTAATATAGGTGGACTTAACTTCGAATGGAATTTAGAGAAAGGACAGTTTCTTTTTGAAGGTGAAGATGCTGTACTTTTCTGGATTTCTTCCGCAATGAAAACGTTGTTTGATACGATCGAAGAAATTTCTGGAGAAGAAGCAACGAATCTTGTTCTGGAGACAACTGGCTTTCGCCAAGGATTAGTGGTAGGGGAATACTTTCGGAATATGAAGAGTGTAAGTGTATTTGAAGCTGCTGAGCTAATCACTAATACCTATGCCTCCGCTGGGTGGGGCAAGATCTCTATTCGGGATTTAAATCCTGAAAACAGAACATTAGTTACTCAGTTGAAGGATAGTTGGGAATATAAAATCAACCTGGCACAAGGAAAGAAAACGGGAGGAAATTTTGTGCCTGCTCACTATGCCGGAATATTTACAGGTTTGTTCGGAACAAATATTTGGTATAAGGTGATTCAACATCAGATAGAGGGATATGAATATAGTGTAGTTGAATACTTTCCTTCGAATATCAATGTTGCACAAAATATTCACCAGTTAGCTAGAAAAAAAGAAGCAGAACAAATTCAACAATTAGAAGGTCTTGTAGAAGAAAAAACCAAAGAACTACAAGATCTTGTTAAGGCACTTTCCTCACCAATCATTCCCGTCCTCGAAGGAATTGTTGTGGTTCCACTACTAGGCAGATATGACAATGATCGGGCTGAGGATCTCATTGTCAATACTTTAAATAATCTCCCAAAATACAAGGCGAAGTATCTTCTTTTGGACCTGACTGGATTGGATAAAGATATTACAGAGTATACGGCAAGTGTAATTGAGAAACTGGGTTCTGCTGCTTCTCTAATTGGAACGGAAACCCTTTTAGTGGGAATCTCTGCCGAATTGAGTCTAATTATCTCTCAAACAGATATCAATTTATCCTCATTTGACAGTTTCCAAACCCTGCAACATGGGATTTATTATGCATTAGGACAGAGTGGCCGGAGAATAATTTAAGAAATCATTCTTATTATGACCAACAGAGGGGTTAATTGAAGAAGAAATTGCATAAATGCCCACTTTTTTATGAGCCACAAGACTTCTTCATAAGCCGAAAACGTTGATTCATCAGGGATGTATAAAATGATGCATAAACAAGAAAAATGGACAAGTGGAAACCCCTTGGCGCGCCAAGGGGTCTATTTTGTGCCGACTTCCTAAAACGAGTGTCATGGTAACTCTATATGTTTCATCAATCGCCTATTTAGTGAGCTGGGATATGACCGTGTTTACACCTTTGATAAAATGGTTGTACATGAACTTTTTGATGTATGGAATAACGACACGATCGCCATTTTTGGTCCTTGTAACCATTTCATGAGAGCCATCCCCCTTAATTTGTGAAATGTTTCACAAGTATATTGAAAAAATAGAGAGTGAGTCTACCTTATGATAATCAATAAACTAGCCGGCTTATCGTGCTAGAAATAGAAAGATGACATCCATTAGTTTTGTTGTGAAAATTCTGTTTCAGTGATTAATATCACAGAATTATCAATGAAAATCTTATAATTTATAATTAGGCAGTCATCTTTATTTTAAGCTGTGGTTGCAGAAGAGAACAATCACAAGTCTTATAAAGGGAGAGATAAGAATGGAATCTCACTCAACATTACAAGTATCCAGTGAAAAAGACGTGGTTTTGGTTGAAGAAATACGGTCATTGATAAAGGAATTTCAAAATGAAGGCATTGCTCAAAACCTGTACAGCCTATCTACAAATCTGCAGCTTATGGAAAAAGGTCTTGAGCAAGAAACCGTTAGACCGCCTGCTGCAGAAATGATAAAATCAACAAAACGGACCATAGCAAAAATTTCTGTTCCAATCGAGAGGTGAGGGAATTGATTCGAATTTTACTAGTTGATGACCATGCAGTTGTTCGAATGGGGCTTAAAATGCTTCTGAATGACAATAAGAATATGGAAGTGATTGGTGAAGCTTCAGAAGGAAATGAAGCCATCCAAAAAGTACAGGAGTTACAGCCGAATGTTGTATTAATGGACCTTAGCATGCCTCATGGAAAAGACGGTCTTTCAGCTACTTCAGAAATAAAGAAACTGTTGCCTGACATTTATATTCTCATTTTAACGATGCATGATGATGAAGAGTATTTGTTCCGGGCGATTCAAGCAGGGGCGTCTGGATGCATTTTAAAGAGCGCTCCCCATGATGAATTAATAAAGGCGATTCAGTCCGTTGCAGGCGGGTCAGCTTATCTTTATCCTTCTGCAACCAAAAGGCTAATGGAGGAATACGTCGGCCATTTAAAGCAGGGAGGAAATATGGACACTTATTCTCTCCTATCAGATCGGGAAAAAGAAGTACTGACATTAATTGCAAAAGGCTATTCAAACAAGGAAGTTGCTGAGAAGCTCGTGATTAGTGTTAAAACGGTCGAGACTCATAAATCCAACCTGATGGAAAAATTAAAGATGAAAACAAGACCGGAATTAGTAGAATATGCCGTAAAAAAAGGACTGTTGGGATACGGAGTATAATGGGACGTATTACTGGGTGGATATGACGATTGGGCCGTTTTTAGATGAAAAAAGAAAACCGTATCAATACCTTGCCATCAGATTGGAGGATTAATTGTTGATAGAGGGACCGGTTTCGATACTCGCCAGAAAAGGAACGGCATCGGTTTGTTCAGCATGAAGGAGAGAGCAAGATCTATAGGGGCAATATTGGAGGTTCATTCGGAGAGAAACCATGGTACAACAGTCCTCTTACAAATCCCTTTCTAAAGAAGCTGGTAGGTACGAATAGTAAAAGGCTTGTTTTTGTTAATGGCAAGAAGGACTTCATTTGCAAGCCCTTCTTTATTATTTGTATGAAAGAGAAAGGAATTCGATTAACATAATGAAATTTGCCCTGCAAGGTTTTGAGCTGTTTCGTAATCTTTGTTATTTTTAATCGTAAAGACCATTGATTCCGGGATGTTCATGCTGTATAAGTCTTTTTCAGAGACCCCTATCCAGTTGAGAGTATTTACTAGATTCTCCAGCGATCCGTTTTTGAATCGAATTTGTGCCTTGACAGCAGGCAGTATTCTTTTATGGTAAATCCCATGAAAAGGATAGGCTTTCGTATGAAGAATGGGTAAAACGGCATCTGCTTTTCTTTCCTGGCAAAGTTTAGACATATAATCGGCAGCCTGTGAAGAGATAAAAGGCATCCCGCAGGCTGTGACCCAAACAAACGGACTTTGTGAAAGAGAAAGCGCCGAATGCATTCCTCCGAGCGCTCCGCAGTTCTTAAAGTAATCTGTAATAATACGTATATCCCGTGGAACGTATCGTAAAAAGGCTTGTGGAGTATTTGTGACGATGAGAATCTCTTGACAGATCTTCCTCATTTCGTGAAGCTGATAATCAATGGTATAGCGCTCTGAAATGTTTAAAAATGATTTCAACGTGTCATTCAGTACATCGTTTTTACCTCCTGCCAAAATCACGCCTGTTAACATATCCATCACCTCCGTTATTTTACTTATATATAAATTTAAATCAACTCCGTCCAAATAGCTGTGAACATTCTCACACTTTATCTTAGTTATTTGTTCAACTCAAATTAAGGGTATTACTGCAAAGGAATAGGGGAATTCCCTGATAACAAAAAAATCATTGTCATCTTACAATAGACTAAAGGATGAAGTGCATGAACGGAATCAATAAGATGACGGAGGCGAGGGAACATGGAGGCAATCTGTCCATTAAGTAACACCATTCTATCTAATACGGTTTTATTCTCTAAAGAAAATATGAGCAGGCTAAAAGAGATGATGTATGAAAAGAAAGTGAAAAGTGGAAGGTATCTTTTTGAAGAAGGCGATGCAGCCGATAAGCTTTATTTCTTAAAAGAAGGTGCTGTCAACCTTTCTAAAGTGATGGATGATGGAAAAGAACTTTCATTTTATCATTTTGGCGCTGATGATATGTTTGGGGAATATCAATATGTTGATGGAAAGACATGTATGTTTAGTGCCAGGGCATTAAAAGATTGTACAATAGGGGTTATACAACAAAAAGATTTAGAGGTTCTTCTCTGGCAGGATGGCGACTTGTCCATCGAGTTTACGAAATGGATGGGGTATATGCAGCAATTTACCCAAACGAAGATGCGGGACTTGATGTTCTTTGGAAAAAATGGAGCTCTTGCGTCGACGCTCATACGGATGACTAATACCTATGGAAAAAAGGATGGAAACGTTTTTTATATGACAAGAAAGTTTACAAACGAGGAGATTGCCGGTCTGATCGGAGCAACGCGGGAAACGGTAAACCGAATGCTCAATCAGTTAAAAAAAGAGTGTATATTGGGGTATGATGAAGGATTACTCGTGATTTTTGATTTAGAGGCTTTAAGGAATATATGCCATTGTGAGGAATGCCCGCGACATGTTTGTCGGTTGTAAATGTTGACCGAAATGAAGGTATTTACACCAATTAGAAAAAACACATTTTGCCATTCCAAACGTTGGATTATTTAATGTCCTTATACCTTGGGGAGAATTCTTCGTCGGCATTGGCTTACTTCTTGGTACATTTACAACGTTTGCCGCTCTAATGGGCGTTGTGATGAACTTCGCGTTTCTGTTCTCTGGCACAACAAGTATTAATCCGCAAATGCTGCTTTTAACAATGTTCCTTTTAGTTGCTGGAGCAAATGCCGGAAAAATCGGTTTGGATCGTTGGATTGTTCCAGCTTTGAAGAAGGAATGGATCAAGGTTCGCCATAACAATCCCAAAAACAAACATACCCTAAAAAATAAGCCTTCATAATGGAAGGTTTATTTTTTTATCACATGCGTTTTATCTAAATATGAGGTCCTGCGTCAATCATATATTTAAATGGAGGAATGTTTCGCTGATCTTATTTTAATAACTCAAACTCCTAACGGAAGCGGAAGGTGAACAATTTGGAGAAATACGCAGTATACGTCCGCGTTTCCACTGATCGAGACGAACAAGTCTCTTCAGTAGAAAACCAGATTGATATTTGCCGAAACTGGCTTGAACGTAACGGATATAAATGGGATGATCAATGGGTATATAAAGATGAAGGAATTAGCGGTACCTTGTTTACGGAACGGCCGGCCATTCAGCTTATCCTACAAAAGGTGAAACAAAAAGAAATTGACATGGTTGTCTTTAAATCTATATCTCGTTTGGCCCGTGACCTTAAAGATTCCTTAGAAATCAGGGAAGTGTTCATTGCTCATCAAGTTCGCATCATTTCTGTCGAAGAGGGCTATGACTCTAGTAAGGCTGGCAAGAATGATATGGCGTTTGAGTTATGGTCACTGTTTTCAGCTCAGTATAGCCGGACATTGTCTTCTAGCATTAGTGCAGCTTTGGCAGCAAAGGTACGCCGCGGTGAGCATATTGGAAAAGTACCCTATGGATATGAACGAGTGGATCAAAAGCTTGTTGTAAATGAGGAAGAAGCGGAAGTGGTACGCCAGATTTATGGGTGGTACAAAAACGGGTGGGGATTTAAGAAAATAACCAATGAATTAAATCACTTAGGAGTTAGGCCAAAGAAAAAGGATACATGGCAAATGACGACGGTTCAAAGAATCATTCAAAATCCATTATATAAAGGAACGTTCATACTTAACCAATATACAAATGTGAAAGTAGGAGGACGGAAGAAACAAATTCGTAATCCTGAAGAAAAATGGTTTGTATTTAAGGAACATCATCCTCCTATAGTGAGCGAGGAGATATGGGACCAGGCGAATTCAAAACAGTTTACATTCAAAAAGACAAAAATTACTCCGTGGAATGAGTTCCGCCAGATAGCCAAGTGTGCAGTATGTGGTTCCAATATGGTTATCGTACAATCATGCAAAACAAAGAAAAACGGTGAGCGTACAGAATGGAAATACTTGAAGTGCTCTCAATATAGAAGGGCGGGTAAACATGGATGTGTTAATCATGTCCCTATTCAATATGAAGACTTTCGTGAGTTCATCATCAATTTGTTGATCCAAAAAGGAGAGAAGTTATCGCTGCAGTTTCAAGGGAACGCCCAGGAAGAGCAGCAAAAGCAAACCAAGAAGATACAACAAAGCATTCAGAAGTTGGAACAGAAAAAGAAGCATTTAGTTGATCTTTATTTAGAACAACTTATTAATAAGGGAGAATTTGAATCAAAACGAGCAGAACTTGATATAGAAATTGGAAAAGCAAACAATCAATTATTTTTGCTCCAACAAAATAACCACAACGAAACCAATATTAAAACCATCAAAGAGGCCTTCCGGCAACTCCAATTGCAAAATCAGGATTTATTCCATGTATTTCAAACATTAATTGAAGAAATTAAAATTCATCAAGACGGAACTGTGGACATCAAGTATACGTTTGAAGGTCCTTAAATTAATTAGTATGCCCAAGGTTTGCAAAGGGTACGCATCCCAAATGCAATGCAAAAGCTTGGAGTCAAGGGGCGTTCTCAAGCAGTCGTTGAACTCCTGCGCATGGGAGAACTTGAACTATAATTATGGCCGGCTGTCCTTATTTATGCGTTAAGGAAAGCCGGTTATTTGTACTTTAAGGAGAATAAGACTATTTTTTAATCGCTTGATGGAAAATAAAAGAATTTCTCGTTTTAACCTGAAAAACTAGCGAGCTTTCCCGACGGCCCGGAGCACTGATACTATTTTTTAGCAGCTCTCCAGCCAAGAAATTAATTTGACGTGCATCAACCCGTACCTCCGTTTCTTACTTCTACATCCTCTTTTGTATAAAAAAATCCCCACTCGTTTTCATGTTGTACTTAAAAAAATTAGCAAGAAGGACGGAAAAGGCAACAAAGTTTTTCAGATAATAAATGACTTACTTCTTCACTATTCAGCTCATAATAGCTCCAAGTCCCTTTTGTTTCTTTTCTAATCAGACCTGCGTCTAATAAAATCTTTAAATGGTAAGACAGCTTGGATTGAGGCATTGTGATCATCTCGCTTAAATCGCAGACACAAGTGGAACCGTGCTGGCAAAGTAGATGCATAATGTGGAGTCGCTTTTGATCGGCCAAAGCCTTGAATTTTGCTTCGTATGCGATGAAAGTGGCTTCTAATGATGTATCACGTAAGGGGATTTCTTTCATGTTATTCATCTCCTATATCAAAAATTGTTGATTTTAAAATCAGTATACTTCATTTCTTTCCCCTTTGCCAGGACTGTGATTCGACCTTATTTTGTTCGTAGAAAGTTCGTTTATAGATTGGCATATAAAACTGTTTGTATTCTATTCTCGTTAGTCATTACTTAAATAGGTATAGGAAACGCCCCAGCTTCAAGCAACAATCAGGTATGGCTAAATAGGGCATCAAAAGCCTGGTTTCGATTTTATGAACATCACTTTTTACAGAGGAGTGAAAAAATGAGCTTTGTAGAAATGATACCCGGTCGGTTATACATTGGGGGAAGAATTCGCAGTTCTGATTGGGGATTTATTCAGCGACATATTACCGCCATTATTAACATTCGAATAACGCCGGATCGTCCTCCTTTCGATTTCAGTCACCGAACCATGATTTGGGCTCCGCTTACCGTTCTTCATCCCCCGGAGCTCCAATGGATAATAGCTATGACTAAATTAATGAATAGCTTAATGGATCCTGGCCACACTATTCTATTGCATGATACGTTAGGTATTCACCGATTAGGGTTTGTCATTACCGCCTTTTATATGCAGCGTTTTGGGTTGAGTCGAGATCAGGCTTTGGCAGCTGTACGAAGTCGAAAATCGGATATTGATCCACCTGATAACTATCTAAAGCTGCTATCTCAGTTTGAAGCTTATCTTGAATCTTCGTAAACTCTAATGAAGAACTAACGCTCGCCCTGTTTAGTGCATAAAATTCCCAAAATGGTCATGTCCTTTTTTCGGATTCAGGAAAAGATAGTTCAATGATTACAGAGCTTGAATGTATATAAGTCCCATTTATTTTACCCTCTGTCACCGGTCCTTCTTCTATTTGCGCCTTTTTGTTTATCATTTAAAAAATGGCTATATTTTTGATAGAAATCGAGTATAAACATTATAATAAAATATTACATTTTGAAAAGAGTAAATTGGAGTCTCCTGGCTTTAGATGTATAATATAATGGAACTCTTTTATGGAGGGATATGAATTGGACTTTGACCTGGAATTACAGGAAAAAGAAGTATTTCGAGAAATTTTATGGGAAGGGGATTTTGACCGGATTGCCATTTGGCTAGATGGAGAGTGGTCTGTAATCGCTTCCGTCCACTATGAGCAAAAAAAACAACAAGAAGACCCTATATATGTTTTACAAAAACAAGAAGTATTCGATGCCGGTTTTTCCGATGAAACGATTGAACTCCTTATCCAAGAAATTGAAGACATATTGAATGGCCGAATAACAAAAGGCCTTATGGATTATTAAGGAATGCATTTATTAAAAATGTTTCTACTGTAGGGAAGATTATTCAAACATTACAAAGGGGGATATTTTGAACAGTTACGGTTTTATGGAATCTGAACCGATGAGTATTTCTGAGGAAGCTGCCATTACAATCAAAAATACACTCTTAAAGGATATCAGCCCCTTGAGAGATAATGGGTCTTCCTCCATTTGAGTGAGGAGGGTAAGTAATGTTGGAGATGTATTTAAGCGATGAATCTGGAAAACTTCAAGAAGTGACGGAAATTTCTAGAGGGTGTTGGATCAACATGATTAATCCGGCTGTCGAAGAAATTAATTATGTTGCCAATCATTTGAATTTGCCAATTGACTTTATTAAGGACGCTCTAGATGATGAAGAAAGATCTCGAATCGAAAAAGAGGACAACGATATATTAATTATCGTAGATTATCCTTACATTACACATGATGAAGCAGGATTTCCTATTTATGAAACCATTCCAATTGGTATGATTATAGCCAATAACTGCTTTATTACGGTTTCTTTAAAGGAAACGCCTATCCTAGCAGATTTCAAACATAAGAAAATGAAGGGATTTTACACCTTTAAGAGAACACGGTTTGCTTTACAGATTCTTTATGCTATCGCCACTTATTACTTAAGGTATTTGAAACAGATTAATAAGAAAACGGACGAAATTGAGAAAGAATTGCATCAATCCATGAAAAATAAAGGAATTTATGCTCTGTTAGCTTTAGAAAAGAGCTTGGTTTATTTCAGCACATCATTAAAATCGAATAAAGCTGTCCTGGAAAAGATTCTTCGTTTAAATTATTTGAAAATGTATGAAGAAGATAGAGATTTACTGGAAGATGTCATTATAGAAAATACACAAGCTATCGAGATGGCTGACACATACAGCACCATTTTAAATGGCATGATGGATGTCTTTGCGTCTGTGATCTCGAATAACTTAAATATCGTGATGAAATTTTTGGCTTCTATTACCGTCATTTTGGCATTTCCTACGATGGTGGCCAGTTTTTATGGTATGAACGTGGATTTGCCTTTTCAAGATTCCCCTCATGCTTTTTTCTTAATCCTACTCTTGGCCTTTATCTTGTCCAGCATCACAGCCATCGTTTTCTGGAGGAAAAAATTTTTTTAAAGCCGGCAGGGCGAGTGATTTTTGTTCTTCTGTTTTTCCTGTTAGAAAGTCTCTTGAATCGCCGCTGGAAACAAGCAGAGATAACGTTATAAAAGAAGTTACTGTCGTAGTGTAGTAGCTCCTTTTATTCTACCTTATCGAATTAAGGCCAAGCGTCAATGGAATGAGTACATCAGAAGAGACCGGAAATTTGAGGAGAGGTTCTTTTTTGTAAGGTAAACTATCTATTCTTCTCTTCGCCAAAAATTTCATTTACCTTATCGTTAATTTTATTAGCTTGTATCCCATAAACCTCATATGTCACATCTTCTAAATCGCCGATAATGGCCTGTTCGTTTGCTTTATAATATAGGTACTCCCTAAATTCGTTTCTTGTACATTTATCGCCTTTCGCCCAATCTTTATTACAATTCGAATAATCCTGCTGGGATTCACTTTGGCAGCCTGTAAGGAAAAGCAATAAGCAGGTTGTTATAAATTGATTTCTCATTTAAATTCCCCTCTACTACATCTATTAAATAAATCAAAAACAATACATATACTGTCTATTGTACAATAAAATGAATATATTTCGAGAATAACGTCAGCAGCTTCCTTTATTCATTTTCATTTAGTATCTTGTTTAACGGTATATATAGTGTGTATTACCATAAGGTATATAAAAACGGAAAGGTAAACCTAAAAATTTTTAACGTAATCAATAAAGCTTCTGAAACTCTTGAACAACCCTTATGTCTTTGTCTATAAGCAATTTTTGATCGGTTCTTTTTATGAAAATTTATCATAAAGAAAAGATGTAAATGTTATCCTTTGACAAAATCGAAAGAACAGCATACTATAAACTAAAAGTTGGCTAAGGGAAAAAAAATGAATTGTAGACAATTTTATAGGTTAGGAGAAAAAGAGATGGGGATGTCTAATATGATAAGTCTTTATGAAGGTAAAGTAGGGGATACCATTCAAATTGCAGATTTACAGGTTGAAGGTGTGATGAGAAGAAGGTTACTGGACTTAGGGTTTGTACCGGGAGCTACTGTCCAGGTGTTGCGAAAAAGCCCGTTGGGAGATCCGATTGCGTTTCGGGTTAGTCATACGACCATTGCTTTACGTAAAGAGGAGAGTTCAAAGATTTTGGGGGAGTGGTGTTAAATGAGTGAAGACAAGAGTTATCGAATTGCGTTGGCTGGAAATCCAAATACAGGGAAAAGCACCTTATTTAATACACTTACGGGACTCAAACAGCACACGGGAAATTGGGCGGGCAAGACTGTAGGCATGGCTGAAGGAGATTTTTCGTTTAAAGGGATAGATTACAAATTAATAGATTTACCGGGAACGTACTCCCTCTTTTCTAACTCCCTAGACGAAGAGGTAGCCCGTAACTTTATTGTTTTTGAAAAACCCGAATTAACGATTGTAGTATTGGATGCAACTTCATTACAGCGAAATTTGAATTTAGCATTACAAGTTTTAGAGATGACCAGTCAAGTAATTGTTTGTATCAACTTTATTGATGAAGCGGAAAAAAAGGGAATTCATATAAATGAAAAAAAGCTAATGAATAAATTGGGAGTGCCGGTTATTAAAATTTCAGCTCGAAATAAAGTAGGAATTCCAATCTTGCTGGATACAATAGATCGCATGATGAAAGGACAAATTTCAACGAACCCCCTTATCATCAAATATGACAAGGAAACTGAAGAAAAAATCAGTCAGTTGGAGCCTAAAATTAAAGAAATGGTAGGAGGACAGCTTCCGGTAAGGTGGGTGACACTAAGGCTCTTAGATGGAGATATGTCACTGTTAGAGGAAATGAAGAAACGTAATATAGTGATGTGAGAGGAGATGTAGATTTGCATGGAATTATCACGTAATCAACAAGTAAATTCTTTTTCTGATTTAGTTATACATGCCCAATCATTATCCAATTCATCTTTACGTGATCAGGTCGTGCAGCGGCTATACGGGCTGAGTCAACAACTTTGCCAGGAAACAGTTTCTTACTCCAATGGAAAGCGGGATCGAAGAACGGAAAAGCTTGACTCAATTTTTACGTCCCCAATATGGGGGTTTCCAATCATGTTGTTAATGTTGGGAATTGTTTTTTATATTACGATTGCAGGAGCCAACATCCCTTCTGCCATGCTGGCTGAGGTGTTTGGGAAAATAGAAAGTTATTTAACTCAGTTTTTTCAAGCAGTGCACGCCCCAGATTGGCTGCATGGAGTATTGATATTGGGATTATATAGAGGAACAACATGGGTAATTAGTGTAATGTTGCCTCCAATGGCGATTTTCTTTCCAACTTTCGCCTTGCTCGAAAACTTTGGATACTTACCTCGTGTAGCATTTAATATGGACCGCTTATTCAAAAGAGCGGGAGCGCATGGAAAGCAATCTTTGACAATGGCGATGGGATTCGGATGTAATGCAGCAGCAATTATGTCTACACGGATTATCGAATCTCCGAGAGAACGTATGTTAGCTATTTTAACGAATAATTTTGTACCTTGTAATGGCAGGTGGGGTACTCTCATTCTGCTCGCATCTTTATTTATGGCAGCCAATTATACAGGAGGAATGAAGGCGTTAGTAACTTCTGGGGTTATTATTGGTATCGTCCTTTTTGGAATCATCATAACATTGGCTGTCTCATGGACTCTATCCAAAACGGCATTACGAGGCGTCCCTACTCACTATACCTTGGAGTTACCGCCTTACCGTCGTCCTAAAATTATTGATACGATTGTTCGCTCAACAATCGACCGCTCTCTTGCTGTCTTAAAGCGGGCTGTTATTGTGGCTGCTCCAGCCGGTGTATTAACTTGGGCTCTTGCCAACATATATGCAGGAGATATAAGTATCTTAATGCATCTGGTCCGCGTTTTGGATCCATTTGCTCAGCAACTTGGTCTTGACGGATATATTTTATTGGCCTTTATCTTAGGATTACCCGCTAACGAGATTGTCTTACCCATTCTTCTGATGGGCTATCTGTCAACTGGAGCCTTGGCGGAAGTGGATAATTTAGTTGATTTGAAAAATATTTTCCTGGATCATGGATGGACTTGGATTACAGCGTTGAATGTAATGTTGTTTTCTTTACTGCATTATCCGTGTGGCACCACCTTATTCAACATATATAAAGAGACAAAAAGCGTGAAGTGGACTTTCATGTCATTTTTAATTCCGACTGTGATTGCTGTTGTAGTAACATTCATCATTAATCAGGTCGCACACTGGATTGGAGTGATATAAAGGGGACACCCTCCCGCGATGGACCGTCATTAAAAATCCAGCAAAATCAAGCATGGCGGTGACGGCCCATCACAGAAAAAATGGATGATTACCCTCATCTGAAGGCTTTTGAGTCAGCCCCTTTTGTCTCACTATTTATGATTTTGAACAAAAATGTCCAATGTACTCATGGAGCTTACTTTCTTCATAATCGTTCAGCTCTCGCATTGGGATAATGCGCTGGATTGCAGGGTCAGTTCCCCTTACTTCAGCAACCAGTATATCTTCCTGATAGACTTGGAATACAGGGTTATCACTTGTGGACCACTCTGCTTCCTTTTTGTTAAACATACTTAGAGATTTGCTTTCCTCCATTATGTAACCTCCTTTTAGATTCCATAGATATTATTGTGAGCAGATACTAAACAATGTAAACCGTGTTATGATTAAAAAAGTATAGAGAATTTCTTATGTATCATGAGTCCTTTATTTAATGATAGAGGTAATAAGATGACTTGAGCTTTTATACAATATATTAACCGTATATTTGATTATTAAGGGGAACTGATTTTGGTGAATCAAATTCCAGCTCCTTATTTCTGATTAACCGATTGCGGGGGAGATGATTGAGATGAAAAGAGTAGGAAAAGACGACTTTGTTTCTGGTTTTGTCCCAAACCATAATCATGGTTCCGTCGACTATACATCCTTTGATGCAGGCCACGTTCATCAATGCCTGGATGTAACGTCCCCGCCAATTCCCACACAAGACGGCAGCCACATTCACTACACAGAAGGGTATGTCCTTTTTGAAGATGGACACAACCATTATTATAAAGCGTATTCGGGACCGGCCATTCCTACTGGAAACGGTATGCATGTTCATTATTACGATTTCTATACCGAGGAAGCAAGTGGTCATCGACACCATGTTAAAGGCGTCGATCAACCGGCTCCCGGTACGAAATAGATCATTTATAGCGAGGACATTTTAACAGAAAAGTTGTCGGCAGAACCGGCAGCTTTTTTATATTTCCATAACATCATTTTGCGATAAAGCTTATCCGATTGAAAGTAGTACTTAACAATAGAAAAATCACTGCAGAAGATTTTAGAATGGAGGAGTTTCTATAAAGACAGCTACTGTTGATTTCTTTAATATTGCTTATCTCTTTAAAAGGAGAAAAAGTAAATGGTTATTTCCCGTGTTTCTAGGGAACTTTTTGTAGGAGAACAGCCGGTTAATATTCCTGTGATTGTGAGAAAATGATTATCGAGTTCATTTTTTTGCCACCGTTCAATACTTTTTTGTTCATTAAGAAGTATTTGTATATATCTAAACACATTGATTTAAACAATTTTTTCTAGATTCATCAATATTTGATTTGGTAATATACGAAAAGGTTGACTATGTGAGGTGAAATCAATGGAATTAAGGGAATCCATAGCCAAAAAGGTGGCTTGGATAAGTGTATGGAGCAATATCCTCCTAACAGTTGGCAAAATATTTATAGGCTGGTACGGGAAAAGTGACGCGGTATTTGCGGATGGTATTCACTCGGCGGCTGATGTATTTGCTTCGGTTATTGTGCTTCTAGTTATAAAAATTGCCAATAAACCGGCAGATGAGGACCACCCATATGGACATGGAAAAGCGGAAGTCATTGTATCGGGCATAGTGGGAATCCTTTTATTTTTAGTATCTATATATGTTGTATATGAGGCACTTGTAGGTTTTTTTCATCCGATTGAAGCTCCAAGTATCATTGCCATGTGGGTCGCATTGTTTTCGTATGTTTCAAAGGTACTTTTATACCGCTACTCTTTAATAGTAGCCAAACAGTACAAAAGTAAAGCGATTGAAGCGATTGCATATGATCATAAAGCTGATATTGTTGCTTCGATCGCGGCGGCTATCGGGGTCATCTTATCAGTAATCGGGGACAAATTTGACATTCTATTCTTGTTGTATGGAGATAAAGTTGCCAGTATTTTTGTAGCCTACCTGATTTTTAAGATTGCCAAAGAAATGTTGGCCGAGGCTTTTGATATTTTACTTGAGCGAAATGTCGATCCGGAATTGCTTCAAGAATATGTTGCCATAACTTCGGAATTTAAGGAAGTAAGGCGCATTGATAGAATACGTGCCAGAGAGCATGGCCACTATATTTTAGTGGACTTAAGGATTTCAATTGACCACTTCAAAACGATTAAAGAGGGTCATGATCTTGCAAGAGAAATAAAACAGGCTCTCATGAATAAATATGATAATATTAAAGAAGTATTTATACACTTAAATCCGTACTTCCCTGAAAATGAGGAAGGCATTTTCGTGAAATAGTAGAACGCCTGCGCATAGAAGAACATGAACGATCATAATAACCGGCTTTCCTTATTTCTGTTTTAAGGCAGCCGGTTATTTATATCATTCACCTCTGCCCTTGCATCTTCTCCTATTCAAGCCCTTCCGTTCTCTCATCTTGAAGCTTACAAGGTTCTCGTATAAGCAGTTGGCAAGAGGCCGCGAGGTTGCTTGCCAACTGCTTAAGCATAAATTACTTGATATGGGCGCTTTTGGCTCATGTCAAATGATTTATGTCGATTCATATAATTGTGTCTTGAAATTTGCAGGAAAAGTAGAGAGAATAGATAGAGAATCAACATAATGGTTAGCAGCATAAAAATGTAAGAGAGGAAATGAGTATGTCATCAAATCAACATTCTCAAATACCGAATGAGCAAGTTGTGGCAGAAGTCGAAAAGTCGTTGCGATACATTGCAGGAATCGTTAAGCAAAAGGGCAGGGAGATTTTAAATGACTATACCATTACCCCTCCTCAGTTTGTGGCGCTTCAATGGCTGCTGGAGCATGGTGATATGACCATTGGAGAACTATCCAGTAAAATGTTTTTAGCCTGCAGTACAACAACGGATTTAGTCGATAGAATGGAAAAAAACGAACTTGTAGTGCGTGTAAAGGATCCGAGTGATCGAAGAGTTGTTCGTATTCATTTATTAAAAGAAGGCGAGCGTCTAATTGAAGAAGTAATCCGAAAACGTCAGGAATACTTGGCGGGGATTTTGAAAAATCTGTCTGCAGAGGACGTTGAACAACTTCAAAAGAGCTTACATCAATTACATCTAGAAATGAAAGACGAATGAGGCGATTTTTTGAATAGACCAATAGGAGTTATTGATTCAGGAGTAGGTGGTTTAACTGTTGCCAAAGAGATTATGCGTCAGCTTCCTAAAGAAAATATTATCTACATAGGCGATACGGCACGCTGTCCTTATGGGCCAAGACCAAGCGAGGAAGTTCGGCAATTTACGTGGGAAATGACCAATTATTTATTGAATCGGAATATTAAAATGCTGGTGATTGCCTGCAATACGGCTACAGCTGTTGTGTTGGAAGAGATTCAAAACCAAGTGGATATTCCGGTGCTGGGAGTTATTGAACCAGGGGCTCGCGCTGCCTTGAAATCCACTAATAATCACAAAATTGGTATTATTGGAACGAATGGTACGATTAAAAGCAATGCTTATCCTACCGCTTTAAAAGAGCTCCACGATCGCGTGGAGGCGGAAAGTTTAGCTTGTCCTTTATTTGTTCCTTTAGTAGAAAGCGGAAATTTTGAAGGGGTAGAGGCGAAGAGAATTGTACAAGAGACATTAAAGCCTTTCCGGAATAGCGATATTGATACGCTCATTTTGGGATGTACCCACTATCCGCTCTTAAAGCCAGTGATTCAGGAAGTCATTGGCCCGAAAGTGAAGCTCATTAGTTCAGGGGAAGAGACAGCAAGTGAAGTGAGTGCCATTCTTTCATACAGTGATCTATTGAATGACGGTGAAGAAAAAGCTGAGCATTTATTTTTGACAACAGGTTCAGATCAACTTTTTCAAATGATTGCATCTAAGTGGTTTGAACATCCTATTCGTAATGTTCATCATATTTCATTAACGTCCACTAATTAAATGACATTAAAAAACAGGATTCCCTATATTGCAGAGGAAATCCTGTTTTTTTATCTATTTTCTTGTGCCCCAAGGCAGTCCTGAGGATTTTTGAGATAAAAATCTGTTCGAGCGGTCTAATTAGAAAAAAGGCCCGTATACATAGTAGTACAAACTGTCCTAGGAGGGAAAACAATGTCCAAAAAGGCAAACACAATCGTTTTTTCTACGATTTTAGCTTCTTCTATGCTGTTAACGGGGTGTGGATTATTTGGAGGAGATAAAGCAGTTGAAGAAATTGATCCACCAAAAGATGTTTCCTATGTGAAAGATGAGAAGTCGTTGGATACGGCAGGAGACAAACAAGAGAACAAAGAAACATCAAAAGAAGAAGCTGCGGCTGGTTCGGTGAAAACGGAGCTTTATTTAGTTGATAAAAACGGCTATGTTGTGCCTCAAACACTGGTGCTGCCCAAAACAGAAGGGGTTGCCAAACAAGCACTTGAATATTTGGTAGAGGGCGGCCCCGTTACAAACATGCTTCCAAATGGATTTAGAGCAGTACTACCGGCAGATACAAGAGTCTTAGGGGTGAAATTGGAAAAAGACGGAACAATCATTGCGGATTTTTCACCAGAATTCGCTAATTATAAAGCGGAAGACGAACTGAAGATTTTGCAGGCTGTGACATGGACTTTAACGCAATTCGATAAAGTGGAACGCGTGAAAATTCGCATTAACGGATATGATAAAGAATTGATGCCAGTGAATAATACACCGATCAGCGAAGGGGTCAGCCGTGCAGATGGCATTAATCTGGATAGCAGTAATTCTGTCGATATCACCAATACTAAATCGGCTACCGTCTATTATTTAGCGCAAAACGGAAAGCAAACGTATTATGTTCCAGTGACAAAGCGCATTTCAGCCAATGAGAAGGACCAATTTGCGGCAGTTATAAATGAGCTGGTAAAAGGGCCGAATCCAACGTCCGGCTTAGTAACTGATTTCAATACGGATGTTAAGCTGTTGGATAAGCCAAAGTATGAGAATGGTCAGCTTACTTTAAATTTCAATGAATCGCTTTTCGGAAATATGGAAGGAAACAAAATCTCTGACCACGTGTTACAATCACTTGTTTTATCTCTAACGGAACAACCAGGAGTAGAGAGTGTTGCCATTCAAGTAAACGGTAAAGAGAAGCTGATGAATGAAGACGGAAAAAAATTGACAGAACCTGTTGTTCGTCCAGCGGATGTTAATACGGGGAGCTTTTAGGGGGAACAGACAATTTGTTAACTGTTTCATTTTTGATATACTATAGAGGACATTTCTTAAGAGGTCAGCTTCCAAGGCGACCTCTTTCATCTTTTGTATAGAATGACTTATATATTTAGATGCAACAATCATACATAAAGCATCATTTATCAAGGATAAAGGAGAATGGAAACATGCGTGTTGATGGACGATTGTCAAATGAACTGCGACCTGTAACAATTGAAAAGGGATATTTAAAGCATCCGGAAGGATCTGTGTTAATTACAGTCGGTGATACGAAAGTGATCTGTACGGCAAGCGTTGATGACCGTGTTCCCCCTTTTATGCGAGGACAAGGAAAAGGGTGGATCACCGCAGAATATTCCATGCTTCCGCGTGCGACAGAGCAGCGTAACATGCGTGAAGCAACAAAAGGAAAAGTATCAGGCAGAACGATGGAAATTCAACGTCTTATTGGAAGAGCTCTTCGTTCAGTTGTAGATTTGGAAAGGCTGGGGGAAAAAACGATTTGGATCGATTGCGATGTCATCCAGGCAGATGGAGGAACTCGTACGGCTTCAATTACAGGAGCGTTTGTCGCTATGACATTAGCTCTTCAAAAGCTGATGGAGGACAAAAAAATATCGTCACTGCCAATTACTGATTTTCTTGCCGCTACTTCGGTCGGAATAGTTAAAGAAATTGGAGAAGTATTAGACTTGAATTATGTGGAAGATTCAGCAGCCCAAGTGGACATGAATGTAGTGATGACCGGAAAGGGACGCTTTGTGGAACTGCAAGGTACAGGGGAAGAGGCTACCTTTTCCCGCGAACAGCTTAACGGTATGCTTGCCCTGGCTGAGGAAGGTATTTTAAAACTTATGGAAAAGCAAAAATCGGTACTTGGTGAAGTAGCGGAGAGCATAGGGAGTGAAGGTTAAAAGATGCAAAGTGAAGTAATTATCGCAACCAAGAATCCGGGGAAGGTCAAAGAGTTTGAAGCATTATTTTCTCCAAAAGGTATTAGAGTCAAATCAGTGCTGGACTTTCCCGAAGCCATAGATGTGGAAGAGACAGGGATGACTTTTCAAGAAAATGCGATTTTAAAAGCTGAAGCTATCGCTAAACAATTTAATAAAATGGTCATTGCAGATGACTCGGGTTTATGTATTGACGCATTGAATGGAGAGCCTGGTGTCTATTCTGCCCGTTATGCGGGAAGTGAAAAAAGCGACGAAGCAAACATGAAAAAAGTATTGGAGAACATGCAGGGAATTCCTTTACCGGAAAGAACCGCCCATTTTCATTGTGCACTAGCAATTGCTGTGCCGGGCCATGAGACAATAGTTGTTGAAGGTACGTGTGAAGGACTGATCACCGAAGAGAAACAAGGAACGCATGGTTTTGGTTATGACCCTATTTTTTATGTGCCGTCATTAAAAAAGACAATGGCACAGCTGGAAAAAGAGGAGAAAAATAAAATTAGCCACCGTGCAAATGCGTTAAAACAGCTTGGTCCAATCATTGATGAAATGTTCAAAAAATGATCAGCTTTATTTCGTCTTGTGTAACACGTTGCCGGATAAAGGGAAATGTCGGGGAGGTGCTTTGAAATGAAAGTGCTGATTATAAGTGATAGCCATGGCTTAACGAAAGAGCTGGCAGCTATTAAAAAACGTCATGAATATGAAGTGGCAGCCATGATTCACTGCGGAGATTCAGAGCTGCCGGCAGATTGTGCAGAAATGGCAGGGTTTTACGCTGTCAGGGGAAACTGCGATTATGACAGCATATATGTAAATGAACGGATCGAACTAATCAGGGACAAAACATTTTATATTACTCATGGGCATTTGCATAACGTTAAAATGTCCCTTGTCAATTTACATTATAAAGCGAGAGAAACGGGTGCTCACATTGTTTGTTTTGGCCACTCGCATGAAGCGGGAGCTGAAATGATTGACGGAATTCTAATGATCAATCCAGGCAGTATTTTGCTGCCGCGCATGCGTAAGGAAAAAACATACGTAATATTAAGCCTCGAAAATGAAGACGCGGAAGTGACGTTTTATGAAGTGGATGGAACAAAGCTGGAGCATATGACAGCAAGATTTCGCTTTTCTCATTGAATGCAGCAATAATCCGTTTGAAGTATTGAAAAAAGGTATTCTCTCGTTTATTATAGAAGAGCAATGAATGAGAGAATACCCTTAAAAAATATAAAAAGAGTTGACATTTAAAAAAACACATTTTATAATAAATATTGTCGTTAAGGTTATTAAGTCCCGGTAGCTCAGCTGGATAGAGCAACGGCCTTCTAAGCCGTCGGTCGGGGGTTCGAATCCCTCCCGGGACGCCATTTTATACATATCACATCGCATCAAGTATACGATGACTCGACGGAAAATCGAAACCGATGGATTTACATATAGAATAATCGTACAGAACGTGTGCGTAAAGCGCTCCTTTTCGTTAGTGAATTGTCACTATCAGAAAGGAGCGTTTTTTTGCGTTATGATTGAAATTCGGAAAGGTAAAAAGCACTTGCCGGTGAATAGAAAATTCAACAATTAGTATTCGATATAGCCGAACAATGGCTTCGTCAGATTTTCTGGCATGGAATAATACTAAGCTGATTCGATTTGTGAACAAAAAAGTTTGAAAAGGGGAAAGATTACTATACCAATATTGTAAGCGTATACAATTTATTGTTCTTGTCTAAATTGTCTAAAAATTTATAAAAAGGTGTTGACGAAGCCGGAAAATCGGCGTAAGATAGTCCTCAAATAAAAGTTTTTGAAAAATTTAAAAAATGAGTATCTTGGAATAGATCTTTATTTTGTTTTAGTAACAAAGGGAAGGGTGTACATCGTGGAAGAACAGTGGATCTATTTAAACAACGAGTTTGTAAAGAAAGAAGATGCGAAGATTTCTGTATATGACCATGGCTTCTTATACGGAGACGGGGTCTTTGAAGGTATTCGCGTCTACAGCGGCAACGTCTTCCGTTTAGAAGAACATATCGATCGCTTATATAAATCAGCACATTCCATTATGTTGAACATTCAACAAACACCAGATGAGATGACAAAGCTCATTGTAGATACGGTAGCTAAAAATAAATTAGAAAATGCTTATATTCGTGTGGTAGTATCACGCGGGATCGGGAATTTGGGATTAGATCCCTATAACTGCGGTGTGCCGAATTTAGTCATTATTGCCGAACCTCTTTCCTTATTTCCAAAGGAACTTTATGAGAGAGGATTAGAAATTATTACAGTTGCAACAAGACGCAATCGCCCTGATGTATTAAGTCCGAAAGTAAAATCCTTGAACTATTTAAATAACGTATTAGTGAAAATTGAAGCTCATTTAGCAGGGGTAAGCGAAGCGCTTATGTTAAATGATCAAGGTTATGTTGCCGAAGGTTCCGCTGATAATGTGTTCATTCTAAAAAAAGGCATATTATATACACCTCCAACATATCTTGGAGCATTAGAGGGCATCACTCGCAATGCTATTATTGATATTGCCAAAGAGCTCGGTTACGAAGTGAAAGAAGAACCGTTTACACGTCATGATGTGTATATCGCTGACGAGGTATTTTTAACTGGAACGGCGGCTGAAGTAATCGCTGTTGTAAAAGTGGATGGAAGAGTGATTGGTAAGGGTGTACCCGGCGAGCATACAAAACGCTTGCTGGAAGCATTCCGTCAAAGGGTAGTAGCAGATGGTATCAAGGTTTATGACGTTAATGCCAATGTAAGCTAAAAACCGACATATATAAAGCGAAGAAGAGGATAAGTAATCCTAAGGAAAAAGGTATCCACAGAGAGCCGGGTTGCTGGAAGCCGGTGTTACCTCCTTAGGCCGAACTCACCTCTGAGCGCCAGCCTGAAATGAAAAGAGTAAGGTTGGACGGGTGTTCAGGAGCGGATGCACCCGTTATCAAAACGAATGTGATCGTATTCGTCACATTCTTGAGGCAATCGTTACGATTGTGAACAAGGGTGGTACCGTGGAGAGAGCAAAGTCTTTCCACCCCTTTGGCCTAACTAATGGTTAGGTCTATTATGGGGTGGGGAGACTTTTTATTTTATAAAAAATGAGGTGAAAGAAAGGATGGAAACAGTGGGAGCCAACATGCAAACGAAAGAACCTGTAAGTACAAAAGTAAAAATGAGTGGGGCAGAAATGCTCATTGAAGCGTTAAAGAGGGAGAAAGTAGAAGTCATTTTCGGTTACCCTGGTGGAGCGGTGCTTCCAATTTATGACAAGCTCTACAATTCTGGAATGTTTCACGTATTAACGCGTCATGAACAAGGCGGCATTCATGCAGCAGAGGGTTATGCTCGAATTTCTGGAAAGCCAGGTGTCGTTATCGCGACAAGCGGACCGGGTGCAACAAACATTGTTACAGGTTTGGCAGATGCAATGATCGATTCACTCCCGTTAGTTGTTTTCACTGGGCAAGTTGCTTCTAATGTAATTGGCTCTGACGCTTTCCAAGAAGCGGATGTATTAGGAATTACGATGCCTATTACCAAACATAGCTACCAAGTCCGTCATGTTGAAGATTTGCCAAGAATTATTAAAGAAGCTTTTCATATCGCGACAACAGGAAGGCCTGGTCCGGTATTGATTGATATTCCAAAAGATATGGCAACAGGAGCGGGAGACTTTTCTTACGATCAAGAAGTGAATCTCCCAGGCTATCAACCCACTTATCAGCCTAACTTGCTGCAAGTGAAGAAACTGGCAGAAGCCGTAACGAAAGCAAAGAAGCCTGTGATCTTGGCTGGGGCAGGAGTGCTTCATGCCAATGCAGCACAACAATTTAAGGAATATGTTGAGAGAGAAAACATCCCTGTTGCCAATACATTGCTTGGCTTGGGAGGGTTTCCGGCTAATCATCCTTTAAACTTGGGAATGGCAGGAATGCACGGGACATATACCGCTAATATGGCTTTGTATGAATGTGATTTGCTTATCAGCATCGGAGCCCGTTTTGATGACCGGGTAACAGGGAATCTTAAGCATTTTGCTCCGAATGCGAAGGTAGCCCATATTGATATCGATCCCGCTGAAATTGGAAAAAATGTTCCGACCCAAATTCCGATTGTAGGGGATGCGAAGGAAGTTTTAACACAATTGTTACTCCAAGAAGGCGGGAAAGGGGACTTTACGGAGTGGCATAAACAATTGGCCGAAAGAAAACAAGAATATCCTCTTTGGTATGAACAATCTGATGAACTGTTAAAACCGCAACAAGTCATTGAATTGATTCATCAATATACAAAGGGTGAAGCGATCGTCACAACAGACGTCGGACAGCATCAAATGTGGGCGGCTCAATATTATAAATTTGAGGAGCCGCGTAAATGGGTAACATCCGGGGGATTGGGCACAATGGGGTTTGGCTTCCCCGCTGCGATTGGCGCTCAATTGGCTGACCGTGAAGCGACGGTTGTAGCAATTGTAGGAGACGCAGGATTCCAAATGACTCTTCAAGAACTTTCCGTTCTTAAAGAGCTTGATTTGCCGGTTAAAGTAGTGATTCTCAACAACCAGTCACTAGGAATGGTTCGCCAGTGGCAGGAAATCTTCTATGAAGAACGTTACTCTCATTCCTTGATCCCGAATCAGCCAGATTGGTTAAAATTAGCTGAAGCTTACGGTATTAAAGGACTTCAGGCTGCTACTGAAAAAGAGGCCCATGAAGTATTGAAAGAGGCGTTTGCAACTAATGAACCCGTTTTAATGAATTTTTATGTGGCACCGACTGAAAATGTGTACCCGATGGTGGCACCTGGAAAAGGTTTGCATGAAATGGTGGGGGTGAAACCGTGAAACGAATTATTACAGCAACTGTTAACAACAGAGCGGGAGTGTTAAACCGCATTACCGGCTTATTCACAAAGCGTGATTTCAATATTGAGAGCATTTCGGTCGGCCATACCGAAACAGAGGGGATTTCCCGCATGACCTTTGTCGCTAATGTGGAGGATGAAAAATCAGCCGAACAGGTCATTAAACAATTAAATAAGCAAATTGATGTGCTGAAAGTGCAGGATATTACAGACCAAGCGACTGTTGCTAGAGAGTTAGCTCTCATTAAAGTAGCTTCTGCGCCGGCTTCAAGGAATGAGTTATATGCGTTGATTGAGCCGTTTCGAGCCACAATCATTGATGTGAGCCGAGATAGCGTTATTATTCAAGTAACCGGGGAGTCCGGCAAAATTGAGGCCATCCTTGATTTATTAAGGCCTTATGGCTTGAAAGAAGTTATGCGAACAGGCACGATTGCTTTTCCGAGAGGAACTCAAAAGCAAGTGTCCCATCAAAAAATATCATCTATTTTATAAATCCAGCTGATTATTAATATTAAAATACAGAATAATCAAATTAATCATGGTAAAGGGAGAGAATAAGAATGGTAAAAGTTTATTATAACGGAGATGCAAACGAACAATTATTAGCAGGGAAAAAAGTAGCGATTATCGGTTATGGATCACAAGGACATGCCCATGCACAAAACTTACGTGACAGCGGAGTAGACGTAGTGATTGGTTTACGCCAGGGTAAGTCTTGGAATCAAGCGGAAAATGATGGTTTCACTGTATTATCTGTTCGCGAGGCAGCTGAGCAAGCTGATTTAGTTATGGTATTACTTCCTGATGAGCGTCAGCCACAGGTATATAAAGAAGAAATTGAACCAGTGTTAAAACCAGGAAAATCACTTGTATTCGCTCATGGTTTCAGTGTCCACTTTAACCAAATCGTGCCTCCATCCTTTGTGGACGTATTCTTAGTAGCTCCAAAAGGCCCTGGCCATCTTGTAAGAAGAACATACACAGAAGGTGCTGGCGTACCAGGACTAATCGCGGTATATCAAGACGTAACAGGAGAAGCGAAAGATGTAGCATTAGCTTATGCAAAAGGTATCGGTTCAGCAAGAGCGGGTGTTATCGAAACAACGTTCAAAGAAGAAACAGAGACAGACCTTTTCGGTGAACAGGCAGTTCTTTGCGGTGGATTAACAGCACTTGTAAAAGCTGGTTTTGAAACATTAGTCGAAGCGGGCTATCAGCCTGAAATGGCATATTTCGAATGTTTACATGAGTTAAAACTAATTGTTGACCTTATGTATGAAGGCGGACTTAAAGGTATGAGATATTCTATCTCTGATACAGCACAATGGGGTGACTTTGTAACAGGTCCGCGCATTGTAACTGAAGATACTAAGGCTGAAATGAAAAAGGTATTGGAAGAAATTCAACAAGGTAAGTTTGCTAAAGGCTGGATTTTAGAAAACCAAGCAAATCGTCCAGAGTTTACTGCTATTAACCGCCAAGAAAATGAACATTTAATTGAAGAAGTAGGAGAAAAGCTTCGTGCAATGATGCCATTCGTTAAAAAAGAAAAGAAAGAAGCGGTGGTCGCGAGTGCAAAAAATTAAATTCTTTGATACGACACTTCGAGACGGTGAACAATCTCCTGGAGTCAATCTGAATTTACAAGAAAAAATTGAAATCGCGAAACAGCTGGAGCGCCTACAAATCGATATTATTGAAGCGGGCTTTCCAGCTGCTTCAAAAGGAGATTTTGAATCAGTTAAACAAATTGCTTCCATTGTTAAAAATTCATCGGTAACGGGCCTGGCCCGTTCCGTTACATCGGATATTGACACTGCATGGGAAGCGCTAAAGGGAAGTGCGGAGCCAAGGCTTCATGTATTTATAGCTACTTCTCCGATTCATATGGTGCATAAATTACAGAAAACGCCTGATCAAGTGCTCGAAACCGCAGTCGAAATGGTTAAATATGCCTCCAGACGTTTTCCGGTCGTCCAGTGGTCAGCTGAAGATGCTTGCCGCAGCGATTTGCCGTTTCTTGCAAAAATTGTAACAGCTGTTATTGATGCAGGGGCAAAAGTAATCAATATTCCAGATACAGTTGGTTATATTACGCCGGAGGAATACGGCAATGTTTTTAAATACTTAAGAGAACATGTTCCAAACATTCATAAAGTGGACTTATCTGCTCATTGCCATGACGATCTCGGAATGGCAGTCGTGAATTCTCTTGCCGCTGTGCAAGCTGGAGCAACACAAATTGAAGGAACGATTAATGGCATTGGCGAGCGTGCAGGAAATGCCGCTTTGGAAGAAGTGGCAGTCGCTCTTCATACTCGAAAAGATTTTTATCAGACTGAGACGAACATGCGCTTAAATGAAATCAAACGTACAAGTGACTTAATCAGTAAATTAACAGGAATGGTAATTGCGCCTAACAAGGCCGTAATTGGCCGAAATGCCTTTGCCCATGAATCGGGTATCCATCAAGATGGTGTACTAAAAGAGCCGACAACATATGAGATCATTTCACCGGAACTTGTCGGTGTGAAACCAAAAACAATGGTACTTGGAAAGCATTCCGGCAGACACGCATTCCGCAATCGTTTGGAAGAGATCGGATTCTCTTTATCTGATGAAAAAGTCAATGTCCTGTTCCAAAAGTTCAAAGATTTGGCGGACAAAAAGAAAGATATTACAGACGACGATTTGTTTGCTCTTGTGATTCAAAAGCAAGTAAACGGCGACGAATTATATAAATTGGAAGCGTTGCAAGTTCAACACGGAATGAATCAAATTGCAACAGCTACTATTACACTGAAAAAATACGACGGTACCATTGTGCAAGAAGCCGCAACAGGTGCCGGCAGCGTAGAAGCCATTTATAACACGCTTGGCCGCTGTTTGGATATGCAGATGAAGTTAGTCGATTATCGCATCCAAGCCATTAACGGCGGGCCAGATGCCCTTGCAGAGGTATATGTCAAAATTGAATGTAATGGAATCGAAGCAAGCGGGCGCGGGGTAGCCTATGACGTGCTTGAGTCATCTGCGAAAGCTTATTTAAATGCCATTAATCGAATTGTACTTATTCAAGAATCACGTGAAAAGCAAGAAGTAATATAGAAGCCATTTTCTTATGGAGCAGAAAGGAGAGGTGACATGAAAAAGACAATAGCTGTATTGCCGGGTGACGGTGTTGGTAAAGAAGTTACAAAAGGTGCCGTTGAGGTACTCAAAGCAGTAGCCAATTGTTTTGATCACGAGTTTGAGTTTACGTATGGACTCGTTGGTGGTGAGGCTATTGACAAGAAAGGGATGCCTTTTCCGGAAGCCACTGCTGAAATGTGCCAACAAGCAGATGCTGTTCTTCTTGGGGCCGTAGGAGGACCGAAATGGGACAGCAACCCTCCTCATTTGCGTCCTGAAAAGGGATTGCTGGCTATGCGCAAAGCGCTTGACGTGTATGCTAATTTACGGCCTGTTTCGTTTTCTCCGAGTTTAATAGACGCCTCCCCATTAAAAAGGGAATATGTTGAAGGCGTTGATTTTATCATCGTTCGTGAGCTATTAGGAGGGCTATATTTTGGGGAGCCAAGAGGCCGTAATGTCGAACAAGGAGAAGAGACGGCTGTTGATACATTGGTTTACAAACGCAGTGAAATCGAACGCATTATAACAACGGCATTTGAAATTGCATCTAAGCGCAAAAAGAAGGTTACCTCTGTTGATAAAGCAAACGTGTTGGAGTCTAGCCGACTCTGGAGAGAAGTAGCGGAAGAAGTGGCAAAGAAATACCCGGACGTTACATTGGATCATATGCTTGTCGATTCAGCAGCTATGCAGCTTATTCGCAATCCGAAACAATTTGATGTCGTGGTGACGGAGAATATGTTCGGAGATATTTTAAGTGACGAGGCATCCGTGTTAACAGGTTCACTAGGAATGTTGCCGTCAGCGAGCCTCTCCATGGCGGGACCATCTTTATACGAGCCAATACACGGCTCTGCTCCTGATATTGCTGGACAAAATAAGGCTAACCCGATTGCTGCCGTTCTTTCCGCAGCAATGATGCTTCGTCATTCCTTTCAAATGGAGGAAGAAGCAAGAGTCATTGAAAAGGCGGTAGAGCAAGTTTTAAGTGCAGGCTATCGTACGGCTGATTTATCAGTAGGTGGAGGGCATTTTATTTCTACGGCAAAAATGGTAGAAGAAATCATTGATGCTATCGTTGATGATTCGGCTATCTCTAAAATCATGACTTGCTATAGTTGAGTACCAGCCTATATAAGCAGAGACATCGCCCTTCGTCTTCCCGGCAGGTTAGATAAAGGGCGATATCCTTTATTTTATCAATACGCTATAACATGTGGAAAGAAGAGAGGGAGAGCTTTTGAAGATGCGACCAAAAAATATTATTGAAAAAGTGTGGGAACAGCATATAGTTCATCAGGAAGATGGAAAGCCTGATTTGTTATATATCGATCTTCATCTTGTCCATGAGGTAACGTCGCCGCAGGCATTTGAAGGGCTTCGCACAACAAACCGAAAAGTAAGAAGGCCTGATTTGACCTTTGCTACTATGGATCACAATGTACCAACAGTGAACCGTTTTGTTATTGAAGATACCATCGCTAAAAAGCAAATTGATACATTAGCTGATAACTGCCGGGAATTTGGGGTAGAGCTGCTGGACTTAGAAAGCGAAGAAAACGGAATTGTACACGTTATCGGACCAGAGCTAGGGCTAACCCAACCAGGTAAAACGATTGTATGCGGAGACAGCCATACATCCACACACGGAGCATTTGGAGCGTTGGCGTTTGGGATTGGAACAAGTGAAGTAGAGCACGTGCTGGCCACTCAAACGTTATGGCAAGCACGTCCGAAAACGTTGCAAGTCCATGTGCAAGGAAAGAAGAAAAAGGATGTAACGGCGAAAGACATCATTTTGGCTATTATTCAAAAATATGGAATCCATTTTGGTACAGGCCACATTATTGAATTCACGGGGGAAGGTATTCGCGACTTATCAATGGAAGAACGAATGACGGTTTGCAACATGTCCATTGAAGCTGGAGCGAAAGCCGGCTTAATTAGTCCTGATGAAACGACGTTTGCTTATTTAAAAGGGCGTATGTTTGCCCCAAAAGGAAAAGAGTTTGACGAAGCGGTGGAAAGATGGCGTGCATTGGCAACAGATGAGGGGGCAAAGTATGACCAAACGCTGGAGATTGATGCATCGGAAATTGAACCTGTCGTTACATGGGGAACAAACCCTGGAATGAGCAGCTATGTCACAGGTACGGTACCGACACTTGACAGCTTTGCTACAGAAGTGGAGAGAAAGATGGCACAGAGTGCAATGAAATACATGGGACTGGAACCTGGAACACCGATCGGCTCGATTGCTATCCAGCATGTATTCATTGGTTCCTGTACAAACTCCCGCTTATCCGATTTGCGGGAAGCTGCTGAAGTAGTAAAAGGGAAGAAGGTTGCCCCTGGAGTAAGAGCCATTGTTGTACCTGGATCACAACGAGTGAAGCGTCTTGCAGAAGAGGAAGGATTAGCACAAGTTTTCCAAGCAGCAGGTTTTGAATGGCGTGATTCGGGATGCAGTATGTGTCTCGGTATGAACTCGGATTTAGTGCCAGAAGGAGAACATTGCGCTTCTACTTCTAACCGAAATTTCGAGGGCCGTCAAGGAAAAGGAGCACGCACACATTTAGTAAGTCCGGCTATGGCTGCAGCGGCCGCTTTACACGGCCATTTTGTGGATGTACGTACGTTAGAAAAATCAGTGGTTATATAAGAGGGGGGATAACATGAAGCCATTTACTTGTCATACAGGAAAAGTAGCAGGATTAAATCGTTCGAATGTTGATACAGATCAAATTATCCCAAAGCAGTTTTTAAAGCGGATTGAACGCAGCGGTTTTGGAAAGTTCTTGTTTTTTGATTGGCGGTATAATCAGGATGGAACGCTAAATCCAGAGTTTGAACTAAATTATCCTGAGAATGCGGACACAACCATTTTAGTGGCTAATGAAAACTTTGGGTGCGGTTCTTCAAGAGAACACGCTCCGTGGGCATTGTTGGATTATGGCTTTAAAGCTGTGATTGCTCCTTCATTTGCAGATATCTTTCATCAAAACTGTTTAAAGAATGGAATATTGCCGATAGTATTGCCCGCTGAAGACATCAAATACTTATTGGAACAATCGAAGCAGGCAGAATACTCATGTACCATCGATTTACAGGAGCAAACCATCAAAGACGATCAAGGTTTTGCCTGCGGCTTCGATATCCACAATCATTGGAAAAACATGTTGATAAATGGGTGGGATGAAATCGATTATACTTTGTCGTTTGAACCGTTCATTAAAGCTTATGAAGAGAAGGGAATTTAAAAGGGATTTGCCGTTTACAGGTTAAACTTTTCATTCTCCTTACCGTTCCGGGAACTTTTCTTGTTTTTAAGAATATTCCTTGCTAAACTGAAAAGCAAACGGGTGTGAAGTGAGGAAAACAAATGAGTTCTAAAGATTTAGGAAAAGTAGTTTCTTTTCCCAATTTAAAAAGGCGCATCATCGAAAAAGCAACATCGTTAATGGAGGTTAAAAAGTACCACGAAGCCTTGCCTCTTTTTCACCAAGCGGTGGAACTGGACGAAGAAAATCCTGAATTGCTAATTGGCTTGATTATGTGTTTATTTGAGGTCGGAGAATTGAAAGAAGCGAAGCGGCGTTGTAAAGGAATGCTTCACCAGGGAATCGGTGACTACTACAATGTCTTGCAGATTTATATGATGGTGTTGATTCAGGACGGAGCTTATGATGAGGGGTACGAAACGTTATCAGCTGTACTGCAGGAACAGCGGCTCCCTGCCGAACATGCCGAACATTTTTATAAACTGTATGAGTTTTTTAAAATAAGAACCAGTGGGGATGATGTGGTAGGAGAGTCAGAGGAAGAGCGATGGGAAAGTTTTCGACGTGCGACGCTCAACCATCAGATGGACATGATTCGTTCCTTGAAAGGCGCTGATATTAAACGGTATGTATCCTTTTGTCGAAAGATCTTAAAGGAAGAACAAATTCACCCCATTGTCAAAACATTAATAGCCAGATGGATTCTGCAAGAAGAGTTAAATATAACAGCGGAATTAACGAAATTCAATCGGCATTTAACGATTGATTTGCCTTATTTGCAATCTGTTGTCCAGCATACGTTCATCCAAGAAGTGGAAAAAACGATTGAACAGCATATCGGACAGTTGAACCCTACTTTGCTGCAAGTGGCACAAGAACTTTGGCATCGGCACTTATTCATGTTGTTTCCTTTTCTTCCGGAACCGATGGATGCCATTACGTGGGCAAGCGCAATTCATTATGTAGCAATGGACATGCAGGGATTACACTCTTCTGCTGAATATATGACGGAGCTTTATGGAATAGGAGAAGAAGAGTTAATCCAGGCCGTTGAAACAGTGAGAGAAATTGAAGAATTTTCTACTATATAAAAAGCCCCGTTTAGTTGCAACGATAGAGTTGTATGGTATAATATAGTGGTTGCATAATGCACATCTACGTGAGCGAAAAAGTAGACTTTTAAAGTTTGCAATTTTTCCTACATACTTCAAGGTAGGGAATGAGATAGATGATGGACAAGGTAGATTCATTATCTGTTCAAAACTACTATATTAAAAAACCATGTTTTGGAGGGAAACATACATGTCTGCAAAATGGGAAAAACAAGAAGGAAATCAAGGAGTTTTAACTGTAGAAGTTGAAGCTGCTCAATTCAATGAAGCATTAGATAAAGCGTTCCAAAAAGTTGTAAAACAAGTGAACGTACCTGGATTCCGTAAAGGTAAAATGCCACGCACGATATTTGAAAAGCGTTTCGGTGTGGAATCTTTATACCAAGATGCTTTAGATATCATCTTACCAGAGGCTTACAGCAAAGCAGTCGAAGAAACTGGCATCGAGCCTGTAGACCGTCCGGAAATCGACATCGAGACAATCGAACAAGGCCAGAACTTAGTCTTTACTGCAAAAGTTGTAGTAAAGCCTGAAGTGAAATTGGGTGAATACAAAGGCTTAGAAGTGGAAAAAATGGACACTACTGTAACAGAAGAAGACGTGAACAACGAGTTAAAAACTCTTCAAGAGCGTCATGCTGAACTAGTAGTAAAAGAAGATGGCAAAGTAGAAAACGGCGACATTGCTATCATCGATTTCGAAGGTTTCGTAGACGGCGAAGCATTCGAAGGCGGAAAAGGCGAAAACTACTCGTTAGAAATCGGTTCAGGCACATTCATCCCGGGATTCGAGGAACAATTAATAGGTTTAGAAGCTGGTGCTGAAAAAGACGTGGAAGTAACATTCCCTGAAGAGTACCATGCAGAAGAGTTAGCTGGTAAACCAGCTGTCTTCAAAGTGAAAGTTCATGAAATCAAAACAAAAGAACTTCCAGCTTTAGATGATGAGTTTGCAAAAGATGTAGATGAAGAAGTAGAAACTCTTGATGCGTTAAAAGCAAAAATTCAAGAGCGTTTGCAAACGGAGAAAACAAACGAAGCAGAAGCAGTTCTTCGTGACGCTCTAGTAGAAAAAGCTGCTGAGAACGCAGAAGTAGAAATCCCAGAAGCGATGTTTAACACTGAAAGCGATCGTATGATGCAAGAATTTGAACAACGTCTTCAAATGCAAGGTTTAAACCTTGATTTATATTACCAATTCTCTGGTCAAGACGAGGCAGCTCTTCGTGAGCAAATGCGTCCAGATGCTGAGAAACGCGTAAAAATCAACTTAACATTAGAAGCAATCGCAAAAGCTGAAAACCTTGAAGTATCAGAAGAAGAAGTGGAAGCAGAATTAGCAAAAATGGCTGAAATGTACAACATTCCTGCTGAAAACATCAAAGGTATGGTGAGCGTTGAAGGCTTAAAAGAAGACCTTAAAATTCGTAAAGCGATTGATTTTCTTGTAGAAAACAGCAAAACTGTTGCATAATAATAAGTAAGAACAAGGCGCGACTTGATCGTGCCTTGTTTTATAAAGTGAAACTTCTCTCACCAAAGCTTTTTCCGGTGAAAGTTAGTTGAACTTATCGGGCATTTACTGACCGTTGATGTTCCGTGCTAAGAAAAATTACTTTACGGACAGTTAATGCGGGATACACAGCACAGTCCATTATAATAAGGGAAAGTCCCGTAGAATGAAAATTACATACCGATTAAGCACTAAGCCTTGCTTAGAAAGAATTTTGTACATAAGAATGTTTTTAGTATCTATTTGGTTTTCGTTTATGGTAAAATGCAATACAATACTTTTTCTCTTCATGATCTGAGGGAAACATAGAAAAATGGATTTTTTGGGAGAAGAAAATACGAAATTTTCTATTGCCAAGCTTGGAAAAGGACATTACGGTTCTTAGATAAATGATCCGCATCATGATTGCTTAAAGAAGAGGCTTGTCATCAACTTGAAAAACATTTCATTCTATTGGCTTTCTAAATGGATGGGAAAAGGCTCCGTAAAAATGAATAACTATAAGGGGTGAAATCATGTTTAAGTTTAATGATGAAAAAGGACAATTAAAATGTTCATTTTGTGGTAAAACTCAAGACCAAGTTCGTAAATTAGTTGCCGGACCAGGTGTGTATATTTGTGATGAATGTATTGAATTGTGCACTGAAATTGTTGAGGAAGAATTAGGTTCAGAGGAAGAAGTAGAGTTTAAAGATGTTCCAAAGCCAAAAGAAATTTGCGAAATTTTAGATGAATATGTAATTGGACAGGATGCGGCAAAAAAAGCATTGTCTGTTGCTGTGTATAACCATTACAAACGCATTAATTCAAACAGTAAAATTGACGATGTTGAACTGTCAAAGAGTAACATCGCCATGATTGGTCCAACTGGTAGCGGTAAAACATTACTAGCCCAGACGTTAGCCCGTATTTTAAATGTGCCGTTTGCGATTGCGGATGCTACATCATTAACAGAAGCAGGGTACGTTGGGGAAGATGTTGAGAATATTTTATTAAAACTAATCCAGGCAGCTGACTATGATGTAGAAAAAGCTGAAAAAGGAATTATTTATATTGATGAAATTGATAAAGTAGCCCGCAAATCAGAAAACCCATCCATCACAAGAGACGTATCAGGTGAAGGGGTGCAACAAGCCTTGCTTAAAATTTTAGAAGGTACAGTAGCGAGCGTTCCTCCTCAAGGTGGACGCAAACACCCTCATCAAGAATTCATTCAAATTGATACAACCAATATCTTGTTCATTTGCGGCGGTGCGTTTGATGGGATTGAACAAATCATTAAACGCCGTTTAGGTAAAAAGGTAATTGGATTCGGTTCTGAAGCTAAGCAGGAAGACTTATCGCAAAAAGAAATCCTTTCGAAAGTATTGCCTGAAGACTTATTGAAATTTGGTTTAATTCCAGAGTTCATTGGCCGTCTTCCGGTTATTGCAAGCCTTGAGCAGCTAGATGAAGAGGCGTTAGTCGAGATTTTAACGAAGCCGAAGAATGCGCTCGTGAAACAATATCAAAAAATGCTCGAGCTTGATGATGTAGAGCTTGAATTTGAACAAGGGGCGCTTGAAGAAATTGCCAAAAAAGCGATTGAACGTAAAACAGGTGCGCGCGGATTGCGTTCGATCATTGAAGGGATTATGCTTGATGTAATGTTTGAGCTTCCTTCGCGTGAAGATATTGCAAAATGTATTATTACAGCTGATACAGTTGCAAAACAATCAGCTCCAAAACTCGTAATGCAAGATGGCTCAACGATTGAAGAAGGAAGCAAGACATCTGCTTAAAAATGATGGCTTTCTCATTAATTCGAAAAAGGGATTTGATGTCAAACATCAAATCCCTTTTCTTTTTTCGAGTGGTATTTTTTGTGTGAAAGACTGTTTATTCCAACTTATGCAGGGAGATACTAGCATATAATTACATCAAAGAATGCAGGAGGATTTATATGAGTTGGACTAACATTGTTATCGTAATACAACTTTTTTTCGGAGTTGTCATTGGTCTATATTTTTGGAATTTATTGCGTAATCAGCGTACACAAAAAATTTCCATTGACCGTGAATCGAAAAAAGAAATGGAACACCTGCGAAAATTGCGTTCTATCACTTTAACAGAGCCGCTTGCCGAAAAAGTCAGACCAACAAGTTTTGATGATATCGTAGGACAAGAAGACGGCATCCGCTCCTTAAAGGCTGCTCTTTGCGGACCGAACCCCCAGCATGTGATCATTTACGGCCCCCCCGGGGTCGGGAAAACGGCTGCAGCTCGTCTCGTACTGGAAGAAGCAAAGAAAAATGTCAAATCTCCCTTTAAACCTTCTGCTGTATTTATTGAACTTGATGCAACGACTGCACGTTTTGATGAAAGAGGAATTGCAGACCCTCTCATTGGTTCCGTTCACGATCCCATTTATCAAGGAGCCGGTGCAATGGGACAAGCCGGTATTCCCCAACCGAAGCAAGGAGCGGTGACGGATGCACATGGGGGGATATTATTCATTGATGAGATTGGAGAGCTCCATCCCATTCAAATGAACAAAATGTTGAAAGTGTTGGAAGATCGCAAAGTGTTTTTAGAAAGTGCCTATTATAGCGAGGAAAACAACCAAATTCCTTCTCACATCCATGATATTTTCCAAAACGGATTACCTGCTGATTTTCGTTTGATTGGAGCGACAACTAGAACGCCAAACGAAATTCCCCCTGCCATTCGTTCTCGCTGTCTTGAAGTATTCTTTCGGGAGCTGGAACGCGAAGAGATTACGGCCGTAGCGAGAAAAGCAGCAGAAAAAGTAAAAATGACAATTTCCGATTATGGTTTGTCTTTATTTTCTACATACGCCAGAAATGGACGGGAAGTTGTAAATATGGTGCAGATTGCAGCAGGTCTCGCCATTTCGGCCAACCGGCATGACATTAAAGATGAGGATATCGAGTGGGTTATTCACTCAAGCCAACTTTCTCCCCGTTACGAACCAAAGATTCAGGAAGAAGCAAAGGTCGGAATTGTGAACGGATTAGCTGTACATGGCCCAAACTCCGGTTCGTTGCTGGAAATTGAAGTAACAGCAATCCCTGCAAAGGAAAAAGGTAATATTACCATAACGGGAATTGTAGAAGAAGAAAGTATCGGGGACCGGAGTAAATCAATCCGCCGCAAAAGCATGGCGCGAAGTTCGATTGAAAATGTCGTAACGGTTCTTCGATCCATGGGAGTCCCGGCACACGAGCATGATATCCATGTCAACTTTCCAGGAGGTATCCCAATTGATGGACCTTCCGCTGGAATTGCTATGGCAACAGGAATTTATTCTGCTATTTATAAAATCCCAATTAAAAACACGGTGGCCATGACAGGGGAAATCGGCCTTCATGGCCATGTCAAACCAATAGGGGGTATCATTCCAAAAATAAAAGCGGCGAAACAAGCGGGAGCCAAAATAGTGGTTGTGCCAAAAGAGAACATGAACTCCATCATGAAGGAAGTGGAAGATATTCAAGTTCTTCCCGTCAACCATCTGGATGAGGTATTGGCAGTATCGCTTGTGCTTAACCAAACAAACATTTTGGACCTCGATGATCGTTCTTCTTTTTCTGCAACAGAATCGATTTAATTCTTGACAACATGAGATTTCCATAAATCATGAAACTATACTCCGCAGGGGGCTTGCTGCCCACTGGAGAGTGATAAACTGCAGCACATGGTCAAGGTGCCGCAACAGGACTATTCTCCTTTTGCGGCACCTTCAACTTTTGAATGCGTTTTATATATTTTCATTCTTTAAAATAGATTTTAATAAATGGGTCCAAAATAAGACGGGCAGCTTTTTCGAATTCTTCTCTTTCGTTTACAGTAACAGTGGTTTCTATAAGAAGAGTATTCAGGCAGCTATGTATTAGACATTACCATATAAATGAGATAGAATTGTAAAAAGATTTTATATTTCATTCAACTAATTTATTGGAGGTGTTCGTGTAATGGCGAATCCAAAAGAGATAATCGTTCCCCTCCTGCCGTTAAGAGGCTTGTTGGTTTATCCCACAATGGTTCTTCACCTTGATGTTGGCCGTGATAAATCCGTCCAAGCATTAGAAAGAGCAATGGTAGAAGAGCATCTTGTGTTTTTAGTGACTCAAAAAGACATGTCGGTTGATGAACCGGCGGAAGAAGACTTATATCGTATTGGGACATTAGCGAAAATTAAGCAAATGCTAAAACTTCCAAATGGGACGATTCGCGTCTTAGTAGAGGGACTAAATCGTGCTAAAATCATCTCGTTTGCTGATCAGGAGCAAGTATACGTAGTCAATATTGAGTCATACTCAGAAGAATACGAACCTGATTTAGAAGATAAAGCATTAATGAGAACATTGCTGGATTATTTTGGTCAATACATAAAGCTTTCCAAAAAAGTATCAGCTGAAACATTTTCATCGGTTGCTGATATTGAAGAACCGGGACGTCTGGCTGATCTCGTGACCTCCCATTTGCCGATTAAGGTAAGCGAAAAGCAATCCATTCTCGAGCTGTTTGATATTAAAGAACGCTTAAACAGAGTCATTTCATATATCCAAAATGAGAAAGAAGTTCTGCAGCTTGAAAAGAAAATTGGTCAGCGTGTAAAAAAATCGATGGAGCGAACCCAGAAGGAATATTATTTGCGCGAGCAAATGAAGGCTATTCAGAAAGAACTTGGAGACAAAGAAGGAAAAACTGGAGAAATTGCGACTTTAAAAGAGAAAATCGAAGCTGCCGGCATGCCGGAGCATGTTGAACAAACAGCTCTAAAAGAACTGGATCGTTATGAAAAAATACCGGCAAGTTCAGCAGAAAGTTCTGTTATTCGTAATTACATTGAATGGCTCATTTCTCTTCCTTGGACGAATGCGACTGAAGATATATTAGATATCCATCGAGCAGAGAAGATTTTAAATGATGAGCATTATGGACTAGAAAAAGTAAAAGAACGTGTATTGGAATACTTAGCTGTCCAGCAATTAACGAACTCGTTAAAAGGGCCTATTTTGTGCCTGGCAGGTCCTCCTGGTGTAGGGAAAACATCTCTTGCACGTTCGATTGCAACTTCTATGAATCGTCATTTTGTCCGCATGTCATTAGGGGGTGTTCGAGACGAATCGGAAATTCGCGGTCATCGCCGTACGTATGTGGGCGCAATGCCTGGGCGTATCATTCAGGGAATGAAGAAAGCAGGAACGATCAATCCAGTCTTTTTATTGGATGAAATCGATAAAATGTCCAGCGATTTTCGAGGGGATCCATCCGCTGCTATGCTCGAAGTATTAGATCCGGAACAAAACCATAATTTCAGTGATCATTATATTGAAGAAACATATGACTTATCCAAAGTCATGTTTATTGCAACGGCCAATAATTTAGCGACGATTCCGGGGCCTTTGCGTGATCGTATGGAAATTATCCATATCGCCGGGTATACGGAGCTAGAAAAGCTTGAAATCGCCAAAGGCCATCTGTTTCCGAGACAATTAAAGGGCCATGGTTTACAAAAATCCCATTTGCAGCTTCGTGACGATGCTTTTATGGCTCTCATCCGTTTATATACAAGAGAAGCGGGAGTTCGAAGCCTGGAACGTGAAATTGCTTCTATCTGTCGTAAAGCGGCGAAAATCATCGTGTCAGGAGAACGAAAACGGGTCGTTGTGACCGAGAAAAACATTGAAGAGTTTTTAGGTAAGCCAAAGTTCCGTTATGGTCAGGCTGAATTGGAAGACCAAGTCGGAGTAGCGACAGGTCTGGCATATACAACAGTCGGCGGCGATACGTTATTTATCGAAGTGAGTGTGACACCTGGGAAGGGGAAATTGGTATTAACCGGAAAGCTGGGCGATGTGATGAAAGAATCAGCCCAAGCAGCATTTAGTTATATTCGTTCTCGTACGAAGGAACTAAACATAGATGAAAGCTTCCACGAGAAAAATGACATCCATATCCATGTTCCGGAGGGAGCGGTTCCGAAGGACGGACCATCTGCAGGGATTACGATTGCAACGGCACTTGTTTCAGCTTTAACAAATGTTCCTGTCCGTAAAGAAGTCGGGATGACAGGAGAGATTACGCTGAGAGGCCGTGTGCTGCCGATTGGCGGTCTAAAGGAAAAATCACTAAGTGCCCATCGCGCGGGGTTGACAAAAATCCTTATTCCAAAGGACAATGAAAAAGATATTGAGGATATACCGGAGAGTGTGCGCAACGATTTAACCATTGTCCTTGTTTCTCACTTGGACGAGGTATTGAAGCACGCCTTAGTAAGGGAGTCAAAATGAAAGTACAAAGTGCAGAAATTGTGATTAGTGCCGTAAAGCCTAGTCAATATCCAGAAGGCGATTTACCTGAAATCGCTCTGGCGGGGCGTTCAAATGTCGGCAAATCATCGTTTATTAACAAATTGCTTAACCGTAAAAGCTTAGCCCGTATATCATCTAAACCAGGGAAAACACAAACCTTGAATTTTTATTTAATCAACGAGGTTCTTCATTTTGTAGATGTACCTGGTTACGGATATGCCAAGGTATCTAAGAAAGAGCGGGAAGCATGGGGAAAAATGATTGAGACATACTTTACAACGAGAGATCAACTGAAAGCGGTTGTTCTTATCGTGGATTTGCGTCATCCACCAACGAACGATGACATCATGATGTATGATTTTCTCAAACATTATGAGATTCCAGCCATCATCATTGCCACAAAAGCGGATAAAATTCCAAAAGGCAAATGGCAAAAACATTTAAAAGTGACGAGAGAAACGCTGGATCTCGAAAAAGGTGACGAGCTCATCCTATTCTCCTCCGAAACCGGGGAAGGAAAAGATAAGGCATGGGCGGCGATCCAGAGGTTTACAAACGTTCAATAGACCAAACTCGCTTTTATATTGATTCAAAAAGGGATTAATCGAGAGAAAGGGGGCCTCAAACGCGCGCGTTTGAGGCCCCCTTTTCTTTATTGTCAGCTACGCCTCCTAGCTCTTCCCGCATTTTCGAAAAACAGGATGTTCAGGCGTCAACGTTAGTCACACAGGACGTGACTAACGTTGACGTTCCTTAAAATGAAGCAGAAAGCGCAACTGGTAAAGAAGCGTCCAGCGCGTTTCGTCCCTAAGGGAGCCGCTTCCGCTTTTCTTGAATATTTTATTTGCGTTTAAAGAATAATAAGTAAAAGCCAATAATTAACAAGAGTAGCGGCCAAAATTTCCAAACATCATTAGCATTTTGTTCCAAAAGAGCGGTCCATGTTTTTAGTTGGTCTGAAAACATCATGATCATGGCAAGTGCAAATAAAAAGAGTCCTTGAAGAAAGCCGGATTTATTTTTGCGGGAACTCAATAAAGCACTAATGGCAATCATGAGCAGCACCATGCCAAGATGCTTAGGCCAAAAGTTCAAAAGCGTGACTGCATGAAAATGAATGCCTAAAGTCACTAAAATCATTCCAGGCAGCAGTTGTTGAAAATCTTGTGATTTGTAAGCTTGTACAATCATAGCAATCCCTACCAGCAGTAAAACGGAAGGCCATGAATAAAGTTTTGCCGTTAATGGAGATTCGAATTGATCCAATAAAAGAAAGACGGCAAGTCCCACAAACATAATGCCGTAGAATACCGATTGTTTTTTCATAGATAACCTCCTGATGTTTACATATACAGGAAACTTGTATGTTACGTTTTTTTACTATGTAAAAAAGTATCAAGTGCACGTTAAGGTTGTCTAGCTGCGCCTCCCGGCTCTTCCTGCGTCAGTGCTAAACAGTCGGCTCCGCTTTTCTGGACAGATGACATTCATAATCTTATCACATGTTTTCAAACACTGTTCACATTTTTTTATAAGAAACAATTCGAAACATGCTATAATGGAATGGGTATGACTTTTTATTTTCACTGGATGAGGGGGTAACAAGGAAATGCATATTATCGCAGTAGGCCTAAATTATAAAACAGCCCCTGTTGAAATTCGTGAGAAGCTTAGCTTCAATGAGAATGAGTTAGTGTCTGCTATGACAGCCTTACAAAATCAAAAAAGTATTCTGGAAAACATCATTATTTCTACTTGTAACCGCACAGAGATTTATGCGGTAGTAGATCAATTGCATACAGGACGCTATTATGTTAAAGCTTTCTTATCTGAATGGTTTCAAATAGATAAAGAAGCGCTTTCACCGTTTCTGCGAATCTTTGAAGGAGATGCAGCCATTGAGCATCTTTACCGGGTGGCATGCGGTCTTGACTCCATGGTGTTAGGTGAAACTCAAATTTTAGGACAGGTTCGTTCCAGCTTTTTATTAGCGCAAGAGAAACAAACGATCGGTACGGTTTTTAATCAACTTTTTAAACAAGCTGTAACGTTGGCAAAACGTGCGCATCATGAAACAGAGATTGGAGCAAATGCAGTTTCAGTGAGTTATGCAGCCGTTGAGCTAGCAAAGAAAATTTTTGGGGATTTAGCATCGAAAGAGGTACTTATTTTAGGTGCAGGGAAAATGGGAGAACTTGCTGTACAAAACCTATATGGCAGCGGAGCGAAAAAAGTCACGGTTGTGAATCGTACATTCGAGAAAGCGCAGGAATTAGCAAATCGTTTTTCAGGTCAAGCAAAGCGGCTATCAGAGCTTCAATGTGCTTTAATTGAGGCAGACATTTTAATTAGTTCAACAGGTGCCAAAGATTTCGTGATTACCAAAAACATGATCAAAAAAGTGGAACGCTTAAGAAAAGGACGCCCATTATTTATGGTAGATATTGCTGTTCCGCGTGATCTTGATCCTGCTCTTGCTGAGCTGGAGAGCGTCTTTTTATATGATATAGACGATTTAGAAGGAATTGTACAGGCAAACCTTCAAGAACGTCAAAAAGCAGCTGGACAAATCGAAATAATGATTGAAGCGGAAATCGTCGAATTTAAACAATGGTTAGGAACGCTTGGGGTGGTTCCGGTTATTTCTGCTCTCCGTCAAAAAGCGCTTGCCATTCAAGCAGAGACGATGGAAAGCATTGAGCGTAAGTTACCTCATTTATCTGAGCGTGATCGAAAAGTATTGAACAAACACACGAAAAGCATCATCAATCAGCTTCTTCGCGATCCAATTTTACGTGTAAAAGAGCTTGCAGCTGAGCCAAACGCTGAGGAATCCTTGCAATTATTCATGAAAATTTTTGACATTGAAGAAGCGGCGGCACAGCAAAAGCAAGTAGAGAAGACAGCCAATGTGCCAATAGCTCATCAAGCTATCTATCAATCATAAGAGAGGATTTTCTTGATGGTTGATTTTAATTTAACGCGAATTTACGAATTAACGGTAATTTTATATGCTTTGAGCGTATTGTTATATTTTATGGATTTTCTGCAGAATAACCGGAAGGCGAATCAAACGGCCTTCTGGTTACTTGCTATTGTTTGGGTTTTACAAACGGTTTTCCTTGCCTTGAGGATGTATGAAACAGGCAGGTTCCCAATTTTGACTCTTTTTGAGGGACTTTATTTTTATACATGGGTGCTTGTTACGCTTTCTTTAGCCATCAACCGCTTCCTGCGCGTTGATTTTATCGTTTTTTTTGCCAATGTCATTGGCTTTTTTATTATGGCACTCCATACCTTTTTGCCGATGCAGCATCATTCTACTGTTCAAGCCGAACAGCTTGTATCAGAATTGCTGATTATTCATATTACGATGGCTATTTTATCGTATGGGGCGTTTTCTATCTCTTTTGTATTTTCTATTTTGTATCTTGTACAATACAAGTTGTTAAAACAAAAAAAATGGGGAAAGCGCTTGCTGCGGATTGAGGATTTGTCAAAGCTTGATTATATGTCGTATGTACTGAATGTGGTCGGTGTTCCGATGCTTTTGCTATCATTGATGCTTGGTGTCATTTGGGCCTATATCAAAATTCCCAATTTCCATTGGTATGACGCCAAAGTTTTAGGCTCATTCCTGGTTTTGTTCGTTTACAGCATTTATTTATATGTGCGTGTAGGGAAAGGTCTACAAGGAAAAGTAATTGCCACGTGGAATATGGCTCTTTTTTTAGTTTTGCTTATTAACTTTTTCCTATTTGGAAGTCTCTCAAATTTCCACATTTGGTATTCATAACGAGGTGAAATAGATGCGAAAAATTATCGTGGGCTCTCGCAGAAGTAAATTAGCGTTAACCCAAACACACTGGGTCATCAATCAATTGAAAAAACTGGGGGCTCCGTGCGAATTTGAAGTGAAAGAAATCGTGACAAAAGGAGACCAAATCCTGAATGTTACCCTTTCAAAAGTAGGCGGGAAGGGATTATTCGTAAAAGAAATCGAACAGGCAATGTTAAATAAAGAAATTGATATGGCCGTTCACAGTATGAAGGATATGCCGGCTGTACTGCCTGAAGGCCTAATGATTGGATGTGTTCCACCTCGTGAAGACCATCGCGATGTGTTAATTTCTAAAAATGGAGAGAAATTTGCGGAGCTTCCAAGCGGGGCTGTCATTGGGACAAGTAGCTTGCGCAGAAGTGCTCAATTGTTGGCGAAGCGTTCGGACTTAACGATTAAGTGGATTCGCGGCAACATCGACACCCGTCTTGAAAAGCTGAAAAACGAGGACTATGATGCCATTATTTTAGCAGCGGCAGGACTTGCAAGAATGGGGTGGACAAAAGAGATTGTCACAGAATATTTAGATCCAGAATTGAGTGTTCCTGCGGTCGGTCAAGGTGCCCTTTCGATTGAATGTCGTGAGGATGACCAGGAGTTACTTCAATTATTAAATGAGCTGAATGATGAGACGACGAACAAGGCAGTTCAAGCTGAGCGGGCTTTTCTTCATAAAATGGAGGGCGGATGCCAAGTTCCGATTGCGGGATATGCTCAAATGCTGAATGAGAATGAAGTACAGCTAACAGCGTTAGTGGCAGCACCGGATGGTTCCATCATTTACAAAGAACAATTAACAGGCACAAATCCAACCGAACTTGGATATGAAGCCGCAAGACGTTTAACTGAGCGTGGAGCCAAACAATTAATTGAACGTGTGAAAGAGGAGCTTGACAAGTGATGAGTGGCAACGCTCCTCTTTTTTTAAAGAAAATTTTGGTCACACGGGGCTCCAGGCAAGCATCCACCTTCTCCAAGCTCATTAAAGAAGAAGGAGGCATTCCTGTTGAAATGCCTTTACTCTCGTTTCAGCTGATCGACAATGAAGATTCTATGAAAGTGTTAAAGGAGTTACATACATTTCAGTGGCTTATTCTAACGAGTCAAAACGGCGTCTCATTTTTAATGGAGCTTCTTCAAAAATATCATATAAACGAAAAAATCTTGAACAAACTAAAGATAGCAGTTGTTGGAAGGAAAACAGAACTGGAGTTAAAGAAACATGGCCTAAAAGCGGCTGTCGTTCCGGAACAATATGTAGCGGAAAACTTATTGGAATCCCTTTTGCCTTGTCTACATCAAGGGGAACGGATTTTAATTGTACGGGGGAATTTGGCCCGAACAGTTATTAAAGAGGGGTTAGAGGAACATGGCTATGAAGTCGGAGAACTTATCGTATACGAAACGGTTCCTAATGATTCAGTTAAACAGCAATTAAGAGAACTGCTTACAGCCGGCAATCTTGATGCTATTACATTTACAAGCTCCTCGACCGTGAGTTTCTTTGTGGAGATGGTCAGCGATTTGCCGTGGCTGTCACTTATAAAAGGTTGTCCTATTGTGTGTATCGGCCCGATTACAGCGGAAACGGCTGAATCATTCGGGATTACTGAGTATCTTATTCCACAACAATATACGATAAGTGGTATGATAGAAGTATTGAATCATCATTTTTGGTTCAAGCAGGAAAGTAAGGAGGAAAAGCAATGAAAGATTTACAATTTACACGTCATCGTCGTTTACGCAGTTCTGCGAGCATGCGCTCTCTTGTGCGTGAAACACATTTACATAAGGAAGATTTCATTTACCCGATTTTTGTGATTGAAGGTGAGAATAAACGCAATGTTGTTCAATCCATGCCTGGCGTTGAGCAAGTTTCATTAGATTTGTTGGATGAGGAAATGAAGGAAATTGTAGAACTAGGTATCAAATCAGTGATGGTTTTCGGTGTCCCGGCTGAGAAAGATGAAGTTGGGTCCGGAGCCTATCATGATCATGGCATTGTTCAAGAAGCCACTCGCCGAATTAAGGACCGTTACCCTGAGGTAGTGGTTATTGCCGATACATGCTTATGTGAATATACAAGCCATGGACATTGTGGTGTTGTGGCAGGAGAAAAGGTATTAAATGACGAATCTCTTGACTTGCTCGCCAAAACGGCTGTCAGCCAGGCGAAAGCAGGCGCTGATATTATCGCTCCATCCAATATGATGGACGGTTTCGTGGCAGCAATCCGCCATGGCTTAGATGAGGCAGGCTTTGAAGATGTGCCAATTATGTCTTATGCGGTTAAATACGCTTCTGCTTTCTACGGTCCTTTCCGTGAGGCAGCTGAATCTACACCGGAATTTGGGGACCGCAAAACATATCAGATGGATCCGGCAAACCGCTTGGAAGCATTGCGTGAAGCGGAGTCGGATGCAGCAGAAGGGGCAGACTTCTTGATTGTAAAACCGGCTTTATCTTATTTGGATATCGTGCGTGATGTGAGAAACAACTTCAATCTGCCAGTCGTTGCCTACAATGTGAGCGGTGAATACTCCATGATTAAAGCGGCAGCAGCGAACGGCTGGATTGACGAAAAAGCGATTGTTCTAGAAATGTTGACGGGCATGAAGCGCGCCGGAACAGATTTAATTATTACGTATCATGCAAAAGATGTTGCTCGCTGGTTGTCTGACAAACAATAATGAAATAAAAGGGGTATTATAATGCGAAGCTACGAAAAATCAAAAGCGGCTTTCCTTGAAGCGAAACAATTAATGCCTGGCGGAGTAAACAGCCCTGTTCGCGCGTTTAAATCCGTGAAGATGAATCCGATTTTTATGGCGCGCGGAAAAGGTTCAAAGATTTATGATATTGACGGAAACGAGTATATCGACTATGTGCTTTCATGGGGACCGCTTATTCACGGCCACGCAAACGAACGTGTAGTGGAAGCACTTAAAAAAGTGACGGAGTTCGGGACAAGCTTCGGCGCACCGACACTAACAGAAAATGAGCTGGCAAAACTTGTGATTGAACGTGTCCCTTCCATTGAAATCGTGCGTATGGTGAGTTCAGGTACAGAAGCGACAATGAGCGCGCTTCGTTTAGCACGCGGTTATACAGGACGTAATAAAATCTTGAAATTTGAAGGCTGTTACCACGGTCATGGCGACTCTTTGCTTATTAAAGCGGGATCGGGTGTGGCAACACTTGGTTTACCGGACAGCCCTGGTGTTCCTGAAGGAGTAGCACAAAACACGATTACCGTTCCTTATAACGATTTAGAAGGTGTGAAGTACGCATTTGAGCAATTTGGGGAAGAGATTGCAGGGATCATTGTGGAGCCTGTAGCGGGCAATATGGGTGTTGTCCCTCCGCTTTCTGGCTTTTTGCAAGGTCTGCGCAGCCTTACTGAACAATACGGAGCTTTATTGATTTTTGATGAAGTGATGACTGGCTTCCGTGTAGATTATCAATGTGCTCAAGATTACTTTGGTGTCACACCTGATTTAACATGTTTAGGAAAAGTAATCGGCGGCGGTCTGCCAGTTGGGGCATACGGTGGCAAAGCTGAAATCATGGAGCGCATCGCTCCAAGCGGACCAATTTATCAAGCCGGAACATTATCAGGGAATCCATTGGCAATGACAGCTGGTTATGAAACGCTTGTTCAATTGACGCCTGCTTCTTATCAGGAATTCGGACGCAAAGCAGACCGTCTAGAAGAAGGATTAACAGCAGCAGCTTCTAAATACGAGATTCCTCATACAGTAAATCGCGCAGGTTCGATGATTGGCTTCTTCTTTACAAATGAAGAGGTTATCAACTATGAAAAAGCGAAAACATCGAACTTGGACTATTTTGCGACATACTACCGTGAAATGGCGAATAACGGGGTATTCTTACCGCCGTCACAATTTGAAGGGTTATTCCTTTCAACTGCCCACAGCGATGAAGACATTGAAAAAACGATTCAAGCAGCAGAGAAGGCATTTGCTGTTATCAGGGGATAAGTGAATAGGGGTTTCTCTGTTCACTCGTCTCCAGGAATAAATCGACAGAGCAGAGCCGTTTCGTATGAAAATAAAAAGATGAAAAACACTTTTGGGTGGTCTATCCGGGACTGAGGGATAGACCTTTTTTTATGAGTAAAGAATTGAACATGAGCATTTTTTGCTTATGCTCAATTCTTTATATGGATTCGTATAGATACCGACGTTTTACGAAATCGCAGGAAATTTATATACATAATTAGAAGAACACGGTCATACGTTGTAATGACATCGACAATTCGCAGATGTTTTGAAAGGAGGAGGAGAAGTTGACACAGGACAATCTATCTTGCCTACGTTTTTCAGTTGAAGAGTCCATTTGGTTCCAAAAGGGACAGGAAGTTAGCGAACTATTATCCATCTCATTGGATCCAGATATCTCCATCGAAGAAGACGAACAATATGTGTCCATCCGTGGAGCATTAATATTATCAGGGGAATATAAAATTGCCCAAAACGACAATGAAGAGCAATCTTTACGTGAATATACAAGCGGCAAGCAAGTACAAGACGTGATGTTTCGTGAGGACGGTTTATCAGAATTTTATCATCGTTTTCCGCTGGATATTACGATTCCAAAAAATCGTATTCAAAATATGGAGGATTTGTACGTTTCCATCGACATGTTTGATTACGATTTACCACAGGAAAGCTGCTTAAGTTTGACAGCTGATCTGGCCATTACCGGTTTGTATGGTGAGCAGCAAAGTGTAGCCCGTGTAGAAGAAACAGAAGACCAACAAGAGGAGTTCGAAGAGCAGCAAGAAGAAAGCGCCCAGTTTGAATTTGAACCACTGTACCGACAAAGTGACGAGTATGAGGAAGAGGTACGCTCTGATACTTCTGAAAGAAATATGACTCCGTTTTCCTATTTTTCATCTTCTGATCCACAAGAAGAAGAGATTTATGAGCCATTGGAGATTGAAGTGAAAAAAGAGAACTCTGCAGAGAGAGAAGAGATTGGAATGAAAAAAGAGAGCTTTGCAGAGAGAGAAGAGATTGGAATGAAAAAAGAGAGCTTTGCAGAGAGAGAAGAGATTGGAGTGAAAAAAGAGAGCTCTGCAGAGAGAGAAGAGGTTGAAGTGAAAAAAGAGAGTTCCGCTGGGAGAGAAGAGGTTGAGGTCCAGGCACGCGGTCATTCTTCTGAAGTTGAGGCGACTTCGCCTTCCTATTTTCCAACCTCTAATCCACAAGAGGAAGAAGCTTATGAGCCGCTTGAGACTGAAGTCAAACAAGAAACTTCTGGTGAGGAAGAACAAGCGGAAGCTCCCGCTATTGAATTAAGAGCAAAAAATATGGTTCCTCTCCGGGCACAACAAGAGCAGGAAGAAGCACAATCGAGAGAAGAAGCGTATAAACAATACGCAGGCTCCGCCAAAGCCCAACCGGAGGAGGAACAAGAAGAAAAACCTGTTCGTAATGAAAATGCACTGTATTTAACTCAGTTATTCTCAAAAAATGCGGAGGAAGATTTCTCACCGCTTAAAATATGCATTGTCCAAAATGGAGATTCACTCGAGAAAATTGCGGAACGTTACGACATAAATGTCCAAAATTTGATTCGCGTGAATAATCTTGAAGATGAACATAGTGTGGAAGAGGGAATGATTTTAAATATACCGATCGCAGTGAAGCGATAAGCCAGTTGTGTGAGTGTCGAGCATCCATTTTATTGCTCGGCCTCTCCTTCTTTTCTAAGACTTTTCATAAAATGAGGGAAAGAGAGTGGGATACGAATCTGTTATTGATTATCAAGAGCTGTTAAATCCGTATCGTTTAAAGGTCGATTATGTGGAAGACTATGGAAGACTGAAAAAGGTGTATACTCAGCAGGGTGTATTTGCATTGAAAAGGCTGGACGTTTCTTCAAGACAAGGTACCCACTTTATTCAAACAATCGGGGGACTTTCGCAAAAAGGCTTTATGAAAATGGTGCAGCCTTATCGCACACAGGATGGACAGTATATTGTATATGAAGGAACACATGCTTATTACTTAACGCCATGGCTCCCGAATGATCCGAAAGAAGAACGGGACATTCGCTACCATAAATTGTTCCAAGAGTTGGCGCAGCTTCATTCATTGACATTGCATGAAGTGGGCTTAAAACAAGAGGATGTCAAAAGACACTATGAACTATTAGGCAAACAATGGGATGATCGCAAAGAAGATTTGGAAAAATACGTAACAGAGTGTGAGCAAAAATTGTATATGTCCCCATTTGAATTGTATTTTTGCATGTTTTATAATGAATGTTCCCAAGCGCTGGGATTTGCACGTTCAAAACTGGATGAATGGTATGAAAAAATGAAGGAGAAAGAAAAAGCACGCCTTGTCACAATTCATGGGAAGCTATCTTCTAAACACTTTATCTATGATGAAAACGGAACAGGCTATTTTATCAATTTTGAGAAAGCGAGAGAAGCTTCTCCTATTTATGATTTGATGCCTTTTTACTTTAGGGTTTTTAAAACATATCCCATTCAAAGCTATGAAAATTATGAATGGTTTACAACGTATCAGCAGCATTTTTCGCTGAGGGAAGAAGAATTGTTATTGTTTTATTGTTATATGGCTTTCCCGGAATTGATTGTAAGAGCGGTGGACCAATACCGGAACGAACGTGGGGCACAAACCGAGATGAAGCACGTTCAAACGTTAGTGTCCTCTTACTGGCATATGAAAAATATTGAGCAGCTGCTCACGAGAATCATGCAAGCAGAGCAACAAAAGAAAGCAGCTGCCGAGCAGGCTGCACAAGCACAAGCCAATTCATAACCTTGGTTATGGATGGCTTGTTTTTTATTTATAATAAAGCATAAATTGCGCTTTGAAATTGTCCAGCTGCACGAGCCAGTCCCTACGGTAATTTCGCTTCTTCCTGCGGAACCAAAAAGCGGTTCCCTTGTCAGAAGCTCCGAAGTACAGGGCGTCGCGATTCTAGTCTGCCAACCTACTGTATGGTTGAACAGTCGCCTTCGCTTTTCTTATACCCATTCTAGATAAATGGCAGCCGCCAAAATGACAAGCAGCGTTAACAATAAAACGTCAAATGTTGTCGGAAAGAAGATGGTCCGAACTGCCTGGAAAATGGTGAGCGGAATAATGAATTGAGCGCAAACGGCAGTGGCATTACGCGTCCATTTTTGAAATTTATATGAGTTAAAACGCTTTCTCATTTCCTTCCTTCCTTTCTCCTTTAAAATTAGCTTAGTTTATCGTATGATGAGTGATTCGACATGGTGATTTTTGAATCAATTTTTCAAGAACGTGAATACAATGCTAAAAAAATGGATAATAATATTGACGATTAATAGATTTTTCATATAGTATAGTTACGAGACTTTTTAAAAGAAAATGCATCGATTGGGAAGAGTAGGGCAGTGCACGCCTTCAGAAAGAGAGGTCCTTGGCTGTGAGACTTCTTAGGTTGGTCACGCTTGAAGGTCGCCCATGAGCAGCTTTTACGAACATGTCTGCAGGAACTGAATCAAGTATCCACCAAGGGCACCAGTAGAAAAAGACGGAAACAGGCCGTTATCTGTTTAAGTGCATAGGCTTCATTGTATCTACATATGGCTTATGAAAAAAGGTGGTACCGCGAAACTCACTCCTTTCGTCCTTTTATGTGATGGAAGGAGTTTTTTATTTTTAGATGGAGGTTAAGAAGATGGCAGAAAAGGAAATCACCATGTCAACGAAATATGATCCGAAATCCGTTGAGTCCAATCGTTATCAATACTGGCTTGATGGAAAGTTTTTTGAAGCAACAAGCGATCCAGAAAAACAACCGTATACGATCGTCATTCCGCCGCCAAACGTAACAGGGAAACTTCACTTAGGACACGCGTGGGATACAACGCTGCAAGACATCGTGACACGTATGAAACGCATGCAAGGCTATGATGTACTGTGGCTTCCTGGTATGGACCATGCAGGTATCGCGACACAAGCAAAAGTAGAAGAGAAGCTTCGCAATGAAGGAAAAACACGGTATGACTTAGGCCGTGAGAAATTTGTTGAAGAAACATGGAAATGGAAGGAAGAATACGCATCCCATATTCGCGCACAATGGGCAAAGTTAGGTCTTGGCTTAGACTATTCGCGTGAACGTTTTACATTAGATGAAGGATTGTCAAAAGCGGTACGTGAAGTATTCGTGACCCTTTATAAAAAAGGGTTAATCTACCGCGGCGAGTACATCATCAACTGGGATCCTGCGACGAAAACGGCGTTATCAGATATCGAAGTTATTTACAAAGACGTACAAGGTGCGTTCTATCATATGCGTTATCCATTAGCGGATGGTTCAGGACATATTGAGATTGCCACAACGCGTCCTGAAACAATGCTTGGTGATACGGCTGTTGCGGTTCACCCGGAAGACGAGCGCTATAAACATCTAATCGGCAAAAAGGTCATTCTCCCAATTACAGGCCGCGAAATTCCTATCGTAGGCGATGACTATGTGGATATGGAATTCGGTTCAGGTGCTGTTAAAATTACACCAGCTCATGACCCGAATGACTTTGAAATCGGAAACCGTCATGACTTGGAGCGTATTCTTATCATGAATCCGGACGGTACAATGAACGAAAAAGCTGGCAAATATGAGGGGATGGATCGTTTTGAATGCCGTAAGCAAATCGTGAAAGATCTTCAAGAAGAAGGCGTGTTATTCAAAATTGAAGACCATATGCATTCTGTCGGCCATAGCGAGCGCAGCGGTGCCGTTGTAGAACCATATCTTTCTACGCAATGGTTCGTGAAAATGCAGCCATTGGCAGATGCGGCGGTCGAGCTTCAAAAATCGGCAGATGAAAAAGTAAACTTCGTACCGGATCGTTTCGAGAAAACATATTTACATTGGATGGAAAACATTCGTGATTGGTGTATTTCTCGTCAATTATGGTGGGGACATCGCATTCCGGCCTGGTATCATAAAGAAACAGGTGAAGTATACGTTGATCATGAGCCGCCGTCAGACATTGAAAACTGGGAGCAAGACTCTGACGTATTAGACACATGGTTCAGTTCCGCATTATGGCCGTTTTCAACAATGGGCTGGCCTGAAACAGAGTCTCCGGATTATCAACGTTTCTATCCTACAGATGTGTTAGTAACAGGTTACGATATCATCTTCTTCTGGGTATCACGTATGATTTTCCAAGGACTTGAGTTTACAGGAAAGCGTCCATTCAAGGATGTATTAATCCACGGCCTTGTACGTGATGCGCAAGGACGCAAAATGAGTAAGTCTCTCGGAAACGGCGTTGATCCGATGGAAGTCATCGATCAATACGGGGCAGACTCACTGCGCTACTTCTTATCAACAGGTTCTTCACCTGGTCAAGACTTGCGTTACAGCACAGAAAAAGTAGAAGCAACATGGAACTTTGCGAATAAAATTTGGAACGCTTCCCGTTTTGCTTTAATGAACATGGCTGGTTTAACATATGAAGAAATTGACTTAAGCGGTGGGAAATCCGTTGCAGATAAATGGATTTTAACTCGTTTAAATGAAACAATTGAAACGGTAACGAAGCTTGCAGAGAAGTATGAGTTCGGTGAAGTAGGCCGTGTTCTTTACAATTTCATCTGGGATGACTTCTGTGATTGGTATATTGAAATGGCGAAACTGCCGCTTTACGGTGAGGATGAGGCAGCAAAGAAAACGACTCGTTCGATTTTGGCTTATGTACTAGACAACACAATGCGCCTTTTACATCCGTTCATGCCGTTTATTACCGAGGAAATTTGGCAGAACTTGCCGCATGAAGGAGAATCCATCACGGTAGCAAAGTGGCCGGAAGTTCGTACTGACTTGACAGATACAGAAGCGGCTGAAGAAATGCGTTTACTTGTAGACATCATTCGTGCTGTACGTAACATCCGTGCGGAAGTAAATACGCCGATGAGCAAGCAAATCAAGCTTCACATCAAAGCGAAAGATGCAAACATCCAAGGACAGCTTGAAAAGAACCGTGCTTACTTAGAACGTTTCTGTAATCCAAGTGAGCTTGTGATTGCAACGGAAATGGAAGCAGCAGACAAAGCAATGACAGCAGTTGTGACAGGTGCAGAGCTTATTCTGCCGCTTGAAGGCTTAATTAACGTAGAAGAAGAAATTAAGCGTCTTGAAAAAGAATTAGACAAATGGAACAAAGAAGTAGAGCGCGTGCAAAAAAAATTAAGTAACCAGGGCTTTATTGCCAAAGCGCCGGCTAACGTAATCGAAGAAGAACGCAAAAAAGAAGCGGACTATCTCGAAAAACGTTCAACAGTTGAGGCGCGTATTAGCGATTTAAGAGGATAACAGGAAGAAGAGGGTGTCCCAAAACCACAAGAAGAACGTGGTTTTGGGACACCCCATAAAATGAATCGTCATGAACAATCCGGTAAAATCGAGGTTTTTCGTGACGATTCATTTTATAGAAAGACTTTGAACTCTAGGGAGCGGAGACTTTAGAGTTAACCCGTTTTTGATATAATGAATCTTTAGTAAGCGAAGAAAAAAAGGGTAGAAAGATAGATAGAAGGGTGAAGGGACACAATCATGGAGACTTATAACCAAGCATTGAACTGGATTCGTAATCGCCTTCGTTTCGGAATAAAGCCTGGTCTTGAACGAATGGCATGGATGCTGGAGCAACTGGGAAATCCGCATGATGAAATTAAAGCGATCCATGTCGCGGGAACAAACGGAAAAGGCTCTACCGTCTGTTATTTGCGAAATATTTTGCAGCAAGCGGGCAATAACGTCGGTACATTTACATCGCCATATATTGAAACGTTTAACGAGCGCATTAGTGTCAATGGGCGGCCCATTTGCGACGAAGAGATGGCCGAACTTGTTAATACGATAAAGCCCGTTGTCGAAGGATTGGAAGAGACTGATTTAGGAGAAGCGACGGAGTTTGAAGTCATTACAATCATGGCGTTCTATTATTTCGGCAAGATGAACAAACAAGATTTCGTCATTTTTGAAACGGGATTAGGGGGACGATTGGATTCGACAAATGTCGTTCAGCCCATCTTAACGATCATCACAAACATCGGGTTTGACCATATGCACATTTTAGGCGAAACCGTTGAGGAGATTACGGAAGAAAAAGCAGGCATCATCAAGCCTGGGATACCGTTGATTTCCGCCGTCGAACAAAAAGAAGCACGAGAGATTTTAACGGAAAGGACGAATGAGAAACAATCTCCTTTTTATTTGTTAGAAAAAGAGTTTCATATTACTTCTTATGAGACGTTAGAGACAGGAGAAAAGTTTTCAATGGAAACACCCGCCGCCTCTTTTCATGATTTGCGCATTACGATGATGGGCTATCATCAAGTGAAAAATGCATCACTTGCCGTCATGGCGGCCGTTTATTTAAAAAACCATGGCGGCGCAGCGATTGAAGAACGGCATATTCAAGAAGGTTTGGTTGTTGCCAAATGGATCGGCCGTTTCGAGAAGGTAAGTGAACATCCAACCATCATTATTGACGGTGCCCACAATTTTCAGGGAATCGAAAGCCTCGTTTCAACATTGCGTTTACATTATGAAGATAAAAACATTCACGTCATCTTCAGTTGTCTAAAAGACAAGGATGCAAAAGATATGATTGAAAAGCTGCAGGAAGTGGCAGCTTCCATTACGTTTACGAGCTTTGATTTTCCGAGGGCCTATGAGGCAAAAGATTTGCATGAAATGGCACAAGGGGATAACACTTCCGCTGAAGAAGATTGGTATACAGCTTTGAGAGAAGGAAAGGAAAAATTAAAAACCGAGAAGGATTTATTGATGGTGACGGGATCGTTGTATTTTATTTCGGAAGTTAGAAAAGCATTTGTGTAAATAAAAGGCACCTGCATAAAAAATGCACGGTGTCTTTATTTTATTTTTCGTTTCTATCATTGTTAAATTACAGACCATCAAAAGGTTTACTTTTAACAATTAGTATAGAAAGAAGGCGAACAGCCTCAATTGTTGAAACTAAAGTAGTAGTTAAAAATACATTTCCCCGTTTGCAACGAAAAATCACGGATGGTAAAATATAGATATTGTGAAGTTGGCGGCATGGGATAAAAGATATAGATTTTGACCTGGAATTGGATTTTTCAGGGAAATATAGTCGGTATTACATGGTATTAAAGGGTGTGCATCTGTATGCCCAGTCAGCTATAAACAGGCAGAAACAATTGTTTAAAGAATGTTTTTAAGCCGGGCCGTCTCTTTAATTTTGATGTGACAAGCCCCAAAATGGAACAAGGAGACATAGATATATTGAAGCGTCTTTCCAGTGATAAAAGCGAATTAACTTTAGCTAAATTATTGATTATTATTGTCGTTTTGGGAACAATTGCCGCAATTGTAATCCCGATGATTGGTGATGTTTTTAGTAAAAAAGGCGGAGGAGGTATGGTGGATAAAAAGACTCGGTTCGTGCATGCAACCGAAATTTACGACATTACCGCGACTGATCCATTAGTTTGATCCACGGAAGTATGATCAAGTTAACAAATCCAGTGAAGCTAACTGAATAAAAACAAGAAAAGATATAAATAAAAAGGAGATTGAGGATGTATCTATGTTATATATATTAATTGGTTACTTATTTGTTTTCGGGCTCATTTTAGGTTCGTTTTTCAATGTAGTGGGCCTGCGTCTCCCAAAAGGTCAATCGATTATCAAACCAAGATCAGCATGCCCGCACTGTCAGAAACAGTTGACAGTGCGAGAACTAATTCCTTTTTTCTCATACATATTTCAGGGTGGGAGCTGTCGTAATTGCGGTAAGGCAATCTCGCCTGTATATCCATCTGTTGAATTGGCGACGGGCGTATTATTTGGGGCAGCCCCGTTAGTAAGCAGTTCATTGGAGGAGGCTATTATTTACGTAACACTCGTTTCGTTAATGATGGTTATCACAGTATCTGATATGGCCTATATGATCATTCCGGACAAAATCCTGCTTTTTTTCGGGGGATTGTTTGTGCTAGAGAGAGCAATTTATCCGCTCACCCCGTGGTGGGACAGCATTGCTGGCGGAATGATCGGTGTTGGATTGTTATTGTTAATAGCCATTCTAAGTCGCGGCGGAATGGGCGGCGGTGATATTAAGCTGTTTGGGGTGATAGGCCTCGCTTTGGGAATGAAAGCGATATTGTTATCTTTCTTTTTTTCAACCGTTATGGGTGTGATTGTTGGGCTGATAGGTTTATTTATAGGAAGAGTGAAACGTGGAAAACCTATGCCTTTTGGCCCGTCTATTGCTATCGGAACCATTGTTTATTTTATATATGGCCAAAAAATACTAGATTGGTATTTTTATAATGTTATACTGTAGTGGTTCTGCCCTTCCCCTCTTCATGGCTCTTACTTAGAACAGAACAGAGGGATTAACCACCTTTCTGTCGAAACGCCCACATGTTTCGACCCGGGCATCTTTCTTGCGACATTACAGGAAGGGAAGCGTTAGATGAAAATTGACATTTATCGGCCCGGCTGAAAAGTGCTGCTAGATGGGGGGCGAATGGGTAAACCGGCATATGAGCTGGACGTGTGCATCTACTATGATGCCGGTATCAACAAGCTGAAAAAAGACTTTCCTGCATTCGATATGCGGCTTCCTGGCAATAAGCAGCAGCCACTTACGAGTGATTGATGTCGCGATTTTCATAAAAACGTCGAAAACCTTTCATAACAAGACGACAAATGTCTTGTTATTTTTTTTGGCCGTTATGATAGGATGGGAGCAAACAATGGATGCGCTGTGAAAACAAGGTGGTGGGCGGAAATGGACAAGCAGCCAAATAAAATTTCCATCAAGATTAATGGAAAAGAAGCAGAGTATGAGGAGCAGGCAAAAAGCACAACCAAGAAACAAGAGAAAGTGGAAGTACCTTCTTCTCCACAAGAAGAATTTTCTTGGATTCTTCCAGAGGAACAGCCGACAAAGGTTGTGTCAATTGAGGATTTACGCCAAGTGAAAAGCAAGAAAAAACCGTCTCTCAAAACAAAATCAATCGGAATCAGAAGAAATGGATCTTCTCGAAATGCTGTGAAGCACGTTGCGATCATCATGGCGGTCGCCGTTTTAATCGGGACAGGTTTAGGGATGTTTAGCCTGAACATGATGACAGGAGAAAACTCAGCGTTTACATCGAAAAAGACAGATTCGGTTACGGCCTCCCCTCCTCCAGCTGCGCTTACGGAAAAGACAGGGGGAGGACAGACCGTTGAAGAGAAGCAGCCCTCTTCGTTGCCTTCTTTTTCTGCTTATGCTGTACAAGCAGGGGTGTTTTCGACAAAAAAAGCAGGAGAAGCAGCCGTTCGGAATATGAGAGCAAAGGGATATGCAGCCGCAGCCGTTAAAAGCGGGGATGTCTATGCATTATTCATCGGAGTAGGGCTGGAGGAAAAGGTGATGAAGCAGGTTGGGGAGTATTATAAAAAGCAGGGAGAAGACACGTACATTAAATCGTACGAAATGCCGGCCATCCAAACGAATGAGTGGTCAAAAAATGATCTGAAAGTGATGACAAAAGGGCAAAGCATTTTTGAAACAATGCTTTCGCTTTCTTCTAAAATCGCCGCTGATTCCTCTCCTTCTTCAAAAGAACGAAAAGGAATTAAAGAAGAACTGGTGAAGTTAAAGTCAGAACAAAATCTCAATCAAGATATCGGAAAGTTTTTATCTTATTTATTAATGGCGGAAACCGCTCTAGAGAGTTATGAAAAAGATCAAAAGGATGAGGCGAAATGGGAGTCCCAGCAATTTTTGCTTCAAGCCTTAAGCATCTATTCCCAAATGAAATAAGCAAATCTCTTCTTCGTTGAAGGAAATCTCTATATAAAGAATAGAGAGATGACAAGAAGATAAAAGATGAAAACGGCTCGTAAGCTGGTGAGACAAGTCTCATCGGCTTTTTTTGTTTATGGTTCAAATTGTAAAATATATTGGAAATTGCTAGAATAGGGATGTACCGATTTCCATTATTCCAAATGCAAAGGTGATGAATATGAAACAGCAGCTAGTGTTAGCGTCAGGGTCTCCCCGTCGAAAAGAATTGCTTCAACAGCTTCACTTATCGTTTACCGTTCATGTCAGCAGCGTAGAAGAAACATTTGACGCTAATCAATCTCCGTATGAAATCGTCATGTCATTAGCGATGCGAAAAGCAAAGGATGTCGCTTCCGATTACCCTAATGCTTATGTTCTTGGTGCCGATACGATTGTCGTCCATGAGCAAAATATCCTCGGAAAGCCGCACAGTGAAGAAGAAGCGATGCAAATGCTTCAAATGCTGTCAGGCCGTACACACGAAGTCGTAACGGGAGTCGCTCTTGTGTATCAGGGACAGGAGATCACGTTTTATGAAAAGGCAGATGTCACGTTTTGGGAGCTGACAAACGAAGAAATCATCGACTATGTCAAAAGCGGAGAGCCGATGGACAAAGCAGGAGCGTACGGCATCCAAGGTTTAGGGGCGTCGCTTGTTCAAAAAATGAACGGCGATTACTATTCAGTCGTAGGCTTACCGTTATCCAAGACATTGCGTGAATTGAAGAAAGCGGGCTACGTGTATGAAATGAACGGTTCATAAAAAGGAGGAACTTTTCTTGAACCAGTCCATGTTAAAAATTCACGATTTTCCTGAGGATGAACGCCCCAGAGAACGATTACTTTCCTATGGGGCCGAAAGTTTATCCAACCATGAATTAATAGCAATTTTGCTCCGTACCGGAACGAAAGAAGAATCCGTATTGCAATTATCAAATCGTATTTTGCAGCACTTTGATGGCTTAAAACTTTTGCAGGATGCGACTGTTGACGAGATGACCTCCATTAAAGGGGTCGGTACGGCCAAAGCCGTTCAAATTGCCGCCGCCATCGAGTTGGGAAGGCGCATCAGCAAGCTGCACCTCCACGATCGCTACACGATCCGCAACCCCGAAGACGGGGCCAACTTCATCATGGAAGAAATGCGCTTATTATCCCAAGAACATTTCGTCTGTCTTTACCTCAATACGAAAAATCAAATTCTCCATAAACAAACCATTTTCATCGGGAGTTTAAATTCCTCGATCGTTCATCCACGCGAGATTGTGCGCCCATAAGGGCATTTAGAAAATCTGCTCTAGCAAAGCAGTAGGGAAATATCACAGTACTTACCCTATCATCAGCCAACTTATCCAAGAGGGAAACCGAATGGGGAGTGTAGCATGTTGGGAAAGCCATAAGTTGTCTAGTTACCAAGGCACGACTGAATGGCGAGATGAAATTCATAGACAAGGATGAAAGCTGGATTGCTTGAATGATAGCTCAAGGGGGACTACGGGGACCTTCAGCGGGAGGTAACGATAAACGCTGTGCGAAATACGCGTGTTTCTTAAAAATCTCGAGGAACATGAAGTGATACTATTTCGACCAACTTCTATATGGAAGAAACGAGCGAAAGTCACATCCGAAACTATGAAAAGCTATGTTTCTAAATGTCTAAATGGGGATTGCCTAAGTTGGAACGCCGTACAAAGGCTATGACAATCGTGCCTGAATATCCAATATGGCAACGGAACTCTCATAGGTGCGACAAGAAGTCGCTAATTAATAGTGCTGGTAACCAATCCAGATAGCTTAGTCATTGAGCTATTCCCAACCAAAACTGCGTTCTGAGTAATCGGAAGGTGGGTTGCATGAGGTAATGTCTAACGGATTATCTTACACAGGGATAATTCGGGGCAAGGGAAAGAATGAGAATGCATAAGCGTAAAGCTGAACCTTTGTAATCATCGTGAGTTCCAGTAAGCGTACTGTGGTTGTAACAAGCTTATTTTACGGAATGGAAGGACTGAATCTATGGACAGTCTTGCAATGACCCCTATTTCCGTCGGTGTAAAGAAGGATGCTTAACTCATTCATATCTATGATTAGCGGAACTTGGTAAGCCCAATGTGTTCCATGTAAATGGTAGGGAAATCGTAAGAGGACTACAAACACACAGAGGGTAAAGGATTGTGGAAAAAGCGAATGCCAGTAAGGTGAAAACCAAGAGGAAAGTCGATGACTCGATATAACTCACTGGATAGGGATTCAAAATTTGTCCCACTCGAAAGAGAGCAGACTTCCACAAGGTCATCAACACAAAAGAAAGCGGAAAGAAGAATCTTATTAAGGAGGAACAAGTTATGAATGCCATTATTAATAATGAGTCGGCTGTTTCTCCACATATTGAGCAGTGGGAAACACTAAATTGGATAAAAATCCATAAATATGTGAAGAGACTTCGACAACGAATCTTTCGTGCCGAACAGTTAGGGCAACATCGGAAAGTGAGAAAGCTCCAACGATTAATGTTAAGAAGCAAAGCGAATCTACTATTAAGTATAAGAAGGGTAACGCAAGTAAATAAGGGTAAGCGTACAGCAGGAATAGACGGATATAAAGCACTATCATCTAAAGAAAGAATTGAGTTATATAATAGAATCAAAAACTACAATATTCGTTGTATTAGACCAAAACCTGCTATGAGAACCTATATTCCAAAGAAAAACGGTAAGTTACGTCCTCTCGGAATACCAATAATAAAGGATAGAGTTTACCAAAACGTAGTCAAGAATGCTCTTGAACCACAATGGGAAGCGAAATTTGAATCGACATCATATGGTTTTAGACCAAAACGTAGTCCACATGATGCCATTGCAAACCTTTTTACTAAGCTCTCTTCCAAAAGTAAACGTACATGGATATTTGAAGGAGACTTTAAAGGGTGTTTTGACAATCTAGATCATCAACATATTTTAGATAAATTGGGTAGCTTTCCAGCAAAAGAAGCAATCTTCAAGTGGCTTAAAGCAGGATTGATTGACAACGAAACCTTTAATGAAACTAATCAGGGTACTCCACAGGGAGGAATTGTATCTCCTTTATTGGCGAATATTGCACTTCATGATATGGAAAAAGAACTAGGTGTTAAATACATTTTCAACAAAAGAGATGGATTTATACTAGATAAAAATTCAGTGGCTATTACAAGATATGCTGATGATTTCGTCATACTATGTAAAACACAAGAAGAAGCCATATCGATGTATGAAAAGCTGAAACCATACCTAAATAAAAGAGGGTTAATGCTTGCGGAAGATAAAACGAAAATTACAAACATAACAGATGGATTTGATTTTCTAGGATTTAATTTAAAACAATACAGCATGAAAGACGGACTAAAATTACTAATCAAACCATCTAAAGCAAGTATTAAAAAGGCAAAACAAACCATTAAGGAAACGTTTCTGGAATTAAAAGGTAGACCTGTACATGAACTTATTTATAAATTGAATCCAATCATTAGAGGGACAGGGTATTACTGGTCATCGGTTGTTTCAAAGAAGCTTTACAATAAGATAGACCACTATATCTGGATTAAAACTATGAAGCACCTTAGAGGCTTACACCCTAAAAAGTCTTGGAAATGGAGAATAACACGATACTTCAAACCAGACCATACAGGTGTAAGCAAAGATAAATGGATATTAACAGACCCTCATAATGAAAGAAACCAACTAACAAGAATGACGTGGATACCAATTACAAGACATGTAATGGTTAAATTCACAAATTCACCAGATAATCCAAGCTTGCGACAATACTTCGAAAATATTCAACATCACCAACTTTTGGAAAAATATGGTGGTGGAAAACAGCTTAATAAGATTAGAGCGTATTTTAAAAGAAATAACATCGAACCATCAAGTAAAGAAGGTATTAGGTTAATAGAAAAGGCATTCGGTAAATTTAATTATATAACTGTTTGAGATAACTGATGGCCTGAGCCGTATGTGGGGAAACTCACCTGTACGGTTCTTAGGGGGGAAAGAGGTGGTAACACCTCTGACCTACCCGACTAGTCCGAGATGGGGAAAGCCCATTACATGGCAAAGGAGAGCAGTTTATCACGTTTAATACAAATTGGGAAGGAGCGCGAGGCTCTATGAGAAATCCAAAAATAGTATTAAACAGTCTAACTTCCAAAGCAAAAGATGAAAATTATGTCTTTCATCGTCTGTATCGGAATCTATATAACATTGAATTTTACCTGGACGCATACGCCAAAATTTATCCTAACAAAGGTAGCAATACCAAAGGGATTAATGAAGACACCATTGATGGAATGAGTTTAAAAAGAATAAATGCTCTTATTGAGAACCTTAGAAATCTAACTTATCAACCGAATCCTGCAAGAAGAACTTATATTCCGAAAAAGAATGGGAAACTAAGACCTTTAGGACTACCAACTTTCGAGGATAAACTAGTTCAAGAAGTAGTTAGGAGAATTCTTGAAAGTATCTATGAACTTAATTTCTCTGAAAACTCACATGCATTTCGACCAAACAGAAGCTGTCATACAGCTCTTAAACAGATTAAAAATACCTTTACTGGTACTTGCTGGTTTATTGAAGGGGACATAAAAGGCTTCTTTGACAATATCGACCATCACATTCTTATCAACATCTTGAGAAAAAGAATCAAGGATGAAAAATTTATTAATTTGATTTGGAAGTTTTTACGTGCTGGCTATGTGGAGGATTGGGTTTTTCATAAAACATTCAGTGGAACCCCACAAGGTGGCATTATAAGTCCGATTCTTTCTAATATCTACCTTAATGAATTAGATAAATATGTAGAAAGATACATCTCAACTTTCAACAAAGGGGATAAACGGAGACATAATCTTGTCTATCATAATCTGGCATCAAAAATAAACTATCGAAAATACAAGAATAAACGTGAATGGTCAAATTTAGATACGGAAACTAGGGTTAAAAGAGCTAATGAATTGAAAGCACTTTACAAAGAGCTAATCAAACATGACAGTAAAGATTTGTTTGACCCAAACTACCGTAGAATGAAGTATGTGAGATATGCAGACGATTTTATAATTGGTGTCATAGCAAGTAAAGAAGAAGCAGAGAAAATCAAGCAAGATTTAACTGTTTTTCTAGTTGATAAACTAAAACTTGAACTAAGTGCGGAAAAAACGTTGATAACACATAGCAAAAAGAACGCTAGATTTCTTGGTTACGATATAAGAGTAGCGAGAGATTGGCAAACAATGAAAATGCCTAATGGCACTCAAAAAAGAAAATTTAATTTTCAGGCCAAACTTTTCGTACCTCATGAAAAATATATCAACAAACTCATTGAACTAGGCGCATTAAGCCTAGGGAAAAATAATCAATGGAAACCGATTCATAGACCGTATTTAATCCGTAATGACGATTTAGAAATAATAAGACAATACAATGCCGAAATCAGAGGGTTGTACAATTATTATCGATTAGCTAGTAATGTGCATGTGCTGCAATCCTTTCGCCAAACAATGAAATACAGCATGATAAAAACCTATGCAAATAAATACAAAAGTACCGTTAGTAAAATCATTGATAGATTTTCTATAAATGGAAATTTTGGCATTCGTTACAAAACGAAAGATGGGCAGCGTATTGCATATTTCATAGATCAAAGAATGGAAAAGAATACAAAGATTAAAAATGAAGAGGTTGATATAGAACCGAGTAGAATACAATTCGGTGGCAGGACAAGTCTCATTGAACGCCTTTTAGCAGAAAAGTGTGAATGGTGTGGTACGGAAAATGTTCCGTTAGAGATGCATCATGTCAATAAGCTTAAGAATTTAGAAGGCAAAAAGCTATGGAAACAAATCATGATTGCAAGGAATCGTAAGACAATTGCCATGTGCGTGAAATGCCATCATGACTTACACAATGGAAAGTTAGATTGATAAATGGAAAGCCGTATACTTCGAGAGAAGTACGTACGGTTTGGGGGGGAGTTCTTGGAAACCTACTTAGGAAACTAAGCAAGGCGCCGGGTTCTTACCCTACTTTAAAGAAGCCTTCCGGCGATCTGCCGCTTCCATTATTTGTGCCCATAATCACCCCTCCGGCGACCCGACCCCCAGCAGGGAAGATATCGAAGTGACGAAAAGGCTGAAAGATTGCGGTCATATCATTGGAATTGAAGTTCTTGATCATCTGATTATCGGTGATCGAAAGTACGTAAGTTTAAAGGAAAAAGGGTATATGTAAATACTATGCTTTTTTGAATGGGTAGGTTATAATAATAGTCATGAATTTTTAATTGACAAGCCGGTGAAGATAGAGCATAAAATTTATTTCATTTATACAATATTTGGCGTTGACATATACGACATAACTCGACACAATAATGAATGTCAGTTTTTTTTGATGCGTAAATTTAATACACTTATGCCTTTGCATTTCGGTAATAGAAAGGGAGATACACAAAATGTTTGGAATCGGTACAAGAGACCTTGGAATAGATTTAGGGACTGCTAACACTCTTGTTTATGTAAAAGGAAAAGGAATCGTTGTTCGCGAGCCATCTGTTGTGGCACTGCAAACAGATACAAAACAAATTGTCGCGGTAGGTAATGATGCAAAAAATATGATTGGGCGTACACCGGGAAATGTTGTGGCACTTCGCCCGATGAAGGATGGCGTTATTGCCGACTATGAAACAACAGCAACAATGATGAAATACTATATCAAACAAGCACAAAAATCAAAAAGCGTTTTTGCGGGTAAACCGTATGTAATGGTGTGTGTGCCATCTGGTATTACAGCAGTTGAAAAGCGCGCTGTTATCGATGCGACTCGTCAAGCAGGCGCAAGAGATGCATATACAATCGAAGAGCCGTTTGCAGCAGCGATTGGGGCAAACTTACCGGTTTGGGAGCCGACAGGAAGCATGGTCGTTGATATAGGAGGCGGTACAACAGAAGTAGCGATCATCTCGCTTGGCGGTATCGTAACAAGCCAGTCGATTCGTATTGCCGGCGATGAAATGGACGATGCCATCATCCAATACATCCGCAAAAATTATAACTTGATGATTGGTGAGCGTACAGCTGAAGCGTTAAAAGTGGAAGTCGGTTCTGCAGGAAATGCTGAAGGCATCGATAACATGGAAATCCGCGGACGCGATTTATTAACGGGCTTGCCAAAAACGATTGAAATTTCAGCAGCGGAAGTAGCCGAAGCGTTAAAAGATACCGTTACAGCAATTGTAGACTCAGTTAAGAGTACATTAGAACAAACTCCTCCTGAATTAGCGGCCGATATTATGGACCGCGGTATTGTGTTAACAGGTGGGGGAGCTTTACTGCGCAATTTAGATAAAGTGATTAGTGAAGAAACAAACATGCCGGTCGTGATTGCTGAAGATCCGCTTGATTGTGTAGCAATCGGTACTGGAAAAGCGTTAGATCATATTGATTTATTTAAAACGAAAGCCGGAGATTCTTACCGCTAAAAATAAGAGGTGTAAATCATGCCACAATTTTTCTTTAATAAACGATTAATTGTTTTACTAGTCAGCATTATCATCTTAGTGGCATTGATTGGTTTTTCATTGAATGGTCGTAAAACGGTTACGTTTCCGGAACAATTTGTAAAAGATGCCGTCGGTTTAGCTCAAACAGCGTTTCATCAACCCGCACAATATGTCGCGGGTTTCTTTCAGAATATCAATGACCTTAGACATACATATGAAGAGAATGAGCTGTTGAAATCCCGCCTCGATGGATATATGCAAATGGAAGCGAAAGTAAAAGAACTGGAAGATGACAATAAAAAGCTGAAAGCGATTCTCGATAAAAAAGAAAGCCTGAGCGAGTACGATCCTATTCAGGCGACGGTTATCGCGCGCAATCCGGACCGCTGGCATGAAGTCATTGCTCTTGATAAAGGGAAAGTGCATGGCGTGAAGGAAAATATGGCTGTTATTACAGCTCAAGGATTGATCGGGAAAGTCAAACATGCTTCCCAGTTTACTTCCACTGTTCAATTAATAAGTTCGTTGGACCGCACAAATCGCATTTCAGCCGTCATTCAAGCGGATACTCGAGTATATGGCCTAATTGAAGGATACGATGAGAAAAAAGCAGCACTTATGCTGAAACGTATCCCGAAAGAGGCGAAGATTAAAGAAAAACAACTCGTTTTATCATCCGGCTTAGGCGGTATTTTTCCAGAAGGGCTTATTATCGGCGAGATTATTGAAGTGGAACCGGACGAGTATGGACTGACGCAAATCGCTTATGTCAAACCGGCTGCAAACCTTTATGACTTAGACCATGTAATGATTGCTAAACGAACCATGATTGCTGATGAGAATTTTGACAAGGAAGAGGAGGAAGAGAAATGAATCGTTTCTTCCTTTCTTTTCTTGTCTTCCTTGTTTTTGTAAGCGAAAGCTTATTCGTGAATTTTATCGCTGTACAGCCATTGCTTCGCCAATGGGTTATATCTCCGAGATTTGTCATGATTGTTTTAATTTTTATGACCGTTTATTTAAGTAGAAAACAAGGAATGATGTACGGAGCCATTTTTGGTATGTTATATGATGTGGCTTTTACAGATGTCCTTGGTGTATACATGTTTAGTCTTCCTGCTATTTGTTATTTCATCTCACAAATTATGAAAGTCTTGCAAAATAACGTGATTGTTGTTTCGTTGGCGGCCGTTTTAGGTGTGGCCATTTTAGAGTTTTATATATATGGAATCAATTTGTTGGTGCATGTAACAACGATGCCGTTAAACGAATTTTTAACGCTTCGTTTGTATCCGACACTTGTTTTGAGCATCATCTTTTGCCTCCTTTTTTCATATTTGCTTAAAAAGCGTTTTCAAAAACTTTCGTTACAATATACGGACGACCGTCTATAATGGAAAAAGAGGAAATTCGTAAGTCTCTGTCGAAATTATTCATTCGTTGGGGTGAACGTCGTGAATAGACAAAAACAACAAAATGTAATCATAAAAGGAACGAAAGATGGGCTCACGTTACATCTCGATGATACGTGTTCATTTCAAGAGCTATTAAGCGAGCTCGAAGTGAAGCTTTCAACGAATCAATACGGAGACGATCAGCAGCTTGTAGCTGTTCAGCTGAAGGTTGGAAATCGCTATTTGACGTTTGAACAGGAAGAACAGTTGAAAGAAGTAATAAGGCGAAAAAAAGATCTGGTTGTTGAAACGATCGATTGTAATGTTGTTTCAAAGGAAGAAGCGCTCCGCTTAAAAGAGGAAAATGAACTCCTATCGGTTGCAAGAATTGTTCGTTCCGGACAAGTGTTGCAGGTGAAAGGCGATTTATTATTAATTGGAGATGTCAATCCAGGGGGTACTGTTATAGCTGGAGGAAATATATTCATTTTAGGGGCATTGCGGGGCATTGCACATGCCGGCTGCGAAGGAAATGCACAGGCTGTTATCGGTGCGTCCGTTATGGACAATGCTCAACTTCGTATAAACGATATAGTTTTACATCAGACGGAAGTTGATAGGCATAACGAGGAATTGCCAATGCAATGTGCTTATTTAGATGAAAATGGACAGCTCGTATTAGAGCGAGTTCAGTCCATGCCGCATCTAAGACCTAATTTGACACGGTTAGAAAGGAGAAATTAACAGTGGGAGAGGCTATAGTTATTACGTCAGGAAAAGGTGGCGTTGGGAAAACAACGACATCAGCCAACTTAGGTACAGCACTCGCTTTGTCTGGCAAACGGGTTTGCTTAGTCGATACAGATATTGGTTTACGGAACTTAGACGTTGTAATGGGTCTTGAAAATCGCATTATTTATGATCTTGTAGATGTTGTAGAAGGCCGCTGCACATCACAAAAAGCTTTAATAAAAGACAAGCGTTTTGAGTGCTTATACTTGCTTCCTGCTGCACAGACGAGTGATAAAACAGCCGTGACTCCTGAACAAATGAAACAGTTGGTTTTGGAGCTTAAGCAAGAATTCGATTATGTCATCATTGATTGCCCTGCAGGAATTGAGCAGGGATATAAAAACGCAGTCGCTGGTGCGGACAAAGCCCTAGTCGTAACGACGCCTGAAGTATCAGCCGTTCGCGATGCAGACCGCATTATTGGACTTTTGGAAAAGGAAGAAGGGATCGAGCCTCCAAAGCTTATCATCAACCGTATCCGGAATCATATGGTTAAAAACGGTGATATGCTCGATGTAGATGAAATTGTTTCCCTGCTTGCGATTGATTTAATCGGAATCGTAGCAGATGATGATAATGTCATTAAAGCATCAAACAGCGGTGAACCGATCGCAATGGATCCTTCCAGCAAAGCATCCATTGCCTACCGTAACATCGCAAGACGTATCCTTGGGGAATCCGTTCCTCTTCAATCGCTCGAGACAGAAGAAAAAGGGGTATTCGCGAAAATAAAAAAATTCTTTGGTGTTCGATAAAGGAAACTTCCAGCAACGGGGGTCTTACTGCCTGGTGATGCCGGATAAATCTCTTGCGGCTTTGTGCTGCAAGGAGGCTTTCCGCCAATTTTACATAGCATTATCCAAACGTTCAATCGTTCAAGATTGAGCGTTTTTTTATTTCTTTGTCAGGAACATTTGTTTGGTCATAGCGCCGGCGGACAAGTCATACATTATAGAAACAAGCTTAAAAGGAATGGTGAAAAGATGAATCGACGCGCAGAAGAAATTAAAAAACGCATTGCTGAGCGCAAAAAAAAGCAGGGGACAAAGCCTCAGGACAATCCGTTTTCTGCCTATTCTATTTTAAGTGATGAAGAGCGGTATGGAGCTGAGCACATGCCGGTAGTGGAATATTCACACTCTCCCGCGGACAATCAATCTCCATCGCTTTTCCAAAAAGAATGGCTTGTCTTTAAATTTTTAACCTCTGTTTGTTTAGTCCTTGTGGTGGCTATTTTATTCAAAAATTCATCACCAGGACTGGATCAAGCAAGGCAGTATGTCAAACATACGATGCAAACTGAATTTCAATTTGCTTCCGTTTCAAATTGGTATGAAGACACATTTGGACAGCCATTAGCCCTTTTGCCGGCAACGAACGAAAAGAAGGAAGCACCTGCACAGCCATCTCAATACGCCATGCCGGCCTCCGGGAAAGTACTGGAATCTTTTGAGAAAAATGGGCAGGGGATCATGATTGAGACAGGAAGTCAATCATCGGTTGAAGCAATGAGTGAGGGAATTGTCGTTTTTGCCGGTAAAAAAGAGGACAGCGGCAAAACCGTCATCATTCAGCATGCCGACGGAAGCGAAACATGGTACGGGCAGCTTGAAAAGATTAATGTCAGTCTATATGATTTTGTGGATAAAGGAAAAGCTGTAGGAAAAGTCATGCAAAATCAGGATGGTAAAACAGGGAAGTTTTATTTTGCCATTAAAAAAGGAGAAAGATTTATCGATCCGAATCAGGTGATTTCCTTTGAGTAAAATCCTATTTTTGTTGACCAATATTCATATCCATCCTCTTTTTTGGGCTGTATTTGGTATTGGAATTGTCACGGCGCATTTTCAACAACTGGTTATTCTGTTTTTTATTGTGTTGATTCACGAGTTGGGGCATGCAGCAGCGGCTTCCTTTTTTTCCTGGCGCATTAAACGAATCATGCTGCTGCCGTTCGGGGGAGTAGCGGAAGTGGAAGAACACGGAAATCGGCCTTTTCGTGAAGAGTTGATTGTCATTATAAGCGGACCGCTCACACATCTTGTATTAATGGCGATTTCCTATGTACTGGTGTCTTTTTCAATCATTTCATATGAACTTCATCAGCAGTTTATTGTTCAAAATATGATGATTCTGGGGTTTAACTTGCTTCCAATTTGGCCGTTGGATGGAGGGAAGCTCTTATTCTTATTCTTTACCCGTACGCTTCCATTTTTGCAAGCGTATAAAAAGATGTTGTATGCATCTGGTAGTTTGTTGGCCGGTCTTCTTCTATTTTCTGCTTTCTTTTACTTTCAGCAGCTTCATCTGTGGATGGTTCTGGGCTTTTTGGGATTTTCGATTTATCATGAATGGCGGCACCGCCAATACGTGTATCTGCGCTTTTTGCTTGATCGCTACCATAGCAAGGAACGGAACATTAGCCAGTTAAAACCGCTGCTGGCAGCAGCGGGAGACCCCATTCAGCATGTTCTTGAACAATTTCAGCGGGGCTGTAAGCATGTGATCATCGTAAGAAATAAGGAGAATGAACAAATACAGCTGGATGAAAATGAACTTCTTCATGCGTATTTTGTGGAAAGACGCCTTCATGCCCCTATCGAAGAAGTGATTCCGTTCTATTGATTTCCAGTGAAAACATCGGTACATTTATATAAAAGGAAAGAGAAAGCATAGGTCGAGATGAAAACGGATCTCGGCTTTTTGTTTTGACAGTAAAGGTGTGAACAACAATGAAAACATGTTATGTCAATGCCGCTTCTTCTGCGAAGCGAATCGCGCTCGTTGGTGAAAATGGACTGGAGCGTCTTTATTTAGAGGAGCAAAGCAAAGGTCACCAGATAGCAGGCAACATTTATGCAGGTCGTGTCGTGAAAGTCTTGCCGGGGATGCAAGCAGCATTTGTCGATATCGGTATGGACAAAAACGGCTATCTTCATCGTAATGACCTGGCATCCTTTCATCTTTCAGCGTCGGCTTCAAAAGATAAAGAAAGCATCACAAAATTTGTGCGGGAAGGAGAAGAAATTCTCGTCCAGGTCGTCAAAGAGGGCATTGGTACAAAGGGACCCAAGTTGACCGGGATCATTGAGTTTGGCGGTGAATGTGTCGTATATCTTCCGCACGGAAACTATGTAGCCGTGTCAAAGAAAATAACAGACGAAGAAAGAGAGAAATGGCGTACGTTCGCTTCTTTGCACCGTCAGGAACAAGAGGGAATCTTGTTGAGGACCTCCGTCTCCCGTACATCAGAAGAGGAAGTCATCCGTGAGTGGCAATCTTTGAGGGAACGTTATGAACAAGTAGCAAAGAAAAAAGGACAAGTGAAGACTCCCTCTGTCCTGTATGAGCCATATGATTTTATCTTCAGTACATTGGAGGACCTTTTCCGTAAAATTGATCAATGCGATGTGTACATCGATGATTACGATACGTATGAACAATTCAAGAATAAACAAATGAATGTAAATGGTACTATTATGTACTATCGGCATCGAGAAAACATTTTTCGCCATTACCATATCGAACCGGAAATCGAGAAGCTGCTAAAGAAAATCGTATGGTTAAAAAATGGTGCTTACATCATTATTGATCAAACGGAAGCGATGACCGTCATTGATGTTAATACGGGGAAATTTTCCGGGAAAACGACACAGCGGGAAACGGTTCTGCAAACGAATATAGAAGCGGCAAAAGAAATAGCGAACCAACTGAAGCTCCGTAATATAGGAGGAATGATCTTAATCGATTTTATTAACATGAAGGAAGAAGGGGATCGGCAAAGGGTTCAAGAAGTGCTGCAAGAAAAGGTGAAAAATGATGATACACGGACGACAATCATCGGCTTTACACAGTTAGGCATTTTACAGGTGACGAGAAAAAAAGTCAAAGAAAGCATTGAAGCAGCCCTGACCCACCACTGCCCAATTTGCAGTGGTACAGGAAGAATATACAGTCCTGAAGCGGTTGCCTACAAGATTGAACGGGAATTGTGGGAACATCGGATGATGGAAGAGGAAGCCATGTGGATTGAAACAACTCCTGTCGTGATAACTGCGTTAAAAAGAGACGGGTTTTTACCCAAGCTTGAAGACATGATCGGCTTCAAAGTGTTTCTGACCGATTCTCCCCATCTCCATGGTTCTTATTCAATCCGCCATATCGGAAGTATTAAAACGATTCAAGAAAGAATCCAGAACGCTAAATAATATATAAATCCCGGTTGATGTATAGCGTTTGCCAAGAGACCGTAAGGCTGCTTGGCAAACGCTTATGCGTATATGGATGTTTTTTATCGATGGTAAATTATTTATGTGGATTTATATAGTTGACATTCCCTTTGTACATATAGTATGATTTTATATGTTAGTTTGTAGCACCCGTGCTACAACCGCGCAGATCAGGTTAAAAGTTCTGCAAAAGAACACCTGTGATGGCGAGTCTTAGTTTATTGAGGAGGTGCAAGTATGTACGCAATTATCGAAACTGGTGGTAAACAAATCCGTGTTGAAGAAGGTCAGGCTATCTACATCGAGAAGCTTGCTGCTGACCAAGGCGAAACAGTTACTTTCGACAAAGTTTTATTCGTAGGCGGCGAAAACGTAAAAGTTGGTGCTCCTTTAGTTGAAGGCGCAACTGTTACCGCTAAAGTTGAGAAACAAGGTAAGGCGAAAAAAATCATCGTTTTCAAATATAAAGCGAAGAAAAACTATCGCCGTAAGCAAGGTCACCGTCAACCTTACACTAAAGTTGTTATTGAAAAAATCAACGCGTAAGGCAATCGGTTATGATTAAAGTGACCATTACCCGAAACGACAATAACAAGATTACGGCTTTCGAAATGAGTGGACATGCTGATTTTGCAAAGAAGGGTCAAGATATTGTTTGTGCAGGGGCATCCGCTGTTTCATTCGGAACGGTAAATGCAATCATTGTATTATGCGACACGATGCCCGAAATCGAGCAAGGCAGTGACGGAGGATATCTTCGCTGTGTGTTTCCAACAAATGTGGATTCATCTACGTTTGAGAAGATTCAACTGCTCTTGGAAGGCATGGTTGTATCACTTGAGACAATCGAACGTGATTACGGAAAATATATTAAAATCTATACAAAATAGCAGGAGGTGAATGTCATGTTAAGATTAGACCTTCAGTTCTTCGCTTCTAAAAAAGGAGTAGGTTCTACTAAGAACGGTCGTGATTCTATCGCGAAACGTCTTGGTGCGAAACGTGCTGATGGCCAATTTGTAACTGGTGGTTCAATTTTATACCGTCAACGCGGTACTAAAATTTACCCAGGTACAAACGTAGGAATCGGCGGCGACGATACTTTATTCGCGAAAGTTGACGGTATCGTTAAATTCGAACGCTACGGTCGTGACCGTAAAAAAGTATCTGTATATCCTGTTGCGCAAGAAGCATAAGGAACAAAAAGAAAACTCTAACCGACTAAGGTTAGAGTTTTCTTTTTGCCCAGCCATATGAAAGATCAGGGTAATCTCTTTCTACCATCATGAATATGTCCCTTTCTTAAAAGCCTTTTGCAGAAATTTCCCCTATTACTAGAAAGAATCTGCTATAATTTTACTAACTATGCATAATGGATGTTATGCGAGACAGGGGAAGAGTGCTGCGTACAGCGGCAGTGGACGGAAAAGGAAACAGCAAATGATGACAAAAAATGCTGCTACCGCTTTTTTGAATCAGAAGAGATCAATGTTTACTCATGCTTGAGATAGAGTTAGGAGTGCAACCATGCAGAGAGAAGAATGGAATGTAGTTAAAATATTAAGCTGTGCTCGACATGACTGGTTGAACCGGCTTCAGTTGATTAAGGGGAACATCGCGTTGAATCGTCTTGATCGGGTCAATGAAATCATTGAAGAAATCATTAGAGAAGCGGGGCATGAGTCAAAGCTGACAAATACGAAATTGGCCGCTTTTGCCGAGTATGTGATGACATATAACTGGCGGGGGACCCCCCTTCATTTAGAGATAGAAGTACTTGGTGATGCAAAAGATTTATCCTCTTATGATGCTGTACTTGCAAAATGGACAATGGAATTTATGCAGATGCTCGAAGCCGGGGCTGACGGCATGTCCACTCACCATGTTAGTGTTTCCTTATTAATAGAAAATGAATCGGTTCGTTTCTTTTTTGATTTTAGTGGAATACTAACTAATATTCAATCTATTCAAGACTGGTTAGAAGAAGAAAAAGAAAAGCAGCGATTAAAGATTATAGAAAAGCATATTTCTAAAGAGGAACTGAGTGTTGTAGTAGAGATTGTATAATTTACATACAACATAGAAGAACGGAGTGAAAAGAAAGAATGTTTGTAGATCACGTCAAGATTTATGTGAAAGGCGGAGACGGCGGAAATGGAATGGTTGCCTTTCGTCGTGAGAAATATGTACCAAAAGGTGGTCCAGCCGGCGGAGACGGAGGAAAAGGCGGCGACGTCATTTTTGAAGTGGAAGAAGGTTTACGTACACTCATGGATTTCCGTTATAAGCGTCATTTCAAAGCGCCACGCGGAGAGCATGGCATGTCCAAGGGCCAGCATGGCAGAAATGCCGAACCTTTAGTGGTAAAAGTGCCGCCTGGAACAGTTGTAAAAGATGAAGATACACAGGAAATCATCGCCGATTTGACGGAGCATGGACAACAGGCCGTGATTGCTCGAGGGGGACGCGGAGGAAGAGGGAATACTCGATTCGCAACGCCTGCGAATCCTGCACCCGAAATTGCAGAAAACGGTGAACCGGGTGTGGAACGTTATATTACAATGGAATTGAAACTACTCGCAGATGTAGGTCTTGTTGGATTTCCAAGCGTAGGAAAATCAACATTATTATCTGTCGTATCATCGGCTAAACCGAAAATCGCCGAATATCACTTTACGACGATTAACCCAAACTTGGGGGTTGTTGAGACAGAAGATGGACGCAGCTTTGTCATGGCTGACTTACCGGGATTAATTGAAGGTGCCCATCAAGGGGTAGGATTAGGCCATCAATTTTTAAGGCATATCGAACGTACGAGAGTCATCGTCCATGTCATTGATATGTCAGCGATGGAAGGCCGCGATCCATATGAAGACTATGTGGCGATTAATGAAGAGCTGCGTCAGTACAATTTACGATTGACGGAGCGTCCGCAGATCATCGTTGCCAACAAAATGGACATGCCGCAGGCGGAAGAGAATTTGGCGGCATTTAAAGAGAAATTGCAGGAAGATGCGCAGATTTTTCCGATTTCGGCTTTAACGCGACAAGGATTGCGAGATTTGTTGTTTGCTATTGCAGATTTAGTGGAAACGACACCTGAATTTCCATTGGAAGTGGAAGAAGATCTATCCACTCATCGTGTTCTATATAAACATCAGAAAGAAGCACCAAGCTTTTTCATCACGAGAGAGAGCGACGGCTCATTCGTTCTTTCAGGTGAAAAAATCGAGAAGCTGTTTAAGATGACCGACTTCTCTCGTGATGAGTCTGTTCGACGCTTCTCCCGTCAGCTGCGCGGTATGGGAGTGGATGAAGCTTTGCGTGAACGCGGTGCGAAGGACGGCGACGTTGTGAGGCTGTTGGATTACGAATTTGAATTTATTGAATAATCGTTAGACAAGGCCAAGGGGGAGCTTTGCTTGAACAAAAAAGATCACCAATTTTATCTAGTACGTGAAGATGTATTGCCTGAAGCCATGCAAAAAACGCTTCAGGCAAAGCGGTTAATTGAGCGGGGGAAGGTTGATTCCATTGCGGATGCTGTACAAATGGTCGACTTGAGCCGCAGTGCCTATTACAAATACCGTGATACGGTCTTTCCGTTTCATACGATGGTAAAAGAACGGATCATTACGCTCTTTTTTCATTTAGAAGACCGCTCCGGTACATTGTCCCATCTATTAGGGGTAGTAGCGTCGGCAGGATGCAATGTATTAACGATCCATCAAACCATTCCGCTTCAAGGAAGGGCAAATGTGACGTTATCGCTTGATATTTCCGGTATTCAACTGGAACTCAATGAGTTGTTATCAAATCTAAAAAGCTTAGAATTCGTTGAGAAGGTAGAAGTATTAGGTTCAGGTGCTTAAGAAAGAGAAAAGGTAGGAGAAGGCAAAGTGGGGAAAGCAGGATATCTAGGGCCAAGAGCAACATTTACTCATCTTGCAGTTCAAGCGGTTTTGCCGGAGGCAGAACATGTGCCTTACTATACAATTCCGGCTTGCATTGATGCGATTGATGAGGGAGAGCTTGAATTTGGAGTCGTCCCGATCGAAAATGCGCTTGAAGGTTCTGTCAATTTAACACTAGATTACTTGATTCATGAAAAACGGTTACCTATAGTTGGGGAAATTGTGACACCAATTCGCCAGCACTTAATGATTCATCCGGAACATGCCAGTCGTTGGAAAGAGCTTGAAATGATTTATTCTCACTCACATGCGATTGCACAATGCCATAAATTTTTACATGGGCATTTTGCCAATATACCGGTTGAGGATGCAACTTCAACCGCTTTTGCGGCTAAATATGTAAAAGAGCATCCGGAACGTGTTATTGGGGCCATCGCCAATGAGCTGGCAGCAAAAGAATACGGGTTAACGATTGTTCAAGAAAATATCCATGATTATGATCATAATACGACAAAGTTTGTAGTGCTCCATCGGGAAGGAAAAAGTTTGTCTGTAGATCCTGAGAGAATTGAAGACTATAAAACGACTTTGATGGTGACTTTACCTTCCGATCAGGCAGGAGCCCTTCATCAAGTACTGTCGGCTTTTTCCTGGCGCAAGCTAAACTTATCCAAGATCGAATCTCGTCCGATGAAAACAGGATTAGGAAACTACTTTTTTATTATCGACATCAATCAATTGTTGGATGATGTCTTAATTCCAGGTGCAATTGCTGAACTGGAGGCTTTGGGATGTAGCGTTCATATACTTGGAAGTTATCCTTGTTTTAGCACCAATTAAAAAGAGTTTTTGGCTTTTCTAGTTCATCGTTTCAAAAGGAAAGATTCTTTTGACTAATCTTTTTTGTAAAATGAATTGTAATGGTGTAGGATAACACATGGAAATTCTTTATAAAAAATGTGCTCCATAAGTTAAGGATTGAAAAGAGCCTTGTTTTTAAACTAAAATGAACCGTCAAGAAACCCAGTAATTCTGCTGGATTTTCATGACGGTTCATTTTCGGGAGGCTGGTTCAAAAGTATAGTTTTGAACCAGCCTCTTAGTTTTCTATTAAAAAGCCGGCTTCTTCTAACGCTTTACAAGCATCATTCAATTTAGAAAGTGAATCTGCTTCAATCGTATGTAAATGAACACCTTCTGTTAGCTGTGACAGGAAAGCCGAGTTCGTATCATTTATTTTATTTAAGAACTCTTCTACTTCTTTTCTGGTACTCACCATAATAGAAGCTGTCAGTTCCCCGTACACAGGATGCTCTACAATTACATCCTTTACAAGCACCCCATGATCTACAAGCAGATTCAGCTCTTCAGATGTTTGCTCCGGTCTATGCTGGCAGGCGATGAGCCGCTGAATCAGTGACTGCTCATGCTGTTTTTGCATATACACATATCCCTGGCTTGTCGCAATGATTGGTTCATTACGAGCCTTAAGCAATGAGATATCTTGCACGATAATTTGACGACTGACATTTGTTCGTTTAGAAAGCTCGCTTCCCGTAATCGGGGCGGCTTCCGACCGAAGCCAAGATAGTATTAATTCTCTTCGTTTTTCACCTAATACTTTCTTTTGATTGTCCTTCATGATTCACGCTCCCTACATAGTCACACAATGAAATTCTTCCATTACTTTCCGTAATACAGTATAAAGGTGTTTTAAATCATTATAAGATGTGTTGGTCCCAAATGAAATACGGATGAATTGCTTTGCCTCGTCGTTTGACTTTCCGATTGCCGTCATCGTCTTTGATGGGTGCTGAAGCCCTGCATGACAAGCGCTTCCTGTCGAGATGGCAATTTGGTGTCGATTACATTGTAGCATAACATATTGACCTTGAATTTTATCGATTGTCATTCCGATAACGGAAGGAAGCCTCTGACTTGGATGGCCTTCTATCGTTATGAACTTTTTGAACGGTTCCATCAGCGTCATCCATTTGGTCCGTAACTGTTCATGGAGCTCTCTTTGTTCTTCTATACGAGAATATGCTTCCTGGGCGGCAGTGATAAATGAAGCCACTCCAGGTACATCGATCGTTCCGGGACGAAATCCGCTTTGATGATTCGCGTTTCGATACACTGAGTTCCATGAAACAGAAGGGTGGATATAGACGGCTCCAACACCTTTTGGTCCGTAAATTTTATGGCTTGATACCGATAGGCTGTCCACACCGTATAACTGTACATCAATCGGCAATTTGCCAAATGATTGAACACAATCACAGTGAAACAAGATGTTCTTCTCTTTTAAGAAACGTCCGATTTTTTGAATGGGTTGAATCGTGCCGATTTCATGATTGGCATGTTGAATAGAGACAAGGGTTGTTTTGGATGTAACAGCTTTTTGTAAATCGGAAAGAGATATCATCCCCCATTTATCTACCGGTAAATAAGTAACAGTATAACCTTCTTCTTCAAGTTGTCCACAAAGATTCAAAATGGAGGAGTGTTCAATTTGTGTTGTAATAATGTGTCTGTTGGAAGCGTCACTTCCTTTTATTAAAGAACGGATAGCGAGATAATTGGCTTCGGATCCTCCACTTGTAAAGTAAACCCCTTTTTCATCCCCATTTATAAAATGGGCAAATTGTCGACGACATAAAGTTAAGACATCATTTGCACCTGTACCGATATCATGAAGGCTATTTGTGTTGCCGAAGAAAAGAGAAGCGGTTTTTGTATATGCCTCTATCGCTTTTTCGCTCATTGGAGTGGTAGAGGCGTAATCTAAATAAATCATGTTCCTCATTCCTTAAAAAAAATCTTGTAATTAATTTAATAATATGTAAATATATGTGTCAAGACAAGTGTAAACTTGGAGGTAAAATCATGCAGGTATACGATGTGGTAATTATCGGAAGCGGGCTTGCGGCATGGATGACCGCTCACTCTCTTCCAAAAAACAAAACAGTCGCGATGTTAACAAAACAATCGAGATGGTCCAGCAACTCGATGCTCGCACAGGGGGGAGTAGCAGCCGTTTTTAGCAAGGAAGATCATTGGTCCTCTCACTATAGGGATACGATGACTGCAGGCTGTGAATATAATAATGAGCAAGCTGTGGAGTATTTAGTAAAGAGGGGACCGGCTCTCATTCATGAGCTGATGCGGTCAGGACTTAGGTTTGATTGCAACGAACACAATGAAGTTTTATTAGGAAGGGAAGGAGCGCATACTTGCAGGAGGATTCTTCATGCAGGGGGGGATGCAACAGGAAAAGCTCTCGTTTCTTTTCTTTATCAGCAAGCCCATCATTATGTGGACATGATCGAATATGAAAAAGTGCAAGAATTGATCGTCACTGACGGACGCTGTGTGGGGGTATGGACCCAAAATTCAGCAGGAGAGCTATCCGCCTACTACGCACAGCATGTTGTATTGGCAACAGGAGGCTGTGGAGCACTATATTCTTATACTTCCAATACACCTGAAGCTGTAGGAAATGGTCTTTCCCTTGCTTATCGGGCAGGAGCAGAACTTGTCGATTTAGAGTTTATTCAATTTCACCCAACGTTGCTTGTCCAAAATGGAAAGGCGGTAGGTCTCGTCTCAGAGGCGGTAAGAGGAGAAGGGGCTGTTCTGGTGAACGGACATGGGGAACGAATCATGAAAGGGGTCCATGAATTAGAGGATTTGGCGCCAAGGGATATTGTCTCAAGGGAAATTTACAAACGTATGACCAACGGGGAACAAATCTTTTTATCGATTAAGAACGTGAAAAATTTCACAAAACGTTTTCCGACCATCACATCTTTATGCCGGACACATGGAATCAATCTTGAAAAACAGCTGATTCCGGTTATGCCTGGCGCTCATTTTCATATGGGCGGCGTGAAAGTCAATATGTTTGGAGAAACGAACATTCAACGGTTATATGCTGTAGGCGAAGCGGCATGTTCAGGCGTACATGGAGCGAATCGACTAGCAAGCAACTCTCTATTGGAAGGCCTCGTGTTTGGAGAGCTTGTCGCTAAACGAATTACCGAAAGGCAGGATGAACCGATCATACCTGTCCCATTCTCCGTTCCATTCCGTCAAGAAGTACCTTTGTTACCGTCAAAAACATATGTTCAAGAGATGATGATGAGCCATGTGGGAATCGTTAGAAGTCATTCTTCCCTAACGAGAATGGTTCGTTTATTAGAGGAGTGTTTGAAAGAGGTGGAAGGAAACCTGCTGGGATATAAACACGAGACGATAGAATGCATTCATATGATTACAGCTGCCTATGTTATTGCCAAATCGGCATTGGAACGGGAAGAAAGCCGGGGTGCTCACTTTCGCAGCGATTTTCCGGCTGCCTGTCCTCGATGGTCTAAGCAGAAAATTATTCGACAAAAAGAGAAAGTATTGGCATGGAAAGTGTAAGAACAGGGAGATGAGAAGACATGAATCAGTTGAAAGTGAAACAACTGCTCGAACAGTTTTTTATAGAAGATTTAGGTGATCGCGATGTTACAAGTGTAAGTTTATTCTCCGATCAGGATACGGGCCGAGCAGAATTTTTAGTGAAAGAAGATGGGATCATATCGGGGCTTGGCCTTATTGAAGCTGGGTATAGGCTGCTTGATCCTCACATTAGCGTTGAACTTTATAAGCATGATGGAGATGTTGTGAGAGCCGGTGAAGCAATTGCTTCGGTTCACGGAAAGCTAGGTTCGATTCTTTCTGGAGAACGAGTGATTTTGAATTTACTGCAACGCATGAGCGGGATTGCCACACTAACAAATAAAGCAGTGAAAGCAGTAGGCAGTTCTACGACAAAAATATGTGATACTCGAAAAACAACGCCGGGGCTGCGAATGTTTGAAAAATATGCGGTTCGATGCGGTGGAGGAGTAAACCATCGTTATGGCTTATATGATGGGGTCATGCTGAAAGATAACCATATTGCGTATGCAGGCTCGATCTTAAAAGCGGTTCATTCCATTCGTGCTAAAGTTGGTCATATGACCAAAATCGAAGTAGAAATCGAGACGAAAGAACAGTTGTTGGAAGCCATTGAGGCAAAAGTGGATATCATTATGTTTGATAACTGTTCTTCTGATGCGATTCAAGAATGGATTACCCTCGTTCCTCCATTTATCGTCACAGAAGCGTCGGGAGGAATTGAAATGGAAAGGCTGGCTGACTACGGGAAAGCAGGCGTAGACTACATTTCATTAGGGATGCTTACACATTCAGTCAAGAGCTTGGATATTAGCTTAGATATACAGATTTAGCAAGAAGGGAGAAGGGGTTTACATGTTATCATTTTTAAACGAAACGAACACTCATATGATTCCTGCTCAATATAAAGAAATGGGTCAAGAGGAGCTTGTCCGAAGAGCATCTTCATTGAAAGAGAAGCTGGGAGAAAGAATCTTTATTTTGGGGCACCATTATCAAAAGGATGAGGTGATCCAATTTGCGGATGCAACAGGGGATTCCCTCCAATTAGCCCAAGTAGCGGCTAAACAAAAGGATGCGGAATTTATCGTATTTTGCGGTGTTCATTTCATGGCAGAAACAGCAGACATTTTAGCAGGTCCACATCAAAAAGTAATCTTGCCGGATATGCGGGCAGGATGCTCGATGGCAGACATGGCAAATCTCAATCAAACTGAACAGGCATGGGAGAAGCTGGAGAAAATCTTTGGTCATACCATGCTTCCTTTAACATATGTCAATTCAACAGCTGAGATTAAAGCGTTTGTGGGGAGACATGGCGGAGCGACCGTCACATCGTCCAACGCTAAAAAAATGGTAGAATGGGCTTTTTCAAAGAAAGAGCGTCTCTTCTTTTTGCCGGACCAGCATCTTGGCCGCAATACCGCCTATGAGCTTGGCATACCATTAGATCAAATGGCGGTTTGGGATCCGATTAATGAACAGATTGAATTTGGAGGGAACATTCAAAATGTAAAAGTAATCTTGTGGAAGGGCCACTGTTCCGTTCATGAAAACTTTACGGTCTCCAACGTATGCAATGTCCGCGAGCAGTATCCGGACATGAACATCATTGTTCATCCAGAGTGCCGCCGTGAAGTTGTTGCATTGTCTGACTATGCAGGATCGACCAAATATATTATTGATATGGTTACTGAGGCTCCCCCTGGTTCAAAATGGGCAATCGGCACGGAAATGAATCTTGTCAAGCGTTTAATCAAGCAGCATCCTGACAAGGAAATCATTTCGTTAAACCCTTATATGTGTCCGTGTTTAACGATGAATCGTATTGATTTGCCGCATCTGCTATGGGCATTGGAATCGCTGGATAAGGGCGAAATCCATAACGAGATCACCGTACCTAAACACGTAGCTGATGATGCCACACTTGCGTTGCAAAGGATGTTGCTGGTTTAAACAGAAAGAAATAAGCAAGGTCGGGACTAAACTTCATTTTACCCCGCTCTAACAGACGGTAAAATTTCTATTTTTTTCAGAAGAAGAATCACTGCCCCTTAGAGTCCGATTGGTTCGATTAACCAGCAGAAGGAATAGCGTCTGCTGATGGAACTTTCGCTTCATGAAGAATAAATCCATTGTTACAAGCATATGTTGTGATGACGAGTAGTAGCAATTCGCCTATAACGACATACACTATAAAGATTTTTTTTCGGGAGGGGAATGGTTTTGAAAATCCATATCGTCCAAAAAGGGGATACTCTTTGGAAAATCGCTAAAAAATATGGGGTCGATTTCGAAGAGTTAAAAAAAATGAATTCGCAACTTAGCAACCCGGATATGATTATGCCGGGAATGAAAATTAAAGTACCGACCGCAAGCGTTTCAGTTAAAAAAGAAGGAGCAATGGGAATGACTGGCGGCATGAAAGAAATGCCGGTAACAGAGCACCCTTTTGGAAATCAACCAAAAACATACCCGGTAACAGAAATCGATGAAGAACCGGCTCCGGCACTGCCGGCAAAGGAAATGCCGATACAGATGATGCCGGCAAAGGAAATGCCTGCCAAAGAAATGCCGATAAAAGAAATACCGGCAAAAGAAATGCCTGTACCCCCAATTCAGCCAATGCCGATGAAAGAAATGCCGGCTCCAAAGAAAGAAATGCCGGTTATCCCTAAAATGCCGGTATTGCCCAAATTACCACCGATTCAGCCGATCAAACAAGAGGTTGATATCGTAAATACAGATATTAATACTAATTTTTACACGTTAAATATGGCGCTCCCTCCAAAGCCGCCAGAGATACCAAAGCCGCTAGAGATACCAAAACCGCCAGAGGTACCAAAACCGGTAGCACCGGCGAAAGAACAGCCGGTTATGGAGGAATCTTTGGAGGAACCGGTGATGCCTATGATACCTCACATGCCTTACATGCCAACATATATGCCGACTTGTGTGCCGGTACATCCAACATGCATACCTGTCCCGATCACGCCTGTGATGCCAGGGTACGGCTATAATTTTGTTCCATGTGTTCCTTGTCCTCCTGGAGCCATGCCCGTTCATTCTATGTATATGTATCCGGGTATGCCTCAGGAGGCAGCATATCCAATGTATCAACAGCCGGCAATGATGCCTCAGCAAGCGGTACAGGGGGCACAAATGATGGCGGAGTCACCGGAAGTAATGGGAATGCAGGAGATGGAAAGCGATGAACACATGGCATTTGGCGGAATGCCGAATCCATCGTATAGTATGCCAACAGCCAATATGCCTGTTTATCAGCAGCCAATGTATCAACAGCCGGCAATGATGCCTCAGCAAGGAGTACAAACGATGGCAGAGCCACCAGAGATGGCTATGCCTCAAGGATATCAGGCCGCTCCTTATATGATGGCACCGCAGCCTATGCATGATTGTGGATGCGGTGGACCGCAGCCGTACTATCCGCAGTCAATGCCTTATACGATGACGCAGGCTGTTCAGCCAGCTCCTTACGGCTATGCTCCATATGCAGCAGCCCCGTATGGGATGATGGGAGGGTATATGCCACCACAAATGGGAATGGCACAGCCGTATATGCAGCCGCGTGTAGATGAAGACGGTATGTTCGATTTTCCGGATTTTGATGATGATGATACCGTTTAATTATAAGGGAAGACGAGACGATTTTTTAAGTCGTCTCGTCTTGTTTATCGAACACCGAAGCCGGTTGGGCATTTATGGAGTCCAACCGATCAAATCCCATGTCTGCATACTGTATACGGAAAAAGGAATCAAGATTATAAAAGGGCATGAAAATGCCGCTCATCTTCATACAGTTTATCATGTTCTTAACCGTTTAAAAGAATGCGGTTTTAGACAAGCTGTTAATTACGAACACTATCCGCAGGGGGAATTGGCATTGCCTTTTGGGAATAAGTATTGGACGCTGACTCCCTATGTTCCTTCCGTATCGGTGTTTAGTTATCGGACATTCGAGCAAAGAGAGCAAGTACTTATGTTGCTGCGCATGTTTCATCAATGCGGAGAGACTGCTCTTCCAACCATAAAGTCTCCTTTACCGAAGCTGTGTTTGCCGACTAAATGGAAAGAAAGGCTAAGGGACTTTCAAAAAAATCATTCCCGTATATCGCTATATTTATCAAAAAATCTATTTACCATCTTAACAATGTGGGCTGAGAAAAGTCTTAGTTGGTCTAAACAATTTTTCAAAGCACCGGCGACTGCTTTCTCCATCCTTCACGGAGATGTCGCTTCCCACAATGTTATTCCATCCCGGGATGGAAGATTGTGGCTGATTGATTTTGATTTATTATGTACTGGTCCAAAGGAATATGAATACATTCAGCTTATGCAGCGGTTTTTAAGCTATACACAATGGTCTTTTTCTTCCTTGTTCCAGCACCCTCTCATTAAAGAAGGGGCAACTGCTAAGTGGGTGATTAGTTTGCTGTTGTTTCCCGCTGATTTACTGAGGGAGTGGAATCAGCTATGTATAAATCCCGTTTCTTCTACATCTAGGCAGCAACTCAATCACTTAGTTCAAAAAACAAAGATGGAAATATATTTCCGCCAGCGCTTAGTCTCTGAAGCAACGAACTATTTGTTTAATGAGAATAAGAAATAAACGTTAAAAATCATTAGTGATAAAATAACCAAGGAGTGTATCCTCCAACATTTAAAGGAGTTACCGCTAACTAACAGCATAATTTTCCCGTCGAAATTGAACCCTATACATGAGTGCAAGTGTTTTTGTGCTCAAATGTTGACCGGGGGGGATTTGTGTTGAACAAAGCAACGGTAACGGTTTTAAGTTTAGCTTGTGCAGCGGCTTTATCTGCTTGTAATGCAAACGAGGAAGCAGGAAGGCAGCGATATAACGATACAACGAGACCTGTCGGTTATTATTCGAATGAAAAAGATATGCGCATGGCTGATGGAACCGATCGAAATGGCAACGTTATTTTGATGGATGATAACGATGGTCCTGTTACAGAAATTATGGATCGTACAACTAGAGATAATGGGTTCAGAAACGGTAATGCCTTAAACGCTCGTGAAGGCATTAAACGCATGAATACCATGTCTCAATCACCAACGCTTACCTACGGTCTTCAAAGGGATGGTTTATTTTATGGCAGTGCCCGCCTTGGTGCGGAAGATGATAGGAACTATCATGGTCATTTAAATTCGACCAACGCACTTACCAAAACATCGTATCATAAGAAACATGGCGGCGGGATCGTACAGGATGTCGTTAACCGTGTAGAGAGAATAAAGGGTGTAGACGACGCCCGTGCTCTTGTGGATGGCAACCGTATGCTCGTAGCTATTGAATCAGATGTAGCAGATCCAGCTCTCCTTGAAAATAAAGTGCGCCGGGAGCTCTCTGATGTCAGCAAGTCCTACGAACTTCACGTTACCGTAGATGATGGCGTATACAGCCACGTTCGCAGTATCGATAACGAGCTGCGCAATGGAGGGCCTGGAGTGATGAGTACCAACTTTAACAGCTTATTGGAGGCTGTAGATGAAAAAGTAAACAGAAGCACACGTTAACCGGGAGGATGGGGGCAAAACGGTCCCTATCCTTTTTGGATAATCATTTCTCTTTTTTTCGTTTATGATATATTATAGGGTGGAATTTTGTAAGATGAGAGGAGTCTTTAGAATGGCTGGACATTCTAAGTGAAAGAATATTCGGCGTGGCAAATGTGTCAGCGGAAGTAACGATGGTACCGTAAACGTATACATAAAAAGGCTATAGTTATTCAAAACCATTCCGAATAGATGAACAATCTAAATAAGCAGACCTTTTGTTACCATAACAAAGGTCTGCTCTCATGTATTATTCACCTAAATCCACATTGTGGTAGACTTGTCGAACATCTTCTAAATCTTCTAATGCATCAATCATTTTTTCAAATTTTGCTTGTGCATCTTCTGGAAGTGTTACTTCATTTTGCGCAAGCATTGTTAGTTCTGCAACTGTAAATTCGGTTATACCGGCATTCTTCAATGCTTCTTGCACTGCATGAAACTGATCAGGTTCTGCATAAACGATAACCGCTTCGTCCTCTTCTAAAACGTCACGGACGTCTACATCTGCTTCCATTAATATTTCAAGCACTTCATCTGCCGTTTTACCTTCAAGACCGATGACCGCCGTTGCATCAAACATATATGCTACAGATCCGCTTACTCCCATGTTACCGCCGTTTTTACCAAATGCAGCACGCACCTCTGATGCAGTACGGTTCACGTTATTTGTCAGTGCATCTACGATTACCATCGATCCATTTGGTCCGAAGCCTTCATAACGAAGTTCGTCATAGTTTTCTTCTGAACCACCTTTCGCTTTTTCAATTGCACGGTCAATAATCGTTTTCGGCACACTGTACGTTTTTGCACGCTCGAGTACGATTTTTAAAGCTTGATTTGATTCTGGATCTGGTTCACCTTGCTTTGCTGCTACATAGATTTCGCGTCCAAATTTTGCATATATACGACTCGTATTTGCATCTTTTGACGCTTTTTTTTCTTTAATATTGTTCCACTTACGGCCCATAATGAACACTCTCTTTCCACTTTGAATCTACACAAAACTGCTAATATGAAATAAAGCTGTTTCTTCAACGCTTTTTCAAAATAACTATAAGGAGTTCGTTACGATTTCATATTGCTGACAAACAATACTAATTGAAGATGAAGGCTCATCCACTAAATTATATTATACCTCAATTGCATAATTTGTTAAGAGTTTAATAATCAAAAAAAGACGGGCAGTTCTCATATATTTGTGTGATGACAATAAAAGTTGTTTTACTTTTATATCATTTGCAGGCACACTCCCTGTATCACAAGATTTTTAAAATAGATTATCCAGCCCCCTTCCACAATAGTTCAGAACCAAGTCCTGAATAATGAAAAATGAATAGGATATCCTAACATCATTAATGAATGGAAGGAGGGGAGCTATGAAAACTATAAAAAGGAAGCTTTTTTCCATTTTAGGTATTTTCATTCTTGCGGCAATGACTGCAGGTATGCCTGTTTTAGCTGAAGTTGATAATAATGATGGCGTTCGGACAACTGACAATTATCGAACAAACGATGATATCCGAACAACCCGTGTCGCTCAGACCACCGATGTGGCTGATGACAACGATGCGGATTGGGAATGGGTTGGCTTACTAGGGTTAGCAGGCCTTTTAGGATTAAGAAGAAGAAGAGACAGAGAGGCTTACTAAGTGTATTTACGCTTAAAAAAGGATAAAACTTCTAAATAAGGTAAAGCTATAAGTAAATGCTTCCTTGTTTAGAAGTTTTTATTTTACATTTGGGAAGGTGAAGATGGATGCATATCCTCATTCATCAAAGAAAAGGCCTGCTTTGTTTTATTACCGCTTTGCTGGCATGGGTCTGTTTGGCTGCAACAAATGTCAAAGCGGCTGTAAGCGAAGAGGAGTTCACCGTTTTCTTAGAAAGAGTATATCTCGACGGAGTCGTTAGTCAAGAAGTAATACGTCATGTAGATAGCCCTAAGCAAGAAATTTTAGATGCTTATGGTCAGTGGAGGATCATCAAAGAAGGTGAAGATGAACTTGTATTTCGTGCTTATATTGATGATATTTCTCCATTATTAAAGACAAACGGGTATTTTGGAATTTCGATTGGCAACATGTTGTCTATTTATGAGGGTAAACCGAATCACTCCACGAAAGTCATTCAGTCATTTTTTCAAATTGATGTAGAAAGGCTGGAGAGTTACCATCGTGAAGAGCTGAAAAAAGGAATACGCGTTCATTCAAAAGATGAATATGTTTCTTTGATGAATTTCTTTAAGGACTATTCGCTTAATTCTCCATAATGAAAAGAATGTCAATCACCGTTGGCTCTTAATTGTTGAAGCATCGACGATTTTGGGAAAACGGTGATTTCTTGTGGAATGGGTTCCTGAAAAAACGCTGAATTTTTCGATTGAATTTCTTACGGGTCCCAAATAGCCAAAATCAATATGGCTATTAACGAAGCCTTCTTATAAAAAATAAAAATTTACGCTATAATGAAAGGAACGTACGTTTGCGGAGTGCCGCCGTGTGCAAGTAGTCAAATGTATTTCAAATGTGGTAGCATAAAGTGAATCTTCACCAGGTGGGGGTCTTACTGCCCGCAAGAGCGGGATAAAACGTATGTCCTTCTAGATAAGTGGCAAGGGAGAGAATAGATTGTTTGATTATATAAAAGGGGTTATTACGTATTTAAATCCTGAATATGTAGTAATTGAGAACAACGGAATCGGCTATCAATTATTTACGCCGAATCCTTACGTGTTTACCATCAATCCGAAAGCGGACGTGACGATTTACACCTATCATTATGTACGTGAAGATGTGATCGCTTTATACGGTTTTGCTTCCCGTGAGGAAAAAGGATTGTTTACGAAATTATTAAGTGTGTCAGGCATCGGTCCAAAAGGGGCCTTGGCCATTTTAGCTTCAGGAAATCCTGTTCAGCTTGTGCAGGCCATTGAGGAGGAAAACGAGAAGTTTTTAGTGAAATTTCCGGGAGTCGGCAAGAAAACGGCACGACAAATGATTTTGGATTTAAAAGGAAAGCTTCATGATGTGCTGCCGGGTGCCGTGCCGGATTTATTTACCGATGTAGAAAGACTGGATGCCGTGACAAGTGAATCAGAAGCATTGGATGAAGCGGTTGAAGCATTAAAAGTATTGGGCTATGCAGAGAGAGAAATCAACAAGGTTATTCCGGATCTAATGAAAGAAAAGTTAACAACAGATCAATACATCAAAAAGGCATTGCAGAAATTGTTAAAATAGAGCAATGACCAGTAAAAGAAGGGGAGGAGGATTATATGGACGAGCGCATCGTGACTGGTGATGTCATCCAGGAAGAAGAATGGCTTGAACAAAGTTTGCGTCCGCAGACGCTGCAACAGTATATCGGACAACACAAAGTAAAGTCCCATTTGGACATTTTCATTCAAGCTGCCAAGCTGCGCAACGAAACGTTAGATCATGTATTGTTGTATGGACCGCCTGGCCTGGGGAAAACAACCTTAGCGGCCATCATTGCCAATGAAATGGGGGTACAGCTTCGGACGACATCAGGGCCGGCCATTGAACGCCCGGGTGATTTGGCAGCCATCTTAACAAGTCTAGAACCAGGGGATGTCCTGTTTATTGATGAAATCCACCGTCTTCATCGTTCGGTAGAAGAAGTTCTTTATCCGGCAATGGAAGATTTTTGCCTTGATATTGTCATTGGAAAAGGACCGAGTGCCCGTTCGGTTCGCCTTGACTTACCGCCCTTCACGTTGGTAGGAGCAACAACAAGAGCAGGATTATTATCTTCTCCTTTACGTGATCGTTTCGGTGTCTTAAGTCGCCTGGAGTATTACCAGACTGAAGATTTAGCATCCATTGTCGAGCGTACGGCTTCCATTTTGAATGTAGGGATCGAGAAAAGTGCAGCTGTTGAGATCGCAAGACGTTCGAGAGGCACTCCCCGTATCTCCAACCGTTTATTACGTCGGGTGCGTGATTTTGCACAGGTACGGGGAGATGGAGAAATTACGGCAGGGTTAGCCAATGAAGCCCTTGAATTATTGCAAGTAGACCGTTTAGGACTCGACCATATTGACCATAAATTATTAAAAGGCATCATCGAAAAATTCCGCGGAGGCCCGGTCGGTTTGGATACGATTGCCGCGACAATCGGGGAAGAACCACATACGATCGAGGATGTATACGAGCCATATTTACTGCAAATCGGCTTTTTACAGCGTACACCCCGCGGGCGGATTGTGACGAATTCGGTATACGAGCATTTCCAAATGGAGGTACCCGAAAGATGACAGAACTTCCTAAAATGCTGATGGGAGCGGGAGCCCTTTTACTCCTTGTTGGGTTTGTGCTACAGTTTATTGGAAAGCTCCCTGGCGATATCCTCATTAAAAAAGGAAACACAACTTTTTATTTTCCGATTGTGACTTCTATTGTGATTAGTGTTGTATTATCATTGATTTTCTTCATTATCGGCAAACTAAAATAAAGGTTCTTACGGGCGGAGGCTTTTGCTGAAAAAGGGAAAATGCGACCGCCTGTTTAAACTTGATAAAAAAAGAAGTAAATACAGAAACAGGTGACAACAATGAAAGTTGATTTGTTTGATTTTTATTTACCAGAAGAATTAATTGCTCAAACTCCTCTTGAAAAACGTGATGCCTCAAGGCTTATGGTATTAAATAAAGAAACGGGTGACATAAAACATGAAACCTTTCATGACATAATTTCGTATTTACAAGAAGGAGATTGTCTGGTCCTTAACAATACACGTGTAATGCCCGCCCGTTTATTCGGTACAAAAGAAGATACTGGCGCCAACATTGAAGTTCTTCTTCTTAAGCAAACAGAAGGGGATACATGGGAAACGCTTGTAAAGCCTGCAAAACGGGTAAAAGAAGGAACGGTCCTTACGTTTGGAGACGGCCGCTTAAAGGCAACGTGTGTCGGCACGGGAGAGCAGGGAGGGCGTGTTCTTCAATTTGAATACGAAGGCATTTTTTATGAAGTGCTGGATCAATTGGGAGAAATGCCTCTTCCTCCTTATATTAAAGAGCAATTAGATGACAGAGAACGTTATCAAACGGTTTTTGCCCGTGAGCGAGGTTCCGCTGCCGCACCGACAGCCGGGTTGCATTTTACTGAGGAATTGTTAGAGGAGATCAAGCAAAAAGGTGTACATATTGCGTTTATTACGCTGCATGTAGGTTTAGGGACCTTTAGGCCTGTTAGTGTGGACAACCTTGAGGAACACGACATGCATGCTGAGTTTTATCAAATAGGTGAAGGAACAGCAGCGTTATTAAACGAAGTGCGTGAGCAGGGAGGGCGCATTATTTCCGTCGGAACGACAACAACACGCACATTGGAAACGATTGCTTCTGAACATGACGGGAAATTTGTGGCTTCATCAGGGTGGACAAATATTTTCATTTTTCCAGGTTATGAATTTAGGGGAATCGATGGTATGATTACAAACTTCCATTTGCCAAAATCGACACTGATTATGCTTGTAAGTGCTCTTGCGGGACGTGAACATGTTTTACATGCTTACAATACAGCAGTAGAGCAAAAATATCGTTTCTTCAGTTTTGGCGATGCAATGCTTATTATTTAGGATGATTAGGAAGGAAAGATTATAAACGATGACGGCTATACGTTATGAATTAATTAAAACTTGTAAACAAACAGGAGCGCGTCTTGGAATTGTACATACTCCGCACGGCTCGTTTGAAACACCGATTTTCATGCCCGTGGGAACATTGGCAACTGTTAAAACGATGTCTCCAGAAGAGTTAAAGCAGATGGGAGCAGGTATCATTTTAAGCAACACGTACCACCTATGGCTCCGTCCAGGTCATGAGATTGTAAAAAAAGCGGGGGGCCTTCACCAATTCATGAACTGGGATCGTCCTATTTTAACCGATTCGGGTGGCTTCCAAGTCTTTAGTTTAAGTGAATTCCGCCGCATTGAAGAAGAAGGGGTTCACTTCCGCAATCATTTAAATGGAGACAAGCTATTTTTATCTCCGGAAAAAGCAATGGAAATTCAAAATGCCCTTGGATCAGACATTATGATGGCATTTGATGAATGTCCGCCTTATCCTGCAGAGTATGATTATATGAAGTCATCCGTTGAGCGAACAAGCCGCTGGGCCGAGAGATGCTTAAAAGCTCACGCACGTCCTGAAGATCAAGGTCTATTCGGAATTGTACAGGGCGGCGAGTATGAAGAACTGCGAAGACAAAGTGCAAGGGATCTAGTATCATTGGACTTCCCGGGTTATGCGGTAGGAGGATTATCAGTAGGTGAACCAAAAGACGTCATGAGCCGTGTGCTTGAATTTACGACACCATTATTGCCAACGAACAAACCGCGTTATTTAATGGGGGTGGGTTCTCCGGATTCCTTGATTGATGGTGCCATTCGCGGCATTGACATGTTTGACTGCGTATTGCCGACACGCATTGCCCGCAATGGGACATTAATGACAAGTGAAGGAAGACTTGTGGTGAAAAATGCAAAATATGCAGAGGACTTCCGTCCAATTGATGAGCACTGTGATTGCTATACATGCAAAAACTATACACGTGCTTACATTCGTCACCTGATTCGCTGTGACGAAACATTTGGAATTCGCTTAACATCTTACCATAACTTATATTTTCTGCTAAAATTAATGGAGCAAGTGCGTGAAGCGATCCGTGAAGATCGTCTGGGTGATTTCCGGGACGAGTTCTTTGAAAAATATGGATTTAATAAGCCGAACGCGAAAAACTTTTAATTGATAATGTAGGCCATGCCTATTTTATATTTTGGCTGTTTTCACACGAACTGTTGTTTACCTGCATCAGCAGGAAAGAGCAACCAGAACAATTTGGCTGCTCTTTTCCCGTCGTGTATAAGGGTGGAAAACAACGGTACAGATTGAAAAAGCTAATCATTTAATAAAGGAGGAACATACATAATGGAGATTTTTGCAAGTATTTGGCCGCTTTTATTGATGTTTGCGATTTTTTATTTCCTTTTAATTCGTCCGCAGCAAAAGCGCCAAAAAGCTGTACAGAAAATGCAGTCTGAACTGAAAAAAGGCGACAAAGTCGTAACAATCGGCGGTATGCACGGAATCGTAGATTCGATCGATGAAGGACAAGTTATCATCAAAGGTGGCGACGGGTCTCGTTTAACGTTTGATCGTGCTGCGATTCGTGATGTGAAAAACGACTAAACTTATAAGAAAAACGAAAAATCACCTCTTTTCCTAATGAATGGTCATAAGCCGTCAAGGGAAAAGGGTGATTTTTTTAGGGAAACAGTATATGTTCCCGTTCGTTACTGTCTTTTCATTGTCATATTGACCCCTAACACTCCCCCTAGTACCGAGGTGGCAATGAACCCTCCATGAAATAATAATTGTTGGGGGGTAAACGTTTGATCGTATCCTAAAAATTGAATTAAGAATACGATAAAGGAATAAAAAAGACCGGTAGAGGCACCCAGAAGCCAGCCTTTTGATTGTCCCTTTCCACCTGAAACAAATCCTCCGATAAAAAGGGCGATAAAGGATAAAACCAGCACAAACCATTGAATCGAGCTCTCTGTCAGATTGGTAAACTTTAATAGAAGGGAAAAAACGAAACTCGTCATAAGAGCGATGATAAAGATAGTCATCACCCCGAATAAAATGGCACTTCCCATTCTTTTGCTTTCCATGATGCGGCTCCCCCTTTGTCGTTAAGATAAAAGTTTGCATCTTTAGTACGAGCATATTCAGCTTGGTTCAAAAATAGAATTACATCTTTCATGTCATGTTTTTTGAACACTTGTACACACTATGTGTTGATGACTTTTGATGCGGAGGTTGTTGCAAATGGAGTTGTTAATAATTGCCGCTCGTACGATTTTTCTCTATTTTTTGATTATGTTTATTTTTCGCTTAATGGGAAAAAGGGAAATTGGCGAACTGAGTATCTTGGACTTGGTCGTTTTTATTATGATTGCTGAAATGGCTGTAATCGCGATTGAAAATCCGGAAGATGCCCTTTCACACACGATTGTACCTATGGCAGTTTTAATGTTAGTTCAGATTGGTTTAGCTTACTGGTCATTAAAAAACCAAAAGGTAAGAGAGATTTTAGATGGAAAACCGAGCGTAATCATCGAACACGGTAAAATCAATGAACAAGAAATGAAAAAACAGCGCTACAATTTTAATGATTTATTGCTGCAGCTTAGGGAAAAAAATGTTAAGAACATTACGGATGTAGAGTTTGCCATCCTAGAGCCATCCGGTAAACTGTCTGTATTTGAAAAAGAAGAAAATAACTCAGGGGAAAAGAAGAAAGAAAACCTGAATTTGCCTTTTATCATGGATGGAACTATTCAAGAAGAACATTTGTTAAGAGCGAATAAAACGAATTTATGGTTGAGACAGGAATTGCGCAAACTCGGTTATAAAGAAATAAAAGACATTTCTTATTGCAGCTACAATAACGGTGTCTTTTACATTGACCTAAAAGACCAATAAACAGGACGGCCCCAAAGCATCAACGAGACGCTTTGGGGCCGTCCTGCTAAAATGGGCTGCTTCATTGGAGTCGCTGGTATGATCATAATTTAGCAAAACGGTCCATTTCATTTAAAAAAGAGCATCGTCATTTACGAAAAGGGTTTAGAAACGAGAAACGCTTAATTTCTTCCTTAGTGATGAGCTTGAAGAGATAAAGCAGAATGAAGTAGACGCTTGAGATGATGGAAATGGCAAGCAGTGTGTTAAAAACAAGATTTCCATCCAGGAGAAAACGGATATGAATGAAGTGCCCAATCAAACTAGATACGATTATGACGATAAAGCCTTTTACATAGTCTCGGACATGAATGGTGCAGGAAACTGCTTTTATTACCGTCGACAGGTGAAGGAGTGTCACAAGCATGATTCCGATTACAATCGCCAGAGCGGCCCCCATGATGCCCAAGCCTGGTCTTGTTGCCAATAGAAAAATTAAAGCCGTTTTCACGGCTGCACCTATGAGGCTGTTGACCATTGCCGCTCGAGCAAGATTTAATGCTTGTAATACAGCCTGTAAAGGTCCCTGAAAGTAATGAAAAATGAAGAAAGGGGCCATTACCTTCACAAAAACAGCAGCCTTTGTAGAACCGTACATCAATTGCATGACAGGTTCGGCGAACACATATAACACAATAACGGCAAGTCCCCCCGTCACAAACGACAACCTTAATGCTTGCTGCAGCCGATGTTCGATTTGGAGGTATTGTTTTTGGGCCATGGCTTCACTGATTGCCGGAACGAGTGATGTAGATAATGAAACGGTAATAAAGGAAGGTAGCATGAGAAGCGGCAGGGCAAATCCGGTCAATTCCCCATATTGTTTCGTAGCCGTGATGGTGGCAACTCCGGCTATGGCCAGACTTTGAGCGACGATAATGGGCTCTAAAAACCAGGATAGGGATCCGATCATCCTGCTTCCTGTTGTTGGCAATGCGATGCTCATCAACTCGTAAAAGGTCATTTTTCCTCCCTTTAAAGAAGAGAAAAAGTTACGGCGAATTTTGATTTGTTTCTTTATTTTAAACATAAAGAGCATGTACAACAGCGACGCAAGCTCTCCAAATACGGCAGACAGCATAGCACCTGCAGCTGCATATTCCACGCCGTAAGGTAAAAAGGCCCTTGTGCAAACAGCTACAAGGAAGATTCTTACAATTTGTTCGATAACTTGTGAGTAGGCAGCAGGTTTCATTTGTTGTCTTCCATGGAAATAACCTCGAATAATTGAAGAGATTGCAATAATCGGAACAACAGGTGTAATGGCGATTAGTGGATAATATGTGCGTTCGTCCGTGAAAAATGTTCGGGAGACAATCGGTGCCAGAACAATTAATAAGACCGTAAACAAGACGCTTAACACAGAAGTGATGGAGAGAGAGACAATTAAAATTTTTTTAATTTTTCTTCTATCACCTAACGCTTCGGCTTCCGCCACTAATTTTGAAATGGCAACAGGCAATCCGAGCTGTGTAGCCGTAATGACAAGAAATAAAGTAGGGACCGCCATCATGAATAGGCCTACCCCTTCATCACCGATCAAACGGGCAATGACAATCCGATTTACAAAGCCAAGTACTCTTGTAATTAATCCAGCAAGGATTAAAATGAGCGTACCGCGCAAAAATTTAGACATGCTATGCTCCCTGCCTTCTCAAACGATTTATTATTTTATACAATGAATATATGCGTGTCCTATGACCAAGCATGACATATAAATCCACGTAAATCATTGGACAGGAAAAAGAGATTCCTGTCCAATGATTTATGCATATTCGAGATGGCTCTGAAAATTTGATGGAAATTGATTGCTGAAAGGGTATTGTTTATATTCACGTATGAAAATGAAGGAGCGGGGAGTTTTGTTCCTATTGCTTGTCTGAATATTTAATTAAGAGGGTGGTCTGAATGGTGAATGAAGGAATGAGACAGGTGAGGCAAAAGGTGAAGCCGGCCATGGACAGCAAGCTGGAGGAATTTGAGCTGCTGGGATACGGCCATATCCAGGAAAAGGAGATATGGGATTATCTCGAAAAGAAAAGATGGAAAAGCGAGAAGGAAAAAAAACTCCTCCATCAAGTCGTCAATGACATTTTAACGCTAAAACCGGGAGACATCATTAATTTTATGGCGATGGAATCATACAAAAATGCTTCCTATCAAAAAGAAAACTTTAGAGAGCAGTGGAAGGATCTTTTAAAATAAACTTTACAAAAGCTTGTTTGACAGCTTTGTTTTTATGGATGATAATAGGAATATTGGTGAGGTATTTTTCTGATTTTATTTTTTACATCATGCTCTTGCTTACATCAGAAGGAGGATTTTTTACGAATGGTAAAGAGAGGACGTATCGTTGCGTTCTTCCTCTTAGTGCTGCTTATTTTTAGCACAATGGGGGCGACAGTCAGCGACATTGCAAACCGGATTAAGCTCGGATTGGACCTTCAGGGTGGATTTGAGATTTTATATGAAGTCAAGCCAGCCAAAGAAGGCGATGTTATTAATGAAAAAGTGCTCCACAGCACTGTGCAAGCGTTGGAAAAGCGTATCAACGTACTAGGTGTCAGTGAGCCTATCATTCAAATTGAAGGGAAAAATCGCATCCGGGTACAATTAGCGGGGGTCAAGGATCAAAATAAGGCCCGCGAAATTTTATCTACGGAGGCACAGCTTTCGTTCCGTGATGTCAACGATAAGTTACTAATGGATGGGACCGATTTGGCCCAAGGCGGTGCAAAGCAATCGTTTGACCAAAACGGTAAGCCGAATGTAGCGTTGAAACTGAAAAGCGCGGAGAAGTTTAAGAATGTTACCCAGCAAGTATTGAATATGGGAGCTCCGAATAACCTTCTTGTTATTTGGCTCGATTACGAACAAGGAAAAGATTCATTCCAAAAAGAATCAGCGAAACAAGAACCGAAATATTTATCAGCAGCTTCCGTTAACCAAGTATTCAATACAAATGAAGTAACGATTACAGGCAACTTTACTGTAAAAGAAGCACAAGAACTTGCCAACTTATTAAATGCAGGGGCATTGCCGGTACAATTAGATGAAATGTATTCGACTTCTGTCGGTGCCCAGTTTGGTGACAAAGCACTCGATAAAATGATTACAGCTGGATTTATCGGAGTCGGGCTTGTCTTTTTATTCATGATTTTCTATTATCGTCTTCCTGGTATTATCGCTGTTATTACATTAAGCATTTACATTTATTTAATTTTACTGATCTTTGACTGGATGAACGGTGTTCTGACGCTTCCGGGAATTGCAGCGCTCCTCCTCGGGGTCGGGATGGCGGTCGATGCCAATATCATCACATATGAGCGCATTAGAGATGAATTGAAGTCGGGCAAGTCGGTTGTCTCCGCTTACCGCTCTGGTAACCGCCGTTCGCTCTCAACAATTTTTGATGCCAACTTGACGACCATTTTGGCGGCAGGTGTGTTATTTGTTTACGGGACAAGCTCTGTTAAAGGGTTTGCGACCATGTTGATCGTCAGTATTCTGGCAAGCTTTGTTACAGCGGTTTATGGAACAAGATTATTCCTGGGTCTTTGGGTAAACAGCCGTGCATTGAACAAAAGGCCATCTTTCTTTAGGGTTAAGCCTTCTGAGATCCAAGATTTATCAAAAGATGCTGGAAATAAAGAAATTCCAACAAAATTTGACCGAATCGATTTTGTGAAATACAGCAAGGTATTCTTTACATTCTCGATTGTTGTAACGATTCTTGGGATTCTCTCGCTTGCTATCTTCAAGTTGAATTTAGGCATTGATTTTGCAAGTGGTACACGTGTTGAAATCCCAGCGAATGAAGCCATTTCAGCCCAGGAAGTGAAGCAGGAGCTTAAACAGCTTCATTTAGAGCCGAAGGATGTAGTGATCGCCGGAAATAATAACGATACGGGTATCGCCCGCTTTATCGGCGTTCTTTCTAAAGATGAAATCGGTGAATTAAAAACGCATTTTAAAGAAAAATACGGTAATGAACCGAATGTCAGCACCGTTTCTCCAACTGTTGGGAGAGAGCTGGCGCGCAATGCGTTAATTGCGGTTTTGATTGCGTCGGTCGGTATTATTATTTATGTATCAGTGCGTTTTGAGCTTTACATGGCGCTAGCCGCAGTTATTGCGCTGCTGCATGATGCCTTTTTCATGATTTCGTTCTTTAGCTTTTCACGTCTGGAAGTAGATCTGACCTTTATTGCGGCTGTTCTTACCATCATCGGTTATTCGATCAATGATACGATTGTTACATTTGACCGTATGCGTGAGCATATGAAAACAGATAAGGTGAAAACGAGAGAAGACTTGGTCTACATCGTCAATCGAAGCTTGCGAGAAACCTTTACACGTTCTGTCAATACGGTATTAACGGTTATCTTCACCGTTATCGCTCTTATCTTCTTCGGAAGTGAAGCAATTTTAAACTTCTCGATTGCGTTGCTTGTCGGTTTATTATTGGGCGTTTATTCATCCTTATTTATCGCCGCTCAATTGTGGCTCGTATGGAAGGCGAAATCTCTTGGCAAACCACGTAAAGTAGTTGAAGAAGAAACATTGGAACCTTAAAAAATCCGCGGAGAAATGCTCCGCGGATTTTTTTCGGTGGCCAAAAAGAGCGGATGATGAACTTTTCATGCCAGGAGAAAATCAGGGTACTCTATATAATGTTATAGGCTTAGGGAAAAGAGGTGCAGGTGTGGAAAAAAATGAGCGTTTTAAGAAAGCGCAACAGGCTGCCATTGTCGGGATGGCTGGAAATATTGTATTAGCTATTGTGAAGTGGATTTTTGGTACATTGGCCAATAGTCGTGCTTTAATGGCGGATGCCTTGAATTCGGCTTCGGATGTGGCCGGTTCCATTGTGGTATATATCGGAGTAAGGGTTGCCAAACGTCCACCTGATGAAGATCATCCCTACGGGCATGGTAAAGCTGAATCAATTGCTGCTATTATTGTCGCCGTGCTCCTCGTTATGGTCGGTATTGAAATTTTCACCTCTTCCATCAAGGCATTTTCCCAGCCGATTGCACCGCCAAAGATATGGGCGGTTGCTGCCATTATCTTTTCTATCTTAGTGAAAGAGGCTTTGTTCCGATATACATATCAACTCGGAAAAAAGATTAAAAGCGATGCCCTTCTTGTGAGTGCTTATGATCATCGTACAGATGTTTTATCGTCCATTGCTGCACTCATTGGGATTTTATGTTCCATTATTGGAGAAAAGATTGGAGTCGGCTGGCTTGTATATGCAGACCCGGTTGCAGGGCTATTCGTCTCGTTTCTTGTCTTAAAGACAGCGTGGCAATTTGGTTCAGAGGCTTTCCATAACACGTTAGATCATGTACGTCATGAAGAAGAGACAGCTCATTTGAAGGAAATCGCCGTTTCTGTGCCCGGGGTCAAGAAATTAACGTCCCTGCATGCCAGGGAGCATGGCCATTATGTCATTATTGATTTGAAAATATCAGTGGATCCTTCTATCACCGTAGAAGAAGGGCACTTAATCGGAAAAAAAGTAAAAAAACGATTAATGGAAGAACCGAATATTCAAGATGTCTTCGTGCATATCAACCCATATTCAGGGGAGTGACAAATATGTAACAGCGTTGCCCGTTAGCATCTACTCTAGTATAATAATGTGGGTTAAGGGGTGAGGATATGCTGAAATCAAAAAAAAGATGGAGGGTTCAACAGACGAATCATGAACTTGTAGAGAAGTTTGTGACCAACCTCGAGATTACACCTCTCATTGCTTCATTGCTCATCAATCGCGGATTAACGACGATTGAATCTGCTGAGCAATTCTTAAACATAGATCGACAAACATTCCATGATCCTTTTTTATTAGACGGAATGGATAAAGCAGTGAAGCGTATTAAGCAAGCCATTGAGCAAAATGAAAAAATAATGATATATGGAGACTATGATGCGGACGGGGTTAGCAGTACGTCTGTACTCTTATCTGCTTTAACCTTGCTGGGGGCAGAAGCGGATTTTTATATTCCAAATCGTTTTACTGAAGGATACGGTCCGAATGAAGCGGCTTTTCGATTAATCAGTGAACAAGGATATACGCTTGTCGTTACCGTGGACACAGGGATTTCGGCTGTGAATGAAGCCTCCCTTGCAAAAGAGCTGAACTTTGATTTGATCATTACCGATCATCATGAGCCGGGACCGCAGTTACCGGAAGCATATACGATCATCCATCCTAAAAAGCCGGGAAGTACATATCCGTTCAAAGATTTAGCGGGTGTAGGAGTGGCTTTCAAACTTGCACACGCTTTGCTTGGAGAAGTGCCGGAGCATTTACTGGAACTGGCTGTGATTGGGACAATTGCGGATTTAGTGCCGCTGCAGGGGGAGAACCGTTTAATTGCCAGCAAGGGCTTGCAATACTTAAGACGGACAAATCGTCCCGGTATCCAGGCTTTGCTTCGTGTATGCGGCATTAAACAGGATGATGTCCATGAAGATACGATTGGATTTGCAATCGCTCCCCGTATTAATGCAGTAGGGAGATTGCAGTCGGCTGACCCTGCCGTTCATTTATTAATGACAACAAATGAAATCGAGGCTCAACAACTAGCTGCAGAAATTGATGAGCTAAACAAAGAAAGGCAGCAGCTTGTGAATGAAATAACGGAAGAAGCAGTCTCCATCGTAGAAACTCTTTACCCTCCCGAAGATAACGGTGTACTTGTGATAGCGAAGGAAGGATGGAATTCGGGTGTCATCGGTATTGTCGCTTCAAGACTGGTCGACCGGTTTTATCGTCCGGCCATCGTCTTAAGCATCGATCCTGAAAAAAGGTTGGCTAAAGGGTCGGCACGAAGCATCGATGGTTTCGACTTGTTTGCCAATTTATCTACTTGCCGCGATATTCTTCCCCATTTTGGGGGACATCCGATGGCGGCAGGTATGACCTTAAAAACGGAAGATGTCGATAGGTTGCGGGCTCGGTTGAATACGCTAGCTTATGAGCAACTGACGGAAGAAGATTTTATTCCGATTACCAACGTGGATACTGTTTGTAAAGTGGAAGATATCACGCTTTCGGCCATTCAGCAGCTTAGACGGCTTGCTCCCTTCGGAATGAGCAATGCAAAACCAAAAGTGATGGTGGAAGATGTCAATATCTCTTCCATTCGGAAAATTGGAGCGGATCAAACTCATTTAAAGCTGACGTTTGAAGATGAAGGTATGACAATCGATGGGGTTGGCTTCGGCTTAGGCCACTTGTATGATGACATCTCTCCAATATCTAAAATTTCACTTGTTGGAGAGTTAACGATTAACGAATGGAATAATATTCGAAAACCTCAGTTGATGATTGAGGATGTAGGGATTGGAGATTGGCAATTATTCGATTATCGGAGTGTCAGAAGTGCGGACCGCTTTTTTAAGTCGATGTTTACTTCTGATATGACGGTTATTTATTTTTCAGAACATACGTTAACGGAACGGGAAAAGCAACTATATCATGACCGAATTGTATATATAGGCAGTGTTGAAGCTGCGTCACATTTTGAGGCAGAGGGAAAACAGCTTGTCTTGCTGGACCTGCCCTCCTCTATGGAGTTAGTAAGCAAATTGCTGAATAACGGAGTTCCGTCAAGAATTTATACCGTTTTTCTATCAAAGGAAGATCATTATTTTCACACCGTTCCGACGCGTGACCATTTTAAATGGTATTATGCATTTTTAATGAAAAACAGTCCGTTCGATTTGAATCGTTACAAAGAAGATCTTGCGATTCGTCGAGGCTGGTCGAAAGATACAATTGATTTCATGTCACAGGTGTTTTTTGAATTAGAATTTGTTACAATAAAAAATGGTCTCATTTCTTTGATGAAAAATGGAGCAAAACGTGATTTAATAGAATCTGCGACTTACCGTCGCAAACAGGAGCAAATTCAATTAGAAAAAAGTTTTCTGTACACATCATATGTACAATTGAAACAGTTGTTTGACCAAGTGATTGACAACCGTTGAATTGATGAGGAGGCAACAAATTAATGGATTTTAAGCAATATATAACAATCGTACCTGATTGGCCGAAGCCAGGTATTATATTTAAAGATATTACAACGCTTATGGATAATGGTAAAGCTTATAAAGCAGCAACAGACGAGATTGTTAAGTATGCAAAAGAAAAACAAATCGACATTGTTGTAGGACCCGAGGCACGCGGTTTTATCATTGGATGTCCTGTTGCGTATGCATTAGAAGTCGGGTTTGCGCCGGTTCGCAAAGAAGGAAAACTTCCTCGTGAAGTGATTAAAGTAGACTATGGCTTAGAATACGGCAAAGACGTATTAACGATGCATAAGGATGCAATCAAACCAGGTCAGCGTGTATTAATTACAGACGACCTTTTAGCAACCGGCGGTACCATTGAAGCAACGATCAAACTTGTTGAGCAGCTTGGAGGCGTTGTAGTAGGCGCTGCATTCTTAATCGAGTTATCAGATCTAAATGGTCGTGAGAAACTAGAAGGCTACGATGTCTTTACATTAATGAAATATTAATGATGTAAAACCAACAGCGGAACCATCACCCTGTTGGTTTTATATGCTTTGAATTTTAGAAAATGTAAAATCACCTTTTGCTCTTGATTACAGGGGTAAAGGGTGATTTCTGTTTATTAAATATATGAATCCACATAAAGAATTTATATCATTAAGTTTTCTGTATGGAACATAACTTTCTTAGCGTTTGTCTGCGTACTGAGATGATTGCTTTTCCAAGACTCCATTCAACAAACGGAATGATTCAGTACGAAGATTTTTCCGGCGCGCATCCAGTTCAATGTGCGTCGGAAAAATCTTTTTAGAAAAGCTTTACATCTTTGAAAATTTTCATGATAATAGTTACAATATGAACTTATAAGATATGATCTTTTCATTTACCCCATTCTAATGGTCGATAAGCCTCTGTACCTCCTAAGACGGAGGGGTCATAGGCCATAGGAACCCGATTGATTCAACTATCCATCAGTAAGGAATGAGACTAATTACCTGATGCCTGGTGCGTCGAAAACTCCGGCTGATGGAAGTTTTATTTTATTGATAAAAGGTGATTTCATGGCAAACGAGCAAGTGTTAACAGCTGAACAAGTAATTGAAAATGCTGGAAAATATTTGTCTGATGATGATATAGATTTTGTACAAAAGGCATACCGATTTGCAAAGGACGCTCATAGTGAGCAATATCGCAAATCAGGGGAGCCTTATATTATTCATCCGATTCAAGTAGCGGGTATTTTGGTGGATTTAGAGCTGGACCCAACGACGATTGCGGCGGGATTTTTACATGATGTAGTAGAAGATACGGATGTTACACTTGAACAACTAAAGAACATATTTAACGATGATGTTGCCATGTTAGTCGATGGTGTTACAAAGCTGGGCAAAATTAAGTATAAATCAAAAGAAGAGCAGCAGGCAGAAAATCATCGGAAAATGTTTGTTGCGATGGCACGGGATATTCGAGTGATTTTAATTAAGTTGGCAGACCGTTTGCATAACATGCGTACGTTAAAGCACCTACCCCAGGAAAAACAACGTCGCATTGCCAATGAAACATTAGAAATCTTTGCCCCATTAGCCCATCGTCTTGGTATCTCCAAAATCAAATGGGAATTGGAAGATACGGCTTTACGTTATCTAAATCCTCAACAGTATTACCGCATTGTCAATTTAATGAAGCAAAAACGCGCAGAGCGTGAACAATATATTTCAGAAGTCATTGACGAGGTGCGGGATCGGGTCAACGAAGTAGCTATTAAAGCAGAAATTTCGGGAAGACCGAAGCACATTTATTCCATCTATCGAAAAATGGCTTTACAGAACAAGCAATTTAATGAAATTTATGATTTGCTGGCTGTTCGTATTATCGTAAACAGTATTAAAGATTGCTATGCGGTATTAGGAATTATTCATACGTGCTGGAAGCCGATGCCCGGACGTTTCAAAGATTATATTGCAATGCCTAAGCCTAACATGTATCAGTCTCTCCATACAACAGTGATTGGTCCTAAGGGGGACCCTCTTGAAGTGCAAATCCGTACAGTAGAGATGCATCATATTGCGGAATACGGGGTTGCCGCACACTGGGCTTATAAAGAAGGAAAGACAGCAAACGATCGTGCTTCCTTTGAAGATAAGTTAACATGGTTTAGAGAGATTTTGGAGTTCCAAAACGAATCGACGAATGCTGAAGAGTTTATGGAATCGTTAAAAGTGGACCTTTTCTCTGACATGGTGTACGTCTTTACACCAAAAGGAGACGTCATTGAACTTCCTGCTGGATCTGTTCCAATCGATTTTGCTTATCGTATCCACTCCGAGATTGGAAATAAGACGATAGGAGCGAAAGTGAACGGCAAAATGGTGACCCTTGACTTCAAATTGAAAACAGGTGATATCATTGAGATATTAACCTCCAAGCATTCCTATGGCCCGAGCCAAGACTGGCTTAAGCTTACGCAAACGACTCAGGCAAAAAATAAAATTCGCCAATTCTTTAAAAAGCAGCGTCGTGAGGAAAATATCGAAAAAGGAAAAGAACTTGTCGAGAAAGAAATCCGTAACTTAGACTTTGAGGTGAAAGAAGTCTTAACAGCAGAGAATGTAAAAAGAGTGGCGGAGAAATTTAACTTTTCCAATGAAGAGGATATGTATGCCGCAGTCGGATATAACGGCATTACAGCGGCACAAATTGCGAATCGTCTGACTGACAAATGGCGCAAACAGCGCGATCAAGAGCAAGAAATCAAGGAAATCATGAATGAGACGAAGTCTATCCCTAAAGGAAAACGACGGGATTCAGGTGTAGTCGTACAAGGAATTGATAATTTGTTGATTCGCTTGTCCAAGTGCTGCAATCCAGTTCCAGGTGATGAAATTATCGGGTTCATTACAAAAGGAAGAGGCGTGTCCGTTCATCGTCAAGATTGTTTAAATGTTCACACTGAGGAAGCCGAAAATCGTTTAATCCCTGTTGAGTGGGAGTCTAGCATTAAAGAAGGACGCGAATTTAATGTGGAGATAGAAATTTCCGGATTTGATCGCCGCGGCTTGTTAAATGAAGTTCTTCAGGCGGTAAATGAGACGAAAACGAACATTTCTGCCGTATCAGGACGTTCGGACCGTAACAAAATGGCGACGATTAATATGTCGATATCCATCCACAATATTAATCATCTTCATAAAGTAGTAGAGCGGATTAAACAAATTCGTGACATTTATTCGGTACGAAGAATTATGCATTAGAAAGGAATTTTCATTATGCGTGTAGTTGTTCAGCGAGCAAAAAATGCAAAAGTAATCGTAGAAGGAAAAACGGTCGGTGCCATTGAGCGTGGTGTGATGCTATTAGTTGGTGTGACTCATTCAGATACAGTAGAAGATGCAGCTTACTTAGCGGACAAGGTCGCTAACTTACGTATTTTTGAAGACGAATCCGGGAAAATGAATTGGTCACTGCTTGACATCGGCGGGGAAGTGTTGTCTGTATCACAATTCACCCTTTACGGGGATTGCCGTAAAGGAAGAAGACCGAACTTCATGGAAGCCGCCAAACCTGACTATGCCAATGAAATGTATAAGCACTTTAATGAGGATCTGACCAAAAAAGGTTTAAAAGTTGAAACAGGTATTTTCGGTGCCATGATGGATGTAGAGTTTACGAATGATGGACCGGTTACGTTAATTATAGAAAGTAAATAAAAGAGAAGGGAAAAAGGCCGAAAAAAGCGGCCTTTTTTCTTTCTCTTGAAAAGGGCCTTTCACCTAAACTGAGGATAAAACAAAGTTTGGTGAAAAAGGTCCTTTTTAGATTAGGAAAGCATAATGAATATATTTTTTTACGGTATGAGAAAGGATAAAATGTGTTTTGAATTTATCCGGCTTGTTTCGACTCCGGGCGAGCCGCTTGTGCTTTTCTTAAAAAGAATGGTTTGAAAATTCAACAAGATATCAACCATCCTATTTTTATGTGTTCTGCTCATCAAAGTAGCGGGCCAATCCTTTGACGATAGCTGTTACGACATTGTATTGAAACTGCCCTGTTTGCATTTGTGTTTCTTCATGGGCATTACTCAAAAAGCCAAGCTCCAGTAAGACGGATGGCTGCGAATTTTCTCTTAATACATGATAATCACCGTGACGCACTTCTTTGTTATCAAAAGTTGTAAGGGAAATGAGCTCTTTATGAATGCTTTCCGCTAACGACTGATGCCGATCATAATAAGTGATAATGCCATGGAGCTTGTCGTCTTTGGAACTGTTATAGTGGATGCTGATGAAGGCATCCGCTTTTTTTTTGTTGGCGAGTGCCACCCGCTGCTCAAGGGAGATGTACTGATCATTCGTTCTAGTCATGACGACGTGAGCCCCTAGTGTTGACAATCTTTTTTGGAGTAACTTGGAAGTGATAAGTGTCAGGTCTTTTTCATACGTACCGGATGTGCCGACTGCTCCTTTATCGCGTCCCCCGTGACCGGCATCAATGACAATCGTTTTATCTTGCAAAGTCGCCAGCGAAATCCCGTATAGGTCCTGAAGCTTGGAAGCAGAGGCAAAGGCAATGTATGGCTGTGTGATGGGGGAGGGTGGAATATCCGGGAGTGAATCAACGTACTGCTTTGCCACCCATCCGGTCCTTCCATTTGTTAATTGGACATGGTACCAGCGATCAAACTTTTCAACTACGGATAAAATTGTGCCTTCTTTGACTTTATCCACAATCTCATGTGAGGTACCAGGGCCGCTTCGTACGTTCAGTACATTGGCTTGAACGGAAACGAATTCGCTTTGTGCATTCGTCTGAGGCTGAAAAACTAAAAAGAAGAGGGTGATTCCGAGCAGAAAATAAAGTGGAAGTTTCACATATTTCACTATCACTACCGTAACTCCTTTTCCTGTATTTGTAAGGTAATAATTCTTGATAATATCGAAAAATCCTGTAAGTTCAAATGGAAAAATGGAAAAGATATGTTGTAAGGCTAACTATCATACCGCAGGAAAGAAGGGAATTGCATGAAATTCAGTGATAAAGGAGAACAAACATTTACCCACCGCAATCAGTTATTTGGAGTCAATTTTCACGATTTCATTCAACAGGAATCCAGTTCCTCTTCCGTTGAATTGGCATCGGAATTCGGTTTGACATTGCGCGATGTCAAGACGTTGAAAAAGAATTTATCCCGTTCTTAATTAAACGCAGAAAGGTTCTTGACAATTCCGAATTTCATTCGTAATATAGTAGACAATTGCTATAAATCTACATAAGAATAATGACCCGTAAAAAACCATGGACGGAGAAAAGTAGTTAAGAGTACACATGAAAAAGAGAGGAAATGCCTAAGGCTGAAAGCATTTCTGCATGATGACTTAACGAACGAACACTCTCGAGGTTTCTCTCTGAAAAGGATGTTCTTAGTAGGAGTTGAACGTATTCAGGCGTTAACGATTTAAGTGGGAGCAATTTTGCTTCAATTAGGGTGGTACCACGAGAAAGTATAACTCTCGTCCCTACAAGTATATTTGTAGGGATGGGAGTTTTTTTATTTTTAGGCCATAAGAGAGTGTTAAGAAAAAAGAAATTAGGAGGCACCAACGTTTATGTCAATTCAAATTCCAAGAGGTACACAAGATATTCTCCCAGGTACTGTGGAACTGTGGCAATATGTGGAGCAGCAGGCGAGAACCATTTGCCGCATGTTCAATTATAAAGAAATCCGCACCCCGATGTTTGAGCATACTGAATTATTCCAACGTGGTGTAGGGGATACAACGGATATTGTTCAAAAAGAAATGTATACATTTGAAGACCGGGGCGGCCGAAGCATCACTCTTCGCCCAGAGGGTACAGCGGCGGTTGTACGTTCGTTTGTGGAACATAAAATGTTTGGAAATCCGAATCAACCAACGAAGCTGTTTTATATTGGCCCTATGTTCCGCTATGAACGTCCCCAAGCAGGACGATTCCGCCAGTTTGTTCAATTTGGAGTGGAGGCATTAGGGAGCAATGATCCAGCAATCGATGCAGAAGTAATGGCACTCGCTATGCAATTTTATCAATCAGTAGGATTGAAGAAGCTGCGCCTTGTCATTAACAGCTTGGGTGATGCGGAAAGCCGTCAGGCACACCGTGAGGCTTTAATCAATCATTTCTCGCCAAGAATCGGAGAATTTTGTTCTGATTGCCAAAGCCGGTTAGAAAAAAATCCGCTTCGCATTCTTGATTGTAAAAAAGACCGCGATCATGAACTAATGAAAACGGCACCGTCGATTATGGACTACTTAAATGATTACTCAAAAGTGTATTTTGAGAAGGTGCAGCAATATTTAACGAATTTACATATCGAGTTTGTTGTGGATCCGAATCTGGTCCGCGGCTTGGATTATTACAACCACACGGCGTTTGAAATTATGAGTGAAGCAGAAGGGTTCGGTTCGATTACGACTCTTTGCGGCGGCGGGCGATACAACGGTCTTGTCCAAGATATCGGCGGCCCGGAAACGCCTGGTATCGGCTTTGCTCTGAGTATTGAGCGTTTGCTGGCAGCATTAGAGGCAGAAAACGTTACCCTGCCGATTGAAGAGAGCATTGATTGCTATGTGGTGGCACTGGGAGAAGCAGCAAAAGATTATTCCGTTTCCATTGTGAATGATCTCCGTATGGCTGGTTTCATCACAGAAAAAGATTATCAAGATAAAAAAATAAAAGCGCAATTCAAATCAGCAGACCGTCTTCAGGCTAAATTTGTCATCGTGTTAGGCGAGGATGAATTAGATAAGAAAGTAGTTAATGTAAAAAATATGGCAACAGGGGAACAGCACGAAGTGGCAATTACAGAACTTGTTGCCCATTTAAAGGAAGTACGCTAAAGGGGGATAACATCATGCAGGGAAGAACATATTACTGTGGTGAAATAACGGAAAAAGCGATTGGTGAATCGATAAAACTAAAAGGATGGGTGCAAAAGCGCCGTGACTTAGGAGGTCTTATCTTCATTGACCTTCGCGATCGTACAGGGATCGTCCAAGTCGTCTTCAATCCGGACGTATCGGCTGAAGCATTAAAGATAGCTGAAAACGTACGTAACGAATTCGTGCTTCATATCGAAGGAAAAGTGATTGCACGTGAAGAAGGAACCGTGAATGCCAACTTAAAAACGGGAAGAATCGAAGTACAGGCGGAGGAAATCGTTATTTTAAATAAAGCAAAAACTCCTCCGTTCATGATTGAAAATAAAGCAGATGTAGCGGAAGATGTACGTTTAAAATACCGTTACTTGGATTTGCGCCGTCCAGTGATGTTTGAAACAATGAAGATGCGCAGTGATCTGACAAAAACCATCCGTAATTATTTAGATGATAATGGTTTCTTAGATGTCGAAACGCCAATTTTAACGAAGAGCACACCGGAAGGAGCACGCGACTACTTAGTACCAAGCCGCGTTCACCCGGGAGAGTTTTACGCGCTGCCGCAATCACCGCAAATTTTCAAGCAGTTATTAATGGTGTCTGGTTTCGAGCGCTATTACCAAATTGCACGCTGTTTCCGTGATGAAGATTTGCGTGCAGACCGTCAGCCGGAGTTCACGCAAGTAGATATTGAGACATCTTTCCTCACTCAAGATGAAATTATTGAGTTGGCAGAAAACATGATGGTCAAAGTCATGAAAGATGTAAAAGGAATCGACGTTCCTGCTCCATTCCCTCGTATGGCTTATGATGAAGCGATGAGCCGTTACGGTTCGGACAAGCCGGATACCCGATTTGAGATGGAGTTAGTCGATCTATCAGAGTTCGTCAAAGACTGCGGCTTCAAAGTATTCAGCGGTGCGGTTCAAAACGGCGGACAAGTAAAAGCGATTAATGTTAAGGGAGCGGCTGCTAACTATTCACGTAAGGACATCGATGGCTTACAAGAATATGCAGCTGTTTACGGCGCTAAAGGTTTAGCATGGTTGAAGGTGGAAGAAGACGGCCTAAAAGGCCCGATTGCAAAATTCTTCAACGAAGAAGAGCAAAAACAATTCATTGAAGCGTTAGAAGCTTCTACTGGCGATTTGCTGCTGTTTGTCGCCGATAAGAAGAGTGTAGTGGCAGATTCATTGGGGGCATTGCGCCTGAAGCTTGGAAAAGATTTAGGCCTAATTGATGAAGCAAAATTCAACTTCTTGTGGATAACAGACTGGCCGCTTCTTGAGTATGATGAAGAGGAAGGCCGCTATTATGCGGCGCATCATCCGTTTACAATGCCGGTTCGTCAGGATCTTGAATATTTAGATACAGATCCAGGAAAAGTGCGTGCACAAGCATACGACTTAGTGTTGAACGGCTATGAGCTTGGCGGCGGTTCGTTGCGTATTTACGAGCGAGACATTCAAGAAAAAATGTTCCAGGTATTAGGCTTTACGCTTGAACAGGCCTACGAACAATTCGGGTTCTTGCTTGAAGCATTTGAATACGGAACACCTCCTCACGGCGGTATTGCCCTGGGTCTTGACCGTTTAGTGATGCTGCTGGCGGGGCGCACAAATCTGCGTGACACAATCGCATTCCCGAAAACAGCAAGTGCAAGCTGTTTACTCACAGAAGCTCCGGGAGAAGTTAGTGCGGCACAATTAGCGGAACTGCATTTGGAGACCCGTGTTAAAAAAAGTGAATAAATTATACTTTTTGCTTGCTTGAAAAGGAATTTATTCTATGATAAGATACTGTCAAGAAACAAGAAGTCCTGATGTGTTCGTCTTATAACCTATTGTTTTGACCGAACAATAAGTTATAAGGGAGCTCGGAGTTTTCAATGAGCGTAAATGCCTTTGGATCAAGGACTTACAACCATTGAAATAGAGCACCCACCTGCTGTGAGCGGGTTCAAAACGAAGGCATCTGAAGACGGCACGATTGGGACTTTTCTTTATTTGTATATTCAACCCTATGCAGTATATCTGCATAGGGTTTTCATATGCTCTTAAAAAACATCTAAAACCAATAGAATTAGTTGAATTAAATAAAAAGTGTGATATAGTCAAATTCTGAACAAATACTATGGAAGAATGAGAAAAATAACGGAGTGTGAAACAGATGTTACATCAATTTTCGCGCAACGAGCTTGCGATAGGAAAAGAAGGTTTAGATAAGCTAAAAGGAAGTACAGTGGCTGTTCTTGGTATTGGAGGAGTTGGTTCGTTTTCAGTGGAAGCACTCGCCCGTTCCGGTGTAGGCCGTCTCGTGTTAGTCGATAAAGATGATGTGGATATTACAAACGTAAACCGCCAGATTCATGCCTTATTGTCAACAGTCGGCCGTCCTAAAGTTGATCTAATGAAAGAACGTGTAGCAGATATCAATCCAGATTGTGAAGTCATCGCACTAAAAATGTTTTATACAGAAGAAACATATGAAGAATTTTTCAGTTACAATCTTGATTATGTCGTTGATGCTTCGGATACCATTTCTTATAAAATTCATTTGATGAAAGAATGTTTAAAACGTAAAATCCCAATCATTTCAAGTATGGGAGCCGCTAATAAAATGGATCCGACCCGTTTCCGTATCGCGGATATTTCCAAAACACATACGGATCCAATCGCCAAAGTTATCCGTACACGTTTACGCAAAGAAGGAATTCGTAAAGGAATTCCAGTCGTATTTTCGGATGAAAGTCCCATTGTTATTCGTGAAGAAGTACGTAAAGTAGTTGGGAATGACCAGGCAGAGATTCGCAAAGCGAAAATGCCGCCGTCTTCTAACGCTTTTGTTCCTTCCGTGGCCGGATTAATCATGGCAGGGCATGTTATTACAGAGCTGTTAAAAGATATTGAAATTTACCGTGTCGGTCAAGATATATAAATCCACATAAACAATGGACCATGGATGAAAAACATCCATGGTCCATTGTTTACGCATAAGCCTTCGCCAATTTCCCTTCCGGGCTCTTGTCGAAGGCCTATACGAGAACCTTTCTAGCCTATTCAGGATGCAAGAACTGAAAAACATACATAGGATAAAAAGTGATAGATGATGTTAAGAACTTAAGGAGGATGACTTAATAGGTATGTCTTTTTATACCTTTTGAGTCATCCTCAGCTTTTTAGTTAAGAAGTGGAGGAGTATCCGTTTGGTCTTCTTGAAGGAAGGGCGGGGCAATATCTTCCCTTTCTTCAAACAGCATCATTTGTTGTGCGCGATTCATGATTTGCAGCAGTGTTTGGTAGTCTTCTTGAATGATAACCTGCTGTTTTTGTAGTTGTTCCAGCTTTGTTTCCAATTGCTTATTTTCAAGGGCGAGCTGTTCATTTTCCTTGCGCAATGTTTCATTTTCTTTTGCCAATATATTCGATTGTGATTGCTCGGATCGTATTTTACATAAAAATTGAATGACATCATTTAAGCTCATATTATTCAGCGGTGCTATTAATTCCGTCGCATATTCTTCGATTGCGTGGTCTTTAGAAGAATCGGCTGCCGCTGATAGTGATAAGACTGCTGATGGGGGTGAAACATTTTTAACATTTTTCTTTGCGTGTTCGAGGGCACGTTTTCTTTCTTTTCTTTGTTTCTTCGCAAGCGCGATTGCTTCTTCGTATCTTTTTCTCACTTCAGCATTCCAGCGAAACCCGCATGCAGCCGAGGTTCGGTTTAATTTATCACCCACTTCGTCAAAGGCTGCAAGTTGTGTGCTGCCTTCGCGAATATATTGTAAAACGGTTTCGGCCAATAGTAAATCGTCATCATGAGACCAGGCATCCTGTCTAACTTTCACCATATCAACTCCCGTTATCGATAGGTTGATTTATATCATAGCTTTGCCCATTGGGCTCGCAATTATACGTTTCCCAAATTTAATAGATTTCATCTATGCACAATTTCCCTTTGGCCTTTGTCAAAGGTTTATACGAGAACCTCTTTAGCTCGTTCAGGATACTTTTAAAGCGCACTTCCACATAGGTAATGTTGAAGCCTAATGAGAGATGGATGACATGCGGTTAATTTTCTCATAGATTTGGCCCAGGGCTTGTTCGAATTTTCCCGTTCTTTTCGGCTCATAATATTTCTGATGTTTAAGACGGTTCGGCAAGTATTGCTGTTTGACCCAGCCGTTTTCATAATCGTGCGGATATAGATAGTCAATGCCCCGGCCGAGTTGTGCTGCTCCTTGATAGTGGGCATCTTTTAAGTGGGAAGGTATTTCCCCCGTTTGTCCTTTACGGATATCAGCAATTGCTGCATCGAGTGCCTTGTAGGCCGAATTGGACTTTGGAGATAAGCAAAGTTCAATGACAGCATTCGCCAGAGGAATACGTGCTTCGGGAAACCCGAGCCGTTCGGTCGCTTCAATGGCTGCAAGTGTTCTTGAGGCTGCTTGCGGATTAGCCAGCCCAATATCCTCATAGGCAATGACAAGCAATCTTCTGTTAATGCTGACTAAATCGCCAGCTTCTATTAACCTTCCTAAATAATGCAAAGCGGCATTCACGTCGCTGCCGCGAATGGACTTTTGGAATGCCGATAATACATCATAATGTGCATCACCGTTTTTATCATGCGTAAAGTATTTTTTTTGCAGGCATTCTTCTGCAATGGATACACTGATTTGGATGTTCCCATCTTTATCAGAATCAGTTGATAGCACAGCTAATTCTAACGCTCCAAGGGCAGAACGAACATCACCGTTACAAGCCGTGGAAAAATGCTTAAGCGCTTCCTCGGTGATTTGTACATTCGTTTGTCCCAAGCCGTTCTGTTCATCTTCTAAAGCCCGGAGAAGGGCGATCTTGATTTCTTCCGGTGTCAGCGGTTTGAGCTCGAAAATTTGACAGCGGCTCCGAATAGCAGGATTAATCGCGTGATACGGGTTGCTTGTTGTGGCTCCGATTAAGGTAATCATCCCATTCTCAAGGTATGGAAGCAGAAAATCTTGTTTGGCTTTATCAAGGCGGTGTACCTCATCCAACAGTAAAATGACTTTGCCTGACATCTTTGCTTCTTCTGCCACAATCTCCATGTCTTTCTTATTGTTCACAACCGCATTCAATTGACGGAAAGCCGTATTGGTGCTTTTTGCTATCGCTGTGGCAATAGTCGTTTTACCTGTACCGGGCGGACCGTACAAAATCATTGAACTGACATGCTTGGCCTTGACCATCCGATGAATGATTTTGCCTTCTCCGACAAGGTGCTGCTGTCCGATGACATCTTCGAGGCGGTTCGGCCGCATGCGGAAAGCAAGTGGTTTTTTACTCATTTTAATCTCTCCTATCTATGGATAGACCCTATTATATTGCAACTGGTGATTGAAATGCATCTGATATGAATAGTATGCTATAATGTCAAGGGTCTAATTTTTTATTATAATAGCGATAGGATTACTTGATATAGATAAATGAAGATAGGAATGGAAAGGGTGTTGGGTTTGAAGATTTCAACAAAAGGACGTTACGGCTTAACGATTATGATTGAATTAGCGAGAAAGTTCGGGGAAGGTCCTATCTCTTTAAAGGCGATTGCACAAACACATGATTTATCTGAACATTATTTGGAACAGTTAATTTCACCTTTACGTAATGCAGGGTTAGTAAAAAGTATAAGAGGAGCATACGGTGGGTATATTTTAGCCAAAGAACCTGCTCTCATTACAGCCGGTGACATCATTTCCGTACTCGAAGGACCGATTAGCCCTGTTGAAGGGTTGGAAGAAGAGGAACCGGCGAAGCGCGAATTGTGGATTCGCATCCGAGATGCCGTAAGAGAAGTGTTGGATAGTACAACATTGGAAGACTTAGCTAACCATAGCGGGGGAGACGCAAGCTCTTATATGTTTTATATTTGATGCAGGTGCTGTAAAAGGGAATGTCTGCAGCGCCGTTACATGCATAATGATTAACTTTTTTCGAGTCCCTTTATGGAGGGATTTAATGAACAAGGAGTGTTAACATTGGAACGAATTTATCTCGACCATGCCGCGACGTCTCCGATGCATCCGGCTGTAATCGATAAAATGACAGTATTCATGAAGGAAGTGTTCGGAAATCCTTCAAGTATCCATTTCTACGGCCGTGAAAGCAGACGTTATTTAGATGAAGCGCGTCAAACGATGGCGGCTAGTGTAGGAGCTGACCCAAATGAAATCATTTTTACGAGCGGCGGTACTGAGGCTGATAATATGGCGTTGACCGGCGTGGCTTTTGCCAACCGAGAGAAAGGAAATCATATTATTACAACCCAAATTGAACATCATGCGGTACTTCATACATGTGAAGCGTTAGAAAAGCAAGGGTTTCGCGTCACTTATTTACCGGTGGATGAGACTGGTCGAATCAGTGCAAAACAGTTGCAAGAAGCATTAACAGATGATACGATTCTTGTCTCGATCATGTATGGAAACAACGAAGTAGGAACGATTCAACCGATTGGTGAAATCGGTGAGGTATTAAAGAATCACCAGGCGTTCTTCCATACAGATGCTGTACAAGCATATGGACTTGTTTCGATCAATGTAAAACAGTTGGGAATTGATTTGCTGTCGGTTTCTTCACATAAAATCAATGGCCCAAAAGGTGTCGGCTTTTTATACGCTGCTTCCAGCGTTCCGTTATCTCCTCTTTTGTTTGGGGGAGAACAAGAGCGAAAGCGAAGAGCAGGAACGGAAAATGTGGCAAGCATTGTTGGCTTCGAAGAGGCCGTTAAGCTTGCACAGCAAACTTTATCCGAAAAAGCGGCACAATATAAAGGTTATAAAGAAAACATGCTCAACATCTTCAAAGAAGAAGGAATCGAGTATTCAGTGAATGGAAACCTGGAAGACTCTCTTCCTCATGTTTTAAATGTGGCCTTTCCAGGAACGAACGTCGAGTCCATGCTCGTCAATCTGGACCTGGCGGGAATTGCTGCTTCAAGCGGCTCTGCGTGTACGGCGGGTTCAATCGATCCATCCCATGTGCTGGTCGCCATGTTCGGGAAAGATTCCGAGCGCTTGGTCTCGTCTATCCGCTTTAGTTTCGGACTTGGAACGACAACAGAACAGATCGAAAAAGCTGCGCATGAAACAGCTCGGATCGTAAAGCGATTAGTAAAGTGAAAATTCCCTAGAAGCGGGATTAAACGGAGGTGAACAAGTTGACAAAAGCACGAAAAGACACACGGGTCGTTGTTGGAATGAGCGGAGGCGTCGATTCATCCGTTGCAGCGCTGCTATTAAAAGAGCAAGGGTATGACGTCATCGGGATTTTTATGAAAAACTGGGACGATACAGATGAAAATGGAGTATGTACAGCCACCGAAGATTACAATGACGTGATTCGTGTATGTAATCAAATCGGCATTCCATATTACGCAGTCAACTTCGAGAAACAATATTGGGATAAAGTATTTACGTACTTTTTAGATGAATACAAAGCAGGACGTACACCAAATCCCGATGTGATGTGCAATAAAGAGATTAAATTTAAAGCGTTCCTGGAGCATGCTATGACACTCGGGGCCGATTACTTGGCAACAGGGCATTATGCCCGTGTAGAGCAACGTGACGGTGAATACAAAATGCTTCGCGGTTTGGATGAAAACAAGGACCAAACGTACTTCCTAAATCAATTGGGACAAGAACAGCTATCTAAAGTCATGTTTCCAATCGGAAACATCGATAAAGCAAAAGTACGGGAAATCGCCAAAGAAGCAGGATTGGCGACAGCGGCGAAAAAAGACAGTACAGGTATTTGCTTTATCGGGGAGCGGAACTTTAAAACGTTTTTAAGTCAATATTTACCGGCCCAACCGGGTGAGATGCAAACATTATCCGGAGAGGTGAAAGGTAAGCATGACGGCTTAATGTATTATACGATTGGTCAGCGTCATGGCTTAGGCATCGGTGGCAGCGGAGAACCGTGGTTTGCGGTCGGGAAAAATTTGGAAAAGAACATTTTGTATGTCGAGCAAGGCTTCGACAATGAGGTGCTTTATTCAGATTCCATCACTGCAACAAATGTCAGCTGGGTAAGTGATCGTGAATGGACGGAGCCGCTTGCGTGCACAGCGAAATTCCGTTATCGCCAGGCAGATAACAAGGTCACAGTGGAGAAATCGAGTGACAATACGGTGAAGGTTATATTTGATGAGCCGATCCGTGCCGTTACACCAGGGCAGGCTGTTGTATTTTACAACGGAGAAGAATGTTTAGGCGGAGGAACAATCGACCAAGTTTTCAAAAATGGTGAAGAACTCTGGTATGTGTAAAATAGGATGCCTGTACAGGCATCCTATTTTTTGCAAATCGCGTTCTTATGAGGCAACATGACTTGTTCCACTTTGTGCTATACTTATCGTAGAAAATGAGTGGATAATGGAGTGATACATATGGATAACAACCAATTAGGGATTCGATATATGCAGGAAGGAAAATTTGATGAGGCAGCCAAAGCATTTTCAGCGGCCATCGAGGAAAACCCGAAAGAGGCACTTGGATATGTGAATTTCGGAAATTTATTAGCAGCCTTAGAGGAAAATGAAAAGGCCTTGAAATTTTTTGAACGTGCACTTGAGATGGATGAAAAAGCAGCCACTGCCCATTATGGTGCAGGAAATGTGCACTTTAAACTCCAGCAATTGAATGAGGCGAAAAAGCATTTTGAACAGGCGATCCAAAAAGGGCTTAATTCAGCTGATGTCTATTTTATGCTTGGCTTATCCTTTTTATATACGAATGAACTTCGTCTTGCTTTGCCTTATCTGCAGCGTGCCGTAGAATTGAACGGAGAAGACGTGGAAGCACGTTTCCAATATGGTTTATGCTTGGCACAGCTTGAAATGCTGGATGAAGCAATGGAGCAGTTTGCAAAAGTCATTCAACAGGATGATCATGCAGATGCCTACTATAACTTAGGTGTTGCGTATGCGTTTAAAGAAAATCAGGACAAAGCATTAGAAATGTTTCGGAAAGCAGTTGAGATTCAGCCAGATCACCTTTTGGCCGGAAACGGAATTCGTCTGTTAACAGAAAAAGAGTAATGACTCTACTTTTGTTTGACCGCTTGGATCAATCATAACGCCGATCATGGAAAGGAGGTACAAAATGGACGAAAGGACGTCGTTAATCGGACAAGAAGAGCTTTCTTACATAAAAGGAACGTTAATTGTCACCATTTTTCATAATGATGAGAACTTGTACAATGTGTCACGTATACGCATTCAGGAAACAGATGTTGCCACAGAAGAAAACGAAATGGCGGTAACGGGCTATTTTCCACGTCTTCATGAGGGCGAAACATATACGTTTTACGGCCGTTTAAAAGAACACCAACGCTTTGGCCGGCAATTCAATGTAGAACGATTCAAAAAGGAGCTTCCCCAATCAAGGCAAGGAGTCATTCAATATTTATCAAGTGACTTATTTCATGGAATCGGAAAAAAAACCGCTGAAAAAATTGTAGACATTCTCGGAGAAAATGCCATTTATAAAATCCTTCACGATTCATCGGTGTTAAAGCAAGTGCCAAAGTTGTCCGAAGAAAAAGCCGAGTCCCTCGTCCAGCAATTGAGGGAGCATGAGGGATTGGAAGAAGTGATGGTACAGCTGTCAGGGCATGGATTTGGACCGCAGCTTTCCATGAAGATTTTCCAGGCTTATAAGAACGAAGCCCTTCAAGTAATCCGTGAAAATCCATATCAACTTGTAGAGGATATACAGGGAATTGGATTTAATCGTGCGGATGAGTTGGGGAAAAAACTTGGAATGGCCAGTAATCATCCCGACCGCATGAGAGCCGGGATTTTATATGTGTTGGAGCAAGAGTGTGTCCAGCTTGGTCATATCTATTTAACCATCGAGCAATTGTTTGAGCAAACTGCTGCTTTATTGCACCAAAGCCGGCACGAGCCTATTTCGGAACTGGATATTACAAGGGAGCTCGAGAACTTAAAGGCCGACAAAAAAGTCAAACTTGTAGAAGAGAAAGTGTATATTCCTTCGCTGTATTATGCTGAAAAAGGGGTCGCAAAAGCGATCGATAAGCTGATGGCTCAAACTCAGTATGAAAATCAATTTCCAGAATCGGAATTTTTGCTTGCCCTCGGTGAGTTGGAAGAGCGCTTAGGCGTGCAGTATGCTCCATCGCAAAAGGAAGCCATCCAAAAAGCGCTCATGTCCCCAATGATGCTATTGACAGGAGGTCCGGGAACAGGGAAAACGACCGTTATTAAAGGAATTGTGGAGCTGTATGCTGAATTGCACGGTTGTTCCCTGAACCCAAAAGATTATAAAAAGGATAATCCATTCCCTGTTTTGCTTGTCGCTCCGACAGGACGTGCAGCTAAGCGGATGAGTGAAGCAACAGAGCTGCCCGCCGTCACCATCCACCGTCTATTGAAATGGAACGGTCAGGAAGGATTTGAACATGATGAGGAGCATCCGGTCCAAGGAAAGCTGCTCATTGTCGATGAAGTATCCATGGTGGATATTTGGCTTGCCCATCAATTGTTTAAATCGCTTCCTTCCGATTTACAAGTGATTTTGGTTGGGGATGAAGATCAGCTTCCTTCTGTCGGACCTGGTCAGGTGTTAAAAGACTTGCTTCAGTCAAAGGCCATTCCAACTATTCGGTTAACGGATGTATATCGTCAGAAGGACGGTTCATCCATCATTGAGTTGGCCCACTTTATTAAAAATGGACAACTGCCGGGAGATATGGCAACGCCAAAACCAGATCGTTCTTTTATTAAATGTCAATCCCATCACATTACAGATGTCGTACAGCAAGTATGTGCAAGTGCCCTGAAAAAAGGGTACAGCGTAAAAGACATTCAAGTGCTTGCACCTATGTATAAAGGAAATGCAGGAATTGACCGGTTAAATGCAGTGCTTCAGGAACTTTTCAACCCTGCTTCCGAAAAGAAACGCGAAATAAAGTACGGCGATGTGACATATCGTGTCGGAGATAAAGTATTACAGCTCGTCAATCAGCCGGAAAGCAATGTGTTTAATGGAGATATGGGAGAAATCGTTTCTGTTTTTTATGCTAAAGAAAATACAGAAAAGCAGGATATGCTGGTCATTTCCTTCGATGGCAATGAAGTGACATATACGAAGCAGGATTTTGGCCAAATCACCCATGCCTACTGCTGCTCCATTCATAAATCTCAGGGAAGCGAGTTTCCAATCGTCATTTTGCCGATTGTCAAAAGCTATTATCGAATGTTGAGACGTAATTTAATTTATACAGCTGTTACAAGAAGTAAGAAATTTTTAATTTTATGCGGAGAAGAAGAAGCGCTTCGCCTTGGTGTAAAACGCCATGATGATGCTTCACGACAAACAACTTTAATGGAGATGCTGGCTGATCGGCAGTTTGAAGATGAAGTGCCGTTTATGAAAGACGCTAATATCGGAATGGAAAACGTTACGCCGTATGACTTTTTATAATTTATGACACCCTAATGATAGCTGTACATGTACATGTACGGCGATACTCATTCACCTCCCGTTTTTCGGCTTTCTGCAAAGTTTGGGCAAAACGTATATTTATGGAAAAATGGACAACACTGATAAAAAAACGAAGCAAAGAGGTGTTCGTCAGTGTTGTTAAAATGCCCGAACTGCAGAAGCATTGATGTTGGCAAAATTGGTGTCAATCAATACTATTGCTGGAATTGTTTCATTGAATTGACCATTTCCAGGGGAGTCATTCATACACATCAAGTAGAAGAAGACGGGACATTGAGTTCCTTGGATGATTTATTTTCAGAGGATGAGCGTACCATTAACTTTTAATGGGGGGATCACGATGAATCGATTATTATCTTCCATGGTTGCATTTGGAGTCGGAGCTTATGCTTACAAAGTCGCAGAAGATAGAGGAATGTTGACAAGACGCAATATGAATAGAATGCGCAAGCGTGTTATGAGAGCTTTTTCATAATGCAAAGAGAATGACGAAGGGGGGGTTTATCCTCTTTCGTCTTTTTTCATATGTTTGTATAAGCAAGTATAAATTGGGCGTTGAAATTGTCCGGCTCCGCTTTTCTCAACGATTTTCTTGAATAGATTAATGTTCAATTGTCGAACACTAGTCAGTAGGGAGGAATCGTTTGTGAAACAAGTCTCTGTAGCATGGTTTTACCGTTTAGGCATTCTGTTATTAATGTTTTTATGTATATATGTTTTCTTTAAAATTCAATTTATTTGGGTTCCGGTTTTGAAGATTCTCTTTACAGCCTTGACTCCCTTTTTGATTGCTGCTTTCATTACATACTTGCTGCATCCAATCATCGAAAAGCTGCACGAAAGCGGGGTGCCAAGGCCTTTAGCTATTTTAATTATTTATTTATTCTTTTTTGGCGGAGTCGGTTACAGTGTGTATAAAGGAATCCCGCTTTTTATCGAACAATTGAAAGATTTGAATGAGAACTTGCCGCAATTCACTCAAACTTACCGTAGCTGGGTCACTGAAGTGCATGATCGAACCTCTACTTGGCCCAATGGAGTACATGAACGAATCGAACAGGGGATCAATGACTTGGAAGCTACATTAGAAGTGTGGCTGGCGAAGGTGATGACCAGTGCTAAAGGAATTTTAAATTACATCATCTTGCTTATTACGGTTCCTTTTATCGTTTTTTACATGTTAAAGGATTTTCGCCTAATCAAAAAATTGGCCGCCTTTTTAACACCTTCTAAATGGCATGAACCAGGTAAACATTTTTTGCATGATGTGGATGAATCGCTCGGGAATTATATTCGCGGCCAATTGTTTGTTTGTCTGATCATTGGGTCGGCTGCAACGGTTGCTCTTTGGATATTTAAAGTACCGTACCCTTTATTATTGGGAATCATCATCGGTTTAACAAATGTGATCCCGTATTTCGGCCCAATCATCGGAGCTGTTCCTGCCGCTGTCATCGCTGCGACCATTTCCATGAAGCTCGTCGTCATTGTGATGATTATCATTTTTGCTCTGCAATTTTTAGAAGGGAACGTCCTATCCCCGTTGATTGTCGGTAAAACGCTGCATATCCACCCGCTGTTTATCATGTTGTCCCTCTTGATAGGAGGGGAAGTTGGCGGTGTCATTGGACTGATTTTGGCGGTTCCGATTTTAGCAGTCATCAAGGTCATCATCCTTCATTTACGGGTAAGGTGGACCGAGCATTGACAAAGGATTCGGAATTTGTCATAATAGCGCCATAAGTATTACATATGAAAGCGAAGAAGGAACGAGTATGTTACAGCCCATCTATAAGAGAGGGATTTCCAAGGCTGAAAGAAATTCCAGATGAAGAGTAGCAGAAGGCTAATCCGGAGTACAGGCAAAACCTGTCGTGTAAGCAACGTTAACGCTGTTGAGGTGATGAGTGTTTTCAGACGCTCATAATCAGGGTGGTACCGCGAGCAAACTCTCGTCCCTGTTAGGGGATGGGGGTTTTTTATTTTGTTGTGTCTGCAATGTGATACGGGGAGGCAGTTTATTCTTTCTGATTCTAACTATAGATAGTCCATTAAGGAGGTTATTTTACATGAAAAAGCTCACATCTGCGCAAGTGCGCCAAATGTATTTAGACTTCTTCCAGGAAAAAGGCCACGCTGTGGAACCAAGTGCACCGTTAGTGCCGGTCGATGATCCATCATTATTGTGGATTAACAGCGGTGTTGCGACATTAAAGAAGTATTTTGACGGCCGTGTGATTCCGGCTAATCCGCGCATTTGTAATGCCCAAAAATCGATTCGTACAAATGATATTGAAAACGTCGGGAAAACAGCCCGCCACCACACATTCTTTGAAATGTTAGGGAACTTTTCAATCGGGGATTACTTTAAAGAAGAAGCGATTGATTGGGCATGGGAGTTTTTGACGAGCGAGAAATGGATTGGATTTGACCCGGAGCGCCTATCTGTGACGGTTCATCCAGAGGATAATGAAGCATACGAACTCTGGAATAAAAAAATTGGTGTTCCAGCTGAGCGCATCATTCGTTTGGAAGGAAATTTTTGGGATATCGGGGAAGGCCCGAGTGGACCAAATACCGAGATTTTCTATGATCGCGGCGAAGAGTACGGCAACGATCCAAGTGATCCGGAACTTTATCCAGGCGGTGAAAACGAACGTTATTTAGAAGTATGGAACTTGGTATTCTCTCAATTCAACCACAATCCAGACGGTACGTACACGCCGCTGCCGAAGAAAAACATCGATACAGGAATGGGCTTAGAGCGTATGTGTTCCGTTATCCAAAATGTGCCGACGAATTTCGATACGGACTTATTCATGCCAATCATCGAAGCGACAGAAAGCGTTTCAGGGGAGAAATATCGCACTGATAATGAAAAGGATGAAGCATTTAAAGTTATCGCTGACCACATTCGTACTGTAACATTTGCTGTAGGCGACGGTGCGCTTCCATCAAATGAAGGCCGTGGTTACGTATTGCGCCGATTATTGCGCCGTGCGGTTCGCTATGCGAAAAAATTAAACATCAACCGACCATTCATGTATGAACTTGTGCCGGTAGTTGGCGAAATCATGGTCGATTACTATCCGGAAGTGAAAGAAAAAACAGAGTTTATCCAAAAAGTAATCAAAAACGAAGAAGAGCGCTTCCATGAAACATTACATGAAGGACTTGCTATTTTAGAGAGCGTTATTAAGAAGGAAAAGAAAAGAGGAAGCAACACCATTTCGGGTGAAGATGTGTTCCGTCTATATGACACATACGGCTTCCCTGTAGAATTGACAGAAGAGTACGCAGAAGAAGAAGGCATGAAAGTGGACCATGAAGGGTTCGAGCGTGAAATGAACGCTCAGCGTGAGCGGGCACGTGCAGCCCGTCAAGATGTGGGTTCCATGCAAGTTCAGGGCGGTGTACTCGGGGACATCAAAACAGAAAGTGATTTTGTCGGTTACGACAAGTCAAAAGTGGAAACATTTGTTGATGTCATTATTAAAGACGGCGAGATGGTTGATGAAGTAAAAGCAGGGGAAGAAGCGCAAATCATTTTACGTGAAACACCTTTCTATGCTGAAAGCGGAGGGCAAATTGCCGACCAGGGTGAGATTACGAATGGTACAACTAAAGTTCTCGTAAAAGACGTACAAAAAGCACCAAACGGCCAAAACCTCCATCATGTACAAGTAGTCGAAGGTGTATTGACAAAAGGGGAAGCGTACACAGCAACGATTAATGAAGAGAAACGTGGCCATATTATTAAAAATCACACAGCAACACACTTGCTGCACCAGGCTTTAAAAGATGTATTAGGTCAACATGTGAATCAAGCCGGCTCACTTGTTACACCAGACCGTTTACGTTTTGACTTCTCCCATTTTGGACAAGTAACACAAGAAGAACTCGAAAACATTGAACAAATCGTCAATGAAAAAATTTGGAAGAGCATCCCGGTTGTAATTGAACATAAAGGAATCGATGAAGCCAAAGCTATGGGTGCCATGGCGCTGTTCGGTGAAAAATATGGTGACATCGTACGCGTTGTCCAAGTCGGGGATTACAGCTTAGAGCTTTGCGGCGGTTGCCACGTTCCCAATACTTCTGTTATCGGTTTGTTTAAAATCGTATCTGAATCCGGTATCGGAGCCGGTACTCGTCGTATTGAAGCGGTAACAGGAGAACATGCGTATAAATTAATGAACAATCAAGTGGCTCTATTAAAAGAAGCAGCAGCGAAAGCAAAAGCAAATCCGCGTGATATTGTGACGCGCATCGAAGGCTTACTAGAAGAAATTCGCGGTTTACAGCGTGAAAATGAATCACTAGCTGCAAAATTGGGCAACATTGAAGCGGGTAACCTTGTTGATAAGGTGCAACAAATCGACGGAGTGAATGTGCTGGCAAGTAAGGTAAATGCAACCGATATGAATAACTTGCGTTCCATGGCTGATGATTTAAAACAAAAGCTTGGTTCTGCTGTCATCGTATTGGCGGCCGCAAATGAAGGCAAAGTCAATATTGTCGCAGGGGTAACAAAAGACTTAATGGAAAAAGGCTATCATGCCGGAAAACTTGTCAAAGAAGTGGCAACGCGCTGCGGAGGCGGCGGTGGAGGCCGTCCAGATATGGCACAGGCAGGCGGTAAAGATCCTAGCAAGATTGAGGAAGCGTTGAGCTTCGTAGAACAATGGGTTAAATCCGTTTAATTCTCTAGTCAATTAGTGTAAACTATAAATAAGATAAGTCAGCGAGAGTTCGTTCATTGACTATGAGAGTGAGGTGCAAAGCATGAGCTCGTTTGATCAAACGATGAAATTTAACTTTCATGAAGAACCTGCAGATACGAATGTTCATGAAGTGCTATTTACGGTTTATGATGCCCTGCAAGAAAAAGGCTATAATCCAATTAACCAAATCGTGGGTTATTTACTATCGGGTGATCCAGCTTATATTCCGCGTCATAAAGATGCGCGCAACATCATTCGGAAATTAGAACGCGATGAACTAATTGAGGAGCTTGTAAAGTCTTATTTAAAACAACAGCGAGAGGGTTAATACATGCGCACACTTGGACTAGATGTCGGCACTAAGACAATAGGAGTAGCTGTCAGTGATGCGATGGGATGGACTGCTCAAGGATTGGAGACCATTAGGGTAGAGGAAAATCAAACTGAGCAGGCTATTCCAAGGCTGAAAGAGCTTATTCACACATATGAAGTAGACAAGCTGGTAGTCGGATTGCCCAAAAATATGAATGGCACAATTGGCCCCCGCGGGGAAGCTTGTTTGCAATTTGCTGAACAGCTAAAAGAAGCACTCGGCTTAGAAGTCATCATGTGGGATGAGCGTCTTTCTACCATGGCGGCAGAACGTGTCCTATTGGAAGCGGACGTCAGCAGAAAAAAACGCAAAAAAGTCATCGACAAAATGGCTGCGGTCATGATCTTGCAAGGCTTTCTAGACAGCAAAGGAAAGTGAAGCAAGCTCGCTCATGCCCATAGGGAACTGGAGACGCCGACACGAAGTCGCTTTTTGATTTCGTAGGAGGTGTTGAAGTTACCGTGGGGCATAGCTTGCGAAACTAGACAATGAAGGAAAGTGAAGCAAGCCAATAAACAAAGATAAATAAAAACGAAAGACACTACTTAATTAAAAACGAGGTGCAAAACAATGGAACATGGTGAAAAAAATATTACAGTAATTGATGAGAACGGCAACGAGCAATTATGTGAAGTGCTTTTCACATTTGATTCTGAAGAATTCGGTAAATCTTACGTTCTTTACTACCCAATCGGCAGCGAGCAAGAGGACGATGAAGAAATTGAAATTCATGCTTCCAGCTTCACTCCAGGCGAAAATGGTGAAGATGGTGAACTTCAGCCAATTGAATCAGAAGAAGAATGGGATTTAATCGAAGAAATGCTTAACACGTTCCTCGACGAAGAAGAGGGAGAATAATATAAATGAAAGGCTTCCCGTTATATACTTTGGGAAGCCTTTCATTTTCTTCCCATTGTTTTTTACTCTTTTTTATAGGATGCTGGACTTTGCACGATATCCTATTTGGTTGTATGGTCCCCCTCTTTTAGGGGAGACCATACAACCAGAATTGGCAAGATTTCTTTGTCTAATTCTGACGAAAAAAACGAAAAATTGTAGTATAATAAAACGCAGCGGAAAGGAGGTTGACTTTTTGTCTAAACCACTATACGTAAACGGACAGTCACAACAACGAAGGCCGAAAAAGTGGGTAATCGTTTTTGGGTTGATGGGTTTGCTTATTGCAAGCATGGCTGTTGGTGCTTTCATATATATTAATTCAGCTTTATCACCGGTAAATGAGAAAAGTAAAAACATCGTTGAAATTACCATTTCACGAGGCTCATCCGTCGGTACCATTGCAAAGAGGCTCGAAGACCAAGGTGTCATTAAAGATGAGCGTGTGTTTCGTTATTATGTTAAATTGAAAAATGAACAGAGCTTTCAGGCAGGGAACTATGCATTTTCTCAAGCGATGAGTGTGAAAGAAATTATTCGAAGTCTACAAACGGGAGAAAGTGCACAAAAGCCAAAAATCAGGCTTCCGATTCCTGAAGGAAGCCAGCTTGTACAAATTTCCGAAATCATTGCGGCCAATACAGGCTACACAAAAGAGCAAGTATTAAAGAAAATGTCAGATAAACAGTTTATCCAAATTTTGAGCAAAAAGTATCCCGATCTTATTACGAATGAAGTATTTGCCAAGAACATTAAATATCCGTTAGAAGGATATTTTTATCCAGCTACTTACTCTTTTTATACAGACAAAGTTTCATTGGAAGAAATTCTGGATAAAATGGTAGGAAAAACAAATGAAGTAATTCACAAATACAAACCGTTAATGAAAGAGAAAAACGTGACAAGCCACAAATTGCTCACGATGGCTTCTCTTATTGAAGAAGAAGCAACGGAAAAAACAGATCGAGAAAAAATTGCAAGCGTCTTTTATAATCGCTTAGAAGCGGGAATGCCGCTTCAAACTGATCCAACGGTGTTATACGCTCTTGGAGAACATAAAGATCGTGTATTTTATAAAGATCTTAAAGTGGAATCACCTTATAACACGTATAAGGTGAAGGGGTTAACGCCGGGGCCGATTGCCAACGCAGGCGAATTGTCCATTGTCGCAGCGTTAAAACCCGCTGAAACAGAATATTTATATTTTCTTGCTACTTCAACGGGTGAAGTGATTTTTACAAAAACATTGGAAGAACATAATAAGCAAAAAGCCCTTCATATTACAAAACAGGAAAATACAAGTTCATAAAAATAGGGGAATGCCAATTTTTTGCATTCCCTCTCTTTATATCTCGCTCTAATCGACGGAGAAAACTCTGCTTATGCTAAGAGAAAAACCGTTCCTAAGAGCCGATTGGCTCAGTTAGCCATCAGCAGGGAAGCATTTTTACTGATGGTTAGCTGAACTTTATGTTAAAATATATCGGGTTTACTCAATCAAAAAAAATCGATATAATATAAAGGTTGCGTTCTAAAGTTAAGGGTTCAAAAGTGAACCTTTTTTATAAATAAAAATACTTCGCTGATGGGAGGAAGTCTCCTTGCTTTCAAAAGAAGTGGAAACATATATTGAATCCCTTATCCCGACTCGTTCTGCGCTTATTCAAGAGATGGAGCAATATGCAAAAGATCATCAGGTGCCTATTATGGAGCTGATCGGGATTGAAACATTATTGCAGCTTTTACGCATTCAACAGCCTAAGAGCATATTGGAGATTGGCACTGCGATTGGTTATTCAGCCGTTCGTATGGCGACGGCTGTTCCGCATGCCCGGATTGTCACGGTTGAGCGTGATCAAGAGCGTTATGATAAGGCTCTTTCTTTCATTGCAAAAGCAAACAAAACCCAGCAAATTCATGTCCTATTTGGCGATGCTTTTGAGCTCACGGAAGCTATTCGAAGCAAAGCCCCGTACGACATGATTTTTATTGATGCGGCAAAAGGGCAGTATCAAAAGTTTTTTGAACTGTTTGAGCCGTTATTAAGTCATGATGGAATCATTATTTCGGACAATGTTCTTTTTAAAGGGTATGTAGCCCAGGAGGAAGGAACGATTGAAACAAAACGGATCCGAAGTTTAACGGCAAAAATCAAAAAATACAATGATTGGCTTATGAATCATCCGAAATTTGACACGATGATTTTACCCATTGGCGATGGTATTGCCATTACTAAAAGAAGAGGTGAAGAAAAGTGAAAAAGCCTGAGTTATTAGTTACACCAACATCTGTTGCAGATATTGCACCGCTTGCGGACGCGGGCGCAGACGCTTTTATGATTGGAGAGCAGCGCTATGGTCTTCGTCTTGCCGGTGAATTTACACGTGAAAATGTTACAGAGGCAGTTAAAGTGGCTCATGAGAAAAATAAAAAAGTATATGTAGCCATGAACGCCCTTTTCCATAATGAAAAAGTAGAAGAATTAGGAGATTATCTTTCATTCTTAAAAGAAGCAGGTGTTGATGCTGTCGTATTCGGTGATCCGGCTGTCTTAATGGCTGCCCGTGAAGCGGCCCCGGATATGAAGCTACACTGGAATACAGAAACAACGGCAACAAACTGGTATGTATGCAACTACTGGGGCAGAAAAGGGGCTAAGCGTTCGGTGCTTGCCCGTGAATTAAGCATGGATGCCATTGTGGAAATTAAAGAGAATGCAGAAGTAGAAATTGAAGTACAAGTTCATGGTATGACTTGTATGTTCCAATCAAAACGTTCCCTTTTAGGAAACTACTTCTTATATCAAGATAAAGTGATGGAAGTAGAAAACCGCCGCCTGGAAAAAGACATGTTTTTACATGATAAAGAGCGCGGAAACAAATATCCAATCTTTGAAGATGAAAACGGGACGCACATTATGAGCCCTAATGATGTTTGCATTATCGATGAATTAGCTGAGATGATTGATGCAGGCGTGGATTCTTTCAAAATTGACGGGATCTTAAAAACACCTGAGTATATCATCGAGGTCACGAAAAAATATCGTAAGGCAATCGACTTATGTGTAGAAAACCGTGGTGAATATGAAAATGTAAAAGATGAGTTATTAGCGGAAATCGAAGAGCTTCAGCCGGTAAACCGTCCATTGGACACAGGCTTTTTCTTCAAGGAAACCGTCTATTAAGAAAGTTCAATGCATACAAAAAGCGTATGCATTGAACTTTCTTGCAAAGCAGATTTTGCGGTTAACTTGTTGAATGCTGTTTGATTGGCGGTAAATCCGCTTTAGATAAAACTTTTTAACGAAGAGATGTATAAGAAATTGAATAGAGCAAAAAGAGCATCATCTTTATAAATTTTAATTAATATTTTAAGGAGGTAACAATGATGGCTGTGAAAATTGATACTGTGATTGACGGAAAACGCGTCATTACGAAAAAGCCTGAGTTATTAGCACCTGCAGGTAACCTTGAAAAATTAAAAGTTGCCGTGCATTACGGTGCCGATGCAGTGTTTATTGGCGGTCGGGAATATGGTCTTCGTTCAAATGCGGACAATTTCTCATTAGAGGAAATGGCAGAAGGTGTTCAGTTTGCGAACAAGTATGGAGCGAGAATTTATGTAACAACAAATATTTATGCTCACAACGAAAACATGCACGGTTTGGAAGAATATTTGCAGGGATTAGAAAAAGCGGGGGTTGCAGGGATCATTGTAGCCGATCCTTTTATTATCGAAACATGCCGCCGAGTAGCCCCTAAATTGGAAGTTCATTTAAGTACACAACAATCTTTGTCCAACTGGAAAGCCGTTCAATTCTGGAAAGAAGAAGGGCTTGAGCGCGTCGTATTGGCACGTGAAACGGGTGCAGAAGAAATTCGTGAAATGAAAGAAAAAGTGGACATCGAGATTGAGGCCTTCATCCATGGTGCCATGTGTATTGCTTACTCGGGGCGTTGTGTGTTGAGCAACCACATGACAGCGCGTGACTCCAACCGCGGCGGATGCTGTCAATCATGTCGCTGGGATTATGATTTATATCAATTACGCGAAAATGAAAACGAAGTAGCTTTATTTGATGAAGAAGATGCTCCGTTTGCGATGAGTCCAAAAGACCTAAATTTAATTCAATCCATTCCGAAAATGATTGAGTTAGGCATCGACAGCTTAAAAATTGAAGGGCGAATGAAATCCATTCACTATATAGCGACTGTTGTGAGTGTATACCGCAAAGTTATTGATGCTTATTGTGCGGATCCTGAAAACTTCGTAATCAAGCAAGAATGGCTTGATGAGTTGGATAAATGTGCCAACCGCGATACGGCACCGGCATTCTTTGAAGGTGTTCCGGGGCATAAAGAGCAAATGTTTGGAAATCATAGCAAGAAGACAACTTACGATTTTGTCGGACTTGTGTTAGATTACAATGAAGAAACACAAATTGTAACGTTACAGCAACGCAATCACTTCAAACCAGGCGATGAAGTGGAGTTCTTCGGTCCAGAAATCGAAAACTTTACACAAGTAATCGAAAAAGTTTGGGACGAAGATGGAAATGAATTAGATGCAGCACGTCATCCGCTGCAAATTGTTAAATTTAAAGTGGACAAACCTGTCTTCCCATACAATATGATGCGAAAGGGGATTTAATCAAAGATGGGGAAGAAGCCAATCGTAATAGGGATTGCCGGCGGATCGGGCTCCGGCAAAACGAGTGTAACAAAATCCATTTACGAATGCTTTAAAGACCATTCGATTTTGTTGCTTGAACAGGATTATTACTATAAAGATCAAAGTCATCTTCCGCTTGAAGAGCGATTGACAACAAATTATGATCATCCATTTGCATTTGATAATGACTTATTGATTGAGCATTTAAACGAATTGCTTAACTATAAAAGCATTAAAAAGCCGGTTTACGATTACACGATCCACACACGCTCTAATAAAGTAATTCATGAAGATCCAAAAGACGTTATTATTTTGGAAGGGATTCTTGTATTGGAAGATGAACGTCTTCGTGATTTAATGGATATCAAATTATACGTGGACACGGATGCGGATCTTCGCATCATTCGCCGTATGCTTCGGGATATTAAAGAGAGAGGGCGTACATTGGAATCAGTTGTCGATCAATATGTTTCCGTTGTTCGCCCCATGCATAATCAATTTATCGAACCAACGAAGCGTTATGCAGACATTATCATCCCGGAAGGCGGCCAAAACCATGTGGCGATTGATCTAATGGTTACAAAAATTAAAACAATTCTTGAACAAAATGCCATTTTGTAATAACATATCAGAGATGACGGAAATTATTTGGGAAAATTTTTAAAAAAACCTTTAACATATTCATATTCTTTTCGCATGGAACACAAATTATAAAGAATAAGATACAGTTCAGCTTGATGATGCGGACAGCGTCATCAAGCTGCTTCATATCATGCTGAAAAAATCATCTGTATGTTATATAATTGTTCGTTCTTATCTTCGTTTGTAAGCTTTCTGTCATTCATACATAAAAGAGAACCAGCATGTTAGAGACCGTTTTGAAAATGAGAAGGAGTGAAGGGTTATGCCACAAGAGAAAGTGTTCCCTATGACACAAGAGGGTAAAGAGAAATTAGAACAAGAATTAGAATACTTAAAATCAGTAAAACGCAAAGAAGTAGTAGAGCGTATTAAAATTGCACGCAGCTTCGGCGATTTATCAGAGAACTCAGAGTATGATTCTGCCAAAGAAGAGCAAGCGTTCGTGGAAGGCCGTATCACTACGCTTGAAAATATGATTCGCAACGCTAAAATTATCGAAGAAGATGCAGAAAATTCAACAACTGTATCATTAGGTAAATCGGTTACATTCGTTGAACTTCCAAATGGTGAAGAAGAAACTTACACAATTGTAGGTAGTGCAGAGGCGGATCCATTCGAAGGAAAAATTTCTAACGATTCCCCAATCGCCAAAAGCTTAATGGGTAAACAAGTTGGGGATGAAGTTGTGGTTCAAACGCCTGGAGGCGAAATGAACGTACGTATCATTGCGGTTAAATAATAAAGAAAAGCGGGGGCGACTGTTCAATCTTGAGAGGCGTTGGAGCGTCTGGCCGGGAAACCGCACTTTGGTTTCATGGACAGAAGTGAAACGACCGAAAGATTAGGAGCCGCAGCTAGACAATAAAGAAAAGTGAAGCAAGCTCGTTTATGCTCATAGGGAACTGGAAGCACCGACGAGAAGTCGCTTTTTGACTTCGTGGGAGGTGGTGAAGTGACCGTAGAGCATAGCTTGCGGAACTGGATAATAAAGAAAAGCGGGGGCGACTGTTCATGGAACTGCGTCTCCGTATGGACATCCTGTGCTTTAGAAATTTTTTGAAATTTAATGACTTAAAAAGAAACACCTCGTCGACACTTGTAACGAGGTGTTTTATTTTTATGAAAAAAGTAAAACGTTTTTATATCTTGCTTACGGTCATTATTGGGTTGATTTTCTTATTAATTGGAAGATTGGCACAAATTCAGCTCATTAGTACAGAATCTTTTTCAAAAGAAAACATTAACCTTATTGAGGCGAGTGTGAAACAGCGGACACAGGAAATGACAATTGATGATGGAAGAGGAAAATTTATTTCACGCAACGGAGCACCTCTTACATATGACACAAATAATCGATTAGTCCTTTTTCCTTTTTTAAAAAAGATGGATTGGCCTGTCAAGAAAGTGGCTGAAATTGTGGATATTCCATCCTTTGAGTTAATTAGTGAATTAGGAAACGGGAATAAGCCTGTGGTGATTGAAAAAGAACTCACTTCTTCACAAATGGAACAAATCAATAATTTAAAGTATCCGGGCATTTTTGCCGTTCCTTTGCAGCAAAAAAACTCATCTCCCCTCGCTTATCAGTTGATTGGCGTAATTAGGCAAAACGAGAAATTGATTCAACAGAAATACGAAGAAGAATTAAAAAAAGGAGAGCTTTCCATTCATACTCCTATCGGCATTACAGGCCTTCAGGCATCTTTTGACCGGTTTTTGTTTCCTGAACAGGAATCAAAACTGCTTTACCACGTTGACCGCTTTGGAGGGCCATTGTTTGGCATTGATGTTAAATATACAGGAGCGGCTAACCCTTTTTATCCCGTCAATATCAAAACTACAATTGACGAGAACATCCAGCAAATGGCGCAAGATGTTGTAGAAAAGCACAAATTAAAAAGGGGAGGCGTTGTTTTACTTGATGTAGAGACAAATGAACTGCTGGCCCTTGTTAGCAAGCCCGACATTAATGAAAGCAATCCCTACGACGAGGCACGAGGAATTGAGAACCGAATGCTGGTTCCGCAAATTCCCGGCTCTATTTTTAAAACAGTCACGGCAGCCGCAGCAATTGAAGAAGGGGCAGATATTTATAATCGGTGGTTTGACTGTGATTTAAATGTGCGCAAGAAAGAACTGGATGAAGACAAGAAAATGGGGCAGTTAACCTTTGAAGACAGCTTTGCCCGAAGCTGCAACTTTACGTTTGGAACATTGGCGAATGAGATTATCAAAAAGGATCCCGCATTTTTGGAGGCATATGCGGAAAAGCTTGGATTGCTTGGTCCTGTTGGTTGGAGCGGAGACGTATTTCACTTTGAGAACTTTAGGCAGTTAAAAGAAGAAAAACAAGGAGTAGTTTGGAAAACGAAAAGCAAGCGTAGGGATTGGAGAGAGGTTAGTCAAACAGCTATCGGCCAGCGGGATGTAAGAGTCACTCCCTTAGCTGTAGCCAATATGATGGCGACCATCGCAAGAGGCGGCGATAGGTTTACCGTGAGAGCGGTTGATCAAATCCAATATAAAAATGGCGCTTCTTTATATAACTTTAGACAACAAGAAGATAAAGGAGAGAAAATCAAACCATACACGGCAATACAGCTTCAAAAGCTTTTGCGAGAAGTAGTAACACATCAAGAAGGAACGGGACGAAGATTTCAAACCCTTCCATATGAAGTAGCAGGAAAATCAGGTACGGCTGATGTTATACAAAAGAAAGAGGGAGAATGGTTGGTTAATAAGTGGTTTGCGGGTTATTTCCCTGCTTCCAGTCCAAAATATGCCCTTGTTGTGGTCGATCTATCTACTGAGAGTGTCCAATCTGCAGCAAACAGCGTATTTTATGATATAGTTCAGGAATTATATACTATAGATCAGACCCAAAAATAGAAGAAATAGGTAAAATGTATCAAAAACATTACATTTGTGCGTCTTTTTTTATTCAAGGCTTCATCCTGGCAGCTTCTAGTGTTAAAATAGAACATTATAGAAGCTGGAGGAAGTTGTACAGATGGAAAATAGACGATTTGAACAACGGCATAAAAAAAAGCAGTTAAAGTTAAATCGTATTTATAATGTACTAATTGTGTTAGTTGCTGTGCTTATTGTATTTGTGGGCGGTCAGATGATGTTTGGAAACTCAGAGGAAAAAGAAACAGCCCAACCGGCAACGGCACAAAAGAAGGAACACAGTCATAAAGAAAAAGAGAAAGTAGATAGTATGTCTATTTATGAGGAAGGCGACAGTGAGGAAGAACCAGCAAAAGGTGATGAATCAGCTGTTGAAGAAGAAAGCGACGAAGAAAAAAGTCCTGAAGAAGAAAATCTCGATGAGGAAAATCCTGAGGAGTCAGCTCCAGTGATAGAAGAAAATCCTTCTCCGGGTGTAGCTAGGTCAATCACTGATCCAAACTGGCAGCCGATTGGCACGCAGCAATCAGAACCTCATGCAGCGACATATGATAAAGGCTCAGTGGACTGGAATGAAATGCTTCAGGCGGTGAGCTATGCAACAGGTGTGAATGTTGGTGATATGACCGTATGGCGTATTGGAAACAACGGAGGACCGAACAAGGCTGTTGCGACCATCTCGTCGAAGTCGACCAAACAGAAATACCGCGTTCAAATTGACTGGGTAGAGAACGAAGGCTGGAAACCAGTTGTTATGGAAGAACTTAACTAGTAAATGAATATGGGTTTATAAAAGAAGCGTGTGATTCAGATGAATCATGCGCTTCTTTCTTTTTGAATGTAAGGTTTGGGGAAACAGAAATGTTAGGTTAGGGGAATAATTTAGATGAAACGATAATAAAGTTTGTATAGTTAACGAACTAACCTAGCTTTATTTGTAGTATGAATAATGGTTAGAGGAGACAGGGGATGAAAAAGAATATGAAATCAACTTCCCGATCGATAAAGGAACGTAACAAAACTCTCATTTTGCAAACGATTATGGAAAAAGGACCTATCTCAAGATCTACCATTTCCGTTCAATTAAAACTTAGCAAAGCTACTGTTTCTTCCCTCGTTGATGAGTTAATTTCAGAAGGCCTCGTTTTGGAGAACGGCTTCGGAAAAGCCAGACAACAAGGAGGGAGAAAACCCATTCATCTAACTTTTAATGCCAGGGCGGCTTATATTATCGGTATCGATATCGGTGGGACAAAAACTCTCCTCGCTTTAAGCGACTTAACGGGGACGATTATAGACACGGTGCTGTTTTCTACACAGGAATATGTCCAGCAAAAGTTTTTATTTAAACTCTCCCAGATGATTCACGACTTGTTGCATAAACATGAACTGACTCCAAAGTGTTTGCTTGGTATGGGTATAGGTGTTCCAGGTATGACAGATGCTGAAAAAGGAATGGTCATTGATGCACCTACGCTGAAATGGAAAGACTATTCGCTTAGGCATGACGTCGAACAGCTTTTTCAAGTACCGGTGTTTATTGATAATGACGTCAACCTGGCCGTATTAGGTGAGCAATGGAAGGGAGCAGCTGCGGGAAAAAAGAATGTCGTGTTAATAGCCATAGGAACCGGGGTTGGGTGTGGAATCGTGATTAACAATCAACTATATCATGGCTCTTCATGGGCTGCTGGCGAAATCGGCTATATGGTGACTGATAAAGGGGACGCCTTGGCCGATCATGGGAGAGTGTTTGATGGCTACGGTTATTTGGACAGCCGAATTGGCGGAGCAGGGATTTCTTGCGCTTATAAAAAAAGAACGAGGCTGGTAAAGAGTGCAAAAGAGATTTTTTTACGCGCACAACAGGGGGAGGCCGCGGCTTTATCGGTTGTGAGAGAAGTGGTCGAGCATATCGGCTTTGCTGTTAGCAATGTAATCTCTCTCATTAATCCGGAAACCGTGCTATTAGGAGGTGGTATATCAAATAGTACCGATTGGTTTTTAAAGGATATAGAAAGAATCCTCAAGGAATGGACTCCCATCAAAGCAGAAATCAAAACCACTGATTTAGGGGCTCACGCTGTAGTTATAGGTGCTGTTTCATTTGTACTAACAAACAACGAAAGCGCTTTATTGAACTTCAGGAAAGATGAAGGAGGTTATAACGAGTGAGAAAAATATTTACTTTCATTCTTTCATTTCTTATCATTTTCGGTCTTGTATCTCCACAAGTCGCTTTAGGAGAAGGGGAACCAGCAAATAGGACTCCACCGATTGAATTGTGGAATGCCCTTAAGCCTTTAAGTACGACCGTTAGCTTTATGAATACAGGAGCCCATCCAGATGATGAGCGCAGTGATTTATTAGCTTACTTATCGAGGGGCTTAGGTGTTCGCACTTCCAGTATCATTGCCAACCGAGGAGAAGGGGGACAAAATGAAATCGGCACTGAGCTTGGAAATGCTCTTGGAATGATTCGCTCAAGAGAATTGATTGAAGCATCAAAAGTGACAGATGTGCAAGTTTACCATTTAAGTGAAAAGCCAAGTGATGAAATTTATGACTTTGGCTTTTCAAAATCAAAGGAAGAAACACTATCAAAATGGGGAGAAGAAGTTACATATGAGCGTTTCATTCGCTTGCTGCGTCAGCAGCGGCCTGACATCGTCATGCCTTCTTTTTTGGATGTAGATACAGAGCATGGCCATCATCGAACCATGAACATGCTTACCTTGAAAGCTTTTAAAGATGCAGCGGATTCGAATGTCTTTCCGGAGCATCTAAAAGAAGGATTACATCCTTGGCAAATCAAGAAACTATACCTGCCAGCTAAACAAGACAATGCAACTGTTTCATTTGATATTGGTATATATGATGAAAAGTATGGAATGACGTATCCACAGCTTGGTGAAGCATCCAGATACCTTCATAAGAGCCAGGGGATGGGAAGAGATATCCCGGCCGAGCCGAGAATGATTTATTTAAAGTTGGAAAAAGCAAACGACCTTCCTCTTACTAAAGAAAAAAGCATATTTAAGGGAATTCCGTATGATTTCGAGCAATATGCAGACCAATTTCGTCACATTCCGCACCTTTCAGCACATTTGACTCAATTACAGAGAGATCTTCAAGAACTAATCGACTTTTATCCGAATGACACGAAAGTAGCGGATAAAACCCCGAAGGCATTGAAACAATTAAAACACACTGTACAAATCGTGAAAGAAAGCAGGTTGGGGAATGAAGAAAAATATGACCTGCTGTATCGTCTCGAAATAAAAGAAGAGCAATTAATGAAAGTAATGCAAGTCGCTTCGAAACTGTCAATGAAAGTGGAAATAGACAATCCGACCTTAACAAAAGACGGCACTGCAAAAGTGAAAGTAACCGTTCAAAATGAAGGGGGAAAAGCGTTACGGGATACTGAATTCTCCCTCCAAGTTCCAGAGGAATGGAGCGTATCGGAAAAAGCGAGCAAGAACGTGCTTAAACAAAACGAATCTTTTGTGCATGTGTTTACCCTTCGTGTTCCAAAAGATGCTTCTTATCACCAGCCGTATCATCCTGAAACAGTAACCGCTTCTCTACATTACAAAGCGGACGGACAATCATTTACCGCCGCGAAAAGGCCGCAGCAAACCGTCGCCGTGCTGCCTGAAGTTTCTCTGCAAGTAAAAAATGAAAATATGGTCCTCAATACAAAGGAAATCAAAGATCAGTATAACGTCGAGGTGATAGCCCGAAACTATCAAACCGGTAAGGCAAACGCCAAGGTGTCTTTACAGGTTCCGGACGGCTGGAAAGTAAAACAAAATAATATTTTAGTTCCATTCGGTAAGCAATTCGAAGAGAAAAATGTAACCTTTGAAGTCATACCACCTAAAACAGTAAACGAAGGAAAGGGAACATTCAAAGCGGTCGCTTCTATAAACGGAAAAGAATTAAGTACGACGGTTCAGACCATCCAATATGATCATATCGGCACAGATTATTATTTATATGACTCTGCTGTCAAAGTAGTCGCTTTCCCGCTTGAATTTGATAAAGGATTAAAAATCGGTTATATCCAAAGCGGCTTTGACAGTGTAGGCGATGAATTAAAAGCCATTGGAATGAATATCACAAATTTATCGGAGCAAGATTTAGCGAGTGGTGACTTATCTCAATACGACACAATTGTGTTGGGTATTCGCGCTTATCTATCAAGGGAGGATTTAAGAACTCATAACAGCAAGCTATTAGAATACGTTCACAGAGGCGGGCATCTCGTTGTTCAATACCACAAGCCGGAGGATTATTGGGATGCGGAGGCTACTCCTCCTTATAAGCTGATCATTGGCAGCCCATCCATTAAAGTCCGAGTCACAGATGAAAACGCGAATGTCACTGTACTAAAGCCTGAACATGTCTTGTTCAATTCACCAAATAAGATTACAGAAAAAGATTGGAACGGCTGGGTTCAAGAAAGAGGCTTATATTTCCCGACCGAATGGAATGAGTCCGAATACCAAACATTTGTCAGCATGGCAGATCCAAACGAGACCCCGTTTAACAGCGGTGTTTTGCTTGCCCATTACGGTAAAGGGTCTTACTTGTATACAAACTTAGTTTGGTATCGCCAAATTCAAAACCAAGTACCTGGCGGCTATCGCATTTTCACGAACTTGCTTCACTATGGGGCAAACCAAAACTAGTCGTGCAACAAGAGGCTGTACGGCAGCACAGCTTCTATAAAGTGAAGCTTCTATCAGTGGGGTTTTTCTGCCAATAGAGCGGAATCAAATATAGACAGAAACAAGGGGGAAACTTTTATGGTCAAACGTAAGGCTTCTATTGCTTGCTCTACAGCATTCGTTCTTTCCATATTTTTAACAGGCTGTATGGCAAGTGAACCTGCAAACAATGAACCGAAGGAAACAACGAAAACAGGGGAGAAAAAGCTGGAGGAAAAAGTAGTGGTGTATTCTCCGCATGGAAAAGATATTTTACAGCAATTCGAGCAAAAGTTTGAAGCGGAATATAACGTGGACGTTGAGTGGCTCGATTTAGGGTCACAGGAAGTGCTTGACCGCATTCGTTCCGAAAAGAATAATCCTCAGGCCGACGTATGGTGGGGAGCTCCTTCTGTCATGTTTAATCAGGCAAAAAGTGAAGATTTATTACAATCATATAAACCAAGTTATGCAGATAGTTTAGATGCTAAGTTTCATGATCCTGACTGGTATTGGTCCGGCACGAGCCAAACGCCGGAAGTTATTATGTACAACACGAAGCTATTGAAGAAAGAAGAGGCCCCGCAGGATTGGGATGAATTGTTAGAGCCAAAATGGAAGGATGAGATCATCATTCGTTATCCGCTTGCATCCGGAACGATGAGAACGATTTTCTCGGCAATGATTTACCGTGATTATAAAGATACACAAGATGCAACAACTGGATATGAATGGTTGAAGAAATTGGATACCAACACGAAAGAATACGCTGCTAACCCTGAAATCATGTACAACAAGGTGGCAAAAGGAGAAGGAAAGCTGTCCGTATGGGCGATGCCGGATGTTGTTATGTTGAAGGAGCAGAAAAATTACCCGTTTGATTTTATCGTCCCAAAGAGCGGCACACCGGTTTTAACAGAGGGGATTGCTGTTGTAAAAGGGAGTAAACATCCGGAAGCGGCCAAAGCATTCTATGAGTTTGTCAACTCCGAGGAATCAACCAAAACTTTAGCAGAGGAATATTACCGCATTCCGACGCGCAGCGACATTACTGACCTGCCTGCATGGATCAGTGAAACTGAAATCAATGCAATGGATATTGATTGGAAAGTGTTCGAAGAGAAATCGAACGAGTGGATGGAAGATTGGGATACAAACATTAAAAACAAAGAAAAAGATAAAAAAGAATGATAGAGAGGGGGAGGAAGACATGTCTTCTGTTGTACTAGAGAACATCAACAAATATTTCGGAACCTTTCATGCAGTCAAAAACTTAGAATTGGAGATTAAAGAAGGCGAATTTTTTACCTTCCTTGGACCAAGTGGATGCGGGAAAACAACTACATTGCGAATGATTGCCGGTTTTTATTATCCTTCCACAGGCAGCGTCAAATTCGGGGATCGTGATGTGACAAAAGTGGTGCCGGAAAAGCGCAATACGGGCATGGTTTTTCAAAACTATGCCCTTTTCCCGCATATGACTGTTTTTGAGAATGTGGCATTTGGTCTCAAGGTACGAAAAATGGCTTCATCACATATTAAACAAAAGGTAAAGGCAACTTTAAAAAAAGTCAGACTCGATCCCTATAGCGACAGGCAGGTAAGTCAATTGAGCGGTGGTCAGCAGCAGCGTGTCGCCCTTGCAAGAGCCCTTGTGATCGAGCCGGATATTTTGCTGCTTGATGAGCCTCTCAGCAATCTCGATGCTCGCTTGCGCGATGATATGCGTACAGAAATTTTGCGATTGCAAAAGGAATATAACATTACGACCATTTATGTGACACATGATCAAACAGAAGCGTTGTCCATGAGTGATCGCATTGCTGTCTTCAATTTTGGTGAATGTCAGCAAATTGGAACGCCGAAAGAAATTTACAACCAACCGGCCAATGATTTTGTGGCTTCCTTTATCGGGGAAACAAATCTAATCCCTGTTGTCATGAAAGAGAGAAACGATCAAATCATTCAAGTTTGCTGGGAAGAACAGGAGCATTGTTCATTTGTAATTGAACCCTCCGAGATGACAGTAGCGGCGAACACCCAATCTTCTCCTTTGTCTTTGTCCATTCGTCCTGAGTCCATTGAAGTGTATGGTGAAAAGACAGAGGAGGAAAACCTACTGGAAGGCAACGTGGAACTCGTTCAATTTACAGGGGCCGCGATGCATCTGTTTGTAAAGGTGCATTCCCGCATCATTCAAGTCCTTACATTAAACAATCGATACATGATAGAACTGAAACCGGATGAAACTGTTTATTTAAAATTTCCGTCACATAGCCTTCGAATCGTACCGCGCTTGACGGGAGGCGGTCTTCGTGAAAAATAAAGAGAATCGTTTTACGGTACTATTGCTCATCCCGATTGTGTTAGTGCTGTTCTCCTATGTATTTTATCCATCCATGCGGACATTATGGGAGAGTTTCCAGTCTGATGGGATTTTTAGTGTGAAAAACTATCAAGCTTTCTTTAACAAAGAGAGTCTATCGAATTTGGAGGCGCTCTGGAATTCGGTGTATATTTCGCTATTGTCTGTTTTGTTCAGCGCATTGATTGGCATTCCTTTGGCTTTCATTTTTAATAAGTATGATTTTCCCGGAAGAAGTTTCTTCTCCAGTGTGGCGATTATGCCGATTGTTCTCCCTTCACTGGTAGGGGTTATGGCCTTTATGTTTTTATACGGAGAAACGGGGCTTGTACCGAACGCGTTGAAAGATTTGTTCCGTCTAGAGGGTGTGCCTTTTAGTATTGGAGGCGTATCGGGGATTTTAATTGTTCACGCCTATACGATGTATGTTTATTTTTATATGACGGTGTCATCTACGATCCGCAATATTGATCCATCTCTTGAAGAAGCGGCCTTTAACCTGGGAGCTTCCCGTTTTACCGTGTTTCGTAAAGTGACATTGCCGTTATTGACGCCTGCTATTGTCGCCGCTTCCTTATTGGTTTTTATGACATCGATGGCGTCATTCAGCGCTCCGTTTTTATTGGCGGGCGGTTATCGCGTATTAAGCCTGCAAATTTATTTTTCAAAAGTAAACGGAAACTTGGAAATGGCTGCGGCACAGTCTGTCATCTTATCCATTGTTTCCATCTCATTCTTATTATTCATGCGGTGGCATCAAAACCGTAAAGATTATCGAATGTCTTCAAAAGGCATCGGTACCCATCGCAGTGAAGTGAAAAATCCTTTCATTAAGTGGACGCTCGTCGTTTTCGGGATTGTGGGAGTAATCATTTTACTGCTGCCCCATGTAACGATTCTCATCTTATCGCTTGTTCCTGATGGTACGTGGACATGGCAGGCGTATCCCACGGTCTTTAACATGGAAAATTACTTGCTGCTATTCAATGACCCGGGAGTGTGGAATCCGGTTCGAAACAGTTTGCTGCTTGCTGCCGTTGCCACAGTAGGAAACTTTATATTCGGCATCTTAACTTCTTATGTGTTAGTGAAGCGAAAATTTTACGGAAAAAACTTGCTTGATATGACGGTCATGCTTCCATGGGCTTTACCGGCAACCGTAGTTGGAATGAATTTAATTCTGGCCTTTAACGAAAGATCGATTTTCACGTTCGGGAACGTCCTGGTGGGAACATTTTGGATTTTGCCGCTGGCTTACTTTGTAAGACATATCCCTCTTGTTGTGCGCTCCACGAATGCGGCTTTGGAACAGCTGGATGATTCGTTGGAGGAGGCTGCCCGCAATCTGGGGGCTAAATGGTTTTATGCATTTAGGAAAATTGTGCTGCCTCTTGTACTGCCCGGTGTACTATCTGGTACGTTGCTTGCCTTTGTGCAGGCGGTGGGAGAGTTCCCGACATCCGTTTTACTTTATACCATCAGCAACAGGCCCATTTCCATTGAAATCATGAATCAGCTGCGCATGTTTAATCTGGGGCAGGCTGCTGCTTATGGAATGATTCAAATCGGTTTAATTGCGATTGTTTTGTTTATCTCCAATCAATTTTTCGGCGTAAAAGCAGAAAGATCCTTGTAGGAAAGGAGATTGATGATGAGTTCAAAAGAGGAGTTTATCCAAAGGGAAGGTATGGTTTTCCCGGGGAAAACATATGTAGAACATTTATTAAAACATGTTTTTAATGATCAGCGCGATTATTTGTTCCACGAAATGCTTGAGATTCATAAAGCCCATATCGTTATGCTTGCTGAACAAAACATTTTACAAAGAAAAGAAGCAAAAGTGATGTTGCAAGGAGTTGAGCAGGTCTCTCATATCGATTATAAGAATCTGAATTATGATCCACGGTTTGAAGACTTGTTTTTTTTAGTTGAACATAGAATGGGAGAAGAAATCGGGAAAGAACTCGCGGGCAAAATGCACATAGCGAGAAGCAGAAACGATATGGGGGTTGCCATGTATCGCATGGTGCTGCGCAGGCATATTCTTGAAACGATTACAAACACAGTCATGCTAAGTGACGCCATTTTAGAAAAGGCAGAGGAACATAAGGAAACCATTATGACAGCTTATACCCACACGCAACCGGCGCAGCCTACAACATTCGGTCATTATCTTGTTGCCGTATTCGACTTGTTAAATCGTGACATTGACCGGCTGTGGGCTGCATATCGCCGGGTGAACGTATCACCGTTAGGTTCAGCTGCTTTAACCACGACAGGATTTCCGATCAGCCGTCAGAGGGTATGCGAACTGTTAGGGTTTGGAGGAATTATTGAAAATTCCTATGATGCTGTTGCGGGCGGAGATTATTTAATAGAGGCGGCGTCTGCTGTTTTGTCACTTATGACAAATATGGGTAGGTGGATACAAGATTTTCTTTTACAGGTGACAAAAGAGTTTGGTGCGATTCAAGTAGCAGATCCATATGTACAGATTAGCAGTATTATGCCGCAAAAAAGAAACCCGGTATCCATTGAACATTCGAGAGCCCTTGCAAGCAGTTCCAGCGGAGAAGCATTAGCCGCTGTTCAAATGATCCATAATACACCATTTAGCGATATTGTCGATACGGAAGACGACTTGCAGCCACATCTTTATCGCAGTTATGAAAAAGCGAACCGTGTCATTCATCTGATGAACGCCGTCATAAAAACCATGACGGTTAATAAAGCGCTGCTCCGGAAAAGAGCTAAAACTTCCTGCATTACGATTACAGAGCTCGCAGATGTGTTAGCACGGGATAAAGATGTGCCATTTCGTGCTGCACACAAAATGGCCGGTCTTATCGCCAAACAATGTGTAAACTTACAAAAAGAATTGTACGAGCTTAAAGTCAATGAGGTAAACTCTCTTTTATCCTCAGTTTTACCCGTTTCTCTTACAGCGAAAGAATGGGAAGGGGTTGTTTGCCCTGAAACCTTTGTACAGCGAAGGCGTATTCAAGGGGGACCAAGTTATCAGGAAGTGCAAAGGATGATTTCTCTACGTAAACAAACGCGTGAACAGCAAGCGAGCCTCGTTCAGCGTGAGATGGACTTTCAGAGTGACAGTAAGGAAAAGTTAAGGAAGGCAATGGAGGCTATTTTCACTGCATGACAATAAACTCTGGGACGGTGATTCACCATGAAACGGGGAAGGGCTGAAACGTGCAGTTTTGCACGCTTCAGCCCTTTTTGCTTGCTATAAAAAAGTATAAAAGCGACTCCTTCTCAGAAGCTCCAATTTCCTATGGGGCTAAGCAGGCTCGTTCCGCTTTTCTTAGTTGTCTAGCTGCACGAGCCAGCCCCTACGGCAATTTCACTTCTTCCTGCGGAGTCAAAAAGCGACTCCTTCTCAGAAGCTCCAATTTCCTATGGGGCTAAGCAGGCTCGTTCCGCTTTTCTTAGTTGTCTAGCTGCACGAGCCAGCCCCTACGGCAATTTCACTTCTTCCTGCGGAGTCAAAAAGCGACTCCTTCTCAGAAGTTCCAATTTCCTATGGGGCTAAGCAGGCTCGTTCCGCTTTTCTAATGCCTTTTTAATTTAAAGTGAACAACGGCAGAATAATATTTGCGCCCGTGTTCGTAATCGATCGACATTTGGTGGGAGACATGATGGACTTCCAGCATAATCGCTTTGTTTTGCTCAATTTTCTCATTGATTTGTTTTTCTAATGTTGTTAAATCGTTTGCTTCAAAGAATTCGACTTTATCTTCTAATACTTCTAATTTGAACTGCATTTTCAAAACTCCCTCCATCTTTTCACTTTTCCTTTTTATAGTATACAAGGTATTTTCCTAAAAAACGAAAAGATTGATAAAGTGAAGCTTCACCCGTTGGAATTTCGACGTACAGATTGTACCAGGTGTATCCCGAATACTATACATAGAATAATTTTTTCTTGATGAAAACGAATAGTTATGATAATTTAAGGACAATTAAAGCTTTAAAACATAGTATATTTATAGGAATTATAAGTATTAAAAGGAGTGCACAAAATGGGGCGTGAGTTTCTAAACATTTTTGAGGATTGGGCAGAACAATATGATTCTTCCGTTTATGGGCATGACGAAGAATATAAAGAAGTATTTGCACGGTATGAAGAGATTTTGCAAGGAACAGCAAATGCAGCTTTTGGGAATGTAATAGAATTTGGCGTTGGGACAGGGAATTTAACGACAAAACTCCTTGAAAAAGGATTAAATGTATATGGAATTGAGCCATCAAAACCGATGAGAGATTTAGCACTTGAAAAGCTGGACAATAAAGTTTCCATTGAGGATGGAGATTTCTTAAACTTTCCGCTGCCGGAGGGACAGGTCGACAGCATTGTGAGCACATATGCTTTTCATCATTTAACAGACTTAGAAAAAGAAGAAGCGGTTGCAAAGTATGGAAAGTTTCTTCAACCTGGTGGTAAAATAATATTTGCTGATACAATGTTTGAGAACGAACAGTCGTTTATCGACACAATCGAGCAAGCTAAACAGCGGCAATTTAATAACCTAGCAGAGGATTTACAGCGTGAATATTATACGACCATCCCTGTATTGCGGGCCATTCTGGAGAAGCACGGGTTTGATGTAACATTCAACCGCTATAATCATTTCGTTTGGTTATTAAATGCGACGAAAAAATAATGATTGAAAGAGAAAGAGGGTCCAGCATGAAAGTAGCAATTATCGGTGCAATGGAAGAAGAAGTGACCATTTTACGTGAAAAGTTGGAAAACCGCAAAGAGACGATTATTGCAGGTTGTGAATATTCAGAGGGAACAGTCAATGGTACCGATGTCGTATTATTAAAGTCGGGAATCGGAAAAGTAAACGCTGCACTTTCAACAGCTATTTTATTGGAAAAATTTAAGCCTGATTATGTCATCAATACTGGCTCTGCGGGCGGATACAATCCATTGCTGAATGTAGGAGATGTGGTCGTCTCAACGGAAGTGCGTCATCACGATGTGGATGTAACGGCTTTTGGATATGAGTACGGTCAAGTACCTGGTATGCCGCCAGCTTTTGAGGCGGATGCAACATTAATAAGCATCGCAGAGGAGAGCGCTAAAGAAATTACTGATGTTCAAGTAGCGAAAGGATTAATTGTAACGGGTGATTCTTTCATGAACGATCCAACTCGAGTGGAGTTTGTGCGCGGAAAATTCACGGAGTTGCAGGCAGTAGAAATGGAAGCAGCGGCGGTTGCGCAGGTTTGTCATCAATTTAAAACACCATTTGTCATTATCCGGGCCTTATCAGATATCGCCGGTAAAGAATCTAACGTTTCATTTGAACAGTTTTTAGAAACAGCAGCAGTGAACTCGACAAATCTTGTTCTTCGCTGTGTAGAGAAGCTTAAGAACGCATAAAGGAAACTTCCATCAGTGGGGGTTTTCCTTCATCCCCCACTTAAACTTCTCCGATTACGCTAAGTTTTGAAGAGGGGGTCTGTTAACGCGGGATAAAGTTAAAGCCGGCACAACAGGGCTTCCTCCCTGCCGTGCCAGCATGAAGTAGTGGACTTTTTATTCCATAGGCAAACAAACGCCTGTCCTATGATGCTTTAGGTTGGTATTTTTCAGAATACGAGACATGTAAAGGCAATTTCATCTGTTTGCAAAACGGGTTGTATTTTGAAAAACGATCAAAAAGCAATAATGTTTACGAAAACAGCCAAAATAAAAAGTGACTGATACACAGAACCTTTTTTTTGAATATAATTACAAGTAATGTGGTCGGTTTACTTATCTTTAAGAAGCTAGATGGGGTGAAAGAGTGAAGGTTGTCAAAAGTATCCATGAATTAATTGGAGAAACTCCTGTTGTTGAACTGACTAAATTTGTACTGCCACGGGGAGTGCGCTTGTTCGCCAAGCTTGAATACCTTAATCCGGGAGGCAGCGTAAAGGACCGACTTGGTCAGGAGCTCATTAACAATGCGCTGCAAACAGGTGAATTAGTTAAAGGCGGAACCATTATTGAACCCACGGCAGGAAATACAGGTATCGGTTTAGCATTATCAGCCCTTCAACATGACATAAAGGTTATTTTTTGCGTCCCTGAAAAATTTAGTATGGAAAAACAAGAAATCATGAAAGCACTTGGTGCGCAAATTGTTCATACGCCAACAAGTGAAGGGATAAAAGGGGCAATTGCAAAAGCACAGCAGCTTGCACAGGAAATCCCAAACGCTTATGTACCGCAGCAGTTCGCCAACCCCGCTAATCCCATGACGTATTATAAAACATTGGGACCGGAACTTTATGAACAACTGGAGGGCCAAATTGATATATTTGTTGCAGGAGCAGGAAGCGGCGGCACTTTTATGGGGACGGCGAAATTTTTGAAAGAAAAGCTTCCTTCTATAAAAACGGTCATTGTTGAACCTGAAGGCTCGGTTTTGAATGGTGGAGAACCCGGACCGCATAAAACGGAGGGAATCGGGATGGAGTTTTTACCTGGATACATGGATTCCACTTATTTTAATGAAATTCATACTATTTCGGATATGGATGCATTTAAGAGGGTGAAAGAGTTGGCCCGAAGAGAAGGAATTCTGGCTGGTAGCTCGTCGGGTGCAGCTCTGCACGCAGCATTGTTAGAAGCCGAAAATGCAAAAGAAGGTACCAATATCGTGACGATTTTCCCGGATGGCAGTGAACGCTATTTAAGCAAGAAAATATATGAGGGGGGCATTTAACATGAAACGAAAAACGAGATTGATCCATGGCGGAATCGCAGGAGATCCACATACAGGTGCGGTCTCTGTACCTATATATCAAGTAAGTACGTATAAACAAGAAGGTGTAGGGGGACATAAAGGATTTGAATATTCCCGTACAGGTAACCCGACACGTCATGCATTGGAAGAATTGATTAAAGATATCGAAGGCGGCCAGGCAGGGTTTGCGTTTGGCTCAGGCATGGCGGCCATTACGGCCGTTATGATGTTGTTTAACAGCGGGGATCATGTAATCTTGACCGATGACGTATATGGCGGGACATACCGCGTGATGACGAAAGTGTTAAATCGATTAGGAATTGAAGCAACATTCGTGGATACGAGCAACCTAGAGAATATTGAAAAAGAAATTCGCCCGACGACAAAGGCGATCTACTTGGAAACACCTACAAACCCACTGTTAAAGATCACTGATATTCAAGGTGCTGCAGCAATTGCGAAACAGCATAACTTGTTAACAATTGTCGATAATACATTTAGCACTCCGTATTGGCAGACTCCGATTGAATTAGGAGCCGACATTGTCCTTCATAGTGCGACAAAGTATTTAGGAGGCCACAGTGATGTGGTAGCGGGATTAGTCGTTGTCAACTCAGCTCAATTAGCGCAGGACCTCCACTTTGTCCAAAATTCAACAGGAGGCGTCCTGGGACCTCAAGATTCCTGGCTGCTTATGAGGGGCATCAAAACATTGGGCATCCGTATGGAAGAACATGAAGCGAATACGAGAAAGATTGTGGAGTTTTTAGTAAATCATCCACAAGTGGAAAAAGTGTATTATCCAGGCTTGGAAACCCATCCGAACCATGAGATCGCGAAAAAGCAGGCAAGCGGTTTTGGAGGAATGGTATCGTTTGATGTAGGCAGTCAAGAAAAGGCGGATCAAGTATTAAACAGCGTCAAATACTTTACGTTAGCTGAAAGCCTTGGAGCGGTAGAAAGTTTAATCTCTGTACCGGCTAAGATGACCCATGCTTCTATCCCAAAAGAGCGTCGGGAGGAATTGGGAATTACTGATGGATTAATCCGTATCTCAGTCGGAATCGAAGATGTGGAAGACTTAATTGAGGATTTAACAGCAGCTTTATCTTAAAAATTTTTAAATCAGTTGAACTGAGAACGGGGATGACTCGGCAGGCATGATTTGCTGCCTTTTGGGTCATCCCCGTTTGTTTGCAAAACCAGTTTTTTATTTTACCCAATTTATTCATTTTCCCCTGTATCTAAAGTATAAACATACTGGATAAAATTACATGATTCATAGACTGCTAGTCTGTGTTACATTGGAATTGGAGCCTTAAGTAAGGGGGAAATGAATAATGAATGAAAAAATGATTCGTGAACTACAAACGAAAATTTCCGACTACACACGTTTTATATATATATTATTAGCAGTCAGCACGTTTTTATATTTAGGAACCGTTATTGGAAACGGAGAAAAAGATCCTCTTCAAATGGATGTTATGATGGGAACAACAGCTGTTTTATTAGGCGGCGCTTTTTATTTTGCCTATAAAATTAAAAAAATGAACAAAGAAATGGAGAAAGAAGAAAATTAAATTTACCTATTTTTACAAAAAGTGGTTTACAATCGCTCTTTTAATGGATATAATTACCAATGTAATAAGTGAATTATTCCAGAAGGGAGGTCGAGTAAAATGGTAGTAACGCATGTATCTGTAACCGTGCAACTTTATAAGCATTACCATCATAACTATTCGACCACCTATCAGAGCATTGTAAACTATTGATTCTTATTAAAGACATTTTAGCCACGGGTGAGGATAGTATATACCTGTGGCTTTTTTATGGAGCTGCAGGTACCCCCTGTGGCTTTTTTATGTCTAAAGAATCATATTTACAATGTGAACATTCCCGGTCAAGGAGGTGATTAGTATGACACTGAACCTATTCTTTTTAACGATTACTATTACACGCCGCCCGTTAACAGCCGAAGAAATCGAGCATGAGAGGCGTTTACATGAAATCGAAGAAGAAATCATGGATCGAAAATACGAATTTTATCGTATGTTTTAATCACAAACAAAAATACCAATGGAAAGGTGTGAAGAATATGTTTCAAGGAATGTCATTTACGGTGATTACATGGTTAAAGGTGGAGAAAGATTCCACCTAAATGAGCAAGCTGTTGGTTAGGAGGGATTTTGTTTGATTATGCTTCGAATCATCATTCTTCCTATGCGCGTATGGCGTAGTAAAGGAAGATGATAAGAATAAAAAAGACAGACAAGACAATGTCCGCCTTGTCTGTCTTTTATTTTGTTTTCTTTTCTTTTTCGGCCCGGAAAAATTCATGAAATATCTTCATCAATGCTCTTTTCTCAATACGAGATACATAGCTTCGGGAAATTCCCAATTCTTTTGCGATTTCCCGCTGTGTTTTTTCCTTTTGCAAATCAAGGCCAAACCGCCCCACAATTACTTCTCGTTCCCGGTCATCCAAAATATCGATGTATTCTTTGATTTTTTCAAGCTCCATATTAAGTTGAATCGTATCAATCACATCATCTGACTCAGATTTCAGAACATCAATCAAGCTAATCTCGTTACCCTCTTTATCTTGGCCGATTGGATCATGAAGTGATACATCTTTTTTTGTTTTCTTCAAGGCACGCAAATGCATCAAAATCTCGTTTTCGATACATCTGGCCGCATATGTTGCTAGTTTCGTTCCCTTTCCCTGCGAGTAACTTTCAATCGCTTTAATCAATCCGATCGTACCAATGGAAATTAAGTCTTCTGAATCTTCGCCCGTGTTTTCAAATTTTTTGACGATATGGGCAACCAAACGCAAATTATGTTCAATGAGCAAGTTTCTTGCTTCTAAGTCGCCCTGCTCCATCAACAGTAAGTATTTTTTTTCTTCACTCGCAGAAAGGGGTTGTGGAAAAGCATTGTTTTTCACATAAGACACTAAGAAAATGAGCTCTTTGATCAAGTAACTTAATCCTGTAACGAATGCGGACATGTCCTCACCTCCGGGTTTTATCTCTAAATCCAAACCCTAACCCGTACTTTATTCATATGCCCATGTTTGCTTGACTGTGTCTGTACCACAAAAAAAGACCTGCTTTTGCAGGTCAAGAATGTGCTCACTGTTTATTGATCGGTTCATTAGGAACAATCAAAATCTCAACGCGCCGGTTTTTTAACCTTCCGTTATCGGTAGAGTTACTGGCAATCGGTTTATATTCTCCATAGCCTTTGGCACTAAACAGGGCAGGGTTTAAATTTTTATTTTCCAATAGTACTTTCATGAAATTAACTGCACGCATGACGCTTAAGTCCCAGTTTGAGTCAAAACGGCCGTTACGAATCGGTACGTTATCGGTATGCCCGCTTATGATGATGTTCTTTGGAGTTTCCATAACGAGCAATTGGGAAATTTCCTTTGCAAGCTGATGATCTGCTGGTCGAACTTCGGCAATGCCGGAATCGAATAATACATTATCTAAAATTGTGATAAGCAGCCCTTCATCTGTTAAGGTTGTTTTTAATTTTCCCGTTAATTGCCGGTCTTTTATATAATGGTTGACTTTGTCTTGAATTTCTTGGAGAGACTTTTTCTCCGCATCCGCCATCTGCCCATTTTTTTGCTCTTGATTGAGTGAGAGCGGCTGTTCAGGAGGAATGGGACTTGGGTACTCTAAAACACCTGTTCCTCCATTTAGGGATGAACTAAATGCATTTGCCATTTGTTTGAATTTAACGGCATCTAAGCTGCTCATGGAAAACAAAACGATGAATAAGGCCAATAAAAGCGTTAGTAAATCCGCGTATGGGATGAGCCATGACTCGTCAACATGTTCTTCATGATCTTTATGCTGATGCTTTTTCTTCATTTTTCACTTCACCTTCAGCAAAGTATTTTTGACGCTCATGTACGGGTAAAAAAGAAGTAAGCTTGCGTTCAATTACGTTTGGCGCTTGACCTTCCACAATTGATAGAACGCCTTCTACCATAATGTAGCGGATTTTTACTTCGTGCTTCGATTTCCGTTTTAATTTGTTGGCAAAAGGGTGCCATAATACATAACCGCTAAAGATTCCAAATAACGTGGCAACGAATGCTGAGCTAATGGCATGACCAAGTGCTTCAATGTTGTTCATGTCTGACAGAGCTGCAATGAGCCCTACAACGGCGCCTAAAACCCCTAGAGTAGGGGCATATGTGCCCGCTTGGGCGAAAATGGCAGCACCTGTTTGATGACGTTCCTCCATAGCTGCAATTTCTTCGGTCATGATATCACGGATAAATTCTTGGGTTTGACCATCTACAGCCAATTCCAGACCATTTCTCAAAAAGGAATCTTCGATAGTTGAAACCTGGCTTTCTAATGCTAACAATCCTTCTCTGCGAGCAACAGTGGCCAAATCAACAAATAAAGGGATTAATTCTTCTACATTCGATGTTTTGTCCTCTTTAAATAAAATCCCGAAGAGCTTTGAGATGTTTTTAATATCTCGAGTTGGAAATGCAATCGTAACAGCCGCTATCGTACCTACAAAAATAATGAGTAGGGCCGGAACGTTAAGTAAAACAGTTGGATTGACCCCTTTTAAAATCATTCCGACGAAAATGGCAATGATTCCTAAAATAAGGCCTAATAAGGAAGTTTTGTCCATACAATCACCCTGAAAAGTATATTTTAAAGGAAAAAGGATTTACCTATACCATTTTATCGACAAATTCCTTATGATTTTTATGATCATCCGCACAATTTTTTTGAAACTTTATTGAACGCAAGGGAGAAGAGAGCATCGTGGGGAATCGGCTTTTAATATTCGTAACAAGAATTATTATGTTTTTAGTGTTGATTGCGAAAGTGATAAAAGAAGGGGGTTCGATGAAAAATCTTTCTCGCCTCTGATGGCAGGGATAAAGGATCTATCTTTAATGTACCCTGCATCTTTTGAAAGCAGAGGGGACGTTTTTGCCAACATTGTTACTGTATCATGGCAAATCTGTAAAGGGATTTTGTTTGCAGGCGGACAGAAGCCTATACCATTTTGGCAGGCTTACATAAGGTAGTAGTAAATAAGCATATGAGGGGGGACTTTCATGTATCCATATGGTTATCCAGCTTATGGCCCGTATGGAGGGGGAGGCTACAGCCGTGGGTACGGTGTCTGGATTGCAGTTATCATCGTATTGTTTATTTTACTCGTAATATTTGGCGCCTTTTATTGCTATCGCAACTATTTCTGTTAAAATATAAAAAGCTCATGGTATCCATGAGCTTTTTATATTTTATACTTTTTTGAGTCTAAACGTTCCGACCATCAGAAAAGCAAGAATGATAATTAAAAACATGAAAAATTGCTGGGGCAAATAAGGAATACCTAAATAGTTTAAAGTTAATATACAGCCGGCTGCTGTAATGGGTAGCCCTGTGAAGTATCCGTTATTTTCCGAAATATTAAACCTTGCCAGTCTTAATGCTCCGCAGGCAATATAGAAAATGGTGAACAGGGCACCTGGTGCACCGTATTCAAAGAGTATGCCTTGATAAAGCAATAGAGCAGGCGCAATACCAAATGAGATAATATCGCACATCGAGTCCAGCTGTTTTCCAAGTTCAGATTCAATATTTAGTTTTCTTGCTGTCATCCCATCAAAGCGGTCAGCTAATGCCGCTAAAAAAATTAATAAGACACTTAGTTTAAGGTTATCTTTTAGTATAAAAAGAATTGCGAAAGCTCCTAAACTTAGATTTAATAGAGTTAATGCGTTTGCAGCTTGTGTTTTTACTTTTTTGACAGTATGGTCTAAGTATTCTAATAAAAACATTCTCTTCACTCCTTTGTAGAGAATGGGATGCACATGTTTCAAAGTGTATATTTATTGTAGACGTAAAGATTACGTTAGTAAAGAGTTATCGAACAATTGGAGGGAAAATTTCTTGTTTGAACGGATATATCAAATCTTTATTGAATTAACAAACCATGCTTTGTTTTCAAAGCTGCTGCAAAAATTTTCAACGTCCCGTGCAAGTGCAGTGCTACTATCATCATATGCACGAGTTTACAAAATTAATCAATCAGAAATGGCGGATAACCTTAAAAATTATGAAAATTTACAACAACTATTTATTAGGCAACTAAAAGAGGGAGTACGCCCAATTGATCAAACGCTAAACGGAGTTGTAAGCCCGGTAGATGCTGTAATTGAAGAGTATGGCTACATAGACCCGGCAAAAGAAATGAAAGTAAAAGGAAAGGTCTATTCGATCGAGGAGATGGTTGGCAATGATAAACTGTTAGAAAAGTATATTGGAGGACTGTTTATGATCTTCTATTTAAGTCCTCGCGATTATCATCGTATCCACAGTCCGCTAAGTGGAACCATAACAAATATGTGGACGCTCGGAAACAGATCGTATCCCGTTAACAAGTGGGGAATGAAGTACGGAAAGGATCCGCTAACTAAAAATTATCGAAAACTGACAGAATTGCTCCATCCATATGGGAATATGCTAATGGTCAAAGTAGGGGCGATGTTTATTAATAGCATTGAAAGAACCCATGAAGGTGAAAGTGTAACAAAGGGTGACGAAATGGCCTATTTTACGTTCGGCTCCACCGTCGTTCTTCTATTTGAAAAAGGTACATTTATCTTGAATCCCAACATTGAAAAAGAACAGCCAGTCAAAGTTGGTCAGCTTATTGGTGTATTAAAAGAGAAATAGTTAAGGCTAGATTTAAGAGGATAATTTAATCTCAAGTTTCAATGCTCTTCGTTCCATTTCTTTCTCGATTAATTGAATAAATTCAGGATTCAGCTTTAATTCTGTCGCTTTTAAATATGATTCCATTAAGAGCTTGTCAGATAGTCTTTGCATACGAGCCGCCTTACAAAAAGGCTCTCACCTCCGATATCTTTTTCGTTTGTCCCATTTTCGCTGGCAGGAAGAACTCCTCTTTTTTAAGCTGGAACGATTGTCTGTAAGAACATTTCGGTTCAAATAGCCGCTATGAGGGAAAGTTTGTTTTATATGGTTCTATTTTTAAGGGAACAATCATATGATGAATATTTGGTTACCCATAATCTACCATGAAATAAAAAATGGAACAACCGTTCTGTTATCCACAAGAAGCAGTGGATAAATTGTGGGTATTTTGTTTATAATTACCTTTAAATGTTGGGAAGTAACTTGGGAAAGTGTGAATAAAGTTATCCACAAAATGGAATATTAAGTGATTTTGTCGAAAGTTTTGCATAATTTACCAAAAAGCGCCTGGATTTTTGGGAATAAGATAATTTTTTTGAGTAAGAACAAGATACGAGTCGTTTTTTTTAGTTTTTTGTTGGAAAATGGAGAACTAACGTTATAATTGTGTATTGTGCATCCAGTATTCATAAAGTTAAATTTAACCTTATTTTATTATTAGAGGTGTGACATAGGTGTTAAAACTTTTTTTACCGAATCAACATGTAAAAAGCATTTTTCATATTACGCCGCAAATGTTAAAGGAAAGAGGAGTAAAAGGAATTGTGACGGATCTTGATAATACATTAGTAGAATGGGACCGTCCTGAGGCTACTCCCCAGCTTATAGAATGGTTTAAAGAAATGAAAGAACACGGCATTCAAGTAACAATCGTTTCTAATAATGTAGAGAAGAGGGTGAAGCTTTTTTCAGATCCATTGGGGATTCCCTTTATTTTCAAAGCGAGAAAGCCAATGGGAAAAGCTTTCCGTAAAGCGTTAAGCCTTATGAATTTGCGAAATGAAGAGATTGTAGTAATCGGCGATCAGCTGCTCACGGATGTGCTGGGGGGAAACCGTCTTGGATTGTACACAATTTTGGTTGTTCCCGTCGCCCAAACGGACGGCTTAGTTACACGCTTTAATCGGAAAATGGAACGCAGGATCTTAACTTGGATGAAACGAAAAGGCATGATTAATTGGGAGGAATAAATTCGTGAGTGAACAAAAATTGCAATGTGTAGGATGCGGGGTAGCCATTCAAACAGAACAGCCTGATGAAATGGGCTATGCTCCTCAATCTGCATTGGACAAAGACGTTATCATTTGCCAGCGCTGCTTCCGTCTGAAACATTATAATGAAATCCAAGATGTTTCGTTAACAGATGATGATTTCCTGAAAATTCTAAATGGTATTGGACAATCTGACGCTCTTGTGGTGAAAATTGTTGATATTTTTGATTTTAATGGAAGTTGGCTTCCTGGGTTACATCGCTTTGTAGGAAGCAATAATGTCATTTTGGTCGGAAATAAAGTGGATTTATTACCGAAATCCGTAAAAAAAACTAAATTAATCAATTGGATGAAAAAAGAAGCTAAAGATCTTGGTCTTAAACCAACTGATGTTCATCTAATCAGCGCGTCCAAAGGACAGGGCATTAAAGAGCTTGCAGCAGCAATGGATGCGTATCGATTCGGAAAAGATGTATATATTGTCGGTTGTACAAATGTAGGGAAATCGACTTTCATTAATGCATTAATCAAAGAGTTCAGCGGAGAAAAAGATGTGGTTACAACGTCTCAATATCCGGGAACGACTCTTGATTTAATCGGGATTCCGCTTGACGACGATGCTGTTTTATATGATACACCTGGTATTATTAATCATCATCAAATGGCTCATTTTGTGGATAAACGTGACCTGAAGATCATTTCGCCTAAAAAAGAGATCAAACCAAAAGTGTATCAGTTAAACGAACAGCAAACTTTGTTTTTTGGGGGATTGGCCCGCCTTGATTATGTAAGCGGTGGAAGACGGGCTTTGACCTGCTATATTTCCAATGACTTAATGATTCATCGTACAAAATTAGAGAAAGCTGATGAGTTATATAAAAATCATGTTGGAGAACTATTGCAGCCCCCAAGACAAGAGCAGTTAGATGAGTTTCCGGAACTTGTAGCACATGAGTTCACCATTAAACAAGGAAAAAATGACATTGTTTTCTCCGGCTTAGGTTGGATCACCGTAAATGAACCAGGTGCAAAAGTGGTAGCCTATGCTCCGAAAGGCGTGGGCGTGTTCGTTAGAGATTCCCTTATTTAAAAAGGATGGACATACTGAGGGATGGGGAAAACGGCCGCCGAGTAATGTGGGGCGGTGCGTGGCTTTTATGGACGCGGATTTTCTCAATGAATGAAAGGGAGATATCCCTTGTAAGGGACTAGCGCGTACATGGAAGAAGTAAATAATTATACGAGAGTGAATCGGAAGGGATTTCCCTTTTTGGCTCACTCTCTCTTCAATTCGTAAAGGGGGAGCAGCAGATGAAAAAACTATATGGGGTTATTGGTTATCCGGTCGGCCATTCGATGTCACCTACTATGCACAACGATGCTTTTGGACGTTTAAACATGGAGGCTTATTATCACGCTTTTGAAATAGTACCTGAAAAGTTTGCGGCAGCAGTGGAAGGATTAAAAGCAGTTGATATATCCGGCTTCAATGTAACGGTGCCTTATAAAGTGAAAATCATGGATTTTTTAGATGAAGTGGATCCTTTAGCAAAGGCGATTGGGGCGGTAAATACTGTCGTCAATGAAAATGGGCGTTTTATTGGATATAATACAGATGGAGAGGGATATGTGACGTCCCTGCTGCAAGCACTGAATGAAGCCGACTTGAAGAAGAGGCGTGTATTGATAATCGGAGCGGGGGGAGCAGCAAGAGCGATTTATTTTACTCTCGCTACTTATAAAGATGCACCACACCAGATTGATCTTTGCAACAGAACAGCGGAAAAAGCAAAAGACTTAATAGCAGATAATCCCGCTTCTGCTGTCTCAGCGGCTCTTTCAATCGAAGAAGCGGAAGCCTCGCTGCAGCAATATGATATCATTGTCAATACAACATCTGTCGGGATGCACCCTCATATAGAAAACACCCCTTTGCAGCTTCATCATGTAAGAAAAGGTGCTCTCGTAAGTGACATCATTTATAACCCTCTTGAAACGAGGCTATTAAAAGATGCAAAAAATCAAGGGGCGTTTATCCAGAATGGAATTGGAATGTTTGTTATGCAAGGGGCATTGGCTTTTGAGAAATGGACAGGTAAACGCCCGGATATAAAAGCTATGGAAGCAATTGTATTAAGCAGATTGCAAAATCAAAAAGATAAGTAATAAGATGGAGGAATACAATGTTAACTGGTAAACAAAAACGTTTTTTACGCTCGCAGGCACACCACTTAACCCCTGTTTTTCAAGTTGGGAAAGGCGGAGTCAACGAGAACATGGTAAAGCAAATTGAAGATGTGCTAGAAGCGCGTGAACTGATTAAAGTAAGTGTGCTGCAAAACTGTGAAGAAGATCGTTATACAGTAGCTGAGGAACTTAGTGAAGGTGCGAAGGCTGAGCTTGTGCAGGTAATTGGAAACACCATTGTTTTATATAAAGAATCACGTGAAAATAAACAAATCGTTCTTCCTAATTAATCAACAAAGGAGACGGAGATTGTTGAAGAAAATCGGCATTCTAGGCGGTACGTTTAATCCACCTCATATCGGACATTTAATTATGGCAAATGAAGTACAGGATGCTTTGAAATTAGATGAGATCTGGTTCATGCCTACATATGTACCTCCTCACAAAGCAACTGATATATGGACACAACCGTTTCATCGTTTAAAAATGATTGAGGTCGCTATTGTGGGTCATCCCTCTTTTTCTATTCAACGTATTGAATTTGAAAGACGGGGGAAGTCATACACATATGAAACGATGAAAATTTTACGTGAACAATATCCGAATTCGGATTTTCACTTTATCATCGGGGCAGATATGATTGAAAGCTTATCTGAATGGCATCGTATCGATGAGCTGTTGCATTTAGTCACCTTTGTAGGAGTAAATCGCCCTGGCTATAGCAGGCAATCTCCTTATCCGATTTTACAGGTAGAGGCCCCAACGATTGATTTATCTTCGTCGCTTATTCGAGAGAAAATAAAAAAGGGGCAAACGATTCGGTATTTAGTCCCTGATGAAGTGGAAAAATATATAGAGGAGAATCATTTATATGGATCGTGAGAGAGCATTAGCCATTGTAAAAGAGAAGTTAACGGAACATCGATATATTCACACCATCGGCGTTATGGAAACAGCCATTGAACTGGCCAAACGGTACGGGGCGGATGTAAAGAAAGCAGAATTGGCGGCTATTTTCCACGACTATGCAAAATTTCGCTCCAAAGAAGAGATGAGGGAAATTATTATCGACCAAAACATGGCCCAAGACCTGCTCGTTCATAACACTGAATTATGGCATGCCCCGGTAGGAGCTTACTTAGTTGAAAAAGAAGCGGGTGTGACAAATTCAGAAGTATTAAATGCCATTCGTTATCATACGTCAGGGCGTCCCAATATGACACTTTTGGAAAAAATTATATATGTGGCTGATTATATTGAACCAGGAAGAATCTTTCCCGGTGTTCAAGAGGTAAGGGAGCTTGCCAAACAGGATTTAGACAAGGCATTAGTACAGTCTCTGAAAAATACGATTACATTTTTATTGAAAAAAAACCAGGCGGTTTATCCGGATACCATTTTTACATATAACAGCTTAGTTACAGGAGGTAAATAGATGCAAGAGCATGAACTGTTACCATTGGTTGTCCAAGCGGCAGATGATAAAAGAGCAGAAGATATGATTGTATTGGACATGAAGGGAATTTCGTTAATTTCGGATTATTTCTTAATTTGTCACGGGAATTCCGATAAGCAAGTTCAGGCAATCGCCCGTGAAATTAAAGAACGTGCAAATGAAAAGGGGATTCAGGTAAAACGATTGGAAGGGTTCGATGAAGCCCGCTGGGTACTTGTTGATTTGGGAAATGTTATAGCGCACGTGTTTCATAAGGATGAACGCTCTTATTATAATCTTGAAAGGCTATGGGGAGACGCGCCTGCAGTGGATGTTCAAGAAGTGTTGAATCAATGAGTTATGGACGGTTTGCTTATGTGTACGATCGCTTAATGGCCGATGTTCCATATGATGAGTGGGTAAGATATGTCAGAAGGGAATTAGAGCGTATTGGCTTACATCAGCCGAAGATATTAGATGTTGCATGCGGAACAGGGCAAGTCACCGTTCGTTTAGCGAAAGAAGGATACGAAGTAACAGGCATCGACTTGTCCGATGATATGTTAATGGTTGCACAAGAGAGGGCGCGTCAGGAAGGTTTGTCTATTCCTTTATTTCAGCAAAATATGGCAGAACTTGAATTGGGGGAACAGTTTGATTGTGTCGGGATTTTTTGTGATTCATTAAACTATTTGCGTTCCCCTGAAGAAGTGAAGCGAACTTTTTCTTCCGTTTATCGACATCTAAAGCCGGGAGGATTATTTGTATTTGATATTCATTCCCTTTATAAAATAGACTTTATCTTTGCCGAAGAGACGTTTGCCTATACAGGGGAAGAAGTTTCGTATATTTGGGAGTGTTTCCGTGGGGAGGACGAGCATTCCGTTGAGCATGAATTAACTTTTTTTGTACAAGATGATACAGGTCGTTACGAGCGTTTTGATGAGTGTCATCAACAGCGTACATTCCCGATTGGGACATATGAAAAGTGGCTGCGGGATGCAGGGTTCGATCATGTAAGCGTCACAGCGGATTTTTCAGAAAATCCACCGGCGAATACAAGCCAGCGTCTATTTTTTTCATCTATTAAGAATGGCTAAACAAAAAAGAAGGAGGGTGTCCCAAAAAGTACAAAAACCGTACTTTAGGACACCCTCTTCTTGAATAAGTATGAATTTTTTTAGGAAGCAGGACAATCAGCTCTTGTTGTCAAAATAGATACATAATGCCTATATATTGAATTGTTGGCCTACCTTCTCGATATCCTCATAATACTTTGCGTGTGTTTGCTGGAACACATGCTCGAATAAGTTTCCAAGCTCCGCTTCCAATACTTTAATCCCTTCCCCGGTTACTCCGCCTTTTACACAAACCTTCTCTTGTAAGGTAGGGAGGGTAAAGATCTCTTTTTCAAGCAGTTTTCCCATTCCTATAACCATTTGACTTGCAAGCTCTATTGCCTTTTCCTTTGAAATATTTGTTTCACTTACTGCCGCTGAGACGAATTTTTGCAAGAGAAAGCTGAGAAAAGCAGGACCGCAGCTGACGATATCAGATGCAATTCTTGTAATAGAATGATCGATTAATACAGGATGGGAAATAGCCGAAAATAGCTCGTATAACACTTGCTGATAATCCCTGCTACAGCTTTCTCCATAAGTGAATAATGAAACGCCCGCTAAGGCGCGGTTTGTAATGCTTGGTATGATACGGGCAACTTGACAGTTCACGACACTCTCAAGTTGTTCCACTGAAATTGGACTTGTTATTGATACAATACATTGAGCAAACTGTAAATCATTTTTTAATTGTATTAAAAGGGGGTGAATATCCAATGGTTTTACACAGAGAAAGATAATATTCGAGTGTTGCACCACTTCCTTCGCGTTTTGGGCTACTTTGACCGAGGGATGTTGGGCTTGAATATCATAGGCCTTTTCAATCGTCCGGTTTGTGACAATCATGTTAGCTGGCTGTACTGCTTTTGATTCAATGAATGCCTCGATTAATATTCTCCCCATGTTTCCTGTTCCGATAAGCCCTATGTTCACTATTTCATCCCCTCCTTTATAAAAGATTCTCCCCTAAACGATATGAGTCCGATGAAGATTTTATGATTATGATTTATGAGAAAGGGGTTCATCTATTGACGTTATCAAAAAAACAAATTGGAATGATGGCATCTGGTTTGGCGGTGATTGTATTGACCTTATTTTGGTTTTTTAAACAAGAAGATTCTTCAGAAAATATGTCCTCTATAAATGAACTGGAAGAAATGGTGGAGACAAAAGAGGAGGGGAGATTTCCTGCCGAAAAGAAAAGCAGGGAGTCACAAAGTGCCTCACTCTCGATAGTGGTGGATGTCAAAGGAGCGGTTCAAACACCAGGTGTATATGAAATGAAAGAAGGAAGCCGGGTAAAAGATGCAGTGATGTCAGCAGGAGGATTTATAAAAGAGGCGGATATAAATCAAGTTAATCTAGCGGGAAAGCTAAAAGATGAAATGGTCATCTATATTCCTAAATTAGGGGAAATGCCGGCTTTACCTGCTGCCCCTCTTCAGGTGGAAGAGAATGCTGAGCTCGTTAATATCAATGCAGCTTCAAGTGAACAATTACAATCATTACCGGGAATCGGTCCATCTAAGGCTGAAGCCATTATCGCCTATCGTGAAGAGAAAGGGGGATTTCAAAAAGCGGAAGATTTAATGAATGTGTCGGGAATTGGGGAGAAGTCATTCGAAAAGATTAAAGAACATGTCACCATTCAGTAATATGTGTGAAAAAAGATGAATATTGACGATATTTGATTATAACCGCTACACTAAAAAGAAAAGCGGAGAAAGCCTGTTTAAGCCGATAGGGCGTTGGAGCGTTCTCCCGGGGAACCGCTCTTTGGTGCCGTGGGAGAAAGTGAAACGACCGTACGGCTTGGTTTTCGCAGCTGGACAGTG
>NZ_JBHRZT010000020.1:148032-478756 GCF_042649685.1 Bacillus songklensis | reverse complement strand
TTAAGCCGATAGGGCGTTGGAGCGTTCTCCCGGGGAACCGCTCTTTGGTGCCGTGGGAGAAAGTGAAACGACCGTACGGCTTGGTTTTCGCAGCTGGACAATGAAGAAAAGCGGGGCCGACTGTTTAGCTCTGACATTAACAGTTAAAAAGCGGGGGAAGAGCAATGAATCGAATTTCTTGGGATCAATATTTTATGGCACAAAGCCATTTATTGGCGCTTCGCAGTACGTGTGAGCGACTAGCGGTAGGGGCGACCATCGTGCGCGATAAGCGGATTATTGCAGGAGGGTATAACGGATCGATCAGCGGTGGGGTCCATTGCATTGATGAAGGATGTTATGTCATAGACGGCCATTGTATCCGAACGATTCATGCAGAGATGAATGCACTATTACAATGCGCAAAATTTGGTGTGAAAACAGAGGGGGCTGAAATATACGTCACGCATTTTCCGTGTGTACATTGCTGTAAAGCCATTATTCAAGCTGGAATCAAATCTGTTTATTATGCAAATGACTACAAAAACCATCCTTATGCGATTGAATTGTTTAAGCAAGCTGGTGTACATGTAGAGCAAGTGGCGTTTTATGAAGCGGCAATTGATATGTATGCAAAGGAAAAATCAGATTTTGTCTCTCGTTTGTTAGCGCTGGCAGAAGCAAATGGGACAGAGCCGGAAACGATGGATGAATTTCAAAAAGAGGCAGAAAAGCTATTCTTTGCTTCCAAACAAAAAATATAAAAAGAAAATTCAAAAGATGATTTTGGCATATTTTCTTGAAACGGGCCTTTTTGGATGTCCAAAAGGGCTGTTTTGAAAAAGGAAGGAGGGCTCATTAAAAGCAAAAAGGACTTGCTTTTGAGCCACCCTTCCGAAAAATGAAATGTCTTTCTTTGTGAAGAGTTATGGGACAGTCCTTTTCCCTTTAGAACGATAGGGAGGTGTTCAGCATATGTGAATGATAAGAAGAGTAAAAGGATTTTGGATTTATATTGCATTTGCAGCAGTGCTGGCATTCATTTGTTTAACATGGCAGGAGCCGGTTGTGTGGCTTGCTTTTGGCACCTATCTTTTTTGGTTGTATCATTATGTTCCTCGCCCCGTATTTTATGCAAGTATAATCGCCTCGATTTTTTTGCCGGGGCATTATATCGTGACTGAAAAGAGTAATCATACTATGCTTTCTTCCTCGCAAACTTCCTTTCAAGGTTATATCTCCACTATTCCGGATCTAAATGGCCGAACACTCTCCTTTCATTTTCGCCTTCCAGACGAAACAATTATCGTTATGTACAATATTTCCACAGCTGAAGAAAAGAAAGAGCTTCAAAAATTAAGAGTGGGAGCTTCTTGTCAATTGAAAGGTACGTTAACCGAACCCGAGAAAAGGAGAAATGAAGCTGGCTTTAATTATGCCCAGTATTTACATCAACAACGAATTCACTGGGTGTTGAGTCTCTCCGACATGTCATTGGGAAGATGTGCCTCAAGTGCGGGGAAAGAATATATGTTCTCTTCTTGGAGGGAGAGCGGGCTCCGTTTTATTGAGAAAAACGTCAAACAGCCATCTCTAGGAATGATGCAGGCCCTCATTTATGGAGAGCGAAAAAATATAAGTGAAGAAACGCTGGGGTACTACCAGGAAGGCGGTGTTATTCATTTACTTGCCATATCCGGGTTACATGTTGGATTTCTATCAGGAATTTTATTTTATTTCTTGGTTCGAATAGGAGTCACAAGGGAAAATGCGACACTCTCGTTAATGATCGTCCTTCCGGTATATGGAGCTGTTGCAGGGGCATCCCCTTCTGTTATCAGAGCTGTCATGATGACCGTTCTTATCTTGCTTGTCATCCGAATTAAAACGACCATCACTTCTCATGATGCCATCAGTTTGACCTTTTTGATTATGGTTGGTGTTCAGCCGTACTATATATATCAGATTGGGTTCCAGCTTTCGTTTATGGTCAGTTTCTTCTTGATCATGTCCAGAGGGATCATTATGAAGGGCTATTCTTCCTTTTTGAAGCAATTAATAGCAGCAAGCATTGTCTCACAGTTAGGTTCTCTTCCGTTGATTTTGTACCATTTTCATCAAGTTTCCTTATTGAGTCTCCCGTTGAATCTATTGTTTATTCCTCTTTTTTCCATATTTGTTCTACCAATATGTTTACTGATGTTTCTAACTTGGATAATATGTTCCCCTCTGGGAGAAATAATGGCCTTTTTATTGAATGCCGTACTGGAAGTCAGTGGTGAAATGGTCAAGTTCGCAGTAACCGCTCCATTCACACAGCTCATTTTCGGAAAGCCACCTTTTTATCTCATGGCGGGCTTATATGCCGTGATAGTATGTCTGTTTGCGATGGTGGAAAAACAAGTGAAAACATGGATGTGGCCTGCAGCGGGTCTTCTTCTCTTATTACTATTTCAATACTTCCAATTCAACATGAATCCTCAGGGACGTGTAACTTTTATCGATGTGGGGCAAGGAGACAGCATTTTAATTGAGCTTCCTTATCGAAGAGGTGTCTACTTAATTGATACAGGGGGAAGTATGCCGTTTGCAAGAGAACCCTGGCAGGTAAAACGTAAGCCTTTTGAGGTAGGCAAGCATGTCCTTGTTCCTTTTTTACGGGCACGTGGAATTCGGCATATCGATAAATTGATTATTACGCATGGGGATTATGATCATGCTGGAGCGGCGCAAACAGTGTTAAAGAAAGTACATGTAAAAGAGTTAGTCTTAGGAAAGAAAGATGTGTTGGACGAGCTGGAAGAAAAAGCGATAAAGCAAAGCATTTCTAAAGGAGCAAAGGTCACTTTTATGGAAAAGGGAGATGGATGGAAGGAAGGGGGCTATTCTTTTTTCTTCTTATCTCCGGCCGGAAATGAAACAACTAAAAACGATCAGTCTCTCGTGTTGTTTTCCAGGATGGGAGGGTTAAACTGGCTGTTTACAGGCGATATGGAATCAAACGGAGAAGAGAAGCTCGTCTTAAATTTTCCATTATTAAAAGCCGACATAGTGAAAGTGGGACATCACGGAAGTAAAACCTCTACATCTTCTCTGTTTTTAGATCATATAAAACCGAAGGTAGCCATCATTTCAGTCGGGAAAAATAACCGGTATCAGCATCCCCATTCTTCTGTCATAAAGGAGCTGCAAAAAAGGGACATTGCTATTCTTCGAACAGACGAACACGGAGCCATTTCCTATATATTTCTCAAAAACGATGGAACGTTCCGATGGGAAATTCCATAACATGTAGTAAACATAAAAAGCTGTTGAAAAGTCATTTTCAACAGCTTCATTCCCGCAACAAGCGGGTTAAGGGATATCTTCTCCGATATCAGGACGCCACTAATTGTACGATAGTTGCAATAATAAACATTGTTGCGAAAAATCCGAATGAAACCGCGAAACCTACACCTGAATCGACTGCGTCATTTCGTGTACTTTGGACATTTTTCTCAAACTCGTTCACAGCTACCCCTCCTATTTCATACTTAAGTATAAGGTAAAAATATGAAAAAATCCATATAAAAGAAACCGTTTTCCTTTGCTGACAAGACTTGTCACAAATAGTTCAAGGCATGGTGTCCATAATAAAACAAAAGGGGCACTCACTAACAAAAAAGTATCCTAGGGCTTCTTTTGTTAGTGTTTATCATAGATTAGGGAATTGCTTCTTTAGGTGCAATTCCCTTTATTCATGTCATTCAATTCAGTCAGGCAGCTTGTAAAATGTCCCTAATCTTTGTACGATGATAAGGAGGAATACAGAAAGAATGGGAGAGGCAAACACTTGGTATTACATAGTTGGAAAAAAGTAAAACAAACTCAATTGTCATCTATTTATTTAATATATGGAACGAATACGTTTTTATTACAAGAAACACGCAAAAAAATTATTGAAGCTGCATTGAACGAGGAAGAAAGAAGCTTTAATTTGTCCACATATGATTTAGAAGAAGTTCCGGTCGACCATGCTGTTGAGGATGCAGAAACGTTACCTTTCTTTGGTGAAAAACGTGTTGTCGTACTCAATAATGCTTTATTCTTGACAGCGGAAAAGTTAAAAGGAAAAGTGGAGCACAATATCGAAAAGTTGCAGCACTATATCGAACAACCTTCTCCATTCACGGTGATGGTCATAAATGTCCCTTATTCAAAACTCGATGAACGAAAAAAAATCACAAAATTGTTGAAAAAGCATGCGGAAATCATCGAAACGAACGAACTCGGGGAACAAGAGATCCGGGCATGGATCGATAATGAATTAAAAGCTTCGTCCGTGACCATGACAGAGGAGGCGAAACAGTTATTTTTACAATTGACTGGTCTTAACTTGACGGTTGTTCTGAATGAGCTGCAAAAGCTTGTTCTGTATGTAGGAGAAGGCCAGACCATTAACGAAGAGATTGTCTCATTGTTAGTGTCGAGATCATTGGAACAAAATGTATTCTCTCTGATTGAAGCGGTGGTTCAGCAGGATTCGGTAAAGGCGCTATATTTGTATCGGGATTTGCTGCAAAATAATGAAGAACCAATTAAAATTTTATCCCTTTTGGCGATGCAGTTCCGATTGATTTATCACTCCAAGCAACTATCCAATCAAGGGTACGGTCAACAACAAATCGCCCAGTCACTAAAAATCCATCCATTTCGCGTGAAGCTAGCCTTACAGCAAAGCAAAATGTTCGGGGAAGATCAACTGAGAAGCATCATGAAAGAGTTGGCGGAAGCCGATTATGAAATGAAAATGGGGAAAATGGATAAATCCCTTATTCTAGAGTTGTTTTTCTTAAAGAATGTTAACCAAAAACGACAGTGACATAATAAAAACGACTCTCCTTGAGGAGAGTCGTTTTTATTATGCTGACAAGCCGTTAACTTTTTTAGCTAAACGAGACTTTTGACGAGCAGCAACGTTTTTGTGGATAAGACCTTTACGAGCAGCTTTGTCTAATTTTTCAGAAGCTACTGCGAAAGCAGCTTTTGCATTCTCGATATCGTTGTTTGCTACTAATGCTTCAACCTTTTTGATAGCAGTACGCATAGTAGATTTAACTTGAGCGTTTTGAGCGCGACGAGCATCGCTAGTTTTTACGCGTTTGATCGCAGATTTCATGTTTGGCATCCGTTTCACCTCCCGAAATTACTAAAATCGAGATTATGTTAAACTCGACATTTTTACAGTAAGAACACATGATATTCTATCAAACCAATAAAAAGAATGCAATACAATATCACGATGAATTTTACACAAACATAAGATGAATGAAGAGAAGTTAAATAGGTGAAAATACAAATACCTTTTCAACAGCTCACCTATTGACCGTACTTGACTATTGTACGGGTAAAGTCCCAAAATATCTACTCCGCAATAGTTAGTAAATATTTCTATGTGAGTTGGAACGGATTATAGAACAAATTAACGATATTACATACTAGGCTGGGAGGAAGGAATGTGGATAATCGTCTTGATTTAAGTCAATATAATGTTCGCACAGATTTAGCGGTAGAGGCCCATGAAATGGTTGTTCAAGAGCGAGAGAAAGCAGAGAAGGGACGCACTCAGCAGAGAGCGCAGATTGAGGGGGTTATTGTTAAGGAAAGAGATGTGCAGGGAGTTAAAGTAACCGCTGTTGAAATCACGGAGCAGGGAGCACAGGTAATTAACAAGAAAAAAGGTCAATACTTGACTTTAGAGACACCGGCAATCCGTCAGCAAGATACGGAAATGCAAAAAATAATGGAAGAAGTGCTCGCAAAAGAATTCCATCGGTTCATTAAACAGTTAGGGATTTCCAATCAAGCGAGTTGTTTAGTGGTGGGGCTTGGAAACTGGAATGTCACACCTGATGCTCTTGGGCCGATGGCTGTAGAAAACTTACTGATTACTAGACATTTATTCGAGCTGGATTCACAAAATGTTGAAGAAGGTTTCCGCTCTGTCAGTGCAATCGCACCAGGTGTAATGGGATTAACGGGAATTGAAACGAGCGACATTATTTTCGGGGTCGTTCAAAAAACAAAGCCGGACTTTATTATTGCAATTGATGCCCTGGCTGCCCGCTCAATTGAGCGTGTAAATGCCACTATCCAAATCTCAGATACGGGAATTCACCCGGGTTCGGGAGTGGGAAATAAGAGAAAAGAGCTCAGTCGTGATACATTGGGCATACCGGTAATTGCTGTAGGTATTCCAACAGTTGTAGATGCTGTTTCCATCACAAGCGATACGATCGATTTTATATTAAAGCACTTTGGGCGGGAAATGAAAGAGCAAGGAAAGCCATCTAAAGCGCTCGTTCCGTCGGGGATGACATTTGGTGAAAAGCAGACGCTAACAGATGAAGATCTGCCGGAAATGGAGCAGCGTCAAACGTATCTAGGATTGATCGGGACACTGCCGGATGAGGAAAAGAGACGACTCATTCATGAAGTGTTAGCACCTTTAGGGCATAACTTGATGGTAACACCTAAGGAAGTCGATATGTTTATTGAGTCCATGGCCAATGTAGTTGCCGGAGGCTTGAACGCTGCGCTGCATCATGAAGTGGATCAGGATAACCTGGGCGCTTATACCCATTAAAAGCATAAGCGCGTATTCACAACTGTCTATCAACGAAACGAGGCTGTCCCATAAGCCTCTAATCAATGACAAAAGTTGACCTTTCAGGAGGATGGCTCAAAAGGTATGTCTTTTTATACCTTTTGAGCCATCCTCTTTCTTTTATTTTACGTTAAGAAAGCATGAACTGGCAGTGCAGCCGAAGGATCGCAATCGTCAAGTTTTCTTTAAAAGTCTATCCGTGTGGGGGAATGTCCCGTTCTATACAGGGGGCTTGTACATATATATATAACGAGAAGCTTGGAAAGGGTGAGAACATGAAGTTCGGGCGACCAGGGGAACTAATTGTTTCAGTGAACGGAGCCATCATACGCAAATTAATCATTGTGTTCGTATTAGGATTAGTCATGTTGTTTGTAATGGTCGGAATGCTAACATCATTAAAACCTCAATATCGAATTTCCTCTACCTCTTTAGGCGAAGTAACAGATGAATTGTCCATTTCCTCTTTTGTTCATTTATTTTCATATGAAAATCATTACTTTAAGCAGGCGCTCTCATCGGATATTCCTTCGCCTGGATATTTTAGTGAGTTGTTTCAATTTGCAACACGCGTCAATCTAGATGATCCGAGAAGTTTGCTTGGAAATGAACTTCCCGGTTTTTATCATTTTGACAGCGAAATCATTGTTGCTGAAGAGGGAACTGACTATACAACCATTCCATACGAGTCTTCGCCGCCGCTAGAAGTATTGATGGCAGAACGGGAAGCGAGTATTCAAAATTTATCTGAAGTGGACAAGCCCCGGGGAGAAAATGATCCTGTCCAACCCCGGGCCTCATCAACAGACGGCAAAAATGTTGTATTTATTTACCATACACACAGTACCGAGTCGTATTTGCCTCATTTAAAGGGGGTAACCGACCCGAATGCAGCCTTTCATTCAAAGGTAAATATTACAATGGTCGGACAAAAATTGGGAGAAGAACTTAGAAAAAGAGGTATTGGAACACAGGTTAGTATAGAGGATATGAATAAAAGGTTAAAGCAAAAGGGATGGAGCTATTCAAAATCTTATGCTGCTTCGCGTGAAGTGGTTCAATCGGCACTGGCTTCCAATCGTGATTTACAGTTCTTATTTGACCTCCACCGGGATTCAAATCGCAGAGAGGCTACAACGGTGACGATAAACGGAAAAGACTACGCAAAACTTGCTTTTATCATAGGAGGAGAGAATGCGAATTACGAAAGAAACGAGAAACTGGCCAAAGATCTCTATAAAATGATCAACAAAAAGTATCCGCGTTTAAGTAGAGGGGTTTTTACGAAAAGAGGAAAAGGGACGAACGGTAAGTTTAACCAAGATTTATCCCAGAATGCTATTTTGATGGAAATTGGAGGGGTCGACAATTCATTCCAGGAATTGAACCGGACAGCTGAAGCGGTAGCAGATGTATTCAGCGATTATTATTGGCAAGCGGAAAAAGCGAATGGAGCGGTTGAATCGAAACAATAAAGTGAAACTTCCGGCGGGCAGAACGATATGCAGTTAACATGTATTCCTTTATTCAGCGGGTGTTAGTTGAACCAATGGGCAGTAATTCCTTCACTTAATGTAAGGAGAATGAGGGGATTACTGCCCATTAGAGTGGAATAAATGCATGAGAAGGTAATGTTTTCAGCAAAAAACGTCCATAATGATTAATAGGAAACGTCCCATTGAAGGAGAAAAAGATGATTAAGTTTATGATGAAGAGTTTCATGCTGACGACAATACTGTTATTTGGAGTTTTGCTTGGGATGCAGCTGGCCAATAATGGAATGATTAAAATGAAGGGCTACGAAGATCCTGAATTTTTAAGTGCTTTCACCGTTTCACAAACAAAAGAAGGAGAGATTAAGGCTTCAGTGTTGGGTTCTAAAGTGAGAACACTTGATTTGCAGCAAAAGCAAGAACAATTGGAAGAACGTAAAGCCTTTAACTTCTTTTCCTCATTTGGAAAAAAGTTTGCGGATGCCGTTCATTCTGCCATTAACAAGGTAGTTGGCCAATAGAGATAACGAATGGACATTTGCCCTTACAAGATGGATGAAGCGGAACATAAGGGCAAATGTCTTTTTGCTGGCTAATGAGAACGTATAACGAACATTTTCTTAACTGTGTCAGAAACGAAGGCCTTTACCTAAAAGACTGTATAATGGACAAGTTTTTCTAATGACATTGACTGTGTCGTAATGATATAATCTATCCTAGTGTACATGTTTGTCGAGTTTTAGTAGGAGTGGAATACGTGATGAATAAAGAATCAAGATTAGAGAGACGATCTAAAATTCGTAACTTCTCCATCATCGCCCATATTGACCATGGGAAGTCTACATTAGCTGATCGTATTTTAGAGAAGACCAATGCACTTACTCAACGCGAAATGAAGGATCAGCTATTGGATTCCATGGACCTGGAAAGAGAACGGGGAATTACCATTAAGTTAAATGCTGTTCAGCTTAATTATAAAGCAAAAGATGGAAATGATTATATCCTTCATTTGATTGATACACCGGGCCATGTCGACTTTACGTACGAAGTGTCGCGAAGTTTGGCTGCCTGTGAGGGAGCTATCCTTGTGGTCGATGCGGCGCAAGGAATTGAAGCGCAAACGCTGGCGAACGTTTACTTAGCGCTCGACAACGATTTGGAAATCTTGCCTGTTATTAATAAGATTGATTTACCGAGTGCCGACCCGGAACGTGTTCGTCAAGAAATTGAAGATGTAATTGGCCTTGACGCATCAGAAGCAGTGCTTGCTTCTGCCAAAGCGGGTATTGGCATTGAAGAGATTTTGGAACAAATCGTAGAAAAAGTGCCAGCACCGACCGGAGATCCGGAAGGCCCTTTAAAAGCATTGATTTTCGACTCTTTATATGATGCTTACCGCGGGGTTGTTGCCTATATTCGTGTTGTAGAAGGTACGGTTAAAGTAGGCGATAAAATTAAAATGATGGCAACGGGTAAAGAGTTCGAAGTAACAGAGGTTGGTGTTTTCACGCCAAAGGCGACATTAAAAGACGAATTGACCGTTGGGGACGTAGGGTTTTTAACGGCAGCCATTAAAAATGTTGGCGACACCCGTGTAGGTGATACGATTACGCACGCAAAAAATGGGGCTGCTGAACCGCTTCCCGGTTATCGTAAATTGAATCCGATGGTGTTCTGTGGTTTATATCCAATCGATACAGCACGATACAACGATTTACGTGAAGCACTTGAGAAACTGCAGTTAAATGACTCGGCACTTCAATTCGAGCCGGAAACATCACAGGCATTAGGCTTTGGTTTCCGCTGTGGTTTCTTAGGGTTATTACACATGGAAATCATTCAAGAACGCATTGAGCGTGAATTTAAAATCGATTTAATCACGACGGCTCCAAGTGTTATTTATGATGTGTTTTTAACAGATGGTGAAAAAGTGGCGGTTGATAACCCGTCGAATATGCCTGATCCTCAAAAGATTGATCGTATTGAAGAGCCGTATGTAAAAGCAACGATCATGGTTCCAAATGATTATGTTGGTGCCGTCATGGAGCTTTGCCAGAAAAAACGCGGAATTTTCATTACGATGGAATATTTGGATGAAAACCGTGTGAGCATTATCTATGAAATTCCTTTATCTGAAATTGTATATGATTTCTTCGACCAATTAAAATCGAGCACAAAAGGATATGCTTCTTTTGATTATGAATTAATCGGTTATAAACCATCTAAATTAGTGAAGATGGATATCTTATTAAACGCGGAAAAAGTAGACGCCCTTTCTTTCATTGTCCACCGTGATTCCGCTTATGAGCGCGGTAAAGTGATTGTAGAAAAATTAAAAGAGCTAATCCCCCGCCAACAGTTTGAAGTGCCGATTCAAGCGGCGATCGGACAAAAAATCGTGGCGCGTTCGACAATCAAAGCGATGCGTAAAAATGTATTGGCAAAATGTTACGGCGGTGACATTTCCCGTAAACGTAAACTTCTTGAAAAGCAAAAAGAAGGTAAAAAGCGCATGAAACAAGTAGGATCTGTTGAAGTGCCGCAAGAGGCATTCATGGCTGTTCTGAAAATGGATGACGATAACAGCAAGAAATAATAACGGGACCGGATGGCACGACATTTTCCTTATGTTGTGCCATCCGGTCTCCTGTAAGGAGCCGTCATGAGGAAATCCGGTAAACCGGGGATTTCAATGACGGTTCCTTGTGGTTAAAAAGCTTTTATCCCGCTCTAACAGGTGATAGGATCCCGGTTTTTCCCGAGAAGGAATAACCACCCCTAAGAGCCTGGTAAAATCAACTAACCATTAGGAGAAAAAGCATCTCTTGATGGAAGTTTCACTTTGTTATGCGTTATTATGCAATTTAAACGGATAGGATCATTTTTTATTTTAACGATTGCCGCAGAGCCAAATCTGCGGCCTTTTTGTAAAAAAGAAAAGGGTGTGAGATAAATGGTACAAGCTGCATATTTACACATTCCATTTTGTCATCATATTTGCCATTATTGTGATTTTAACAAGGTCTTTTTTGAAAATCAGCCTGTCGATCAGTATTTGGATGCAATGGAACAAGAGATGAAATATACGGTTGAAAAACATGGTGAAAGCAGATTGAAAAGCATCTTTGTCGGTGGAGGTACGCCGACTGCTCTCACGGTCCCTCAGTTGGAAAAGTTTCTTCAAATCATTCAGCGCCATCTTTCAGTGGAAGAAGGCGGCGAGTTTACATTCGAAGCGAATCCTAATGAATTGACAGAGGAGAAACTTCAATTATTGAAGGATTACAGTGTTAACCGTTTAAGTATCGGGGTACAAACTTTTAATGATGAGATTTTGAAAAAAATCGGACGTGTTCATACAAAAAGGGAAGCAATTAAAACGATTGAGAGGGCAAGAAAAGTTGGTTTTAATAACCTTAGCCTAGATTTAATGTATAGTTTACCGGGGCAAACGATCGGAGATTTTGTCCAAACGTTAAAAGAAGCATTTGAATTGAATGTTGATCATATGTCAGCCTATTCGTTAATTATTGAACCGAAGACGGTTTTTTATAATTTAATGCGTAAAGGAAAATTGCAGGTTCCGGCCCAAGAAGAAGAAGCAAAAATGTATGATTTGTTGATGGATGAGATGGAACGACACGGATTTCATCAATATGAAATCAGTAATTTCACTAAGCCCGGTTTTGCGAGCCGTCATAACTTAACGTATTGGAATAACGAAGAGTATTATGGAATCGGAGCGGGTGCCCATAGCTACACAAAGGGGATCAGAAGGGCTAACATAGGTCCCATTAATAAATATATAGAGGCTGTAAGAAAAAATGGATCTGCTTACTTGGAAGAGCATGAAGTCTGTAAAGCAGAAATGATGGAAGAGGAAGTCTTTTTGGGTCTCCGCAAAACAGCGGGAGTATCCAAAAAGATCTTTGAACGAAAGTATGGTGTACCGTTCAATGAGGTGTTTGGACAACAGGCACAGGAGCAAATGAAAAAAGGGTTGCTTGCCGAGGATAAAGAGAATATCTACTTAACAAGACAAGGAAGATTTCTCGGAAACGAAGTGTTCCAAGCTTTTATAGGTGTAATCTAATCGTTGACATTACCAAAGTGATTTGGTAACTTATTAATAGATTTAGCACTCGATGCACATGAGTGCTAACAGAGGTGATGGCATGTGCTTACAGATCGACAATTGTTAATTTTACAAGTGGTGATTGATGATTTCATTCGGTCTGCGCAACCTGTCGGCTCAAGAACCTTATCAAAAAGAGAAGAGATTAATTTCAGTTCTGCTACGATTCGTAATGAAATGGCAGATTTGGAAGAATTGGGGTTTATTGAAAAGACACATAGTTCCTCAGGGCGAATTCCATCAGAAAAAGGATATCGTTATTATGTTGATCATTTATTATCACCGCAAATGCTAACAGCGTCTGATATGACAAAGGTTAAATCAGTATTCGCTGAACGCATTGTAGAATTGGAAGCCGTTGTTCAAAAGTCTGCACAAATTTTATCTGAGATGACGAATTTGACATCCATTGTATTAGGGCCGCATGTGGTAAATCATAAGTTGAAGCAAATTCAAATGATTCCTTTATCAAGTGAGACCGCCGTGGCGATTATTGTGACAGACACAGGCCATGTAGAAAGCAAAACATTAACATTGCCTGATTCTATAAATCCATCTGACATTGAAAAGATGGTTAATATTTTAAATGAACGTTTGACCGGAGTTCCGATTATTGAGTTGCATGATAAAATGTACAAAGAAGTAGCGATGTTGTTAAAAACACATATCCAAAATTATGAGCAGCTTTTTGTGACGATGCAAAACGCACTGCGTTTAAAAATAGGTGAAAAAGCGTTTATCGGTGGTAAGACAAACATGTTAAGCCATCCGGAATTTCATGATGTAGGAAAAGTGCAGTCACTATTAAGGATGATGGAGCAAGAACAACAATTGTATCAGCTCCTTCGGGGAAACAAGGCGGGCATCGATGTGAAAATTGGCCGCGAAAACCAAGTAAGCGAAATGGAAAATTGCAGTTTAATTACAGCAAGCTATTCCATTGGAGACGAACAGCTTGGAACAGTGGCGATTTTAGGACCGATCCGAATGCCTTATTCTCGTGTCATTAGCTTATTGAAACTTATTTCATCCAATTTATCAAATGCCTTAACAAAGCTGTATCAAAATAAGTAGGTCAGGTTATATTGGTTAACGGATGGATGCAGCTTCTGCTCCATCCGAATGATTCACAATCCTCTTATTCAATGAAAAATGTTACGTATTATTAAAGGGAGGTGAATTCGTTGACAAACGAAAAGCAAACAATAGAAGAAACGGTAACAGAAGAACAAATGGAAGAAACGGAAGCAGGGCATGCAGGAGAACAATCAGTTGAAAACGAACAGGTTGAAGAAACTGCAGAAGTAAATCCTTTAGAAAAAGAGCTTAACGAATTAAAGGCGAAGCTTGAAGAGGAAGAAAACCGCTACTTGCGTCTCCAAGCGGATTTTGATAACTTCCGCCGTCGTACTCGTTTAGATGCTGAGGCTGCACAAAAATATCGTGCACAAAGCTTAGTGACGGATATATTACCGGCTCTTGATAACTTTGAAAGAGCGTTAAAAGTAGATACAGAAGATGAACAATTAAAAGCTGTACTGCAAGGTATGGAAATGGTATATCGTCAGCTTCTTGAAGCGTTGCAAAAAGAAGGTGTGGAAGTCATTGAAGCGGTCGGACAGCCGTTTGATCCATATCAACATCAAGCTGTCATGCAAGTGGAAGATAGCTCATTTGAACCAAATACAGTAGTGGAAGAATTCCAAAAAGGGTATAAATTAAAAGACAAAATCATTCGTCCATCTATGGTAAAAGTAAATCAATAATGTTACATAATGAAGCTAGGAGGTAAGGGTCAATGAGTAAAATCATTGGTATCGACTTAGGAACAACAAACTCTTGTGTCGCTGTGTTAGAAGGCGGCGAGCCAAAAGTAATTCCAAATCCAGAAGGAAACCGTACAACTCCATCAGTTGTTGCATTTAAGAACGGCGAACGCCAAGTAGGGGAAGTGGCAAAACGCCAGGCCATCACAAACCCTAATACCATTATTTCTATTAAACGCCATATGGGTACAGACTATAAGGTGGAAATCGAGGGTAAACAATATACTCCTCAAGAAATTTCCGCCATCATTTTACAACATCTAAAAGCATATGCAGAGGATTATTTAGGCGAGCCTGTAACAAAGGCGGTTATTACAGTTCCAGCTTACTTTAACGATGCAGAGCGTCAAGCAACGAAAGATGCTGGTAAAATTGCCGGTTTAGAAGTGGAGCGTATTATCAACGAACCGACTGCTGCAGCATTGGCTTACGGTTTGGATAAAATGGAAGAAGACCAAACGATTTTAGTATACGACCTTGGCGGCGGTACGTTTGACGTATCAATCCTTGAGCTGGGAGACGGCGTATTTGAAGTGCGTGCGACTGCCGGTGATAACCGTCTTGGCGGTGATGACTTTGACCAAGTCATTATTGATTATTTAGTGGCAGAGTTTAAAAAAGAAAATGGCATTGATTTGTCACAAGATAAAATGGCGCTTCAACGCTTGAAAGATGCGGCGGAAAAAGCGAAAAAAGATTTATCAGGTGTAACTTCCACACAAATTTCGCTGCCGTTTATCACAGCTGGTGCAGCTGGTCCTCTTCACTTGGAAGTAACGTTATCTCGTGCGAAATTTGAAGAGTTATCAGCTCACTTAGTGGAACGTACAATGGGCCCTGTGCGTCAAGCGCTGCAAGATGCCGGCCTTTCAGCAAACGAAATTGACAAAATCATTTTAGTCGGTGGTTCAACACGTATTCCTGCTGTGCAAGAAGCAATCAAAAAAGCAACAGGAAAAGAGCCTCATAAAGGTGTTAACCCTGATGAAGTAGTAGCTCTAGGTGCAGCAGTCCAAGGCGGTGTGTTAACAGGAGATGTTAAGGACGTTGTATTACTTGACGTAACTCCGCTTTCATTAGGGATTGAAACAATGGGCGGCGTGTTCACAAAATTAATCGACCGCAACACAACAATTCCGACCAGCAAATCTCAAGTATTTTCTACAGCTGCAGATAACCAAACAGCAGTAGACATCCATGTGTTGCAAGGTGAGCGCCCAATGGCAGCCGACAACAAAACATTAGGACGTTTCCAATTAACAGATATTCCGCCGGCACCGCGCGGCATTCCACAAATCGAAGTAACATTCGACATCGATAAAAACGGTATCGTAAATGTTCGTGCAAAAGATTTAGGTACAAATAAAGAACAAGCAATCACAATCCAATCTTCATCGGGCCTTTCTGAGGAAGAAATCCAACGCATGGTAAAAGAAGCGGAAGAAAATGCTGATGCAGATAAACAACGTAAAGAAGAAGTAGAATTGCGCAACGAAGCGGATCAACTTGTCTTTACAACAGAAAAAACAATGAAGGACCTTGAAGGCAAAGTGGACGAAGCGGAAGTGCAAAAAGCAAACGAAGCGAAAGACGCATTAAAAGCGGCTATCGAGAAAAATGATCTTAATGAAATTCGTGCGAAAAAAGACGAACTTCAACAAATTGTTCAACAATTAACAATGAAACTGTATGAGCAAGCTCAACAGGCAGCTCAAGCAGCGCAAGACGGCCAACCTGAAGGCCAAGGCAAAAAAGACGACAACGTCGTAGACGCTGAATTCGAAGAAGTAGATGATAAATAAGAAAAGCGAAGCGAGCTCGTACACAACCATAGGGCGTTGGAGCTTCTGACAGAGAAACCGCTTTTGGGTTTCGTCGGAAGGGGCGAAATGACCGTAGGGTGTAGCTCGCGCAGCTGGACAATAAGAAAAGCGAAGCGAGCTCGTACACACCCATAGGGCGTTGGAGCTTCTGACAGAGAAACCGTTTTTGGGTTTCGTCGGAAGGGGCGAAATGACCGTAGGGTGTAGCTCGCGCAGCTGGACAATAAGAATGTGTAGAACTCAAAAAAGTCAAAGTCAGGCTTGCCTTGACTTTGACTTTTTTTGAGTCAAAGGAGTCTTTTGCAACGGTGTTCATTCAGAAATGGACCCTTGATGCTGCTAAAGTCTTTTAATCAAATGAATCGTCATGGTAACTCTTGGATTTTAGAGTATTCTTCGTGACGATTCATTTGAGGTGTACGGAACCATATGGTTCCGTACACCTCCGTTCTAAACTTTCAGGTTGCGACTAAAAGATCGTTAATGATACAATTACCTTTATGTGAAAGGAAGCGGGAGTGAAGATTCATGAGTAAGCGAGATTACTATGAGATTCTCGGGGTAAGTAAGAGTGCTACAAAAGATGAGATAAAGAAAGCTTATCGAAAGTTGTCGAAAAAATATCATCCTGATATTAATAAAGAGGCAGATGCAGCCGAAAAATTTAAAGAGATTAAAGAAGCATATGAAGTATTAAGTGACGATCAAAAGAAAGCTCACTACGACCAATTTGGTCACACAGATCCCAATCAAGGGTTTGGCGGCTTCGGAGGCGGAGCGGATTTTGGAGGCGGCTTCGGTTTTGAAGACATTTTCAGCTCTATTTTCGGCGGTGGCAGACGACGTGATCCAAATGCCCCTCGTCAAGGAGCCGATTTACAATATACCATGACCTTGTCGTTCGAAGATGCTGTGTTTGGGAAAGAAACAACGATTGAAATACCGCGTGAAGAAACATGTGATACATGTCATGGATCAGGGGCCAAACCAGGTTCGAAGGTAGATACATGTTCGCACTGTCACGGCACAGGGCAAATGAGCATTGAACAAAATACACCGTTTGGCCGTATTGTTAACCGTCGTACGTGTCAATATTGTAACGGTAAAGGGAAAATAATTCGTGAAAAGTGCGGTACATGTCATGGAACAGGCCGCATTAACAAGAATAAAAAAATCAACGTCAAAATCCCTGCCGGCGTTGATGATGGTCAACAATTACGCGTAGCAGGTCAAGGTGAACCCGGATTTAACGGAGGACCTCCAGGGGACTTATATGTAGTATTCCATGTCCGTTCACATGAGTTTTTCGAGAGAGACGGGGACGATGTTTATTGTGAAATGCCTTTAACATTTGCTCAAGCGGCGCTTGGAGATGAAATTGAGGTACCTACATTGCATGGCAAGGTAAAACTGAAAATTCCTGCCGGTACACAGACCGGAACGAAATTCCGCTTAAAAGGAAAAGGAATTCCGAATGTAAGAGGATACGGACAAGGTGACCAACACGTCATTATACGCGTTATTACTCCAACAAAGCTATCTGAAAAACAAAAACAGCTGCTGCGGGAATTTGCAGACTTAAGCGGTCAAGAAGTGGTAGATGAGCAGCATGATTCTTTCTTTGCAAAAGTAAAAAGAGCATTTAAAGGTGAATAAGAGGGTGTGAAGCTTCCCATTTTTTATAGGGAGGCTTCACACCCTCATCAAATGAACGTTGCTTGAAGATTGAAAAAGCCTGGATAAAGCGGAAGGTTTATTCGATGGAAAAGAGCATGAACAAGTGATTTTGGTCGTAGCCCGAATGAAACATCCATTATCGGAAAAAATGGAAAGTAATATTTAACGCAAAAGGATTGGAGTTGGTAGATATGAAGTGGTCTGAAATCTGTATTCATACAACAAGTGAAGCAATTGAGCCTATTTCAAACATTTTACATGAGGCAGGTGCCAGCGGAGTTGTGATAGAAGATCCGGACGGTTTATTGCAAGAAAGGGATACTACTTTCGGAGAGATCTACCAACTCAATTCAAATGATTATCCTGAAGAAGGTGTTTATATCAAAGCATATTTACCGGTAAACAGCTTTTTAGGAGAAACGGTAGAAGGAATCAAGGAAGCAATCAACAATCTCCTTGTGTATGATTTTGATCTTGGGGCCAATAAAGTTACTATTAGTGAAGTAAATGAAGAAGAATGGGCAACTGCGTGGAAAAAGTATTACAATCCGGTTAAAATCTCTGAACGCTTTACGATTGTTCCAACTTGGGAGACGTACGAACCCGTTAATACAGATGAATTAATCATTGAATTAGACCCGGGCATGGCGTTTGGGACGGGAACACATCCTACAACGGTTATGTCACTACAAGCATTGGAGCGTAATGTAAAAGAAGGCGATACGGTTATTGATGTGGGGACAGGCTCAGGGGTGTTAAGCATCGGAGCAGCTATGCTGGGGGCAAAGGAAGTAAAGGCATTAGATTTGGATGAGGTTGCAGTTAACTCGGCACGTTTAAATGTTAAGCTAAATAAAGTGCAGAACGTTGTCAGTGTGTCCCAAAATAACTTGCTTAATAACGTTGAAGGTCCTGTTGATGTTATTGTAGCTAACATCTTGGCTGAAATTATCGTGCGTTTTACAAATGATGCAGCACGTGTGTTAAAGCCAGGAGGAATTTTCATTACGTCCGGTATCATTAGCGCTAAGAAAGACGAAGTAAAGAATGCATTAGTAAAAGAAGGATTTATCATTAAAGAAGTAACGGTCATGGAAGACTGGGTCGCCATTACTGCGCAAAAAAACGAGTAAGAGTAAAGCAACCATCTTTTTGAAGAGGGTGTAAAGGTATGCAGCGATATTTTGTGAAAAATGAGCAATTGAATGATAACAAGGTTACCATTGACAGCGAGGATGCGCGGCACATAACGCGTGTCATGAGAATGTCAGAGGGTGATAAGGTGATTTGCTGCAATGAAAAGGGTCAATCAGCGTTATGTGAAATAGAAGATATTTCCGGTGACGAAGTGAATTTACGTGTTGTAGAATGGTTAGATGAGGCAAAGGAATTGCCTGTTGCAGTTACCATTGCGAACGGACTGCCTAAAGGGGATAAGCTGGAACTTGTGATTCAAAAAGGAACTGAACTGGGTGCGTCCGCGTTTATCCCTTTTATGGCCGCCCGTTCAATCGTGAAATGGGATAGCAAAAAAGGAGCAAAAAAAGTCGAGCGCTGGAGCAAAATTGCAAAGGAAGCGGCGGAACAAGCACACCGTACAAAAGTGCCGGAAGTGCTGGAACCCGCTTCTTTGCGTGAACTGGTTCAAAAAAGCGAAGCATACGACTATAAGATAGTTGCATATGAAGAAGAGGCGAAATTAGGAGAAAAATCTAATTTAGCTTCGGTTTTGTCGAATATAAAGCAGGATCAGTCCCTTCTTGTTGTTATCGGGCCAGAAGGAGGATTGTCGGATAACGAAGTACAGTCGTTTAAAGAGAACGGCTTTGTGATATGTGGGTTCGGACCACGAATTTTACGGACAGAAACTGCACCGCTGTATGTTCTCGCGGCAGTTTCGTATCATACTGAATTAATGAGGTGAAATAGATGGCATCAGTTGCGTTTCATACACTCGGATGTAAAGTAAATCATTATGAAACAGAAGCAATTTGGCAGTTATTTAAAGACAATGGCTATGAGCGTGTAGACTTTGAGAAATCGGCCGATGTTTATGTAATCAATACATGTACGGTTACGAATACTGGTGACAAAAAGAGCCGCCAGGTGATTCGCCGCGCTGTGCGAAAAAATCCGGATGCGGTCATTTGTGTAACGGGATGTTACGCACAAACATCACCGGCTGAAATCATGGCGATTCCGGGTGTAGACATTGTGGTCGGTACACAAGACCGTGTGAAAATGCTTGAGTACATCGAGCAGTATAAACAAGAACGTCAACCAATCAATGCTGTGGGCAACATTATGAAAACACGCGTATATGAAGAGTTGGATGTTCCGGCATTTACAGATCGCACACGTGCCTCTTTAAAAATTCAAGAAGGCTGCAACAACTTCTGTACATTTTGTATTATTCCATGGGCACGCGGTTTAATGCGCTCCCGGGACCCAAAAGAAGTCATTCGCCAAGCTCAGCAGCTAGTGGATGCAGGGTATAAAGAAATTGTTTTAACAGGTATTCATACTGGCGGATACGGTGAAGACATGAAAGATTACAATTTAGCCCAGTTGCTCCGAGATCTTGAAGAGCAAGTAGTGGGATTGAAACGTCTTCGCATTTCATCTATTGAAGCAAGCCAAATTACAGATGAGATTATTGACGTTTTAGATAAGTCAAAAGTAGTCGTACGTCACTTGCACATCCCGATTCAGTCAGGTTCGAATACTGTATTAAAACGCATGAGACGTAAGTATACAATGGAGTTCTTTGCAGATCGTTTAAATCGTCTGAAAGAAGCATTACCTGGATTAGCGATTACATCAGATGTAATTGTCGGTTTTCCTGGTGAAACAGAAGAAGAGTTTATGGAAACATACAACTTCATTAAAGAACATCGGTTCTCCGAGCTTCATGTATTCCCATATTCTAAGCGCACAGGGACTCCTGCCGCACGTATGGACAATCAGATTGATGAAGAAGTGAAAAATGAACGTGTACATCGTCTGATTGAGTTATCTGATCAATTAGCGAAGGAGTACGCTTCCCTATTTGAAGGAGAAGTGCTTGAGGTCATTCCAGAAGAGCTGTACAAAGAAGACCCGGAGAGCGGGTTATATGTAGGGTATACAGATAACTACTTGAAGGTGAAATTTGAAGCGACAGAGGAAATGGTTGGCAAGCTTGTTAAAGTTAAAATTACAAAAGCGGGCTATCCATACAATGAAGGGCAGTTTGTTCGCGTTATGGATGAGATAGCAGTTGAAAAAATGAAAATGAGCTCATAAGCGGGCTTTTATAAAATCCTCTTGCCTTGGGCAAGGGGATTTTTGTTATGAATTTTCGTGTATGACTGCATAATAAAAAAGAATGTCTGTTTTACTGTTTTGTGATATGATAAAGAGGTACGGACAACTATGGAAAATATGAAAGGAGAAATGGTTATGACAACAAACATAGCTAAAATGATTGATCATACAGTTTTAAAAGCGGATACAAAGAAAGAGCAAATCGTTTCCATTTGCCAAGAGGCGAAAGAATACGGATTTGCTTCTGTGTGTGTAAACCCGACATGGGTAGAATTATCAGCTGAATTATTGAAAGGTACAGATGTAAAAGTATGTACCGTTATCGGCTTCCCATTAGGAGCCAATACTCCTGAAACAAAAGCGTTTGAAACAAAAGATGCCATTGAAAAAGGCGCGACAGAGGTAGATATGGTTATTAATATCGGCGCTCTTAAAGATAAAAATGATGAGTTAGTTGAGCGTGATATTCGTGCAGTGGTAGAAGCCGCGAAAGGAAAAGCGTTGACAAAAGTAATCATTGAAACTTGCCTGCTTACTGAAGAAGAAAAAGTAAGAGCTTGCGAGCTAGCTGTAAAAGCCGGCGCTGATTATGTCAAAACTTCAACAGGCTTCTCTACTGGCGGTGCAACTGTGGAGGATGTCGCTTTAATGCGTAAAACAGTCGGTCCTGACCTTGGAGTAAAAGCATCCGGCGGCGTTCGCGACGCGCAAGGTGCGAAAGAGATGATCGATGCAGGCGCAACTCGCATCGGTGCAAGTTCCGGTGTGGCAATTGTAAATGGATTAAGATCTGACAGTGATTACTAATAAGGCAATGAGGCTGGCTCAAAAGGGAATCCCTTTTGAGCCAGCCTCATGAACTGGGCCGTCATTTGAAGTTCGGTAAATCAAGGATTTCAGTGACGGTCTATTTCTTATAAAAAACAAGAATTTTTAAAAATCAATATACGTATCAATATTTTTGACTTCTTCATTCAGTATTCTAAAATATCCATCCTAATGGTTTAAAGAACGGCTCTCTTATCGCTTTTTACCGAAAGGAGGGACGCTCTCCGTGTACTTTAATAATAAAGGTTGCCAGTGCACTTGTTAATGGCAAAGCAATGATGGAACAGACAACATTGAATAAAAGGCTTACATGGGCGAGCTGGACATCAGGAAGAGACGTTAATTGACTGGCGATGTCTCCAAAAGTTCGAATAAAGGGGAAGAAAAGAGCAACTCCTATTATATTCAGCCAGGCATGAGCAAAGGCGGTCAGCTTTGCTTCACGATTGGATCCAATGCATGCTAGCAATGCCGTAATGCATGTACCAATATTCGCTCCGAATAAAATGGCGATGCCCGCTTGTAAGGAAAGAAGATTTTCATTTAAAAAACTCATAATAATACCGGTTGTAGCGGTGCTTGATTGAATAATTGCAGTAAGGAGGGTTCCAAGTCCCAATCCAAGTATTTCGCTGTTATTGGCTTGTGCAATAATATGGTTGATCGTCTTTAAATTGGCAAGGGGCAGGGCAAGGTGTTCAAATCCCTTCATGGAGACAAAGATGCATCCTAGCCCAAACAGCATGCTCCCAAAACAGAAAGTAAATCGGCGATGAACCAATAACAAAATGGCCCCGACTATCAGCATCGGAACAATATAGTCGTCTAAACGGAAAGTAATGAGCTCTGTTGTAAATGTGGTCCCGATGTTTGTGCCAAGGATAATTCCGATTGATTGTTGAAAAGTTAAATAACCAGTGGCGACGAGTCCTACTGTAATGACCATGACGGCAGAGCTGCTTTGGAGAACCATTGTAATGATCGTTCCGATTAGCATCCCTTGCCATGGCGTTCTAGTTAGTTTCACCAGCCATTCCTTCATTTTATCACGTGATAGATTGTATAAGCCCACCCTTAGTATTGTCATTCCAAAAAGAAAGATCGCTACATAGACGGAGAAAAATGAAAGAATACTCAGCATGTAATTCACCTCTTTCTCCATTTTTATAGACAAGTTATTCTTCGTATGACAATGTAATAAAATAAATTGTAAAGAAGGCATTTCTTTTGTAAAGGAGTTGACCTTGTGCGATCATTAGGTTATAATTGCAAAAGACATGTCTTTTCATGTCTTTCAACATTGATGCTAGTGGTTGTGTTCGGAGGGAGGGAATTAGAATGTCAAAAACGGTTGTTCGTAAAAACGAATCGCTTGAGGATGCTCTTCGTCGCTTCAAACGTTCAGTATCTAAAACTGGTACTTTACAAGAGGCTAGAAAGCGTGAATTCTATGAGAAACCTAGCGTAAAACGTAAGAAGAAGTCTGAAGCGGCTAGAAAACGCAAATTCTAAAAGAGGGTGTATTTATGAGTCTTCTTGAGCGTTTAAATAATGATATGAAACAAGCGATGAAAAACAAGGAAAAAGAGAAACTTTCCGTCATTCGCATGGTTAAAGCCTCTTTGCAAAATGAAGCTATCAAACTAGGTAGAGAGCTTACAGAAGAAGACGAGTTAACTGTTATTTCTCGTGAGTTAAAGCAACGTAAAGACTCCCTCCATGAATTTGAAAAAGCTGGTCGTCAAGACCTTGTGGATAAAATTCAAAATGAATTAGCTGTTTTAGAAGTTTATATGCCTAAGCAGCTCACTGAAGAAGAATTAACAGAAATTGTTAAAGAAGCGATTGCGGAAGTACAAGCAAGCTCTAAAGCTGACATGGGTAAAGTCATGGGTGTTGTTATGCCGAAAGTAAAAGGCAAAGCCGACGGATCCCTTGTGAACAAGCTTGTTCTTCAGAACTTGTCATAAAAAAGCGCCTTACTTTTGTAAGGCGTTTTTTTTTATTGGGAATGAAACTCTTGCTATTTCCATTCGTATACATAATCGATACCTGGTTTCACTTTATCATCCTGTCCAACGAAAGGCGGTGTAACAGTGAAGAAGCGAACATGGCTGTGTAGTTTGCTTTTTTTATCCTGTTTTTTAGTTTCTGCTGTGCCGGTTTTTTCTGTGAAAGCAGATGAAACGCATGTGTATGCCCCTGTGGAAGAAACAGTTGAAAAAGTGGCTCAATTTGTGACACATCCTATAGTAGTGCCTATTCTCCTGTCAATTGCAGGTCTAGGGTTGGTCCTTGAACTATATACTCCTTCGTTTGGCCTTGCAGGAACAATGAGCCTTATCTCTCTATTGTTGTTTTTCTGCGGACATACCATTGCCGGGTTAGCGGGAGTGGAAGCAATTGTGCTGTTTGTTATCGGCATTATACTATTGGTCGTGGAGCTTTTCCTTGTTGGGGGAATCGCGGGTATTCTAGGAATAGGAGCTGTGATTGCGAGTTTTTTTATGGCGACCGACAATTATGTTCATATGGGAATTTCTATTTTAATCGCAGTGTGTACAGCGTTTGGAGGGGCTTTTATCATGATGAAATTTTTTAAGAAAAAGTTGACAGCCTTTCAAAAAGTCATTTTGACTGATTCGATGAAAACAGAAGCCGGTTATGTCTCAAACCGCAACCGGACAGAACTAATTGGAAGAGAAGGAATCACTGTAACGCCCTTAAGGCCCTCTGGAACAGTTCAGATAGATGAGGAATACTTGGATGTTGTGACGGAAGGAAGCTACTTGGGAAAAGGTGAAAAGGTAAAGATCATCAAAGTGGAAGGTTCCAGAATTGTAGTAAGAAAAATAAAGGAACAAGAATAAGGAGGCTGCAAATATGTTGGCGGGAAACTTATTGATTTTGGTTGGGATCGGCTTAGCCATTATATTGTTGGGAGTGTTTTTTACCTTCGTACCTGTTATGCTTTGGATTTCGGCTTTAGCCGCCGGGGTAAGAATCAGTATCTTTACGCTTGTCGGAATGAGACTGCGTCGTGTTATTCCATCACGTGTTGTCAATCCGTTAATCAAAGCGAGCAAGGCGGGTCTTGATGTAAGTACGAACCAATTGGAGAGCCATTATCTAGCAGGCGGTAATGTGGATCGGGTAGTAAATGCGTTAATAGCCGCTCACCGTGCAAACATTGAATTAAGCTTTGAACGCTGTGCAGCCATTGATTTGGCAGGGCGTGATGTACTGGAAGCCGTGCAAATGAGCGTAAATCCAAAGGTTATCGAAACCCCATTTATCGCAGGCGTAGCGATGGATGGAATTGAAGTAAAAGCGAAAGCAAGGATTACGGTCCGGGCAAATATTGAACGTTTAGTGGGGGGAGCAGGTGAAGATACAGTTGTCGCTCGTGTAGGCGAAGGTATTGTCAGTACAATTGGTTCTTCGGACAATCATAAGAAAGTATTGGAGAATCCTGATTTGATTTCGCAAACAGTATTGAATAAAGGGTTGGACTCCGGTACGGCATTTGAGATTTTATCCATTGATATTGCAGATATCGATATTGGCAAAAACATTGGAGCAGTATTGCAAATCGATCAAGCGGAAGCAGACAAAAATATTGCGCAGGCGAAAGCAGAAGAACGGCGTGCAATGGCTGTGGCGAAGGAGCAGGAAATGCGTGCTCGCGTAGAAGAAATGCGTGCAAAAGTGGTGGAAGCAGAAGCGCAGGTTCCTCTAGCGATGTCAGAAGCATTGCGTTCCGGAAATATCGGTGTGATGGATTATATGAATTTTAAAAATGTCATGGCTGATACGGATATGCGCAATTCAATCGGCAACATAACAAAAAGTGAAGAGGAAGAAGAAAAATAATGATCATGTCCAGGGAGGTTTCCCCTTATGAACATCATTGACTTTTTAATGAGCAACTTCTTTATTTTCATTGTCATTGCCGGATTTTTAATCAATCTTTTAAAAAAATACAGCGAAGAAATGAAAGAGAGTAAGAAGCAAAGGGAGCTCGTACAGCGAAAACCGGCGGTTGATGTGCGTAATGAAGTGGAGGAGGCTAGAAGGTTCCAAAAGCAAGCAAGCGCGGTGATATCCAAAATAGAAACGGTAAAAGAAACGAAAAGATCTGATCCTGCATCCTCCGCTACCCAAAAGACCTCATTGCCGATACAGTCCAATGTGAACAGGAAGGGACGCAGGGTGAATTCACTTCCCATTTCTAAAAAACAGATGGTTCAAGGAATTATCTGGTCCGAAATCTTAGCTCCGCCAAAAGCAAAAAGAAAATAAATTGAAGTGATACAAAACCCCCTTTTCTCATAAATATGAGATGAAAGGGGGTTCTTTTTATGGCTAAGTCATGGAAACAGCAGATGAAAAGCTGGGTTACAAAAAAAATGGAACTACCCGCTGACGTATTAACGGATCTCCCGCGCGTTACCATGGTCGGACAAATCCATATTTACATTGAAAACCATAAAGGACTATTAGCCTTTTCAGATAAAGAAATCCGTATTTTGTTGAAGCAGGGCCAACTATTAATTAAGGGCCAAGATCTTGTTATTAAGGTGATTATGCCCGAGGAGATCGTACTTGAAGGGAAAATTGGCCAAGTGCTTTATTTAGACGAATAAGATAGAGGAGGACCAAAATGAAGAACCAATGGACAAACTTCATAACTGGCACCGTGACCATTACAATCAAAGGAAAAGGTATCGAACGATTTTTAAATAATTGTTTTCGCCAGCGGCTGTTGCTTACGAATATTCAGCGTATTGATGAACAGTGCGTGAAAGCAACTATTTTATTACATGACATACCGACTATTCGCTATCTTGTTCGTCAGAGTGAGTGCAAAATTTATTTTTCCCGTAAGAACGGCCTTCCTTTTTTAGTGAAGAGAATGTGGAAAAACAGCGGATTTGTCATTGGAATCGGTGTTTTTCTCGTTCTTATCATGATGCTATCAAATATGATATGGGATATTAAAATCGCAGGAGCAAAGCCCCATACGGAATATCAAATTTTAAAAGAGTTGGACAAAATGGGTGTTAAGAGAGGGAAACTCCAATTTTTCATGGATGACCCGGATACGATTCAGCGTAAGCTGACTAATAATATTGACAGCATTACATGGATAGGGGTAGAGCTGAGAGGAACGACTTTCCATTTCCAGGTGGTAGAGAAAACTCAGCCGAAACAACCAAAAACTGTTTCACCGAGCGACATAGTGGCTAAAAAGAAAGCGGTGATTACTAAATTATTTATTGAGAAAGGACAACCTTTGGTCAAGGTAAATGACTTTGTTCAACCAGGCCAATTGCTTGTGTCTGGAACGATTGGAAAGGAAGATTATCAACGTACTGTAGGAGCAAAAGGGGAAATCTATGGAGAAACATGGTACAAGTCTGTTGTAGAAATTCCGCTGAAAACGAATTTTCGTGTTCTAACAGGGAAAGATTTTACAAAGTATGCTTTTTATTTGGGAAATATCAGGGTGCCGATCTGGGGGTTTTTCCAGAATGAAACATATAAAAAAGCAAAGGTAGAAGAACTCAAAAAACCTGTGTATTTCTTGAAGTGGAGACTTCCTTTTGCGTATGAAACAATTACGACTAGAGAGGAAGAAGAAGTAACAAGGGAATACAATGTTCAACAAGCAATCGAAAAAGGAAAAGAAATTGGACGAAAAGAATTAATTTCAAAATTAGATGCAGATGCTAAGATTAAAGGTGAAAAAGTTTTGCACCAAACTAATGACAATGGTAAAGTAAAGTTAACGATATATTACCAAGTTATAGAAAATATAGCAACGACTCAACCAATTATCCAAGGAGATTGAGGAATGGCAGAACAGATTGTTACAACAAACTTACAGCTTGAAAATCACAATGAAGCAATTGCCTTATTTGGCATTCAAGACATTCATTTAAGACGACTTGAAGAAGAAATGAAGGTTTCTATTATTTCAAGGGGCGAAACCATTACGATTTCAGGAGAGCCCGAACAAGTTCAGTTAGTGGACGAGATATTGAAACAGCTTTTACTTATTATTCGCCGGAATATTTCCGTTTCGGAAAGAGATGTTTTGTATGCGGTACAGTTGGCGAAAAACGGAACGCTTGAGTTTTTCGCAGATATGTACAATGAGGAAATTGCCAAAAATGTGAAAGGGCAGTCCATTCGTATCAAAACGTTAGGCCAAAAACAATACGTCTCAGCTATTCGAGCAAGGGATTTAATCTTTGGGATTGGCCCTGCGGGAACAGGAAAAACGTATTTAGCAGTCGTCATGGCTGTTAACGCCTTGAAAAATGGGCATATTAAACGAATTATTTTAACGCGCCCAGCTGTGGAAGCGGGAGAAAGTTTAGGTTTCTTACCAGGGGACTTAAAAGACAAGGTAGATCCTTACCTTCGCCCTTTATATGATGCCCTCCATGATATTTTAGGGACGGAGCACACCCAGCGTTTGATTGAACGAGGCGTGATTGAAATCGCTCCATTAGCTTATATGAGGGGACGTACGTTGGATGATGCCTTTGTGATTTTGGATGAAGCACAAAATACAACACCTGCTCAAATGAAAATGTTTTTAACAAGGCTTGGGTTTGGATCAAAAATGGTTATTACAGGGGACATTTCACAAGTGGATTTACCTAAAGGGGTCAAGTCGGGTTTAGCTGTTACTCAAGACATCTTAAAAGAGGTAAACGGAATAGCATTTGTTTACTTAGAACAGTCAGATGTTGTTCGTCATCCGTTAGTAGCCCGTATCATCAATGCGTATGAAAAATACGAAGCATAAGACCCTTCCTGCATAGGGTCTATTTTCATTGAAAGGAGACGTATCGGGTGTCAAACTGGAGGTTTCTGAAGCTGACTGCTGCCCAATTAGAACGTTTTAAACTTGTTCATATCGGGTTATATACACTGCTTGGAATCGTCATGTATGTCATGATGTATAGTAACATTAAACCTGAAGAGCTGGATCTGCGTTTGTTTTCTGTTTCACCTCAGACGGTTTATGCGCCTATTGCTGTAGAAGATAAAGAAAGTACAGAAAAGAAACGGAAGGAAGCGAAGGATTCAGTCAAAGATGTTTATACATTAAAAACGGAATATGCGCAAAATCGAGTCGATCTCGCAGGCTCTATATTTGATTTTATTTTAGAAGTGAACGACGAGCTCGCCGAGTCTGAAGAACAAGAAACCTGGACAGCTGAGGAGCAATTAGCGGAAAAGCAGAAAATCCTAAAAGAAAAATTGCCTCAAAATATTGAAAAAAGTTTATCAGATGAAACATTCAATCGTCTGCTTCAGGCAAACCATGAAGAGTTGAAAATTGCCAAAGATGCTGTCGTAACGGCTGTCCATAATGTGATGAAAGATCGGATTACAGTTAATGATGTTGAGAGCAAAAAGCAGCAAGTTCAAAATCAACTCATTTATACAAATGTCAGCAATGAATTAAAAAAGGCGATGTATAATGTCGCACAGTTTGCCATCATTCCAAATGTTGTATATGACCCGATTAAAACAGAGGAAAACCGACGGCAGGCAGTTGAACGTGTTGAGCCGGTTCGCATCAAGCAAGGGCAAATCCTTGTAGAAGAGGGTCAACTGATTACAACAGATATTTATCGCCAGTTGAAACTTGTCGGGCTTTTGGATCGCAGCCACTCGGTTCAACCGTTAATCGGTTTGTTAATGCTAACCATCATTATGATTAGCTTTGTTATGCATTATTTTAGAGAACGATCCACGAATTCCGATCGATCGTTGCTATTATATGTGATTGTGTTTACCGTTATAATATCCGTAATGAAGATTTTAAGTTTCTTTCATGAGATTCAAGTATCAGAAATTGGTTTTCTCGCACCTGTGGCAGCGGGAGGGTTATTGATTCGTATTCTATTGAATGAGCGTCTGGCCGTCATTTCAAGCATTATATTGGCTGTTTGCGGAAGCATTATTTTTAATGACGGTGTTACAACGGTTTTTAATGTCTACGTCGGTATTTATTTATTAGTGAGCAGCTTAGCCGCCGTATTATTTTTAAGTCAACAACATCGACGGTCTAAAATATTGCAAGCTGGATTATTTATCTCGCTTGTTAATATCATGGTGATTTTAGCAATTTTACTCATTAAAAACGGGCAATTGGACAGTGTAGAATTGAGCTATTACGGCATGATGGGCATCGCTTCGGGTGTTCTTGCAGCAGTATTGACAATTGGCCTTCTCCCATTTTTTGAAGCGGGATTCGGGATTCTATCCACAATGAAACTAATTGAATTATCCAACCCTAACCATCCGTTGTTGCGAAAAATCCTTACGGAAACCCCGGGCACGTATCACCATAGCGTAATGGTTGCCAATCTGTCGGATTCAGCCTGTGAAGCGATCGGGGCAAATGGTTTGTTGGCAAGAGTGGGGGCATATTATCATGACATCGGGAAAACGAGAAGACCCCGCTACTTTATTGAAAACCAATTAGGCGGTAAAAACCCGCATGATAAATTGCCTCCTGAGGTAAGCAAAAACATTATCATCGCCCATGCAACAGAAGGGGCAGAAATTTTAAGAAGGCACAAGCTGCCAAAAGAAATCGTGGACATTGCTGAACAGCATCATGGAACCACATTGTTGAAATATTTTTATCATAAAGCACTGGAACAAACTGATCAAAAGATACTGGAAAAAGAGTATCGTTATCCGGGACCTAAACCCCAAACAAAGGAGGCGGCGGTCGTAGGAATTGCTGATAGCGTAGAAGCGGCTGTACGTTCTTTGACGAATCCCACTCCTGAGAAAATTGAATCGCTGGTTAGGAGTATTATTAAAGATCGTTTGCAGGATGAACAGTTTAATGAATGCGATATCACATTAAAAGAACTGGATCTGGTTACTACGTCCTTATGTGAAACCTTAAACGGTATTTTCCACTCAAGAATTGAGTATCCAGAACTAAAAAAAGAAAAGGTGAAAGAACATGCTGGTAATTGATTTTATTGATGAAACAAACGAAGTTACAGAAGAACAGAAAAAAGAGCTCGAGCAGCTTCTTCATATGGCGGCCAAAATGGAAAATATCCCGGATGGAGCGGAACTGTCCATTACGTTTGTCGATAATGCACGCATTCAAGAGATTAATCGGGAATATCGCGACAAAGATAAACCGACAGATGTCATTTCGTTTGCAATGGAAGAATTGGGTGAAGGGGAAGTGGAGATTATTGGAGAAGACATGCCTACTATTTTAGGCGATATCATTATTTCCATTCCAAAAACACATGAACAAGCAGAAGAGTACGGCCATTCTTTCATGAGGGAATTGGGATTTTTAACGGTCCATGGCTTTTTGCACTTACTTGGTTACGACCATGAGACACTTGAAGATGAACAAGAAATGTTCAGTAGACAAAGGGAAATTCTAGAAGCATATGGCCTTAAAAGATAAAAAGGGTTCTAAAAAGCCGCGGCTTGTAAAGAGTTTTCGGTATGCAATTGAAGGCATTCTTTCCGCTTTGAAAACGGAACGCAACATGAAAATACATGCGGCAGCTGCTGTCCTTGTTGTGATTGCAGGATGTTATTTTCGCATTACACTTTCGGACTGGGTTATCCTAATTATTGTGATGGGCGGTGTGTTTAGCCTTGAGCTCATCAATACAGCGATTGAAAAAAACGTGGATTTAATAACGAAGGATTATCATCCGCTGGCTAAAACGGCTAAGGATGCGGCAGCTGGAGCTGTATTTATATATGCTGTTGTATCCGTTATTGCAGGAGTGCTTATCTTTAGTAAGTATATCCTTTGAGAAGGGTACAATGATAAGTGAAAAATAATGATTTTTATTGTTCATATGCAGCGGGCCGCCCATCAAAAATTCGATTTTAATGAATTGGACATGACGTCCCGGTGTCCCGAACTGATTGAAGGTTTCCTGGAATCAGTCCAGGACAGTGAAAAAGTTGTTGTTTTCTCTCATTTTTGATAAGATGAATTACTACAAAGTAATCAATGTTCCTAACTGGCAGTTCACTAATTCTGTTTTTGAAAGGAAGGGCGCAATGGATAAGCAAGCGTTAATTCAAGAAGCTATGAAGGCGAGAGAGCTCGCGTATGTTCCTTATTCTAAATTTCAAGTAGGAGCCGCTTTGTTAACGAAAGACGGAAAAGTTTATCGCGGTTGCAACATTGAAAATGCAGCTTACAGTATGTGTAATTGTGCGGAACGAACGGCTTTATTCAAAGCTTATTCGGAAGGGGATAAAGAGTACGCGGCCATTGCGGTTGTAGCGGACACGGAACGACCTGTACCACCTTGTGGAGCATGCAGACAGGTGATATCCGAGCTTTGCCCAAAGGATATGAAAGTTTTTTTGACGAATTTGCATGGAGATATACAGGAGTTAACGGTAGAAGAGTTGCTGCCAGGAGCATTTTCAGCGGAGGATCTAAATGATTAAAGAAGGATTTAAGTCAGGATTTGTCTCGATTATAGGGAGACCGAATGTAGGAAAATCCACGTTTTTAAATCGTGTGATAGGCCAAAAAATCGCCATCATGAGTGATAAGCCCCAGACAACAAGAAATAAAATTCAAGGGGTATATACAGAGAATGAGGCACAGATTGTTTTTATTGATACACCGGGCATACATAAGCCAAAGCATAAGTTGGGCGATTTTATGATGAAGGTAGCCCAAAACACTTTAAAAGAAGTAGATTTGATTTTATTCATGGTCAATGCCGTGGAAGGTTTTGGCCGCGGTGATGAGTTCATTATTGAACGTTTAAAGGGAATGAACACTCCTGTTTTTTTAGTGATTAATAAAATTGATGAGATTCATCCGGATGAGTTGTTTCCTCTTATTGAAACATACCAAAATCTATACCCATTTGAACAAATTATTCCAATTTCGGCTTTACAAGGCAATAACGTTGAAACACTGCTAAATCAAATTAAAGAATTATTGCCTGAAGGGCCGCAATATTACCCGGCAGATCAAGTAACAGACCATCCTGAACGTTTTATCGTAGCGGAGTTAATTCGTGAAAAGGCACTTCATTTAACGCGTGAAGAAATTCCGCATTCCATTGCGGTTGTTATTGATTCCATGCAAAGAAGAGAGAATGGGAATACCGTTTATGTGGGGGCTACCATCATTGTAGAGAGAGATTCACAAAAGGGAATCATTATCGGAAAGCAAGGGAAAATGTTGAAAGAAATCGGTCAAAGAGCACGAGTAGATATTGAAGCGCTCCTTGGTTCTAAAGTATTTCTGGAACTATGGGTAAAAGTGCAAAAGGATTGGCGCAATAAAGCATCCCAATTAAGGGACTTTGGATTTAGGGAAGACGAATATTAAAATCTGATGCCATTGACAAAAATTGTGTTACATGATTTTGCAGAAGGAAGGTCAATCTAATCATAAGGAATTGGACTATATATCTGAGCTCTTTTGATTAGAAAGGTGGGGTTTTGATGTTAGATTTTACCTGGAGAGTTTTTAGTAGTACAGGTAATATAGATACGTATCTTCTTTTTAAAGAAATTCAAAAGGAGAACATGGAAACACCCGACGATAGCCAGGATGAGGAATTAAAGGACTTTAATCTTCCAGTTTCTTAGACGTTCCTTCTAAAAACGGTAGGTGACCAGTTTGTTAAGTAAATGTGAAGGAATCGTCATTCGTACAAGTGATTATGGCGAAGCCAATAAAGTAGTAACGATATACACGAGAGAAGCGGGAAAAATAGGATTGATGGCGCGAGGCGCAAAAAAGCCGAGCAGCCGTTTTGCTTCTCTTACTCAGCTTTTTACGTATGGTCATTTTTTAGTGCAAAAAGGATCCGGTATGGGAACCCTTCAACAAGGGGAAGTTATTTCATCTATGCGAGGCATACGCGAAGACATATTCAGCACCGCGTATGCTTCTTATATTGTGGAGTTAACCGACAAATCCACGGAAAATGAAAAATCGAATCCGTTTTTGTTTGAGCTGCTTTATCAAACGTTATCTTTTATGAATGAGGGTTATGATTTAGATATCTTAACCTACATTTACGAACTCAAGATGCTGAGCGTATTAGGGTTATATCCTTGTCTCGGTCAGTGCAGCATATGTCAGGCAAAAGACGGGGTTTTCGGCTTCTCAATACGTGAAGGCGGATTGATTTGCCACCGTTGTTTTGAAAAAGACCCCTATCACTTTAAGCTGACCCCTGCTGCTGTAAAATTGTTACGACTGTTGTATTATATGGATATAAAAAGATTAGGATCTATTTCTGTCAAAGAGGAAACAAAAAAGCAACTAAAGCAGGTTATTGACAGTTATTATGAAGAGTATTCGGGACTCTATTTAAAAACTAAGCGTTTTTTGAATCAAATAGAAAACCTGAGACAATCGCTGTCTCCACAAGATACACAAGAATCCGGCTTACAGGTTGAATAAATATGGTTTAGTTTAAATGTACAACGGACCTTTCACGGGAATTTTTGATGCTACTGGATGTAACATACTGGTTCATTGTACGGGGATGACTGAGAAAGGAGAATTTTTCCCTTTTGAGTCATCCCCCTTCTTTGCGTTCTCAAACCTCAACTTAATATATTATTCTTTCTATTCTTTACAAAAAGTATATAATATTGATGTAAACAGTATAGCACAATGGTCATAATCGAAGGTGGTGAGAACAATCGAACTGAATAAAAGACAAGAACAAATTTTGCAAATTGTAAAGGACCATGGGCCGATCACAGGAGAACATATTGCTGACCGTTTGAACTTAACACGTGCTACTTTAAGGCCTGATTTAGCAATTTTAACGATGGCTGGATATTTAGAGGCCCGGCCAAGAGTGGGTTATTTTTATACGGGTAAAACAGGCGCCCAATTGCTGACCGATAAGATTCGCAAGGTAAAGGTAGGCGAGTATCAATCTGTTCCTGTTGTGGTTAATGAAAGTGTATCCGTTTATGATGCAATTTGTACCATGTTTTTAGAAGATGTAGGGACGTTATTTGTAGTGGATGAACATTCTTTACTAGTAGGAGTATTATCTCGAAAAGATTTGCTCAGAGCAAGCATAGGAAAGCAAGAGTTAACGTCTATTCCCGTAAATATTATTATGACAAGAATGCCCAATATTACGTTTTGCGAAAGAGAAGACTACCTCATTGACATTGCCAAAACGTTAATTAATAAACAAATAGATGCGATGCCTGTTGTAAAAAAGACAGACCTTGGATATGAGGTGATAGGCAGGATCACGAAAACAAACATTACGAAATTATTAGTGGGATTGGCTAACGATGAAGTATTATAGCCAATCACAAAAGAGGAATATAGTTTCAAGTTGTTAATATTGATGGTAAAGGGGATGTGTAAGTAAATGACCAACCCGCTCATTTATGTCGTTTCTGATTCAGTAGGCGAAACAGCCGAACTAGTAGTAAAAGCAGCAACAAGCCAGTTTAATCCCGCAGAAGTGATGATTAAACGTGTGCCATATGTAGAGGATACAGCTACGTTGTCAGAAGTGGTGTCACTCGCTAAGCTGAACAATGCCATTATCGGCTTTACCCTTGTAAAGCCGATAATGCGAAAGTTTTTAATTGAAGAAGCAGGGAAGCATGATGTAGAAGTTATTGATATTATTGGTCCTATTATAGACAAAATTCAAGAGACATATGATTTGAAGCCAAAACATGAACCAGGCATGGTTCGAAAGCTTGACGAAGATTACTTCAAAAAAGTCGAAGCGATCGAATTTGCCGTCAAATATGACGACGGCCGGGATCCCCGCGGCATATTGCGCGCAGATATTGTATTGGTGGGAATTTCTCGTACGTCCAAAACGCCGTTGTCTCAATTTTTGGCACATAAACGATTAAAGGTCGCAAATGTTCCGATCGTTCCTGAGGTAGAACCTCCAGAAGAATTATTTTTAGTGCCCCCGGAAAAATGCTTCGGTTTAAAAATCAGTCCTGAAAAGTTAAATCATATCCGCAGAGAACGCTTAAAATCATTGGGGTTAAACGATCAAGCAATTTATGCCAATGTTGAACGCATTAAAGAAGAAATTAAGTATTTTGACGGTGTTGTGGAACGAATGGGCTGTCAGGTGATTGATGTTTCGAATAAAGCCGTGGAAGAGACGGCTAATGTGATTTTGAATCTATATCATCGTCATTCGTAAGCCGAAGGCAAAAGAAAGGTATTGAGCTTCTATAATAGCAATCACTCTGTCCGATAATTTAGTTGAATCAACAACAATTGTCCGGATGGAGAGGATTGCTTTTATATATTTTAAATAAATTCATTTTTCTTGTAGCAAATAATTAAATTTTATATTATAATAAAAAATTGTGATAAAAAGCAGTTGTTTTAGGTTTAGACTTTGTCTAGAACGAATAAACTATGTATATAAAAGATGAGATGGGACTAGAGTAAAATTCGACAAAAACCATCTATATGTAAATTGGTAAGTCAAAGAAGGAATCTTTGGAGGGATGTAGAATAGAGAGTTATACACAGAGAAAATTCAGTATTTTTGTCGATGCTGATGCATGTCCTGTTAAAAGGGAAATTCTACAACTCGCCAATACATATGGCATTCATGTCATTTTTGTTGCTTCATACGCTCATGTTCAAAATAAAATAAATGGCGGAGAATGGAGATATGTTGATATGAGTCGAGAAGCTGTCGATTTATACATCATTAACCATGTCAGAGAGCATGACGTTGTTGTTACACAGGATACAGGTTTGGCAAGCATCCTTGTAAAACAGGGGGTTTACACTTTGTCCCCCCGTGGGAAGTATTTCAATGAAGAGGATATGGATGCAATCCTTTTTTTTCGTTACATTTCTGCAAAAGAACGAAGAGCAGGCCACCATTCGAAAGGGCCAAACCCCTTTAACGAAGTAGAGCGACAGCGGTTTATAACAGTTATGGATAAGTTATTGTCGAAACTTGCAGGAATTTAGTTTTTAGTGAAGAATAATACAATACACGGAGCTGTTAACGATGGCAGAACGTATACCTGACGAAGTAATAGATCGCATTCGACATTCTGTTGACATTGTGGATGTTGTCGGTGATTATGTCCAGCTAAAAAAGCAAGGGCGAAATTATTTCGGCTTATGTCCATTTCATGGGGAAAACACTCCCTCGTTTTCTGTGGCACCCGAAAAGCAAATTTATCATTGCTTTGGCTGCGGAGCAGGAGGAAATGCTTTTTCTTTCGTTATGGAAATGGAGGGATTCTCCTTTTTAGAAGCTGTTAAACACCTTGCGGACAAATTTGGAATCTCAGTGCAACTTCCAACAGACCAGCCTCAATCTTCATCCAGCAAACCTGCAAACAAAATGATTGAAGCTCACGAGCTCCTAAAGAAATTTTACCATCATTTATTGGTAAACACAAAAGAGGGTCAAAAGGCTTTTGATTATTTAATACAGCGCGGCTTTACAAAGGAAATGATTGAAGAGTTTGAAATTGGCTACGCTCTGGATTCCTGGGACTTTGCCATGAAGTTTTTGGGCAAACGAGGGTTTTCTCTCGAGGAAATGGAGCGTGCGGGACTGCTTATAAAGAGGGATTCGGACGGTAAATATTTTGATCGTTTTCGAAATCGCATTATGTTTCCCATCCAAGATTTGCAAGGAAAAACTATCGCATTTTCCGGCAGGATTTTAGGAGAGGGACAACCGAAATATTTAAACAGTCCTGAAACAGCTATTTTCAATAAAAGTAAGACGGTTTATAATTTCCATCGTGCTAAAAAACATATAAGGAAAAATCAGGAAGTTGTATTATTTGAAGGTTTTGCCGATGTCATTTCTGCTTTTAAAGCAGGCTGTGAAAATTCTATTGCAACGATGGGTACGGCCTTAACGGATGAACAAGTCAAAATTATTCGTCGGAATGTTGAATCCATTATTGTTTGCTATGATTCCGATCAAGCAGGAATTGAGGCAGCTTATAAAGCGGCTCATATACTCCACACAGCAGGATGCTATGTTAAGGTTGCCACAATGCCTAAAGGCTATGACCCGGATGAATATATCCAGCAATTCGGCGCAGAAAAGTTTAGGCAAGAAGTGATTGAAGCGAGTCTAACTTTAATGTCTTTTAAAATGCAATATTTGCGAAGAGGAAAAAACCTTCAAAATGAAGCGGAACGAATGCAATACATTGATGAGGTCCTAAAAGAAATCGGTGCTTTACCTAAAGCGGTGGAGAGGGACCATTATTTAAGGCAGTTGTCAGAAGAGTTCTCAATCTCTTTGGAAGCACTGAAGCAGCAATACCAAATTTATAGATTTGAAAAAAAGAAAAAGGATAATGCTCGTAGGAATAGAAATAATATAGCTAGACAACCGGCCGCCCAGGCGAAACTGTTACCGGCCTATCAAAATGCCGAAAGGATGCTCCTTGCTTATATGCTGAGAGATCAAAATCTTGCTATTCGGGTGCAGGATATGATTAACGGAAGCTTCAATATGGAGGAGCATCAGGCTCTGGCTACTTACTTATACGGTTTCTATGAAGAAGAGCATGAACCAAATTTAAGTTTATTTGTTGAATATTTACCCGATAAAAGATTAGTTCATCTTGTTTCTGAACTAGCGATGATGTCCATTAATGAAGAACTTTCAGAGCAAGCACTCCATGATTACGTTCAGCAGGTGTTGATTTATCGAAAGTTGTTAACAATAAAAGAAAAGGAAAAAGATAAACAAGAAGCTGAAAGACGTAAAGATCATGTGAAAGCAGCATCCATCGCAATGGAAATTATCCAATTAAAAAAAGCGTTAAAATAGGTAATACCTTAATGAATATATAGTTGTACAATTGTCGGAAGGAGGGGGCCACATGGCTGAAAAATCTGCTCGCTCTAAAGAACTTGACTCTGAATTAACCCTCGATCAAGTGAAAGAACAGTTAACAGAAGTAGGGAAAAAACGTGGTGTCTTAACATATGAAGAAATTGCAGAGCGTATGTCCGGATTTGAATTAGAGTCTGATCAAATGGACGAATATTATGAGTATCTAACTGAACAAGGTGTTGAAGTGATGAATGAATCGGAAGTCGATGAAGACGATCCTGATATTCAAGACTTATCCAAAGAGGAAGAGTTTGACCTTAATGATTTGAGTGTTCCTCCGGGAGTGAAAATCAACGATCCTGTTCGCATGTACTTAAAAGAAATAGGACGTGTCGACCTGCTTTCTGCAGAAGAAGAAATTGAACTGGCTAAGCGTATCGAAAACGGCGATGAAGAAGCGAAACGACGCTTGGCAGAAGCGAATTTACGTCTCGTTGTCAGCATCGCAAAACGTTATGTTGGACGTGGTATGTTATTTCTGGACCTAATCCAAGAAGGTAATATGGGCTTGATCAAAGCCGTTGAAAAGTTCGATTATCGAAAAGGCTATAAATTCAGTACGTATGCAACATGGTGGATTCGCCAAGCAATTACGCGTGCTATCGCAGACCAGGCAAGAACCATCCGTATCCCAGTCCATATGGTCGAAACGATTAACAAATTGATTCGTGTTCAGCGCCAATTACTGCAGGATTTAGGTCGAGAACCAACTCCGGAAGAAATTGCTGAAGATATGGACTTAACACCGGATAAAGTTCGTGAAATTTTAAAAATTGCGCAAGAGCCAGTTTCATTAGAAACACCAATCGGTGAAGAAGATGATTCGCACTTAGGCGACTTCATTGAAGATCAGGATGCAACATCCCCTTCAGAGCACGCAGCTTATGAATTGTTAAAAGAGCAGCTTGAAGATGTGCTGGACACTTTAACGGATCGTGAAGAAAACGTACTTCGTTTGCGCTTTGGGCTTGATGATGGACGTACGCGTACTCTTGAAGAAGTAGGCAAAGTTTTTGGTGTTACTCGTGAGCGCATTCGCCAAATTGAAGCAAAAGCGCTTCGGAAATTACGACATCCGAGCCGGAGCAAACGTTTAAAAGACTTTTTAGAATAATGAATTCATATTTACAATTAATAGTTTACTTCTTATGATGGAAGTAAACTATTTTTTTTTGGAGTGAAACGGATGGAGCGAAAGACGAAAAAACAGATCATTATAAGCGAAATAGAATGGTGGAAAGAAAGTCATTTACTGCCGGAACAATATTGCGACTACTTATTGGCATTATATACAGAAGGAAACAGAAACAATCAGAAAAACAATGTAAATCAATCTAACCCCACCAGGAAGCATAAAAGGTGGATAGCTGGAATTATTTTGTTATTTTTACCAGTAATCCTTCTTGTCATTTATTTTACTGAATTGTCTTTTGTTTTGCAAATGCTCCTTTATAGTCTTTTTGTCTTGGTTTGTTTAGGAACACTACTATTTTTTATTAAAAAAAGATTTCTATTGCATGGATTATTAGTTATAAGTGCATTTTGTGTGTTATTTATTACGTATAAAACAGCAAGTTACTATTTTCCGAACAATATGCCGGTCATGAGTGCCCTTCTCATTCTTCAATGTTTGATGTGGTTCATAACCGGCGTCATTTTGCGCATTCCTTATTTTAAAATAGCAGGAGTCCTTGGGGTTTTCGTTGTTTTAGTGTTTAATTTATTATAACATGAATTTTTTTAAAAAATTTAAAAGTTGAGAAAATTCCGTTATGTGTTTTATAATTTTGTTGTAAGCGGATTCAGAATTCAGGGGGGGATGGATATGAATTTTGACTTAACGACGGAACAAAAGCTCATTCAAAAGACAATTCGGGAGTTTGCAGAAGCAGAAGTAGCATCACGGGCAGAACAACGTGACAAAGAAAAACAATTTCCTGTGGAGGTTTTTAAAAAACTCGCTGACTTAGGTATTATGGGTTTACCATTTCCTGAAGAATACGGCGGAGGCGGTGCTGACACCATTAGCTTTGCCATTGTTGTGGAAGAATTGAGCCGCGCATGCGGTTCAACAGGTATTACATACTCAGCCCATGTATCGCTAGGGGGAGCGCCACTATACTTGTTTGGTACAGAAGAGCAGAAGCAAAAATATTTAGTGCCTATATGTACAGGAGAGTCATTTGGAGCGTTTGGCCTAACCGAGCCAAATGCGGGAAGTGATGCAGGCGGAACGCAAACGGAAGCGGTTGAAGATGGAGAAGATTTCATTATCAATGGAAATAAATGTTATATTACGAATGCAAGTTACGCTAAGCACCTCGCTTTAACGGCTATTACAGGAAGAAAAGATGGTCAAAAAGAAATATCTGCCATTATTGTCCCAACTAATGCAGATGGCTTTACGATAATTGATAATTATGAAAAAATGGGTCTCCGCGCTTCCAATACAACTGAATTAGTATTAGAAGATGTAAGAGTTCCACAAGAAAATCTTCTTGGAAAACGCGGTGAAGGATTCAAGCAATTCCTTGTTACTCTGGATGGAGGCCGCATCGGAATTGGCGCAATGGCAGTTGGAATCGCGCAGGCTGCTTATGAGCGCGCACTACAATATGCAAAAGAGAGACGACAATTCGGAAAATCACTTTCTTCATTTCAGGCTATCCAGTTTAAGCTGGCTGACATGGCAATGAAAATCGAGTTAGCCCGCAATATGGTATATAAAGCGGCATGGTTAAAAGACCAGGGCCGCAGATTTACAAAAGAGGCATCCATGTGTAAATTGTATGCCTCAGAGATTTGCATGGAAGTAACGAGTCAGGCGATTCAAATCCATGGCGGATACGGCTATATGAGAGAGTATCAAGTTGAACGCTACATGAGAGATGCAAAATTACTGGAAATTGGAGAAGGAACGTCTGAGGTTCAAAGAATGGTCATTGCCCGACAAATTGGATGCTAGAATTTCTCAATAAGAATAAATAGAGTGAAGCTTTTATAAATATTGTCTATAAAAATAAAATCAATTATTTATATGGACTTATTTTATGATACGAGATAAAAGAAGAGAAAGACTTTTATGGGCTGTTTCAGAAAGTAGAGGCCGATTCCATATCGTTTTTTACGCAATGGACCTTCACTCTAACTAGAGGTTTTCCCCATTATAGAAAGGTCCATTGCGAAAGGTTGCCTCTAAGCTGTGTGGAGCAAAGCTTAGAGGCAACTTTAGTTATTTTTTGTCTATTTAGTGAATTTCATCCAGAACGTCACGAATAGGGGTTTCACTAACTATCATTTTGAAGTAAAATAGAGTGTGTTTGTACTTTTCTCACTATTCATAATTGATAACGGATACATAAGGAGGTAAACGAAATGAACCGTAACCCGCTTGCGCCTTTTTTTCTTATCATGGCAGTCGGCCTTATCCTTATGCTTGTTTTAGCTGTTAATGGTGTAAACAATGCAAAAGAGATTGCTGCCGAAAAAGAAGGCGGCGGAGCTAAGCAAGAAGCTGCAGCAAAGCCGGAAGATGTTTATAAGCAAACTTGTATTGGTTGCCATGGTGACCAATATCAGGGTGGTGTAGGACCTTCTCTTAAAGGGGTTGGCGATCGCTTATCAAAAGATCAAATTAAGGAAGTCATTACAAAAGGCCGTGGTGCGATGCCGGCTAATCTAGTTCCGGAAGACAAGGCTGATGAAATGGCAGAATGGCTCGGCACGTTAAAATAATTTGTTAATCTATAAGAGATATGAATTCACATAAAGAATTGGACATGAGGAAAAAAAGCCCATGTCCAATTCTTTACGCATAAGTGGTTGCCAAGCTTCCTTGAGGGTTCTTGTCAACCGCTTATACGAGAACCGTTGTAAGCCCATTCAAGATGAGAGAACAGAAAGATGCGAATAGAAAAAGCCCGGTGCCGGATGTCAAAAAATTAAGCCGGATTTATATCGTTTTATCATATGAAGGAGAGGCTTTGAGTCAACTCCTTTATTTTTTTGCCATATCAAGCTTATGGGAAGCGGGATGTCATCAAGTATATGCGAAGGGGAGCAGCCAGGCTCCAATGAGCTCTTTTTCTTGAACAAGAAAAATGATAACATAGAGTTCGCTTGCAAGTATTAGGTGAACAATTTATGATGAATAGAAAGATTACATAATAAAAGGTGAAGTTATGAACGAACTACAACTATCAAAACGTTTAGAAGAAGTCGTAAAATGTATTCCGTCAAATTCGATCATTGCAGATATAGGGTCTGATCACGCCTATTTGCCATGCTATGCATATTTACAAGGTTTCATTAAAAAAGCTGTAGCAGGTGAAATTACGGATGGGCCCTTTCAGTCCGCTGTTCAGCAAGTAAAAAGGGTAGGACTGGAACATATTATTGATGTTCGAAAAGGAGACGGTCTTGAGGTTGTTTCCCCAAATGAAGTGAACTGTGTAATCATCGCCGGTATGGGCGGAACGTTGATTCGCAAGATTTTAGAACAAGGAAAAGAGAAATTAGCGGGAGTCAAAAGGCTTATACTTCAGCCTAATATCGGAGCAAAAACTGTTCGACAATGGTTAATTGAATATTCATGGGAAATCAAAGAAGAGAAAATTTTAGAAGAGGACGGAAGAATATACGAAATTATTGCAGCAGAGCCGGGGGATGCTTTAAAGCCTTACGGTGAAAAGAGAGAAGCGGGATTGTTGCTTGGCCCTATGCTAATGCGCGAGAGGAATGAGGCCTTCGTTAAAAAATGGACTCATGAATTGAATCACTGGAAAAGAGTCATTGCTCAATTAGAAAAAACAGAAGAGAACCGCGAAAATAAAGCGAGAAAAGAAGAACTGCAGCAGGCTGTTGCCATTATCGAGGAGGTGTTGGCCCATGAGTAAGGTGCCAAATGGTTATGAGGTGATTCAATTGTTTGAATCGTTTGCTCCTAAAAGCTTGGCGATGGAAGGGGATAAAATTGGCCTTCAGGTGGGGACATTAAATAAACGGATCCATAGGGTCATGATTACGTTGGATGTGCTGGAAGAAGTAGTGGACGAAGCGATATCTCAAAAGGTCGATTTAATTATCGCCCATCATCCCCCGATTTTTCATCCGCTTAAGCAAATTGTAACAGATCAGCCACCTGGACGATTATTTGAAAAATGTATTAAACATGACATTGCTGTATACGCCGCTCATACAAACCTGGATGTGGCAATTGGCGGAGTCAATGATTTACTGGCTGAGGCCTTAGATCTGAAAGATACAGACATACTCGCTCCAACAACAACTGTTAAACTGAAAAAGCTAGTCGTGTTCGTTCCGAGTACTCATGCAGAAAAGGTCAGGGATGCTGTTAGTCGGGCCGGGGCAGGCCATATTGGAAATTACAGCCACTGCACTTTTAATGTTCAAGGGACAGGAACCTTCTTGCCGTTAGAGGGAACAAACCCTTTCATCGGCCAAAAAGGGCGGTTGGAGCATGTCGATGAAGTTCGTCTTGAAACCATTTTTCCTGAGACAATCGAGCGTAAAGTGATCAACGTTTTATTGAAAAACCACCCTTATGAGGAAGTTGCCTATGACATTTATCCTTTGGATAATGAAGGGGCAGTGCACGGGTTGGGGAGAGTCGGAAGGCTTGAAAAAGAAATGACACTGAAAGAATTTGCCGAACATGTTAAAACGGCTCTAGACGTGAAGGCGGTAAGAGTCGTAGGAAACCTGGAGGAAAAAGTCAAGAAGGTAGCTGTGTTGGGCGGTGATGGAAACAAATATATTACAAGTGCGAAATTTAAAGGTGCAGATGTATATGTAACCGGAGATTTATATTTCCATGTTGCGCACGATGCGATGATGATGGGACTGAATGTCATTGATCCTGGCCATCATGTGGAGAAAGTGATGATAAAAGGTGTAACAAATGTTTTATCGAAGATGTGTGATGAGAATAAATTCAATTGTGAAATTCTTTCTTCTAAAGTGGATACCAATCCTTTTACATTTGTATAAAGGAAATTTCCATCAGTGGGGGCCTACTACTCGTTAATGCGGGATAAATAAACGAGAAAGGATGTCCAGAGGGCCTGATTTTCAAGCTTTCTGGACATCCTTTTGTTCATTTTCCATTCTATCTGCAGCTTACGAAAGGGACCCTCTTTAAGATTTTGGGGTCTTTACTTTTGGTAAAATTTTTGAAAGAGGTACATTTCGTTCAAGTTTCCATGTTGATGGATCGTTTGGATCGAACTGCTCCAAAAAGGCTATGACTTCTTTCGTAATAGGGGTTGGGGTAGAAGCCCCAGCAGTCACTGCCACCTTTTTGGCATCTTTAATCCATTCGATTCTCAATTCGGAGATGTCTGAAATTCGGTAAGCTTTTGTTCCAGCGATTTGTTCGGATACTTGGGCAAGGCGGTTTGAGTTGTTGCTTTTTGGATCTCCGACTACGATGGTCACGTCTGCTTCTTTTGCTTGTTCGGCAACAGCCTCTTGCCTTACTTGTGTGGCAAGGCAAATTTCCTTGTGAATTTCAACGTGCGGATATTTCTCCCGCACTTTTTCCATGATGTCCGCAACATCCCATTGACTCATGGTCGTTTGATTTGTCACAATAATTTTTTCACTCTTAATATCAAGAGCTCCTACATCATGAATCGTTTCTACTAAGTGAACGATATCAGGAGCGATGCCGACTGCACCCTCGGGCTCTGGATGACCTTTTTTCCCGATATAAATCACTTCATATCCTTCAGCTTGTTTTTCTCGAATCAAATCATGGGTTTTCGTCACATCAGGGCATGTAGCATCAATGGTAACAAGCCCTTTTTCTTTTGCACGTTTTTTCACTTCGGGTGATACCCCGTGGGCTGTAAAGATGACAGTTCCGCTGTCGATTTTCTCTAAAATTTCAAGACGATTGGCGCCATCTAACGTGATGATGCCATCTTCAACGAAGGCATCTGTCACATGTTTATTATGAACAATCATTCCAAGAATGTAGATGGGTCTAGGAAGGGATTTATCTAAAGCAGCGTTGCGTGCAATGACCATTGCATCGACGACACCGTAACAATATCCACGCGGTGCGATTTTAATAACTTCCATTTTCGAATCCTCCTTACAAATAGGAAACATGACTCTCCCTATTATATAAGAGAGGAAGTGAACTTGTCGAGAAGCGCCTTCTTTGAAAAAACCTTTTCGACAAGAGGAGCAGATATTTGAACTGTCCCCGATTGGTGTATGAAACTTTAATGATGCTTAAATATAAAGCTTCGGTTTGGAAGCGCCTTTTGCGGGTTTTTCAATAAATTCGGCTTCTAGGGCATCTAGTTCGTCTATGTGATTAGAGTCCTCTTTATTTGCTTTATTACTCGTTGACCGGGTTTTGTCTTTACTGTCTGATGCGTTAGTATTGTCTTCACTTATATCATCACTTTTTAAAGCTTGATAAATTTTGAACATAGCCGGGATGTTTTTAATCATTGGTCCGTACTGCTGAACCATCGGTCCCACTGACTCGGCGGCTTTCAATACTTTTTGAACATTTGTCATCATCGAACTGAGGGAAGCAGGATTAGCGGCATTTTGAAGGTTTCCTAATATGGAACCCATAGCTGAAGCATTAGTTGTATTGGGAACAGAGCGAGCTCCCCTACCTAAGATGCGGGATAAAAGCCCTCCTGGGGGACGGTTCATCATCGCTTGATTTGGGAAAAATGAATGTGCAGGGAAATTTCGAGATGGCATGGGTGGAAATGGTCGTCTTGGCAACAAAGAGATACACCTCCTTTAATAAGAGTATTCATCTATACTATATGCGCTTGACGAAATAAAGGAGATTTGTTTTATCCCTAAGAATAAGTAGTCAGAGACTGAAAAATCCATTATAATCATATATTGTGCTTATATTCAGGTCGTGCTAAATAACAGTAAAGGAGAAAAAAATGGATACGACAAAATTTGAACGTTTTAATTTTCAGCCGTTTATCATAGAAGCGATTAAAGAACTAGGATTTTACGAACCGACCGAAATTCAAGAACGGTTGATCCCGGCTCTTCTCAGAGGCGAGAGTGCCATTGGACAATCACAGACAGGGACAGGGAAAACGCATGCTTACTTATTACCGCTTATTGAAAATATTGAGCCGGAAAGAGAAGAAGTGCAGGTGGTGATCACAGCGCCGACCCGTGAATTGGCGAATCAAATTCATCATGAAGTGTTGAAAATCACTAAGTTTTGTGAAGAAGGCAAACAAATCACAGCAAAATGCTTGATTGGGGGAACGGATAAACAGAAAGCAATTGAAAAGTTAAAAACACAGCCTCAAATTGTAGTGGGAACGCCGGGAAGAATTCATGATTTAGCTAAAGAACAAGCATTACATATTCACACGGCCACTTCCCTTGTAGTGGATGAAGCGGATTTGATGCTAGATATGGGGTTCCTTGAGGATGTAGACCGCATTGCCGGTTCCATGCCTGAAAATCTTCAGATACTAGTCTTTTCTGCCACCATTCCAGAAAAACTGAAACCGTTCCTAAAAAAATATTTAGAAAACCCTAAATACACGCATGTTGCTCCCAAACAAGTGACAGCTGCAAAGATTGAACATGTCCTTGTTCCGCTTCGTCATCGCGATAAAATAAAGTTACTGCATGATATGTTAGTGTCCTATAATCCATACTTAGCCATCGTGTTTACAAATACGAAGAAAATGGCAGAAGAGGTAGCGGATGCGTTAACGGCAAAAGGATTGCGTGTTGGAAGAATCCACGGAGATTTAACACCGCGTGAGCGTAAAAAGATGATGAAACAAATTAAAAATCTTGAGTATCAATACGTGGTAGCCACAGATTTAGCGGCACGAGGCATTGATATTGAGGGAATCAGTCATGTCGTTAACTATGAAATTCCTTCAGATTTAGACTTTTACATCCATCGAGTCGGCCGTACTGCTCGTGCAGGCCATTCAGGGATTGCCGCTACCATTTATGAACTGCGGGATGAAGATGCGATCGTGAAGTTAGAGAAAATGGGAATTGAATTTAGTAACAAAGACCTCCAAGGCAATGAATGGATTGATATTGAGGATCGAAATCGCCGAAAGAAACGTCAAAAACAGGTGGATGAGATTGAGGTTCACGCAAGAAAGTATATTCAGAAACCGAAAAAGGTGAAGCCTGGTTACAAGAAAAAGCGTCAAGAAGAAATTCAAAAGTTCGCTAAAAAACAAAGACGCACAAAGAAAAAATAAACAAGACAATTCATTAGGACCCTTCATGAGAAATCCGGTAAAATCAAGGATTTTAATGACGGGTCTTTTTGTAGACTCCGCCAAAGGAAAGGTTGATTCTTTATAGTTGCCTCATTCGTGAGAATAAGGCAGCATCTTTTTTGAATGAGAAAGAAAAGGTATGATAAGATAGGCTGTATGCAAGTTTAATAGACAGAGGTGTGCTATGTTAAAAATTGGTTCTCATGTATCAATGAGTGGTAAAAAAATGTTGCTGGCAGCTAGTGAAGAAGCTGTTTCCTATGGAGCGAATACGTTTATGGTTTATACTGGTGCTCCGCAAAATACAAGACGCAAAAAAATTGAAGAGCTCAACATCGAAGCTGGTCTTCAACATATGAAAGAGCATGGAATCGAAGACATCGTTGTCCATGCTCCTTATATTATCAATATCGGAAATACAACAAATCCGGCAACCTTTGAATTGGGTGTACAGTTTTTACGTTCGGAAATTGAGCGTACAGCAGCAATTGGAGCGAAACAAATTGTCTTGCATCCAGGTGCCCATGTTGGAGCGGGAGCGGAAGTTGGCATTAAGAAAATTATTGAAGGTTTAAATGAGGTATTGGTGCCTGAACAGACTGTACAAATTGCACTTGAAACAATGGCTGGAAAAGGCTCTGAATGCGGAAGAAGCTTTGAGGAAATTGCCATGATTATGGACGGTGTAAAATATAACGATAAATTGTCCGTTTGCTTTGATACATGTCATACCCATGATGCAGGATACGATATTGTCAACGATTTCGATGGAGTATTAAATGAATTTGACAAAGTTGTCGGCATAGATCGCATTAAAGTATTACACATTAATGACAGTAAAAATGAGCGGGGCGCGAAAAAAGACCGCCATGAAAATATCGGATTCGGCCACATCGGATTTAAGGCGTTAAACTACATTGTTCATCATCCGTCCCTAAGCGATATACCCAAGATTTTAGAGACCCCTTATGTAGGAGAAGATAAAAATAAGAAAAAGCCCCCATATAAGCTGGAAATTGAAATGCTCCATTCTCAAACCTTTGACCCTCAGCTGCAAGAAAAATTAATGGGAAGTTAAGAAAGAGTGGAATTTCACCTTATATGAAGCTGGCTTGAAAACATAAGGAACATGTTTTCAGGCCAGCTTCTGCTTATTACTTCATAAGTTCTTGAAGTAATTGTTGTACCTTTTTGGCTGTTTGAACATTGGTTACACGGGCAATTTTTTTAATTAGTTCGTGTCGCTCTTTTTCGTTATAAATATCGATCGGCTTTTCTTTAATAATGGAAATAAGATGTTGTGCTTGTGCTTCCACTAAGGAGATATTATATTCTTTACTGTATTTCAGTAGTTCTTTTATCGTTAAATGATTGATTTTATGATTTACGATCTGCTGAAAAATTTTCATGGTTCTCCCTCCTTATCATATCGTTATAATGTATGGGATGAACGGGAAAGAGGTGCAACGGCGGAATGAGAAAATGAAATTTCTCCCATTTTAGATTATATTGCTCCGGATTCATGATCTTTCATTAATTTTGCCGCGCTCGTTATCATTTTAAATTTATCGTTCATGTAAAGGCGCTATACTGATGCTGAGAAAGAAGTTATTTATGCCGTGGCCCGCTATCCATTAAAACATCCTGCTGTTTACAGCGAGTGTTTTATAGTTATTTACAGTTTACAAAAGGCATTTTAATGATGTATACTACAATAATGGTTAAATCGTAATGATTCTTAAAGAAGTTTGGTGATAAAGATGATAGAAGAGCAAAATGTGATTGAAATCAAAGATCTCTTTTTTCAATATGATCGACAAGCGGTATTAGAGGATATTAATTTAATGATCCCAAAAGGGGCTTTTTTAGGATTGGTTGGTCCAAACGGTTCCGGCAAATCCACGCTTATTAAGTGTATATTGGGACTTCAAAAGCCATATCGCGGCACAATCCGTCTGTTTGGCCAAGATATTCAAAAATTTAAAGACTGGAACAAAATCGGTTTTGTTTCCCAAAAGGCAAACAGCTTTAATACCGGATTTCCAGCCACAGTATTTGAAGTGGTCTCTACAGGATTAACATCGAAGTTAGGATTGTTTCGTTTTATGAAATCCCATCATAAACAAAAGGTGCTCGATGCAATTGCAGCTGTAGGAATGAGTGAATTCGTCCATCGTAACATCGGAGAATTGTCAGGAGGGCAGCAGCAACGTGTTTTTATCGCTCGTGCCTTGGTCAGTGAACCCGAGTTGTTGATTTTAGATGAGCCCACTGTCGGAGTAGATGCCCAAAATGTTCAAAACTTCTATAAACTTTTAGAGTCCTTGAACAAGGAGCATGGCATCACCTTATTATTAGTTACACACGATACGGGGACGATTACGGAAAAAGTAACACATGTGGCCTGCCTGAACAAACATTTGCATTTCCATGGGGAAGCAGCGGAATTCAATTATTTGTGTGAGCATGATTTATCCTTATTTTACGGACATCACGTTCATGTCTTGAATCATGACCATCAACATGGGGGTCAGCGAGCATGATAGAGAGTATTTTTCAGTTTGAGTTTTTGCAAAATGCGTTTTTAACTGGAATTTTAATTGGATTGCTTGCCCCGCTTTTAGGGGTCTTTATTGTGGTGCGTCGCTTATCGCTTATTGCTGATGCTTTGAGCCATGTTACATTAGCGGGCATTTCCGCGAGTCTGCTGCTCGAGAAAAAGTTCGGACTGTTTCAGGGATTAAACCCGCTATATCTTGGCATGACATTTTCCGTTTTAGGATCGTTATTTATTGAAAAGCTTCGTGGAGTGTATAAACATTATCAGGAGCTTGCCATTCCGATTATCTTGTCAGGAGGAATCGGAATCAGCGTCATTTTTATTTCATTAGCGGATGGCTTTAATACAGATTTGTTCAATTATTTATTTGGCAGTGTGAGTGCTGTAAGCAGATCTGATCTATGGACTATTGCATTTATTGCTGTTGTTGTGGTTGCTCTTGTTATATCCTTTTATAAAGAATTATTTATTTTGTCTTTTGATGAGGAGCACGCAGCGGCATCCGGCGTAAAAGCAAAATGGATTCACTTCTTATTTATTATAATGGTCGCTTTAGTTATTGCTGCATCCATGAGGATTGTTGGTATTTTATTGGTTTCTTCCTTGATGACATTGCCTGTGGCGTCAAGCATTCGACTGGCAAACGGTTTTAAACAAACGATTTTTTTATCTGTTTTATTTGGTGAAATAGCAGTTATAGGAGGATTGTTTTTATCTTATTATTTGGACCTGGCACCAGGTGGAGTTATTGTTGTCATTGCAGTATTGATTTTAATAGGATCAATCCTTCTCAATAAAGGACGGAGGAGGAGCAATAGATGAACATAAGCCAAGCTCTTGAATTATTAAAGCAGGAAGGATATAAATATACCGGAAAGCGTGAAGAAATGCTGACCCTTTTTTCTAGATTCAATAAATATTTAACAGCAAAAGATGTATTGGAACACATGAAAAAAGACTATCCGGGATTGAGCTTTGATACGATCTATCGCAATTTATCATTGTTTGTGGATCTCGGTATCCTTGAAATGACGGAGTTGTCGGGAGAGAAACATTTCCGGTTTAAATGCGCGACCTTACATCATCATCATCATTTTATTTGTCTTGATTGCGGAAAAACGAAAGAGATTGAGACTTGTCCAATGGAGCATTTAGCAGACGATTTAAAAGGATTTGATGTGACGGGCCATAAATTTGAAATATACGGCAAGTGTAATGAATGCCAATAAAAAAACTCGCCAACAGGCGAGTTTTTTTATTGGGTTCGATGATTGAACCAGTGGTCAATCCATTGTTTAGCTTCCATCCAATCATAAACGCGAACGACATTTTTAGGAACAGGCAGACGGTTATAAGGAGTATCAAATAAGATAACCGGGATGTCACACTCTTCGCTGATATCACATGCATTATCATGCTTATCTTCAAAAAACACGTCGATATTATGCTTCTTAACGGTTTCAATTTTATCGTGTGACCCGACTAAATCAATGTGATGAAAATGAATATTATTCAATTGAAACCAGCTTTGGGTAATATCCAATAAGTGTTTATGACGGGCACTTATATAAATCAATTCATGCTGATGCTTCCACTCGTTCAATACTTTTTGAGCGTTTTGAGCCAATGGAGCATTTGCATAAATGTTTGCTTCATTCTCGGTGAACCATTTTGCCAGCTCTTGTTCAGTTACTTTGACAGCGGGAACAAGATCATATTCCTTAATATCATCTAACGTCAAGTTAAGCCCGAATGATTGGTTTAAATAAGGGATAAAAGTAGTGGGACATGTTACTGTTCCATCAATATCAATACCGAATTTTTTCTGCAATGCTTACAACTCCTTCATACAATGGTGCTATATGTAGTGTACCATAAGAAGAGCGAACCGCTGATAAAGAAAACATTAACAACTATAATTGTCTTATTTTTTCGGATACTATAAATGCTCCTTATAAAGTTCACTTTTACTCGGTGGGCCCCTTATCGGGTGTTAGTTGAACTTATCAGGTTCTTACGAGCAAGTTATCCTTGGCGTATAATGGGAAACTTACTGCCCGTTAGAACGGGATAAAGAAAGCGAGGGATAAGCATTGGACAACAAAGAATACCATAGAAGAGCATACGAAGATCTATATGAATCAGATTTTATGGAAGAAACGGCCGCTGAAGTAGCCGCTCCAGTTCCTGCAAGAGGAGAACGTATAGAGAGAAACCGCACTGATCATGAGCGGGAAGGAGCCGGAGAGGGAAGAGGCTACGGAATTTTAGCCTTGGTTCTATCCATTCTTTCACTATTCTTTATGCCGGTATTATTAGGCGCTGCAGGTGTTATCTTAGGCTTTATCGCACGCAGAAGAGGAGCAAATTCATTAGGGGCATGGGCGATTGGTATCGGGATCGTTTCCATTGTTATCGGAGTATTTATCCTGCCGTTTTTCTAACGGATAAAGGATAGGACATAAAAGCGGATGAATTAGATTCATCCGCTGTTCAATGTATTATGCATTTTGTTCGGCCGCTTGTTTCGCATAATATTCTTCTGCAATTTTGTCGACTTCTTTTTTGAGTTCTTCAACCATTGTTTCCTCAGGAATTTTACGAACGATTTCTCCTTTACGGAATAATAATCCTTCACCGCGCGCTCCTGCAATTCCGATATCTGCTTCACGTGCCTCACCAGGGCCGTTTACCGCACAACCAAGTACAGCGACTTTAATCGGAGCTTTAATTTTTGAAATATATTCTTCTACTTCATTGGCAATGCTAATTAAATCAATCTCAATGCGTCCGCAAGTAGGACAAGAAATTAACGTAGCAGCATTTGAAGATAGGCCGAATACTTTTAAAAGTTCACGAGCTACTTTTACTTCTTCAACAGGATCAGCACTTAGCGAAATGCGAAGTGTATTGCCAATCCCTTTAGAAAGGATGGCACCAAGCCCGGCTGCGCTCTTAATCGTACCTGCAAACAGTGTACCTGATTCTGTAATTCCAAGGTGAAGCGGATAATCAAATGCCATTGCAGCTTTTTCATACGCTTCAATGGCCAGGTTTACATCTGAAGCTTTCATCGAAACGATAATATCATGGAAATTTAAATCCTCTAAAATTTTAATATGGTGAAGGGCACTTTCCACCATACCGTCAGCAGTAGGATATCCATATTTTCCCAGTATGCGCTTTTCAAGAGACCCCGCGTTGACTCCTATGCGAATTGGAATTCCACGCTCTTTAGCAGCATTTACGACTGCTTCCACTTTTTCACGGCGACCGATATTCCCCGGATTGATACGAATTTTATCGATTCCGCCCTCAATAGCTTTTAAGGCAAGTTTGTAATCAAAATGAATATCCGCCACAAGCGGAATGTTGATGCGCTTTTTGATCTCGGAAATGGCATTCGCTGCACGTTCATCTGGAACGGCCACGCGAACAATTTGGCAGCCTGCTTCTTCCAGACGCTTGATTTCCGCAACGGTCGCTTCTACATCATGTGTTTTGGTCGTTGTCATACTTTGAATGACTAACTCGTTATTACCGCCGATTGTTAAATTACCGACTTTAACAGGGCGGGTTTTAGTACGATGTATAATTTCACTCACGTGTTAATCTCTCCTTTAAATAAGATCCAACTCGTACAGAAAAGACTTATTCAATAAATAGAATAACGCTTTATCGAGAAAATAACTAGTAGAAAAAATTGAATGCCCCCCTATTGTACCAATCACATCAAATTTTTGACAAGGAATATGATGGGGCGGATGACTCAAAAGGTATAAAAGGCGTACCATTTGAGTCATTCGCCTGAAAGGACCCGACAAGAGAAATCCATAAAACCAAAAATTTTTCTGTCCGTTCCATTCAGTAAAAACGTGGCTCGATGTCTATTTTAAGCGTATGGGAAGGCTCGATGATTATGTCCTCTTATACAGGGGGAACTTATACTCTTTGCCGATTTGGATGCTCTGTGGGGACATTCCTTTGTTCAACGTTTTAAAGTCTTTTACGACTTTCTCAATGGAAACGGGAACGGAATCTTGGGCAAGCTGTTCAACGATTGATAAGACTGTATCGCCTGCTTTCACTTTGACAGTTAAGTATAAAACGTCAGATTGGGAATTCTTTTCCCGGAAGGATTCCTTAGTAGGTTTCGTATTGACCGCTACGGCTTTATCGTGTGGAAGAGTCCCATATCTAATATCGTATTGGACAACATATATAACAAAGATCATGACCATTAAAAAACCTAATCTTTTCATAGTCTCCCCCCAGAAATAGCTCCTTTATGACTGAGCATGTTTTATCATTCTTCAACTTTTTGGTGCTGACGTGTCGTTTTTCTTGATGTTGGCGTTAAACGGAAAGGCGCAATGCGAGAGACAAAGAAGTCTTTGTAATATGTATGCTTGTCCGCAAAAAAATATGAAGGGATAGAGGATAAGAAAAATGAAGGAAAAATATATCGTTATTACATTGGGGTTACTCCCGTTTATTATGGTACTTGGAAATTCAATGCTCATTCCTATCTTGCCGACCATTCAGCAGGCCTTACAGTTAACAAATTTTGAGATAGGGCTTGTCTTAAGCAGCTTTTCAGTCTCTGCTGCCGTTCTGATTCCCCTTGTCGGAGTGCTGTCAGATCAATATGGGAGAAAAGGACTGATCATTACTTCAATGATTCTGTTTATTGGAGGAAGTATGGCGGCGATTATCAGCGGGTTTTTACCTAATGAAAGAAGCAGTTTTTATTTATTGCTAATGGGGCGAATCGTCCAGGGGGTGGGGGCAGCCGGAACGACTCCATTGGCAATGGCGCTTGCAGGAGATTTATTTCAACAGGAAAAAAGAAGCAAAGTGCTTGGCATTCTGGAAGTGTACAACGGTATCGGGAAAGTAATAGCGCCAATAATTGGAGCAACAGCTGCCCTTTTTGCCTGGTACAGCGCTTTTTATGTTTATCCTCTTGTCGCTGCTCTTATTTTATATGGAATACTGCGGTACGTAGGGAAAAGTGAGACAGCGCGCAATACCGTTTCGATTAGAGACTATATCCATAAGCTGAAGGTTGTACTGCAAAGAGAAAAAGCATGGTTGTCTCCTTTGTTTTTTACCGGGGGATTAGGTCTTTTTTTATTATTCGGGACGCTTTATTATCTCTCTTTTTTAATTGAAGAGACGTATCATATTGATGGATTTTTTAAAGGCACTGCCTTTGCTTTTCCATTAGGTGCTATGACGATTGCATCGTATTGGACGGGCAGGGAAATTAAAAATAATCGTCAATTCATGACCAAACTTTTATTAATCGGCCTGCTTCTTGTTAGTATATCCTTTGCATTGCTTATCTTTAAGCACGATTTGTCTTCTTTAATGTTTTTAACAACCATTGCTTTTGGGGGATTGGGATTTGTGCTGCCATGTGCCAATATGATGAGCACATCTGTTGTTAAGGATGAAGAAAGAGGATTTGTTGTGTCCCTATATGGAACTGTTCGTTTTATCGGAGTCGCGTTGGGACCAATCGTATTTGGAGAGTGGATGGTGGAGGTGACCCAGATGTTTGTTTATTGTTTTTTGTTAATCCTTTTTGCTTCTATTTGGCTGTTTACAAAAATGGACATGATGAAAGTCATAAAAATGGGAATGAGTAAGCTTTAAAAAAAGACAAATTTAGACAATATTAGTACTTTTTAACCAAAATTCATATAGTTTTTACATGCCCTTTACAATTCTCTGTCATACTTTAGTATGTGAGAAAAGGGGGATTATTGTGGATTGGAAACAATGGATAAAAATAAAGAAAACGATTGCCTTTCCCAAATGGAAGAGAAAAAACCATACAAAATGGCGTCGGAAAGAATTGACATTGAGTTTGCAAAATAGGCTGCTTATAAGCATTTTGAGTTTGCTTGTCACATCTGTTAGTCTGCTTGGTTTCGTTTCTTACGAGAAGTCGCGGAGCACGACGATTACCATTATCGAAAATCGGCTTGAGCGCGAAGCCTTTACGATGTATGAAATTGCTCAAAGTTTAATGTTTACTTTTATTAACGATGAAGAAGGATTTTTAAAGAAATTCAACTATACAGTAAAATCGCAGGATGCCCAATTAACGCAAGATGGATTATCAGGCCATTTTTTCTTGTTGAAGCAAAAGGAAGTAACACCGTTTACAGTGAGCAAAGGGAGTCCTTTGATTTTTCCTGAAAAAGTGTTGGGGCAGGTACAGAAACAAGAGCACGGTGTTCTCCATTTCGATTTTCAAGGGAACGATTATACACTAGCCTTCAAACAAATTCCGGAGTTAAAAGGCATTTATTTACTGGCTGTTCCAACTGCTGATTATTTGGGAACCATCAACCATTTAGCACTTTTTATGCTGATTGCTTCTATTATTAGTGTTATTATTACTTCTGTTGTTATTATCTTTTTAGTAAGAAGCTTAACAAAACCGTTAATGACAATGCGAAAGGCAATGCGAAAGGTACGAGAAGGAGATGTGAGTGAGCAAATCAGCATTACTACCTCCATTCCCGAGATTTCTTCGCTTGTAAAAAGTTTTAATCAAATGATTGAACAAATGAAAATGATGCTTGATCAGATTAATGGAACAACGGTCGCTTTAAATGAAACAGGGAATGAATTGAAAGGTGCATCGGAGAGAGCTTTGTATTTCAATGATGAGCTCAAAGAATCTATTTTTGTAGTGAAACAAGGTGCTGAACAGACTGCCACCAGTTCTGAAAGAAGCATCCATATGTTCCAGGAAATGAAGGGGAAAATTCATCACATTATACATAATATGACCGACATTACCCAAACAGCCGATGAAATGAACAATCGGGCTTACCAAGGGGAACAGGACATTTCCCGTATAATTATATCGATGAATCGATTTGAAAAAGAGTTTACGGATATGACTCATACAATTGAAGAAGTAAAAGAGCATTCTTTGTCGATCGCTAAAATTGTCAACCTGATTCAACAGTTCGCAGAACAAACCAAATTGCTTGCTTTGAATGCAGCAATAGAAGCGGCAAGAGCCGGAGAGGCGGGAAAAGGGTTTGCCGTAGTAGCGAGTGAAGTCAGAAAGTTAGCCGATCAATCCACAAATGCGACGGAGGAAATTACCAGCCTCATTCAATCGATGGAAGAGATATCAGCAAAAGCCTCCAAAGAGTTTCATGATATGCTGCAAAAAAGCCAGCTCAATGCAGCCATTTCCTTAGATTCCAAACAAACATTTGATAGTTTGATGAAAGAAATAAGCAATGTAAATAAGGCTTTAGAGGAAATGAAGGAGGAGTTTAATGTATTATTTTCTACCCTGCCTCAAATGGAACAGTCCGCTGAAGGCTTTGCTTCTATATCGCAAGAAACGTTGGCAAGTGCAGAGCAAATGCTGTCTGCCTCTAAAGAGCAAATTGAACATATGAATAACACGCATGAAATCGGGATGAAATTAACAGGATTGGCCTCATCTTTAACGTCCATTACAGCGAAATTTATTATCCATAGTCAAAAACAGTCACACCTCTAGAGGTGTGACTGTTTTTTTGGAGCGGGAATATGCTTGATTGCTAAAAAGAGAAAAATACCGGAAACCGCCCAATGGAAAAATGCTTGTCCCGGTAAATAAAAAGAGAGCCCTTTTGTAACCGTAAATAGTAAAGTCGTTAGGGTTCCGCTGTAGGCCGCGATCGTCCACAATTGTTTATAGATCATTTTTCGATGAAGCATGTTTTTAAAGATCATTCCTATGCAAGCAAAAATAGTGATGCCGATAAACCTGCTCCCGACGGCTAAAATGTATAAGCCGACAATTATAAGAAGAACAAAGACAATAAGCCCGTTGTTTAATGTATTTAAATAAGAAAGAATATTTTGTTTCGATAAGTCCATCCCTTGAAATAAAGAATATGAATAGAGATGTGGTTCATGATTGGCGGTTACGGCCAATTCATTTTGTAATAAGGCGACTGCATATGGATAACGGTCCATCGTTTGGCTCGTTATTTTTCCTGAAGAATCAAAAATAAAGACAATGTTTCCATCAGATTTGATAATGGGCTTTATAGGATCTGTCTGCAGTTTACCATCTGAAATAGTAAATTCGGGTACTTCTTTAGTGAGCATTTCTTGAGTAATGTCGGCGCTTTTCAGGATGCCGTATCCAAGGAAAAGGGAAGTTGGCAGAATCGAAATGAATGTCAGGATGAATATGTACTTCATTGTTTTTCCGATGGATTGAAAACGGAACACAGCCATTTTTTTAGGCGAATATAAGCTTATCAATAGCTGTTTATATACATTCACTTCCTCACCTCCTTTACCCACTCCCATTGTAGCGGTCCACAAAAACGAATACAAGAAATTTTCAAAATAAAGGGTTATGCTCAGGCTCTACAGGAAGTTTATTTATGGATAGTATTAATCCCTCATATTTGCCGCAATGTTTATATTGAAGGCCGGATTCAAACGAAAACAATCTGGAAGGCTGCCTTAACGTAAATATAAGGTTTGCGCGTTTAATATTGGGAAAAGAAGGCTTATAATAAAGAGCAGGGACCTTGAAACGTTCCTGCGTTTATTTTTGGATAAGAGGTGTGTGAAAACGTGACCATTGTGTATTGGGGCATTATTGCTCTTTTATTTGTCATTGCATTTATCGGGCTTATCTATCCTATCATTCCAAGTGTGTTATTTATTGCGGCCGGCTTTATTTTATACGGTGTATTGTTTGGGTTCCAGCCGTTTGGCCCCTTGTTTTGGCTGATCCAGGGACTATTCATATTAGCTTTATTTGCGGCAGATTATTTAGCCAATTTGGTTGGAGTGAAAAAATTCGGAGGATCAAAGGCTGGCATATGGGGGAGTACAATCGGGTTGATGGTTGGTCCTTTTGTTATACCTGTAGCCGGCATTATTATTGGTCCTTTTGTAGGGGCGGTCCTTGCTGAATTGATTTTTCAGAGAAAATCCTTTTTTGAGGCGATCCATATCGGCTTTGGTTCTCTTGTCGGTTTTTTCAGTGGAGCTATTACAAAAGGAATGATTCAAGCGGTGATGATCGTTTACTTTCTCATTACAGTCCTTTAAAAACTGTTTGACAAGCATGGAAAATCATGATAAATTTTTAATGTCGTTAAAATTATTTGATGTTCCACAGTAGCTCAGTGGTAGAGCAATCGGCTGTTAACCGATTGGTCGCAGGTTCGAGTCCTGCCTGTGGAGCCATTCGGCGGTGTAGCTCAGCTGGCTAGAGCGTACGGTTCATACCCGTGAGGTCGGGGGTTCGATCCCCTCCGCCGCTATTTTATCTTTATATTCCACAGTAGCTCAGTGGTAGAGCAATCGGCTGTTAACCGATTGGTCGCAGGTTCGAGTCCTGCCTGTGGAGCCATTTGGACCCTTAGCTCAGCTGGTTAGAGCAGACGGCTCATAACCGTCCGGTCGCAGGTTCGAGTCCTGCAGGGTCCACCAGTGCAAGAAAAGCGGAGAAAGCCCGCTTAAACCGATAGGATGTTGGAGCATCTGAGAAGGAGTCGCTTTTTGACTCCGCAGGAAGAAGTGAAACAGCCGTACGGTTTGGCTTTCGCAGCTAGACAATTAAAAAAGCCCGCTTGAAACGGAGGAATACCCAAGTCCGGCTGAAGGGATCGGTCTTGAAAACCGACAGGGGTGTCAAAGCCCGCGGGGGTTCGAATCCCTCTTCCTCCGCCATACATATGAGCTTACTAAGTCTCCTGTTTTTCAGGGGGCTTTTTTTATTTCCTTTATTATTAGTAAATAAACGTTGAAATGAACACAATAAATTAAAAGGGATACGGCTTTCTACTATTGTAAAGAAATTGTAAAGATTTTATAAATCGATTGTAAATTCGACAAAAAATGCTAAAATATGACCGTTGGCTCTTTAAGTTATATAAACGGATTTGGAGGTTTCCTTTTATGATTTTTTCACCAAAAAAAGATGTCTTTTTTGAAATGCTTTCCCGCATTTCATCTAATGTAAAGGAGTCTACTCAGTACTTTGTAGACTACCAAATCAAAAATACAAGTGATTTAAAAGAGTTTTCTGGTGTGATGAAGGAATACGAACATAAAGGTGATACATATATACATGAACTGATTGTCGCTTTAAATAAAACATTCATCACACCGATTGAACGCGAAGATATTTTACAACTGGCTATGAAAATGGATGATGTGTTAGATGGATTGGAGCAATGGGTGGCTCGTTTAGAAATGTACTCTATCACAAATATAGACGAGTATATGTCAAAATTCTTCAGTAATATCCACCAAAGCTCAATCGAAATTGCAAAAGCGATTGAGTTATTAACAAGCAAAAAATTACTCGATATCCGTACACATGCCATTCAAATTAAAGATTTAGAATCAAGATGCGATGAGTTATTACGAGCGTCTATTAAAAATTTATTCGTTGTGGAAAAAGATCCGATTAGAATCATTCAAGTAAAAGAATTGTATGAAATGCTAGAAGGAATTGCAGACAGCTGTGAAGATGTAGCCAACACTCTAGAAACGATTATCATGCGTAACGCGTAAGGAGTTTTGGGTCAATGGATACAATATTAATTTTAACTATTTTAGTTGTTGTTTTTGCACTGGCATTTGACTTTATCAACGGTTTCCATGATACGGCTAATGCAATTGCAACTTCTGTTTCAACAAAGGCGCTGCCGCCGCGTACAGCTATTATTTTAGCGGCGTCCATGAACTTTATCGGTGCTCTAACATTTACGGGAGTAGCCAAGACCATCACGAAAGATATTGTCGACCCGTTCCAACTGGGGAATGGATCTGTTGTGATTTTAGCTGCTCTTATTGCAGCGATAGCGTGGAACTTAATTACTTGGTATTACGGGATTCCCAGCAGTTCTTCCCATGCGCTTATCGGTTCGGTTGCCGGTGCAGCCATTTCGGCAGCCGGGTTCAATATTTTAAACTACCAGGGCTTTATCAAGATTTTGCAATCGTTAGTTCTTTCTCCGTTTTTAGCCTTGGCCGTTGGATTTATTATGATGACCATTTTTGCATTTATATTTAAGAACTTTAACTTATCCAAAACCAATAAAGGATTCCGTACAATGCAGATTGCAACCGCTGCTTTGCAATCATATACACATGGAACAAACGATGCTCAAAAAGCGATGGGGATCATCACGATGGCTCTTATTGCCGGCGGGTTTCAGACTTCAACAGATATTCCGATGTGGGTACGTATAGGGGCAGCCCTATCAATGGGAATAGGAACCTCTGTAGGCGGTTGGAAAATCATCAAGACGGTGGGCGGAAAAATCATGAAAATTCGTCCCGTCAATGGAGCAGCAGCTGATCTTTCATCTGCAATAGTTATTTTCGGCGCAACTATGCTGCACCTTCCCGTCAGTACAACCCACGTTATCTCATCGGCTATTATGGGGGTAGGATCTGCTCAACGTGTGAAAGATGTTAAGTGGGGAGTAGCCCAACGCATTGTATTAACATGGATCATCACGCTGCCTGTTTCAGCCGTCATCGCAGCGATTGTCTATCAAATTTTAAATCTTTTCTTTTGATAGCATAAGTGAATAAGATAACAAAAAGGCTTTTTTATTCAAAAAGCCTTTTTTTGTTATCTCTTTTATTTCGGCGTTTAAAAGAAAGGATGAATGGTTACTATAAGAAATGTTGTAAAATTCAATGTATTCCAAAGCATAATCATTGAAACAGGAGGGTAAATTTGCTAATCTTAGCTTGAAGGGCAAATATGGCGCCCACTTTTTACATATTTAAAAGGAGGAATTTTTTATGGCATACGAATTACCGCAATTACCTTATGCTTACGACGCTCTTGAGCCGCACATTGACAAAGAAACGATGAATATCCATCATACGAAGCATCACAACACATATGTAACAAACTTAAATGCTGCAGTAGAAGGAAAAGCTGACTTAGCTGGTAAAAGCGTTGAAGAATTAATTGCTAACCTGGACGCTGTCCCTGAGGAAATCCGCACAGCTGTACGCAATAATGGCGGCGGTCATGCAAACCATTCTTTATTCTGGACACTTCTTTCTCCAAACGGAGGCGGCGAGCCGACTGGTGAATTAGCAGATGCTATCAACAGCAAGTTTGGCAGCTATGAAGCATTTAAAGAAGCGTTTTCAAAAGCAGCAACAACTCGTTTCGGTTCAGGTTGGGCTTGGCTAGTTGTAAACAATGGAGAGTTAGAGGTAACAAGCACTCCAAACCAAGACAGCCCATTAATGGAAGGGAAAACTCCAGTTCTTGGCCTGGATGTTTGGGAGCACGCTTACTACTTAAATTATCAAAACCGTCGTCCTGACTACATTGGAGCTTTCTGGAATGTGGTAAATTGGGATGAAGTAGCAAAATTATACGCTGCTGCGAAATAATCACAACATTAAAAAAGCTGATGAATGGATGCGTTCATCAGCTTTTTTAGTGTTGTAACTTACATATATTGGGTTGAATATCATGTTAAATCAACCTTCCTATACCGTTTTACATGCTTATTGCCACATGAAAATGCCTAAATTCCATTTCTTCTGTACAGAAGAAATGGAATTTAGAATAACTCCCTGTAAATTTGACACACTAGTTCATAAGAAAGAAAGGGAGTTTTTTGTATGGCCTTCATGAAAAAAGTAGTTGGTGATGTAGAAGTAAACAAAGAATTGATATTGCTTCTTCTAATCGGGGGATTATACGGGTTAGCGATTGCGATGTCCAACACCTTTGTGAATATTTATTTATGGAAGCAATCGGGGAATTTCCTTGATATTGCTTTGTATAATTTGGCAATTGTTGTATTGCAGCCTCTTACTTTCATTTTGGCGGGGAAATTAGCCAAAAAAATAGACAGAGTAATTGTACTGCGCCTGGGGGTTTCGTTTCTGGCGTCGTTTTATATCACGGTCCTTTATATCGGAACAGATGTCGCTCAGTTTTTATTGTTACTAGGCGGATTGTTAGGCGTAGGATACGGGTTTTACTGGCTTGGATTCAATGTATTGACTTTTGAGATTACGGAACCTGAAACTCGTGATTTCTTTAATGGATTCCTCGGAATCCTTAACTCGCTGGCTGGAATGATCGGTCCAATTGCCGCGGGATTCATCATTTCCACTTTCTATCGCTTTATCGGCTATAAAATCGTATTTACCATCTCTCTCATATTGTTTTCCAGTGCTGTCATATTGAGTTTTTTTCTCAAAAGAAGAGCCGCAGAAGGACATTATTTGTTTAAACAAGTATTAGCAGAACGAAAAACGAATAAAAATTGGAGTCTCGTGTTAAAAGCCCACTTTTTTCAAGGTTTACGGGAAGGAACCTTTATCTTCGTGATTTCTGTTCTTGTGTTTATTACAACAGGCAGTGAATTGGCTTTAGGAACATTCGGCCTGGTGAATTCGGCAGTGGCGTTTGTCAGTTACTATGTGGTATCACGCTTTGTAAAGAAGGAAAAGAGGTTGAGATCGATTTTAGCTGGAGGCTTGATCTTATACTTTTCTGTAGGTTTAATTATATTTGATATATCATACATAAAGCTAATTGTGTATGCAGCAACTATTGCTATTGCCTATCCTTTGCTGCTTGTTCCGTATATGTCCATTACGTACGATGTGATTGGGCAGGCGGAGGATGTAAAGAAAAAGAGAGTCGAATACATCGTCGTACGTGAACTGTTTTTAAATGCCGGAAGAATCGTATCCATCCTATTGTTCATTGCTGCGGTAAGCTTTTTTAACGAAAAACAAAGTGTTCCAGTTTTACTGGCCTTGATCGGCTCAGGACATGCTTTTATATACTTGTTTGTCAGACAGGTTAAAATTAGACCTGAAAACCAGACAGAGGCTGCCAAACAGCCCGTTACACAGCCTATGTTAAATGAAAGGGACGGAGAATCTCCAGCTTAAACATTTTTTACTATAGAAATTTTGCGCCGTTTCTTTTACAATAATAAATAAATGAATGAAATAGACACCTTATGAGGTGTCTATTTCTATTTGTTGTTTATTTTTTACCATTTAGTTCCTTATTTTGGTTTTATATGAAAATTGCAAGAGGTCAAATATGTAAATTGAAGGTGTCTCCATGAAAAGAAAGAGAAAGAAAAAAACACATGTACCTATTAGATTAAATCTTTTATTTTTTGTTGTGTTTATTTTATTTTCAATATTGATTTTAAGATTAGGACTTGTCCAGATTGTGTACGGGGAAAATTATCAGCGCGAAGTAGCGAAAACAGAAAACGTGACAGTGAACGCTCCTGTACCGAGAGGGAAAATTTATGACCGCTATAACCGTGTCGTGGTCGACAATACCCCTTTAAATGCGATTACGTATACTCGTTTCCAGGGGACCACACAAGAAGAAAGGCTTAAGGTAGCCGAGCAACTTGCAAAATATATCGACAAAGATACTAGTAAAGTCACAGAGCGGGATTTAAAGGACTATTGGATTCTAAAGCATCCGGAGGAAGCGAAGAAAAAAATCCGAAAAGATGAGTTAGCCAAATTAAAAAAAGGGAAGCTTACAGATAAAGACATTTATAATCTTCAACTTTCAAGAATTACACCAGAAGATTTAAATGAAATTCCGGAATCTGAAAAAGAAGTACTTGCCATTAAACGAGAGATGGACGGCGGGTATGCTCTTACCCCTCAAAATATCAAAAGTGAAGATGAAGAAGTTACACCTAAGGAATATGCAAAAATAAGCGAGCATTTAGAAGATCTTCCAGGTGTAGATACGACGACATACTGGGATAGACATTATGTTTATGGTGACACTTTAAAATCAATGCTGGGAAATATCTCTTCCTCCAATGAAGGACTGCCGCGCGAGCAGCTTGACTATTTTCTAGCAAGAGATTATAGCCGAAATGACCGGGTTGGAAAGAGTTATATCGAAGCTCAGTACGAAGATATTTTAAGCGGCGAAAAGGCGAAAGTAAAAAATATAACTGATAAATCCGGCAATTTATTAGGAACGGAAGTTGTTTCTGAAGGAAAACAGGGCAGAGACCTCGTGTTAACAATTGATATGAACTTGCAAACAGAAGTGGAAAAAATTCTTACAGATGAATTGTTAAAGGCTAAACGAAAACCTGGTACAGGATTGTTAGATCGCGGTTTTATCGTGATGATGGACCCGCGTACGGGAGAAATCTTGGCGATGGCCGGTAAGCAATATACGATGAACGATCAGGGAAAAGTAGAAATCAAAGACTTTGCGTTAGGTAATATGACAACATCTTACACAATGGGGTCTGTAGTAAAGGGAGCGACCATTTTAGCAGGTCTTGATTCCGGAGCTATTAGTCCGGGAACGGTTTTTCGGGATGAACCGTTAAAATTTGCGGGAACAGCAAAAGAGAAAAAATCATGGAAAAACATGGGGAGTATTGGTATACAAACGGCTTTAAAACAATCTTCCAACGTCTATATGTTCAAAACTGTCATGAGTCTGGCGGGACTTCAGTACCATCATAATATGGCGCTGCGAGGCATTAAGCCGGAGCATTTCGAAACGATGCGTTCATATTACAGTCAATTCGGTTTGGGAGTTAAAACAGGCATTGATCTTCCGAATGAAATGGCCGGTTTTAAGGGGTCTGATTATACGCCGGGATTGCTTTTAGACTTAGCGATTGGACAGTACGATACGTATACACCTTTACAGCTTGCCCAGTATGTATCAACAATCGCAAACGGCGGTTATCGAATGAAGCCCCAAATCGTAAAAGAAATACGTGACCCGGCTGTTAATGAAGAGGATGAACCAAGTACCCTTTATTCGTCTGAACCAACCATTTTAAATCGAATTACAATGAAAGACCAATATATTAAACTTGTGCAGGAAGGGTTCCGGAAAGTAACACAGGAACCGGGGGGAACGGGCTATGCATACTTTGGAAATGCCCCTTACAAACCTGCCGGTAAATCCGGGACAGCCGAAGCCTTTTATGATGGGCCAAAACGAAAAAAAGGACAGAAGCTTATTCCGACTATAAATGCTACCTTTATAGGCTACGCTCCTTACGATAATCCTGAGATAGCATTTGCTGTCGTGACTCCTTGGGATGGCAGCGCAGGCCATCCTATGAGTAAAATTGTTGGCCGAAAAGCCTTGGATGCCTATTTTGAATTGAAGAAGCAAGAAATAAAAGAACAGGCAGACGAACAAACGAAGAATGCCGATGAAGAAGCACAAAATAGTGAACAAACTGAAAATGAATAAGATCATTCAAAACCGAAAGCTAATTCAATGCTTTCGGTTTTTTTTTTTGAGAAAAAAAATATTGTACATACTATATAGAAAGATATGTAAGGGCAAGTATACATCGATGTACCTTTTGACAAGGAAAAGTAAAAAAATATACATTCTTTTTTTGTTTATTTACAAAACCTTTACATATCATTAAAACTTCTTTAATAGTCGGGAGTTATTCTAATACACGTAGGACAAAACAACGATATGTCGTAGGAGGAATTAAGGAATGAAAAGCTTTAAGTTTTTAGCGTTATCAATCATGGTTGGTTCACTATTAGCTTTTGCAACTGCGTGTGGCCAAGCAAATGAAGGGGCTAACGGAGCTAAAGAAGAGCAAAAAGCTGGTGATGAAAATAAGCAGCTTGAGGGCAATGTTGCAATGGACGGTTCTTCAACTGTATTCCCAATTATGGAAGCAGCATCTGAAGAATATATGGGTACTCAACCAGGCGTAAAAGTATCGGTGGGTGTATCAGGTACTGGCGGTGGTTTCGAAAAATTCACTAAAGGCGAAACTGATTTTTCAAATGCATCTCGTCCAATTAAAGATGAAGAGAAAAAAGCAGCCGCTGACAACGGCGTAGAATTCCAAGAGTTCCAATTAGCATATGACGGTTTATCAGTAGTAGTAAACAAAGAAAACGACTGGGTTGACCACTTAACGGTTGATGAGTTAAAGAAAATGTGGGTACAAGACGGCAAAACGAAAAAATGGTCTGATATCCGTAAAGGCTGGCCGGATGAGGAAATTAAATTCTTCTCACCAGGTCATGACTCTGGTACTTACGACTATTTTGATGAAGTGATTTTAGAAGGAAAACCAATCGTTGAATCTGCACAGCTTTCTGAAGATGACAACGTGTTAGTACAAGGTGTTACAGGTGATAAAAACGCGATCGGTTACTTCGGTTATGCATACTATGCTGAAAATAAAGATAAATTAAAAGTGGTTCCTATCGACGGCGGTAATGGTCCTGTTGAACCAAACAACGATACAATTGAATCTGGTGAATATGCACCATTATCACGTCCATTATTCACTTATGTAAATACAGCTTCACTTAAAGAGAAGGAGCAAGTGCGCGACTTCATGAAGTTCCTTCTTGAAGATCAAGGTAGTTTAGCTGAAGAAGTTGGTTATGTAGCTCTTCCGAAAGAAAAATATGAAGAGCAATTAAAAACACTTGAAGGCATTAAGTAATCATTAAAATTATAAAGATGAGAAGCTAATTGGCTCAGCTTCTCATCTTTCCATGTGATGGAAAGGGGTTTGCGACATTGGCTGTCATGAAAAGTGAACTAAAAAATGGTTCTATTCGTGAAATGATTTTAGAGAAAAAGAAAAAGAATAATTCGACGATGTTGGTTGAAAAGGCAGTACCGATTGTTTTATTGGTCACTGCTGCTATTTCTGTTTTAACGACACTTGGCATTTTATTTACTTTAATTTTTGAGACAGCAACATTCTTTTCTCGTGTACCGTTTTTGGATTATATAACAGGTACAAAATGGCTTCCTTTTATTGAAGCAAAAGGAAACTACGGAGTATTGCCTCTTATTACAGGCACATTGTTAATTACAGGTATTGCGACTGTTGTAGCAGTGCCGATTGGCCTGGCAACAGCCATTTTCTTGAGTGAATATGCTTCAGATCGTACAAGAAGAATTATTAAGCCGATTTTAGAAGTGCTGGCAGGTGTTCCTACAATCGTTTACGGTTTCTTTGCTTTAACGTTTGTAACGCCAATGCTTAAGAAACTAATTCCAGATCTGTCGGTTTTTAATGCTCTAAGTCCCGGAATTGTCGTGGGTATCATGATTGTCCCTATGATTGCCTCATTATCTGAAGATGCGATGAGTTCCGTCCCTAATTCTATGAGAGAGGGAGCGTTAGCGTTAGGAGCAACAAGATTTGAAGTAGCGGTGAAAGTGGTTCTTCCTGCTGCTTTATCTGGTATCATTGCATCGTTTGTATTAGGAATTTCCCGTGCAATCGGAGAAACGATGATTGTAACAGTAGCGGGGGGAGCATCTCCTGCCATGACGTTTGACGTAACGGAGTCTATTCAAACAATGACAGCTTACATCGTTCAAGTGACAACAGGTGATGTCGGTTACGGAACAACGATTTATTACAGTATTTATGCTGTTGGTATGACATTGTTTGTCTTTACGTTGGTCATGAACTTACTTGCCCAATATATCTCTCGACGCTTTAGGGAGGAGTATTAATTATGTATATGGATCGTGAATTAGTCCAAAAGAGAATGGGAAGTCGTCTTCTCTTTAATTCCATTTTTAAATTTATCTTCTTCTGTGCCACTCTTTTTGGTTTAGCAGTGTTAGCTATACTTTTATATCGGATATTGACTCAAGGATTAGGTTGGTTAGACGCGGATTTTTTACAAAATTTTGCTTCCCGCAGACCGGAAGAAGCAGGGGTTAAAGCCGCTTTAGTAGGTTCTTTATGGTTAATGGCAGTTGTTGCGCCTGTATCACTTATTTTAGGGGTAGGGACAGCCGTTTACCTTGAAGAATATGCTAAAAAGAACCGTTTTAATGATTTTATTAAATTAAACATTTCAAACTTGGCCGGTGTTCCGTCCATTGTATTCGGTCTTTTAGGGTTAACAGTGTTTGTACGTCAATTAGCGTTAGGGCGCAGCGTTTTAGCGGCAGGATTAACGATGAGTTTACTTATTCTACCAGTAATCGTTGTAGCGGCGCAGGAAGCCATCCGTTCTGTTCCAAAGGAATTACGTGAGGCATCTCTTGGAATGGGAGCGACAAAATGGCAAACGATCAAAAACGTGGTATTGCCGGCAGCGATTCCGGGAATCTTAACAGGGAGTATTCTTGCTTTATCTCGTGCGGTCGGAGAGACAGCTCCACTCGTAGTAGTCGGAATTCCAACATTTATTGCGTATTTGCCAACTGGAGTATTAGATTCATTTACAGTACTCCCGATGCAAATTTATAACTGGACGAGCCGACCTCAAGCAGATTTCCAATCTGTGGCAGCGGCGGGAATTATCGTTTTATTGGCATTCTTAATTTTGATGAACTCAATTGCTGTTTTCATTCGTAATAAGTTTCAAAAGAGATATTAATTTGTTCACATCGGCATATTCCTATTGTTAGTTGGATGAAGGAGGAACCAATTATATGGAAACAAATACAGTTGTAAGAGAGAAAAACACACAAGATATGAATAAAAAGAAAGAGATTGTGTACGAAACAAAAGGGTTGAATTTATGGTACGGTGAAACGCATGCTTTAAAAAATATCGATCTTGATATTTACGAGAACGAAGTGACGGCCATTATCGGTCCTTCCGGTTGTGGTAAGTCGACGTATATTAAAACTTTAAACCGCATGGTTGAATTAAGCCCAATCGTTCGCACATCAGGTGAAATTAACTACCGTGGACGCAACATTTTTGATAAATCTTATGGTGTTGAAGATTTACGTACACAAGTAGGAATGGTATTTCAAAAGCCAAATCCATTCCCGAAATCCATTTATGATAACATTGCATATGGTCCAAGAATTCACGGTATCCGCAACAAAAAAATCCTAGATGAAATCGTTGAGAAAAGTTTGCGAGGCGCAGCGATCTGGGATGAGGTAAAAGACCGTTTAAATCAAAATGCGTACGGATTATCGGGCGGACAGCAACAGCGCCTATGTATTGCGCGCTGTCTCGCTATTGAGCCTGATGTTATCTTAATGGATGAACCGACATCTGCGCTTGACCCAATTTCTACATTAAAAGTAGAAGAGTTAGTCCAAGAACTAAAGGAAAATTTTAGCATCATCATTGTTACACATAACATGCAGCAAGCAGCTCGTATTTCTGATAAAACAGCGTTCTTCTTAAATGGAGAAGTAGTGGAGTTTACAGAAACAGACAAGATTTTCTCTAACCCATCTGATAAGAGAACAGAAGACTATATTACAGGCCGTTTCGGTTAATATTAACCGTTGGAAGACTTCTATGAGACAGGAGATGGGATGAATGGCAGTACGTGAACGATTTCATGATGAGTTAAAAGCGTTAAGAGAAAAGTTATTGGAAATTGGGAATTTAACAGAAGAAGCCTTGAATCACTCCTTTCAGTCTTTAACTAACAGGGATATTGAGGCAGCTTTAGAAGTGATAGATGAAGACTATAAAATTGATCGTCTAGAAGAGGAAATTGATGATTTGGCTATCCTGTTAATCGCTAAACAGCAGCCGGTTGCCATTGATTTAAGACGTATCATTGTAGCAATCAAAATTGCGACAGACATTGAACGCATGGCAGATTTTGCAGTCAATATTGCTAAATCGACTATCCGGATTGGCAAAGAACCGCTCATTAAACCGCTTGAACATATTACGAAAATGTACGAATTAGCGGGCAGCATGCTCTCACTTTCCTTAAAGTCTTACTACGATGAAGATGTAGTACTGGCTAAGAAAGTGGCTGAAATGGATGATGAAGTGGATGACCTGTATGGTGAAACTATTATTGAGTTGTTAAGCATTGCAAAAGAACAACAGGAAGCTCTTCCTCAAATCACCCAGCTTCTGTTTATTGCTCGTTATTTGGAACGCTTTGCTGACCATGCTACAAACATAGCTGAAAGTGTTTTTTATCTTGTAAAAGGTAAACGATATGAATTAAACGAATAAAAAGAACATCCCGCGGTTACATAACTGCGGGATGTTTTCTTTCGGCATGAGAGTCCTCGAGCATTACTTCTTCTTGTAAAAGACCAATATTCGATATTCGTAAAAGCGGCCGGTAATGTTAATAATATTTACTTAAATCGACAAATTGCGTTTATTGTGACCATGGTGGCTTAATGTTAAGATTAAGGAAAGAAAAATAAACGAAGGTTAGACAAATAAAGGTGAGTTGTTTTGACATTAGAGAAACTAGATATCGATCTGTGTAAAGCAATAAGATGGAATGATTCATGCTTATATGTTCATTGGAACATTTCCTCCTTATCCCGGCAATTGTTTGAAGAATGTTTTCTATGTAAGTGGAAGGAAATGACACAATATGTCATTGTCTATGATGTAACGAACATTATGTTTAATGGCCACAATGCTCATAAGTGGCGACGGTATGGGATTAAGCAGGAAGAGCAGCATATGTTTTTATATTTACCGGTCAACAAGTCTTATATTGTGGATATTGCTGTTCAGTTAAAGACGTCTTATTACACAATACTGCGCTCTAACCTTGTTCATTTATCCCATAACGAGATAAATGAGGAAGACTGCATTGATCAAATATTTTCAGAGTGGCAGCTAAATCGTCCAGCTCCGCCAGAATGGTCTCAAATTTTCAGCGCATACTCTTGCTATGAAAAAACGTAAGGTGAAAAATGATGAAGAAACATCAATTAATAGTGATCCACGCTCATTTTCCGTATTTGTACAAAACAAGTGAATCATATTGCGATGAAACACTCTTATTTGAAGACATGATTCAATGGTATATCCCTTTGCTTCGGCATCTAAATACAAAAACAATCCCCCCATGCACCATTACTTTTTCTCCTATCGTATTAGAAATATGGGATCACCCTATGTTTCAAGATTCTTTTTTACAATATTTAAAGAAGCTAAACAGGAGAGATTTAGTGACCTTGTTCTTAGGATGGGATTGTAATCTCATTAATGGTTTTAGAGCGTTATATGATGCAGGGGAAATTGAATGTATTCCCACGACGGCCAGTCATTGTCTTCTTCCTTATCTCTCAACGAGAAAGGGAAAACAAGTTCAAATTAATCTTGGTATCAAAATCTTTGAAAAATATTTTCAGAAGAGACCGATGGGTTTTTGGGCAGAAGAGGGATTTGTTACAGAGGAAATTGAAGAACTATTTCATGAAGAGGGAATCAAATATACGTTTTTACATGAACAGTTTCTCCCTAAAGAGGTCTTGTTTGATTCCTTTCCTCTATTGACATCCCGAAATGTTTTGCTTATCCCATATAAAGAGGGAGTATGCAAAAAAGTTTCCGGAGAAATGAAAGCGTTACCAGATGTAATGATCATACAAGTATCTCATAGAGCGGGCTGTCAAAAAATCTTTTCCTTTTTCAAAATGTTCCAAGAAGAAGAGGGGAATTTTCAATTACCTAAACAATTCTTCATAGAAGATTTACATTGTTCTTCTAAAATAAATATGAAGATAGAGCTTAATAAAGAGTTTAGTGAGCGATGGTTGAATAAGCAAAACCATGAGGCTTATTCGGCTATGCATCAAATGGAGCAAATACTATGGGAGTGTATGGACCACATAGAGAGCAGCCGTTTTTTGAAGATGCTCAAAAAATGGCTGCTCGTTTCTAGTAAAGAATGGGCGCAGCTTTTGACGAAAAATAATGGAAAGAAAGAATATATTGTTGCCCATCTGAATATTCATATAAGACAATTTAAACAATTTTACGAATCGTTTGGAAAAGAAGTCCCAATCTCTAAACAAATAAGTGATTCGATTTTTCATACTCTTACTGTTGACTATTTAAAGTTCTTAAGAACCTCCTTTAAAAATCAGAGGTTTACTTTACAACAAACAGAAAAAGAACAGTTAAATATTTTAATGCTTTCCTGGGAGTTTCCCCCCCTTGTAGTTGGTGGGCTTTCACGTCATGTGTTTGATTTGTCCCGTGCATTAGCCAAGCAAGGTCATCATGTAGTGGTGATGACAACATTTGTAGAAGGACTGCCGGCTTATGAAAAATTCCAGGGAGTCCATGTCTATCGGGTATTAAGTTTACAACCACACCATTCGGATTTTTTTGCATGGGTCAATAGTCTAAATGCAGCAATGGTACGTGAAAGTTTAATCCTATGTAAAAAGATTAAGTTTCATCTCGTTCATGCACATGATTGGCTTGTAGGAAGTGCAGCACAAATCATTCATAAACAACTGAATATACCACTGATTTCTACCATTCATGCGACAGAGCACGGACGAAATAACGGAATTCATACAACTTTGCAAAAGACTGTACATGAAAAAGAGAAAAGATTAATCCATCACTCTCAAGCTGTCATTGTGTGCAGTGAGTATATGAAAAATGAACTTGTCGATTTATTCTATGTATCACCGAAAAAAATATCCGTATTTCCTAATGGAATAGATGCGCAAATGTTTTTGGCACAATGCCAGTCATTCAACATACACAAAAAATATGAGCTATCTTCTGATAGTCCAATCGTTTTTTCAATTGGAAGAATTGTATACGAAAAAGGGTTTCATATTTTAATTGAAGCAGCTGAATTCGTAATAAGAAAAATTCCAAATGTTCGGTTTGTAATTGCGGGAAAAGGTCCCTTATTACACGAGTATCGTGAACTTGTGAAAGAAAAAAGATTGGGTGGGCATGTTCAGTTTATTGGTTACATTACGGATGAAGAAAGAAACCACCTGCTAGATCTTTGTAATGTAGTCGTATTTCCAAGTCTCTATGAGCCTTTTGGGATTGTAGCCCTTGAGGGAATGATTGTTGGAAAACCGACTGTTGTTACAGATACAGGAGGATTGCAGGCTATTGTTGAAGACGGGGTATCGGGTGTGAAGGTTAGACCGAGTGATGCCCAGCATTTGGCGGAACAAATTATATTCTTGTTAAAAAATGAAGAATGGGCAAATCAACTGGGTAAAAACGGAAAAAAGAGGGCTGAAACAATGTTTAGCTGGGATCAAATCGCCAGGGATACGACAAGGCTTTTTGAAAGGAACATTTTTTCATTTCAAAAGGGAGGAGGGAGAGTGAATTGAAAGCCATAATATTAGCTGGCGGAAAAGGTACAAGACTTCGTCCTCTCACTTACCATACGCCAAAACCAATGCTACCTTTATTGGATAAACCTGTATTGGAATATACGATTGAGCATTTAAAGCACCACGGGATTGACGATATTGCCATTACATTAAGCTATTTATCCGACTCTATTATGAACTATTTTGGAGACGGAAGCAGATGGGGAGTTACAATTTCTTATTTTCTGGAAGAAACACCGCTTGGAACGGCGGGGGCAGTCAAAAATGCCGCACCGTTTATAAATGACTCTTGTTTGATTGTAAGCGGAGATGCTTTAACAATGATCGATTTCCAGAGGGCTCTTGATTACCACAAGAAAAAAAGAGGGATCATGACCATCATTACCAAAAAGTTATCAAATCCTTTCAGCTACGGAATAGTGGTACCAAGATTTGATGGAAAAGTGGAGAAAATGATTGAAAAGCCAAGGAGGCATGAAGTTCTGAGTGATTACATTAATACAGGCATTTACATTATTGAACCCAATGTACTATCTTATATAAAAGATAACATTGAAACGGATGTAAGCCTGGATTTGATTCCACTTTTACTCTCAAGCAGCCAAAACATATATCACTATTTAAGTGAAGACTACTGGATAGATATAGGAGAAGTCAATCATTACTATCAAGCACAGCAGGACCTGTTAAATAGGAAATGCTCAGCTTTCATAAACGGGCAAGAAATAAAGAGCGGGATTTGGCTTGGAGAAAATGTAACGATTGAACGTTCAGCCTCGGTACGGGCACCCGTTTTTATCGGGAATCATACCGTTATACAAAAAGACGCGGTTATAGGTCCTCACACGGTCATCGCTTCAAATGGTTTCGTTCAGGCCAATGCGCTTATACAGGAATCGGTATTGCTGCCAGGTGTATCAGTGGGGAAAAGCTCTATCTTGCAAAAAGCAATTATTGATTGGGATAGAAAAATAGAAGATAAGGAACGGTTCAGCCAGGGAGAAAATGTAATGCTATATAAGGTTTTTACAGAGCCTGTCAGTATACAAAGTGATCCTACTCAATTAGCTGCAACATTCTTTTACAATCCACCATCCATTATCAATGGAACCATTTATCCTTCTGTACTGGATGCTGATTTTTACGCATCGATTGCCAGAGCACTAAAACAATTATGGAGAAGATATGAACGAGTTGTGATTGGTTGTGAAGAAGGAGTAGAGTATTTTAAAGAACAGATTGTAATAAAGCTTCTGGAGTGCGGATTTCAAGTGGAAGATTTCCATGTTGTTGCTGTTCCATTGCTTCAATATGCTGCAGTACGGGAGAGAGTAGACGGAGCAATTTATATAGGAAGGAAGGCCGTTCATCATTCAAATGAAATATTTGTTCAATTTTACGAAGAAGATGGTCGCCTGTTTAGCCGTAATTTAGAATGGAAGCTTGAACAACTGTTAAGGAAGCAAGAAGGAAATGAAGAGGAGAAAAGCGGAAATCGTAATCTGAGGAAATCAGAAGAGTTTTTCAACAGTTACTTAACCACTTTATATGAGTCGATTTGTATTCCCGCCATTATTGGTTCGAATCTGCGTGTAATTGTAACGGCCCCTCACTTTATCCAAAAACTGTTTAAAAGATTATGTGATGACTTAAATGTGGACTGTGATCTTTATCAAGAAATGGATGAAGAAGACATGATAAAGAAAGTAAGGAACGCAGGTGCCCACTTTGCCATGATGATTAACAAAACCGGGGAACGATTTCAACTTATTGATGAAACAGGAAGTAAATTGACCGAAACAGAATCATTCATTCTTTACATGTTTAATTACTATCTCACTCGAAATAAATTGAGTACCTCAGTAACCATAAGTGAGCCTATTCTCTTTTCCTTAACGGAAAAGGTAGTGCGTGCAAGTTTACAAAGAAATGCGAAGAAAGCATTTATTGATACAAGACCGTTTCAGACAAATGCTTTTTACGCTTTTTCCCAGTTGCTTGAATTGGCAGCGGTTCAATTTTTATCATTTTCTCAACTCCTTGCCATAGTCCCCAACATTCACGCAGTGAAAGAATGTGTATTTTGTCCAACGAATATGCAGGGAAGAGTTATGAGGAAGATATTGGAAGATGTGAAAGAATATGAGGTTGAATTAATAGAGGGAATGAAAATTTATCATTCAGGAGGATGGACATTGATTATGCCAGATTATAAATTATCAGCCATCAACGTTTACTCAGAAGCGGAGGAGCAGTTTACGGCTCAACAGTTTTCGTCTTACTTCATCAATAAAATTAAAGAGTATCAGAAGGTGTAGCGCTATGGATACAATCTTTCAAAACTTTCAGCCGTTATTTCTTCATGATGATAAAGAAAATTGCTTGAACTTTGAGGGAATCTCAACTAAAATGGGAATTTGGACAGAAGGGGATTTTTGCTGGATCCATCCCTTGTCTTGTTCTAAAAATTCGATACTTGAAGAATATTATTTAACATTAAACTGTCAAACGTTTGATGCTTCCATTAACCAATGTAAGGTATTGTATGTGAAAGTAAATATAAGTAACCAAAGTGGGCACAGCCAAAAGGTAAAAGTGTATCTGCAGCAAGAATTGGAGTGCCAGGAGGGAAATGACATTGTTTATTATGCTCCTAACGGGCAGGCAATACTCCACCATTCCTTAGACAGTATATTTGTTTGTAACGGTAAATATAAAGAAAAGGGAATTGTCCAATATTCTATGAGGTCAAAGAAACAGGATTTCTTTTCTTATTTATGGAAAGATATAAAAAAGGGAAAACTATGTTTTCAGCCATTTTCTACGCAAAATGTGATAAGTGCTTTTACATTGGAAGGTAATTTGGCACCTTATGAGACTGCTACGGCCACTTATTGGTTAATTAAAGGGCGGGAATCCCGAAATTCCCAAATGCTAAATAAATTTCTTCAAAAAAACACACTAGAATTTCAGGGAGAAAAATGATATTATATTATAGTCTGATTTATGCTTTTAAAGTTTGGAGGGAAAAACATGCGTGTAAATATCACTTTAGCTTGCACAGAGTGCGGTGAGCGTAACTATATTTCTAAGAAAAACAAACGTAACAACCCAGATCGTCTTGAGCTAAAAAAATACTGCTCAAGAGATAAAAAAGCTACATTACACCGTGAAACAAAGTAAACAGTAGGGAGTTATTCCTGCTGTTTTTTTATACGTTAAGATATTATAAAGGAAACTTCTATCAGTGGGGGCCTTCATCCCCCACTGATGGTTAGTTGATCTTATCGGGCTTTTACGGGCAGTGATCCTCACTTAAACTTCTCCGATTACGCTAAGTTTGGAAGTGGGGATCTTACTGCCCGTTAATGCGGGATAAATTGGCAGCATGGGGCCGATACGATGAGGCCGCCAATTCGAGGAATGAAGTATAAGGACAACTAGGCCTCTGTCTTCGCCTTGACAGGCTCACCAATCGGCAAGTTTTCTTTATGAGAAAAAACGGCAGGGGGACCATTGTATGAATATAAAAGCTAGCATTCGAAATGAAGTAAAGGAAAGCCTTCAACAGCTAACTTCGGAAACTCATAAAACGTGGTCTGATGAGATTGCGAATACTCTTTTTGAAACGAACTGGTGGCAAGAATCAACCGTTATTGCTCTGACCATCTCACGCGGAAAAGAAGTTTCCACAACATCTATCATTCAAAAAGCATGGGAATCTGGAAAGACTGTTGTTGTGCCAAAGTGCGATCCAAAAGATTACTCAATGAAATTTTATAAGATTACTTCTTTCTCGCAATTAGAAACTGTATATTTTGGGTTGAAAGAACCGATTGTTTCCAAAACCGTATACTATGATGCAAGGGATATCGATTTAATAGTTGTTCCAGGTGTGGTATTTGCGAAAGATGGTTATCGGATTGGTTATGGAGGAGGATACTATGACCGGTATCTTGTCCATTTCCATGGCAAAAAAATTGCATTAGCCTTTTCCATCCAATTACAACAAGAAGTTCCTTTTGAACAACATGATATTCCCGTAGAAGCCATCGTGACAAATGAAGGGGTTATTGTTTGTCATGATTGAGTCCATATTGATTTACATAGGTATTGTCATTATTGCACTACTGGGCTTTTGGGGGAAAGCGTTGTCTGCCTCGGGAGTCTTGGCGGCGGTAGCAGTGGGGAGTGCCATTTATGTAGGATTTGATTTAAAAGGGCTCGTATTGCTTGGAACATTTTTTGGCACATCTACCATCTGGAGTAAGTTTAGAAAAGATAGAAAGAAAAAGCTTGAGGAGAAACTAGAGAAAAGCGATCAAAGAGATTTCGTTCAAGTGATGGTTAATGGAGGAGCCGCCGCTGTAATCAGCCTCTTATATTTCATAACGGAATATCATTTGTTTGAAAAGTTGTTTATCATCAGCCTGGCTGCCTCTAATTCAGATACATGGGCATCAGAGATTGGAACATTAAGTAAAGGTAAACCCTACTTGCTGACTACTTTTCGTAAGGTTGAACGCGGCACATCAGGGGCAGTATCCATGTTGGGAACGCTCTCTGCTCTTATTGGTTCACTTCTCATTGTATATGTGGCACACCTTCTATCGTTTTCTCTCACGGGAGTGGACATTATGATAGTAACAATCCTCGGCTTTATGGGGAACTTGATTGACACCGTTCTAGGCGCGGTAATTCAAATCACCTACAGTTGTCCTGTTTGTCATCTTGAAACCGAACGAACCACACATTGTCGTACACGTACGGTTCCTCTAAAAGGGTGTTCACTGTTTAATAATGATATGGTAAACGGACTTTCGAATGTGCTGGCTATCTGCCTCGGCCTCTTATGGTATGCCTGGGTATGACCGCCATAGAAAAACATGGATAAAAAACGGATCAATGTGAAAAAGTAATAATGATAAGGGAGGTAAATGAGATGCAACGTTTCCTGACATTATTGCTAATTAGTATACTCGTGTTTTTTGGTTATCGTAAAAGATATCGTTTATTAAATTTTGTATTATCCAGTCAAGCAGTTCGGGGGCTGGCTGTTCGTTCCTTTTTTAGTATGCCTTTTGTAAGGGAACGGTTATTAAAACAAATGTTTCAATATTAAGCCAAGGGCCATCCTATGAAATCCAGTAAAATCAAAAGATTTCATGGATGGCTCGTTTCAGTTTCTGATCCTTTTGGTGACCTTTTTGCTCTCTCATTTCGTATTGGTTTACAAAGGTTTTCGTATAAGCAGTTAGTTGGCAAGAGACCGTAAGATTACTTGCCAACTCTTATGCGTAAACAAACGGACATGAATGTTTTTTATTCATGTCCGTTTGTTTATGTGGATTGATATAGTTGATTTTTTAAGTTTTTTTTGCGATGTTTACATTAGGGAAAATGTACAGGAGGAGATGAAAGCATTGGGGATAAGGCAAGACTGGGTGTTTTGGTCATTATTAAAGCAGTTAATAGAAAACGGGCCATATGAAATCATTCATATATCAGGAGACTTCCAAGAAGTATGGCTTCAAGCAAATGAACGAAAACCTGTCACAATTGTTCGTTTGCTGCGTCAAAATTTTCCATGGTCCAATGTGATCGAGCAGGACATAGAGTATGTATATGAAAAATCTGAGCAGCTGCGAAAACAATGGTTCAAAAAGGAGCTTCATACTAAAAACATTTATATTAGCGATTATGAACCTGTCAATGAGTGGAGCCCTTTATCCAAAGCCGAACAAATGATGGGGAAAAAAGCACCGACAAAGGTCGAGACCATATTGGTAGCAGAATGGAACACCAAGGAAGAGTATGAACATTTAACAGGTTGTTCTCTAGTCTATCCTTCCCACGAAGATGGCCAATTACTTCTCTATAATGAGCATTTAAAGCAGCAAGTTATAACCTATATTACCAACCAAAAAAAGAAGGAACGGGAGCTTTTTGAATATGGAAAGCCTTTTTTGGCTTTTGTTTTGCTGGCTGCACAGATTGTGATGTTTCTGGTTCTCGAATTTAAAGGTGGAAGTGAAAACACCCTTACTTTAATCGAATATGGAGCGAAATTCAATCCCTTCATTTTTGATGGAGAGTGGTGGCGTTTTATTACTCCAATTTTTCTGCATATCGGTATGCTTCATTTGTTAATGAACAGTTTTGCCCTATACTATCTTGGACCTATGGTCGAAAAAATGTATGGAAGCATTCGTTTTCTATTCATTTATTTGTTTTCTGGTTTTACGGGAGTATTAGGGAGCTTTCTTTTTAGTTCCACTGTATCGGCAGGGGCCTCAGGTGCTATTTTTGGATGTTTTGGGGCATTGCTCTATTTGGGGAAAATTCATCGCCAACTCTTCCTGCGAACGATGGGATATAACATTATTGCGGTCATTATTGTCAATCTGATTTTTGGCTTTGTTGTACCCGGCATTGATAATGCAGGACATATCGGCGGTCTAGTGGGCGGGTTTCTCGCGGCAAGCATCGTATCATTGCCAAAACATCGAAATCCAAAAGAGCAGGTACTAGGACTAGTCATCAGTGGTGTGATTGTTATCGCTTCCTTATTATATGGTTTTAGTCCTAAAAACCTAGAAAAGGATACCGAGTATGCGTTAGGAATTGCGCAGAATTTTAATGCAAACAAGCAGTATGATAAGGCACTGGATGTGTTGCAGCCTTTTCAAGAAAAGAGTATTAAGGATAGCCGAATTTATTTTTTACTCTCTTATGCGCAAATTAAGAAAAATGAGATTGAAAAGGGGAGGAACAATCTTGAAACGGCAGTTCGATATGATCCTTCCTTTCATGAGGCTCATTATAACCTAGCCCTTATTTATTTAAGTTTAGGGGAGGTAGAGAAAGCGCGAACATCAATTGAAAAAGCAGCAAAATTGGAACCGAAAAATGAACAATACCAGCAATTATTAAGGGAAGTTCAAACGCGTGTTCAATAGATTCTTGACGTGCTTGAACTTTCCTTTATACTTTAGTATGTACATGTTTTAACAATGAAAACAGGTGACGAGATGAAAACGATTTATGATGTTCAACAGTTACTGAAAAAGTATGGCACAATCATCTATATAGGCGATCGTGTAGCTGATTTGGAATTGATGGAGGCAGAATTAAAAGAGCTGTTTCAGTCACAACTGGTAGACGTGAGAGACTATCAAACAGCTTTGTTGCTTTTACGGCACGAAATACAAATTCAGAAAGAAAAAAGGATGGAGTAACATGGATGAAAAATGGTTAGTGGGGGTTGACCTCGGCGGGACAACGATCAAAATGGCGTTTATTAATCATTATGGTGAGATTATTCATAAATGGGAAATCCCAACGGACATTAGTGCGCAAGGAAAGAATATTCCAACAGATATTGCAAAAGCCATTGATCGAAAATTAGCAGAAATCGGCCAGGTCAAAAGCAAGTTGGCAGCAATCGGGATTGGAGCGCCGGGACCGGTTAATTCAGCAAACGGTTCCATTTATGTAGCAGTCAATCTTGGCTGGAACAACTTTCCATTGCAAGATCGCTTAGAAATGGAAACATCTTTGCCGGTAGTAGTGGATAACGATGCAAATATTGCTGCTATTGGAGAAATGTGGAAAGGTGCGGGCGAAGGCGCGAAAGATTTATTATGTGTAACGCTTGGCACAGGAGTTGGCGGGGGTGTTATCGCCAACGGGGAAATCGTGCATGGGGTGAACGGAGCAGCTGGTGAAATTGGACATGTTACATCTGTTCCAGAAGGAGGAGCACCTTGCAACTGTGGAAAAACGGGATGCCTTGAAACTGTTGCATCAGCAACAGGAGTTGTCCGTCTGGCGATGGCAGCTCTTGAAAAAACAGAGACATCCGGCATTTTACGAGAAGCCTATAAAGAAAACCGCACAATTACAGCAAAGATGATTTTTGATGCGGCGAAAGAGAAGGATGAATTAGCGCTTACAGTCGTAAATGAATTAGCATTTCATTTAGGACTAGCCCTTGCAAACCTGGCAAATGGTTTAAATCCAGAGAAAATTGTTATTGGCGGCGGGGTTTCTAAAGCGGGGGATACATTGTTAACTCCACTAAAAGAGCAATTTAAACGCTTTGCTTTTCCTCGAGTAGCTGAAGGAGCAGAATTAACAATTGCTACTTTGGGAAATGATGCCGGTGTCATTGGCGGGGCATGGTTGGCAAAAGAAAAAATGATTCAGGCTTAATGCCTGGTTTTCCCTATAAAAAAACGGTAGTATATTAAGGGAAAAGAGTCTCCACTCTATAAGTGGAGACTCTTTTTTATGTTTATCGTTATAATTTTAAATGTTCCTAATCTTGATTTTGGAACTTTTTCCAATTAAATCCGTCTAATTTGGTAATGAATTGAATAAAACAGTAACATTACTATTCTGCTTATTTAATATGGAGGGCAAACTGCTTTTTTGTAAAAAACATAAGATTAGTTCCGTTTAGCCCTTACCGTTTTCAATTATAACGGAGGAGGTATTGAGTTGAAGCTTAGATTTTCTTTGTCGAAGCTGTCATTTGCTTTAACAGCGGTATTTTTATTATGGATAAAGACGTACATCGTTTACAAAACCAGCTTTAACATCGAGATTGAAAATACAAAGCAAGAATTCATTTTATTCATTAATCCACTAAGTTTTTTACTTATGTTTTTTGGAATCGGGTTATTCTTTAAGAGTACGAAAAGAAGAAATCACTACATAGTGGTCATCAGCCTTTTCATTTCATTTGTGTTATTTGGAAACGTTATGTTTTATCGTTTCTTCAATGATTTTTTAACATGGCCCGTTTTATTTCAAACAAGTAATATGGGAGAACTAGGAAATAGTACATTTGAACTTTTCAAGTCAACAGATATTTTTATGTTTGCCGACACTATAGTATTGACCTTGTTAGCTCGAGGGCTGAATAAAAAAGAATCAACGGTTACGTTTACGAAAAAAGAGCGTTTTGCTTACTGCATTGCCGTTGTGGTTGTGTTCGTTTCGAACTTGGCTCTTGCAGAAACAGAACGGCCTGAGTTGTTAACACGTACGTTTGACCGTGAGATGTTGGTGAAAAACCTTGGGACTTATAACTATCATATTTATGATGCTCTTTTACAATCTAAGTCAAAAGCACAGCGCGCATTAGCAGATAGCAGTGAATTTGTTGAAATCGAGAACTATTTAAAAGCAAATCAAAAAGAGCCCAGTAAAGAGCTGTTTGGCATTGCAAAGGGAAAAAACGTGATTCTAATATCATTAGAGTCAATGCAAAGCTTTGTGATTGATCGGAAAATTAATGGACAAGAAATTACACCATTCTTAAATGATTTCCTAAAGGAAAGTTATTATTTCGATAACTTTTATCATCAAACGGGACAAGGTAAAACGTCCGATGCGGAATTTTTGGTAGAGAACTCTTTATACCCGCTTGGACGGGGCTCAGTCTTTTTTACTCATTCCGGAAATGAATATAATGCCATACCAGAAATCCTAAAACAGCACGGTTATTATACAGCTATGCTCCATGCCAATAACAAAAGTTTCTGGAACCGCGATATTATGTATCTGAGATTAGGGTTTGATCGTTATTTCTCATTAACTGATTATAAAGTGACACCTGAAAATTCAATTGGCTGGGGATTAAAAGATGTAGACTTCTTCGAGCAATCCATTGTCCATTTAAAATCATTGCCGCAGCCATTTTATACAAAGTTTATTACATTGACCAATCACTTTCCTTTTGAGTTAAACGAGGAAGATGGGATGGTGGATGAATACACTTCCAACAGCCGAACATTAAATCGTTATTTTCCAACGGTTCGATATACTGATGAAGCAGTCAAACATTTCATCACTCGTTTAAAGGAAGAAGGGTTATACGATAATTCCATCATCATGATGTATGGTGATCACTATGGCATTTCCGAAAATCATAATGCAGCGATCGGGCAATACTTAGGTAAAGAAGTAACACCGCTTGTGTCAACACAGCTGCAGCGTGTTCCCCTCATTATTCATATTCCGGGTGGGAAGTATAAAGGAACGGTCCATAAGGTATCAGGCCAAATTGACTTAAAACCGACCATTCTTCATTTACTTGGCATTGATACGAAAAATGATGTTCACTTTGGAACAGATCTATTTTCGAAAGAAAAAATGAATTTTACAGTTCTTCGTGACGGAAGTTTTATTACAGGCAAGTACGTGTATACGGAAAACAAATGTTACGATAAGAAAACTGGACAAGAAGCGGATTCAAAGTACTGCGAACCTTATATGGAAAAAGCGAAACAAGAGCTAGATTACTCGGACGAAATTGTATACGGGGATTTGCTTCGTTTTTATGAAGGAACGAACTATCATCCTGAGAAAGAACAAAAAATTAACTAAGAAAACCATGTAAAAGACCAGTGTCGATTTTGGGCTCATTCGCACGAATGAGCCAAACAACCTTGTTCCTTAACCATGTCAAGAGAAAAAGCTTCGATGCTTTGCGCCTCAAAGCTTTTTTTGTGTTGAGGAGAAGAAAAAATTCATATAAATGGAAAAAGAAAAGACAAAAGGGGGAGGAAAATGAGACGTGATCCAGCTTCTTATATTTGTGATGAAAGAACGACACCATATAACTCCATAAGATTATATGAGGAGTTAGCAGTCTTACGCACGTTATTTCCCTTTGTTAAAGTGAAGCAGGTTGGATTGAGCGTTCTTGGGCAGCCGATCTTTCATCTTATGATCGGCAAAGGGAAAAAAAACGTTCACATGAATGCTTCCTTTCATGCAAATGAATGGATCACAACAAATGTGTTGATGAGATTTGTAAAGGAATATGCTGAGGCTGTTCAAGCCGGTAGTGATTTTTATGGAAAGGAAGCTCGTATGTTATATCACAATGTGACATTGTCAGTCGTTCCGATGGTTAATCCCGATGGGGTAAATTTAGTCGTGGATGGACCAGCTTCCATTGTTGAACCGTATCGGTCCTTTGTTATCTATACCAATAAGAATTTTGATGATTTCCAAGGATGGAAAGCGAACATAAGAGGAGTGGATTTAAATAAGCAGTTTCCGGCAAATTGGGAAAAAGAAACACAGCGAAAAATGTTAAAGGGACCCCATCCACGGGATTTTGGCGGGGATTATCCGATGTCAGAACCTGAAGTGCTTTGTATGGCTCGTTTAACGGAAAGCCTGAACCCGAATCTCGTTCTTGCTCTTCATACACAAGGAAAAGAGTTTTATTGGGGATATATGGAGAAGGAGCCTCCCGAATCTGAGCGAATGGCAGCTGAATTTGAACGAGTAAGCCCGTATCGATCTGTAAGAAATATCGATAGTTATGCAGGATATAAAGATTGGTTTATATTGAAGTGGAACAAGCCAGGTTTTACAATTGAACTTGGCAAAGGAATTAATCCTTTACCTTTATCGCAGTTTTCGTCCATTTATCATGAATGTATTGGGATATTAGTCGCATCTATGTATATGGTTTGAATGTTCCTTTTAGATTGTCTCCAAACGGTAAATTGAGTTTAATGGGGTATCAATTGGAACAAATCATGAATTTGAAGACAAAAAAAATCGTCAATCTTATAAATTTCACATAAAGGAAACTTCCATCAGCGGAGGGTTCCTTCATCCCCCACTTCAACTTCTCCGATGATGCTAAGTTTGAAGTGAGAGTCTTACTGCCCGTTGATGCGGGATAAACAAAAACCTTGGCTATTTAGCGAAGGTTTTCCAGGCTGTTGAGAAAGTTTTTCTCAACAGCCTTCTTTTTATGTCTGTCCAATGAGATGTATTCTTTCTTATTCGACAACGAACCGTGACACGCCACATTTGGGAAGAGTATAAAGAAATCACTCGTCAACATAAACGAACAAAAGAAGGAAAACGATTATATACACTTCGCTGTTCCACGATTGAACGGAGTTTTGCCGACGCCAAAGAACTTCATGGCTATCGATACGCTCGGTTTCGAGGGGGGAAGTCTGTCCAAGAGCAGGCCTTTTTCACAGCCGCCTGCCAAAACATGAAGAAAATCGCCCTCCACCTCACCAAAAAGGTGGGATGAAGGGTGATTTCAGAGAGTGATCTCTCGTAGTTCCATGATTTTTCACCGTTTCAATAGGAAACGGTTCAGATTGTCGAGAACCCTAAAGGGTTTCTCGACAATCTGAAAAACAAGCCGTTATCCTGTAACGGCTTGTTTTTTTATGTAATCATTTAGTGCGCAGCCGGGAATCCATGATGTAATACAGTCATAACTGTAAACCATCCGAAGAAACCAACTGTCGCTAAAGCAAATCCTGCTCCAAGTAAGTTTTTATTACGCAATGCTGTAAAGGCACCGTATAGAGCAAGGAGTGCTGTAAGTCCAAAAATGATGACAAGGCCCATGAAAAACCCCCCTTTGATTGACCGATATTTTCTCACTTATAGCCAATTCTGCAGCTGCGTTAAAGTTGAGTGTTGATTTTTAACTTCTCTTCGGCATTTGCCAAAAGACGAACGGAGCAGAGCTTCCGGATGAATGAGTCGAGATGTTCAATCAACAATGTTCCTTAACAAAGCTAATGTATAATTGCTAACGCTTTCTTTACTCTTTTTTATTTTAAATGTTTTCAAAACATTTGTCGAGGCGAAAAAATGGCACTTCTATGTCACAATGAAAAAGCGATTCGTTTAATCTTTGTGAAAATTGTTGTAAAATATTGAAAAGAATGAATGAAAAGGAGGATTTGCAAAATGAAATATAGTCGAGTTCCATTAGGACCGCTGCAAACAAACTGTTATATCATTCAAAATGAAAAAAGAGAATGTATAATTATCGATCCAGGGGAAGAAGGAGAAAAGCTAAATCAGCTAATAGAAAGAGAAAAACTGGTGCCATTGGCCATTTTATTGACGCATGCTCACTTTGATCATATTGGGGCAGTAGATGTGGTACGTGAAAAGTATAACATTCCGGTGTATGTTCATAGTCATGAGCAGGAATGGCTAACAAATCCTGCTTTGAATGGTTCGCAATTTTTCATGATGGGAGCTATTGCGGTTAAGCCTGCTACGCATCTTTTAAAAGAGGAAGATGTGCTGACAATCGGGGATTTTACATGTGAAGTATACGAAACCCCTGGCCATTCACCAGGCAGCGTGTCCTATTATTTTAAAAAAGCTGGAATGATTGCTTCAGGAGATGTCTTATTCGAAAGCAGTATCGGGCGTACAGATTTACCAGGAGGGAATCATCAGCAGCTTTTACAAAGTATTCACGATAAGCTCCTTGTTTTGCCTGAAGATACAATCGTATTGTGCGGCCATGGACGTGAAACAACAATCGGCAACGAAATGGATAACAATCCTTTTTTAAATGGATTTTAAATAGGTAAATGAGATGAGGGAATTTATAAAAGAACTCATTATACAATCACCGCTCAAGAGAATTCCTTACTCTGTTTTTATACATAATGCATTGTACCATCCGGTGCACGGTTATTATATGAAAAAAGATGTGAAGATTGGAAAAGAAGGGGACTTTACTACGACTCCTCATGCTTTCCCGGTTTTTGCGAAGGTATTTTCCCGCTTTTTTTGTAAAGTTATCAATCAAGGGAAGCTTCCACCTGTGATTTGTGAAATTGGAGGAGGGGACGGACGCTTCGCTAAGTATGTGTTAAAGGAATGGGAAAGCTTCTCTCCAGAAACTTTTCCGGAAGTTACGTATTATGTGGTGGAAAAAAGCTTTTACCATCAACAACTCCAGCAGGATGAGCTTGAATCATATTCCCGGTTAAAGTATTTCAGCAGTTTAAAAGAACTAAAATCAACAATTGGCACCTTTCAAGGAATAATTTTTTCTAACGAGTGGTTTGATGCCCTGCCTGTAGAAGTTATTCAACGAGCAGAGGACCAACTGTATGAAGTATGGATATCGATTGATAGTGAAGGCGAGTTGACGGAAGTATTTACACCGGTCGAAAATGAATGCATTCAGCAATATTTAGCAGATTACAACATTCAGTTAACGAATAACCAGCGGATGGAAATTCCGCTTATGATGTTAGAAAAATTAGAAGAACTACATTCTCTTTTTGAAAAGGGCATGATGGTAACGGTTGATTACGGCTACACATTTCAAGAGCTTCGTCATCCGTTGCGCCGCCATGGGAGTTTACGCGGCTATTTTCAGCACCAGCTCGTTTCTAACCCGCTGTTGTATGCTGGCCAAATGGATTTAACAACCCATATTCATTTCGACAGTTTTATTGATAAAGGAAAACAATGGGGAGCGGAAGTGGCTGCTTTTGGTCGACAGCATGAATTTTTGTTATCGATTGGAATACTGGATTTATTGGAAGAAAATGTAGATTTGAATCCTTTTTCTGAAATAAGCAAGCAAAACAGGGCAATTCGCAGTTTAATAATGGATGATGGAATGAGTAATCATTTTCATGTAATCGTTCAGGGAAAAGGAATAAGGCTGGAAAAAGAGAAGCTCTTTTCATCTCCCTTTTCTTTTAATAGAACACCATAAAAAAGGAACACCCCCTGTTGAAGTAATTCAACAAGGGGCGTTCTTATTAATGCCCGCCAGCACCTGGAACCATCATGAATGTTGTCCAATATGTAAAGCCAGCAAAGAAAACCGTTAAGTAAGCTCCAAAGATGTAGATATACATGCGCTCTGAAAGCTTTAAGTAACTTAAAAGTGCAAAAAAGCCTGTTTGACCTAAGAAAATAAGAGACGTAGTATGCATGTGTCCAAGATAGAACATGACGGAAAAAATCCCGGTCCAAAACGCCAAAACACGGTACATACGGTCCATATCCATCCCCTCCTTTACACCCACATGTCAATTACTTACATTATTATAATGTATTTTTCATACAATTGTAAATATTACTTTGTTTCTAGGTTGTGACACTTACGTAATAGGTGCATGTTTCACAACCTAAAGCCATGTTGTCGTGCACTTCAAATAATAGACTAGGAAACAATACGCTAAACATTCCTTTTAGGAAAGCATTGTGCATGTTGCAGACAGCCTCATGATGAATGAAAGCGGATTCCTTGAAAGGGCAGTTTCGGATTTCGAAGATGACCGTTTTTCCATCTTCCTTTATCGATATCATGGGAAATAAGCCTGTACTGGCAGAAGCGTCTTTGATGATGTTCAATTTTTCTTCATCACTTAAAGAGTTGATGTCTGTATATAAGTGAGAGTAATGCTTCTTAAGATATGTTATTCCATATTCGTAAGCACTGTCATTGAATAATTTTTGTCCTTGCTCGTCAAGCATTCCAATAGCATGAACCGCAATATTCGATAACAGTTGATAATCCCGATAAGGAAAAGAGAGTTGAATGACATCGTCTGATAAACGGTAAAAGCGGCTTGGTCTTCCGCCTTTTCCTGTTTTTTTGGTTTCAGAGATAATGAGATTAATCTCTTCCAGCTTTGATAAATGAAGTCTTGCGACATTTGGGTGGATATGAAATAAATCGGCAATTTCCTGAACAGTTACATCTTTTCGTTGGTTTGAAATGTATTCATAAATATGAAAACGGGTCGGATCAGAAAGAATGCTTGTTACTTTTAAAGTCTCTTCCATTTTGGTCTCACTCCTAGTGCCCAATATAGTTTCATTATAATACACCTTTCCAGTGTGGAAAACGGAAGAAACAAATTAACGCCTTAAGTTTAAAAAAAGTTCACAAGAGACTATGTAAATAACTATACAAACGTTATGCAAAGCGGATGCAATGTAAATGAATTGATTAAAGGCGGAATAAAACAGGAGGCGTTAATTATGGATACAATTTTGTTTTAATAGATAAGAAAATCTCTTTCAGTCTCTTATTTACAATATCTTTACAAAAATATTGTAGGAAAAAGGGAGAAAATGGAGAATAGTGTAGATGTATCAAAAAGAAAAGGAGGAGATTCCTATTGTAGCCAATATCGAGAAAATGGCTGAACAATTGATTCGTTATGCTTGTACGTATCGCGTTTCCGATGTGCATGTCATTCCCCGGGAAGAAGATGCGGTTATACAAGTGCGACTGGGAAAAGAATTAATGGTAAAGGAAGTGATGTCCAAACAAAGATGTGAACGCTTGATTGCCCATTTTAAGTTTTTAGGCGGGATGGATATTGGAGAAAAACGAAAACCTCAAAGCGGTTCGTTAACTGTTACCATTGATGATGCTCCTGTCAGCTTACGATTTTCCACATTACCTACCTTTTTTGATGAAAGCCTCGTGATACGTGTTCTTCTACAAAACCACGTCACTCCTCTTTATCAGCTCTCACTCTTTCCAAGTACAACAAGAAAATTAATCTCCCTTTTAAAACATTCGCATGGACTCATTATTTTTACAGGTCCAACGGGTTCTGGAAAGACCACCACCTTGTATACCCTTTTAAATGAATCAAAAAAGCTGTTCAATCGCAATATTATTACGCTTGAAGATCCGATTGAACGCCGAAGCGAAGGAGTATTGCAAGTACAGGTCAATGAGAAGGCAGGTATTACGTATGCGACTGGCTTGCGAGCCATTTTAAGGCATGACCCCGATATTATTATGGTGGGGGAAATTCGGGATGATGAAACAGCGCAAATTGCTGTAAGAGCCTCATTGACAGGTCATTTAGTTTTGACGACTATGCATACAAGAGATGCACCTGGAGCCATTTACCGGCTTCTCGAATTTGGAGTCGGATTTCAAGAAATTGAGCAAACCCTTGTTGCCGTAGCAGCTCAAAGGCTGGTCGACCTGCAATGTCCATTTTGTACGGATGTGTGTCATCCATTATGCAGGAAAATGAGAAGGCACCGGCAAGCAAGTGTGTATGAGCTGTTATACGGAAAAACATTGAACCAGGTTATGAAAGGGGCGAGAGGAGAAGAAGTCAGTTATTGCTATGCCACATTACGGGATGCCATTAAAAAAGGGATTGCTCTAGGTTACTTGTACCCGCAAGCATTGGATGGGTGGGGGAGTGATGAATGAAGAGCCTGCAAAGAAAATGGAGTTTGGAACAACAAGCCCTCTTCCTCTTGAAATTATCCGAGCTTCTCGATCACGGCTACACGTTGTCGCAAGCAATGGAATTTTTACGTTTTCAGATTCCTCAAAAGCTTGGTGAAGATATTGATCGTTGTTTAAAACAATTAAAAAATGGTGTGTCCCTTCATGATACTTTTGAATCTTTGGCATTTCATCGTGATATTTTGGGTTATTTATATTTTGCTGAACGACACGGGGATTTGACATTTGCTTTGAAAGAAGGGGCATGGATGCTGCAACGGAAGTTGGCAAGCATGGAAAAAATGAAAAAAGTTGTGCAGTATCCTCTCATGTTATTTTCCTTTTTATTTATCATCTTTTTTGTGTTGGCAACCGTTTTGCTTCCACAGTTTCAAACGTTATATTCCTCCATGGGGACAGAAATGTCACTACCTTTAGCTTTACTAATCAATTTTGTAGGTGCTTTTCCATACGGGTGTGTTTTCTCCTTTTTGTTTTTGACGATTTCCTTTGTGGTGTACCGTGTCTATATGCAAAAAATGCCTCCATATAAACGAATGGGTTATTTGTTGAAGATTCCTGGAATTAAAAAGATCGTTCCTATGTTCAATTCTTATTTCTTCTCGACCCATATCAGCAATTTATTGAATGGAGGATTATCCGTAAATGATTGCTTGAGTTTATTTGAACGACAGCGGCATTACCCTTTTTTTCAAGTAGAAGCGGCTTTTCTGAAGGAACAGCTTGTTTCAGGTGCTGCTTTAGAACAAATCATGTTCAAGAGAAAATATTATGATGCCCAGCTTGCCAATGTGATTGCACATGGCCAGTCCAACGGTGATCTGGCAAAGGAGCTGGGAAACCATAGCCAATTCATTTTAGAAAGACTGGAGCAACTCGTCTTCAAATGGTTAAACATCATGCAGCCTTTGTTGTTTTCCTTGATTGGATTGCTTGTTTTAGCTATGTACCTGTCGATTATGCTTCCGATGCTGAAAATGATGTCAACTGTATAAAGGAAACCTCCATTAGTGGGGGGGGGCTTCATCCCCCACTGATGGTTAGTTGATCTTATCGGGCTTTTACACGAGAAAGCGAGGCGACTGTTTAGCTCCGACGTGCGTTGGAGCTCCTGACAAAGAACCGCTTTTTGGTTCTGTAGGAAGGAGTGAAACGTAGTGGGAGCTAGGAGCCGCAGCCAGATTAGAGCAGTTATCCCCACTTAAACTTCTTCGATTACGCTAAGTTTTGAAGTGGGAGTCTTACTGCCCGTTAATGCGGGATAAAAGAAAAGGAGGAAAAGAAATGAGGAGACAGCTCGTGAAGAAAAACGGGTTTACATTAATCGAGATGCTCGTGGTCATGTTGGTGATCTCTATCTTGCTGTTAATTACGGTTCCCAATTTATTGAAGAACAATGGCGCGATTAATGATAAAGGATGTGAGGCTTATATCAAAACAGTACAAGCTCAAGTAGAAGTATATAAAATAGAAAATGAAAATAAAATTCCTACCCTCGATCAATTAAAAACTGACGGCTACATTAAGGAAACCAAGTGTCCCAACGGAGATGGAATTGAGATTGTGAATGGAGAGGTAAAAGAAAGTGACACAGCCACAACAGCGACTACATCATAACGGATTTACCGTCCTCGAGGTGCTGATCGTTCTGGCCATTGTTCATGCCATCATGTTTGTAACCATTGTCAAAATAGAGCCGCTTATGGAGTATTACCGGCTGCATTGGTTTATGAAGCAATTAGAAACGGATATATTTTATGCACAAGAGGCGGCTATCACAAGAGGACAAGCGGTGTCTCTAAGGTTTTCATCGGACAAAAATGAGTATTTTATCGTCGCAGGCAGCATATCGAGCCCTCTTTTCACACGATCTTACGATTCACGTCTTCGTATTCAGTTTGCTACATTAGGATCTCAAATTAAGTTTCTTGGCAATGGCAATATTTCAAAATCAGGGACGTTTTTTATCTCATCTGGTTCTCTTACTTACGAAATGGTGTTTATGCTCGGAAAGGGACGTTTTTATGCTGAAAAGTTGTAGGGGTTATACATTGCTTGAAATGCTCGTTGCGTTTTCAATTCTTTTCCTGCTGCTTGCACACATACTTCCGTTATATATCCAGATTAAGCAGGAGAGGAAGGACATTGATATTGATAAAGCGGCTGTGAAGTTATTGCATGAGAAAGTGCTGGAGTATAAGTATGACGGGGCTTCTCCTTCCCCGTCTCGTCGACTGTTAAATGGAATTGTATATGAAGTGAGCTGGCAAGTTGAAGAGCAATCGCTATTTAAAGTGTGTATTTACTGGGAAAATTTATCGAAACAGAGTAAAAAGAGGTGTGATTATATAAAAAGATGAGAAGAGAGGGCGGCTATACACTTTTAGAGATGTTAATCACTTTTTCTTTATTTTTAATGATGATGTCTTTTTTGCCGGTTATAATCAAAATGACAAAGGAGCAGCAAGTTGTGGCTGTTTCCTTATCTAAATTGGAATGGGACATTTTTCTGCAGCAGTTAACGCTTGAATTACGGGAAGGATATGATGTTGAATGTAACGATCAGAAATTGACTTTCACCAACTATAGACAACAAAAAGTAACATATGAGAGATACGGTCAGATGATACGCCGGCGAGTAGTGGGAACCGGACATGAGGTGTTGCTGCAAAACATTTCATCCGTTCAGTTTATCAAAGTCAGTCATGGAATTATAGTTCAGGTTCGTGATTTGGAGAATCGTTTGTATGCGGAAAGAATCAGTCTTTTCAATAGCGATGGGGGACAAAGTGCCTCGTGATGAAAAGGGCTTCGTGCTGCCCTTGGCGTTACTGCTGTCATTGCTTATTTTCTTCGTCGTGCATCAGCAGCTGCAAGTATATGTAGCTGAAGCCCTTTTTTCAAAAAGTGTGAGTGATTATTATGAGATGGAGAATTTATTGGAGCTGGCGCTTGTGGATGCGCCTCGGAGTTTTGGAGAAGAGGATGTGCCAGGAGAGAGGGAAACGCAATTGTATCCTCAAGGTGAGGTGACCTATATATTGCGGTCAGTGCAAGATGGATGGATGACGATTGAAATTCATTGTCAGCTTTCCTCTGACAGGCAACATAAAGTATTAGCGGAAATAGAAAGAGAAAGCGGTAAAATGATAAAATGGAAAAAGCTATAATCAAGGGGGAAGAAAAATGAAAGCTTTATATCTTGTAGGATTCATGGGCTCTGGCAAAACCACTGTTGGTGCTGAATTAGCTAGAAGACTTAATGTTCCGGTGGTGGACACGGATCATTATATCGAACAGCAAACCGGGAGAACCATTAATGATATTTTCGCAGAAGAAGGAGAAGAAAAATTCCGTTTATTTGAGACGGCTGTTCTTGAACAGCTTCCAACGAACGATATCATCATTACAACGGGTGGAGGGCTCTTTATGAAAGAGGAGAACCGCCGATGGATGAAAGAGGGCGGAACTGTCATTTACTTGCACTGTGATTTTAAAGAAATCTGGGCCCGTTTACAAGATGACCATACACGCCCTCTTCTCCACCATCAAAATTTTGAGAAAGCAAAGGCATTATATGAGTGGCGTCAACCGTTTTACGAACAAGCGGATATTACCATTCACACAACAGGAAAACAGGTGGACCATGTTTGTGAAGAAATCCTTTCATTGATTAAGGATGAAGCTCCTCGGACATAATAATGAATGAGGTGGTATTGAACGATGTCTACAAATGATTATGTGAAATTTGTGACCCAGCAATTTGTTCGTTATATTGACCAGCCGAAGGAAGAACGGATACAGCAACGACGAAAGCGAAAAGAAGAGCGTGATTCTTTTATTCACCGTTGGTTTGGAGTCGTTCCTTTTGCTATTATGATGTGGTACCGAAAAAAGAAATCATAAAGAAGGGGTGTCCCAAAACGTCACAAATCATGTCGTTCGGGGGGCACCCTTTAAAATCTTATCATCATAAAAAATTCATTGAATCAAAGGATGCCGTAACAATTTTGATTCAAAAGCGATATTGGGGGATTCTTTTAATTCGGTGTTTCTACAAATGAGATGGATTGCACTTTTTCTGTGTTTGTATCAAATACAACTGTCACCAATAAGCCAAATTCTTTATTTTGGTTTTGGACCCAAAGCTTAAAACGTTCTGATGTCTTGTCTCTTCCCTGTTTTGCGCGTCCCACGTACAAGAAATCTTTAATTTGGGCAGTCGGATATCGTTTTTTAGCTTCTTTGATCGCCAGCCGGCTCCATTTTGCATAAGAAGGAATGGGCTCAGGCGGAGGAGCAGCCTCTGTTATCATAATCGAAGGAGAAACAGAGAGGGGGAGCATTAGTCCTAAACATAGGCACACAACTGTCCATAACGGCCTCATAGAATGGGGCACATCCTTTCGTCGTTGAGGTTAAGCTGAAGTGAGCTGCTTAGTTGTTTGATCCGTTAAATAAAATAAACCTCCGTTAATGGTGTTGACGATAATTTTAGGTTCATACAACTCCTGTAACGCTTGTTTTTCTACTTCATAACATTCTGGCTTTTCATCCATATCCTCATAAAAATGATTGAGCAGTGCTAAATCTTCATTCCATTTTTTTTGGGCCTCGGCTGCCCACTCATCATTATCTTGTTCAATTTCCCCGCGAATAAACTGCTTTAGTCGGTTTAAACCGCTTTTCGGTTTAATGAGAGGAGAAAGGGTGAAACAGTAGTCGGGAATTCTCGCTGATAATTCCTGTTGTTCCAGTTTTTCTTGAAAAGATAAAACAATTGAGCCGGTAATCAGATGAAGCCCTAGTGACATCATAATATCTTTCTTTAAGTTGCAGTGATAAGAAATTTTTACGTTCATTCCGACCCAAGGATGCAAGGGCATTTGGGCCGGTTTGGTTTGATGGACATTCTCATATAAACGGATAAATGCTCCAAATTTTTGAGTAGAGGCAAATATTTGATGTAAACGTGGAGAACCAAAGTGAATGCGTTCTCCACGTATGTTTGAATCATCAAAGTTGGCATCCGTAATGAGAGTTAGTTTTGCTGGATTTGGAATACCCCCGGTTTTTTCAAGATAGTGCCAATAAAAAGGACGATTCATGAGCTCCTTATCCATCTCAATGGTAAGCTGTACTGTTAAGTAGAAAGGAGTTTCCTCCACAATCTCACAATGGTTGGCTGTAAAGTAGCGCTTTAAAAAAGAATGAATCTCATGTTGCTGCATGACGCGGCTCTCCTTCGTTTAATTGTTCGGCAAATTCGATGATGGACGTTAGATTATCCATCTTGATCTTCATTTCTCCTTCACTGCTCGAGTGCAGGAAAATATCCTGGATATGCTCTTCAAAGTTCTTGATTTCAAGTCGTGTTAAAATGTCGTCCAATTCACCAATCACTCGTTCAAACAAGTTAATTTTTTCATAGAGAAGCTTTAAAATATGCTCTTCAATCGTGTTGGCAATAGCAAAATTATAAATGTGTACATCTTGTTGTTGACCGAGACGGTGAATCCTTCCGATGCGCTGCTCCAATCTCATCGGATTCCATGGTAAATCAAAGTTGATGATATGATGGCAGAATTGTAAGTTAATCCCTTCACCGCCCGCTTCTGTTGCGATTAACACTTGGGCATTTTGCTGGAATAACTGTCTCATCCAGTCTTTCTTGCCTCGCTTGAATCCTCCACGGAAGGGAACGGAAGAAATGCCATGTTGTTTCAAGAACCACTGTAAATAAAGCTGAGTGGCACGGTATTCAGTAAAAATGATGACTTTATCATTAATTTGCTGAATAAGTTCCAGCGCTTTTTCTGCTTTCGCATTTTGGGAAATATTCCCGATCATCTCTAAGAGCTCTTCAATCATTTGATGAGGAGGCTGGTATTCTTCCGATTCGCGTTTCAACATGTTTTTTAATGTCATATAAACCGCTTCACGACTGCTGCAAGCTTCTCGTTGAAGCGTTAAAATGGAAAAGGCACTGTTTGAAAGGAAATCTCCTTTATAAGAGAGAATTTTTTCATAAAGTTCACGTTCTTCTGCTGAAAATTCAATCGGCACTGTTTGCACAATTCGTTTTGTCCACTCAATTCCTGTGTCTGCTCTCCGATTGCGAATCATGACTTTGCTAACAAGTTCGCGTAAGTGCTCATCATTTTGCACATCGCGGTTTTTCTTTGAGAACAACTCTTCAAAAAAGGTTTGGTTTCCTAGATGCCCTGGTTTCAAAAGGGAGACAAGGTTAAAAATTTCCTCCAATCTGTTTTGGATCGGCGTCGCTGTTAATAGCAAGCAAAATTTCTTTTTCAGCTGCTGAACAAATTCATAGTTTTTGGTTTTATTGTTTTTTAGCTTATGAGCTTCATCGATAATCACCAAATCGTAGTCTTGCTGGAAAACAAGATCGCGGTGAGGCGGGCGTTTGGCTGTATCGATTGATGACACCACAATATCGCATTGGTCCCATACGTATGATTTGCGCTGGGCAACGGCAGGAATATAAAATTTCTGGTTTAATTCCATTGTCCACTGGGAAACGAGGGAAGCGGGAACAAGAATCAATGCCTTTTTTACGAGACCGCGAATCATATATTCTTTTAAAATGAGACCTGCCTCGATGGTTTTTCCCAATCCTACCTCATCCGCTAAAATGGCTTTTCCGTTCATTTGTTCTACTACTTGTTTTGCTACTTCTAATTGGTGAGGAAGAGGAACTAAATCAGCTAGATATTTGGGCGCTTGCAGTCCTTCAAATTTAGGAATAACCGTTTGCTTTTGAATATGGTAGGCCAGCTTATACAGTTCCCAATCAGCCCAAGGCCCGTCTTCTTCTGTCTTTTCGAGAAACTGATTTGTCCATTCTTCATCAAACAAAATGTCAACGCTCATGGTAAAACACCCCTTTCCTCAAATTTTTATTGAACTTTTGTAAAGATTAATGATAGGATGTAAATGTAATTCAGAAATTTTTAAATAAACAATGCATTTGAACTTTGCGAACTTATTTTTATTTTAAGATTTGAATCGAGTATTGAAGTAGTTTTCAAATAGTATGACCAACAAATGACAATTTTATATGGGCGAATGAGAATAAGGGGAGAGACTGCTTAAATGCAGCGCCGAAGGAGCAAGTAAAAAGCGAATCTCTCAGGCAAAAAGACTCTTATTTGACGCAACTCTGGAGAGTGCTTGCAATATAAGCCACCCACGAGGCAAACCTATAAAACGACAGATGACGGGTAAACTTTCAGGTGAAAGGACAGAGACTTCCTAATATATTAGGGAGTAGTCTGTCCTTTTTTATATTCACTGAAAAGAACTAAAGGGGGAGCTGTAAATGACAGAGCTGAACAGAACACCGCTATATGATATATACAAGCAATCAGGTGCAAAACTAATAGATTTTGGAGGATGGGAACTTCCTGTTCAGTTTTCTTCCATTAAAGAAGAGCATGAAGCCGTAAGAACAAAAGCAGGTCTTTTTGATGTATCACACATGGGAGAAATAACGGTTATTGGGTCTGACAGCCTGGCGTTTCTTCAAAAAGTGATGACAAATGATGTTGCCGCATTAACAGACGGCAAGGCGCAATATACGGCTATGTGTTATGAAGACGGCGGTACAGTAGATGACTTGCTCATTTATAAAAAGCAAGATGGCGACTACCTGCTTGTTGTCAATGCTGCAAACATTCAAAAAGACTTCAAATGGCTTCAGCAGCATGTAAGCGGTGATGTTATGTTAAGGAACGTATCGGACGATATCGCACAGCTGGCGCTCCAAGGGCCTGTGGCAGAAGGGGTTTTACAAAAACTTACAACTGAAAATTTAGGAGAAATCAAGTTTTTTCGTTTTAAAGATGATGTGGAATTGGTGGGGGTAAAAGCGTTGGTTTCCCGTACTGGTTACACAGGGGAAGATGGATTCGAAATTTATTGCCGGAAAGAAGACGCTCAAACTCTATGGAATGCTATTTTAGAAGCTGGAAAAGAAGAGGGAGTTCTTCCTTGCGGCCTGGGTGCGCGTGATACTCTTCGATTTGAAGCGAATTTACCGCTGTACGGTCAGGAGTTATCAAAAGATATTACGCCGATTGAGGCGGGCATCGGCTTTGCCGTGAAAACGAACAAAGAAGATTTTATCGGAAAAGAAGTATTAAAAGAACAGAAAGAAAGCGGTGCTCCTAGAAAACTTGTGGGGATCGAAATGATTGATAAAGGCATTCCGCGACATGGCTACGAAGTGTTCATCGGAGATGAGAAAATCGGAGAGGTTACAACAGGCACTCAATCTCCAACACTTAAAAAAAATGTGGGAGTGGCGCTTTTAAAATCCGAATTTTCAGGTCTTGGAACAGAAGTGGGAGTGCAAATTAGACAAAAACGCCTAAAGGCAAGAGTGGTGTCAACACCGTTTTATAAGCGTTCAAAATAAGCGGTACAAATAGGGGAGGAACTAAAGGTATGATGCATCGATATTTGCCAATGACAGAACAAGACAAAAAAGAAATGCTGCAAACAATTGGTGTAGAATCCGTTGATGAGTTGTTTGCGGATATTCCGGAGAGTGTGCGTTTTCAGGGATTATATAACATAAAAGAAGCGGCATCTGAATCAGAACTTGTGAAAGAATTAAGCAAGTTATCAGCTAAAAATATCAATATGAAAGAGTATCCTTCCTTTCTAGGGGCAGGGGTGTATGATCACTACATGCCAATCATTGTGGATCATGTTATTTCCCGCTCAGAGTTTTATACGGCATATACTCCGTATCAGCCGGAAATTTCACAGGGTGAATTGCAGGCCATTTTTGAATTCCAAACGATGATTTGTGAATTGACAGGAATGGATGTTGCGAACTCTTCTATGTATGATGGAGGGACAGCATTAGCGGAAGCCGCTATGTTAAGTGCAGGCCAGACACGGAATAAAAAAATTTTAGTATCGAAATCCGTTCATCCCGAAGCTCGTGATGTATTAAAAACGTATGCTAAAGGTCAGTATTTAGAGGTTATCGAGATTCCAACAAAAGGCGGAGTGACCGATGTAGAAGGATTGGCTGCAAAAATGGACAGCGATGTGGCATGCGTCGTCGTTCAATATCCAAACTTTTTTGGTCAAATTGAGCCGTTAAAAGAAATTGAGAAAATTGCCCATCAGGAAAAAGGCATGTTTATCGTATCAAGCAATCCATTGGCTTTAGGGGTGTTAACACCTCCAGGGAAATTGGGAGCTGATATCGTCGTAGGTGATGCACAGCCATTCGGCATTCCTGCACAGTTTGGCGGCCCTCATTGTGGATATTTTGCGACAACCACAAAATTAATGAGAAAAATTCCGGGACGTCTTGTCGGTCAAACAACGGATGAAGACGGAAAACGCGGGTTTGTACTAACATTGCAGGCACGCGAGCAGCACATCCGCCGTGATAAAGCGACTTCTAACATTTGTTCCAATCAGGCTTTAAATGCGCTGGCAGCATCTGTTGCCATGACGGCTTTAGGAAAAAAAGGCGTGAAAGAAATGGCTTTGCAAAATATTCATAAAGCGCGTTATGCAATGAATGCAATCCAAGAAAAAGGATTGAATGTCGCATTTACCGGCCCATTCTTCAATGAAATCGTCGTTTCGTTCAATCGACCGATTTCAGAGGTGAACGCATATCTTCTTTCAAAAGGCATCATAGGCGGCTATGATTTAGGGCGCGATTATCCTGAACTAGAAAATCATATGTTACTCGCTGTGACAGAACTTCGTACAAAACAAGAAATTGATCAACTTGTGAAGGAATTGGGGGATTTCCATGCATAAAGAAAACCAACCGCTCATTTTTGAACTAAGTAAAGAGGGACGCATCGGCTATTCGCTGCCTGCGCTAGATGTGCCTGAAACCAACATTGAAGAGTTGATTCCTTCCGATTATATTCGTACAGAAGAACCGAATTTGCCGGAGGTATCAGAGCTTGATATTATGCGCCATTATACAGCTTTATCAAGACGTAATCATGGGGTAGACTCAGGCTTCTATCCGCTGGGATCTTGTACGATGAAATATAACCCGAAAGTAAACGAACAAGCCGCTCGTATGGCGGGTTTTGCCCATGTTCATCCATTACAAGAAGAGTCCACGGTGCAAGGCGCCATGGAACTAATGTATGACTTGCAGGAGCATTTAAAAGAAATTACGGGCATGGACGAAGTAACATTACAACCGGCCGCTGGTGCGCATGGTGAATGGACTGGGCTGATGATGATTCGTGCCTATCATGAAGCGAACGGTGATACACATCGTACAAAAGTTATTGTGCCAGACTCCGCTCACGGTACGAACCCTGCATCGGCGACAGTTGCAGGACTTGAAACGGTAACAGTGAAATCAAACGAGCAAGGGTTAGTAGATTTGGAAGATTTACGTCGTGTGGTTGGTCCTGATACGGCTGCGTTAATGTTAACAAACCCGAACACGCTTGGGTTGTTTGAAGAAAACATTTTAGAAATGGCCCACATCGTCCATGAAGCAGGCGGCAAGCTTTACTATGACGGTGCGAACTTAAATGCGGTATTAAGCAAAGCGCGTCCTGGTGATATGGGATTTGATGTCGTCCATTTAAATCTTCACAAAACATTTACAGGCCCTCACGGCGGCGGCGGACCTGGCTCTGGCCCTGTAGGGGTAAAAGCTGAGTTAATTCCGTTTTTGCCGAAGCCGGTATTGATTAAAACAGGAGAAGGATTCCACTTCGAATATGATCGTCCACAATCAATTGGCCGCGTGAAGCCGTTCTATGGAAACTTCGGCATTAATGTACGCGCTTATACGTATATTCGTTCAATGGGTCCTGACGGCTTGAAGGCTGTAACGGAATATGCGGTATTAAATGCGAACTATATGATGAGACGACTTGCAGAGTATTATGATTTGCCGTTTGACCGTCATTGTAAGCATGAATTTGTTTTATCAGGCAGACGTCAGAAGAAGCTTGGCGTTCGCACGCTTGATATTGCCAAACGTTTATTGGACTTCGGTTATCATCCGCCAACTATTTATTTCCCGCTGAATGTAGAGGAATGTATTATGATCGAGCCGACAGAGACCGAAGCCAAAGAGACGCTGGACGCGTTCATCGAGGCCATGGTCCAAATCGCCAAAGAAGCGGAGGACAATCCGGAAATCGTCCAGGAAGCGCCACATACAACGGTTGTAAAACGTCTGGATGAGACAACTGCAGCCCGCAAACCAATTTTGCGCTATCAGGCATAAGAAAAGCGGAGCCGGAGTTAGACAACAAGAAAAGCGGTGAGGAATGCTCTCACCGCTTTTTGGCATCTTCATCTTTTTTATTTCTTCGTTTTAATTTTACCCGACCATTGTTTAAAGCCGCCTTTTAATTGATAAAGCTCTTTATACCCGTTTTTGCGAAGCGTTTGAGCAGCGCGTCCTGTACGAATGCCGTTTTGGCAATACAGATAAATCGGCTGGTCTTTCCGTAATTCGCCCATTCTCATACGAAGCTGGGATAACGGGATATTGCGTGCGCCTAAAATGTGACCGCCTTCATATTCATTCGGTTCGCGAATATCAATAATTTGTGCTTTACGATATCCAGCACGAAATTCTTCTTCGGTTAACGTTTTTAAAATTTTACGCTGATAAAAATACATCGCAACAGAATATACGATGAAAGCTCCTAGTAAGATCAGTGCTATTTCCATTATAATCGTCCTTTCTTCGTCTAAATCACATAAGCCTATTATATAAGTGAAGTAAAATAGAAGTAAAGGCGTAATTCTTTTCCTCACCTGTATCTTTTGATACACTAAACAATAGTTGAAACGGCCTTTCTCTTAATGAGCAAAAATCAATGATTTTAGCGAAAGGGCCGTTTCATAAAAAGCAAGGATTCGAATTTTTAGAGCTTAAGGGACAATGGTTAGATGAAATTTAACAATATGATTAGGGATGAGAAACAAATGAAAGAAAAGTGGACATTTATTGATTCGGGAAATTGTGATCCTTACTATAATATGGCGCTCGATGAAGCGCTGCTGGAATGGCACAGTGAAGGGAAAATCCCGCCGACGATTCGTTTTTATGGCTGGAATCCTGCTACGTTATCAATTGGTTATTTTCAAAAAGCAGAGAAAGAAATCGATTTTGATATGGTCAAAAAACATAACCTCGGCTTTGTCAGACGCCCAACAGGCGGACGTGGAGTGCTCCATGAACATGAACTTACATACAGTGTGATCGTATCCGAAGAACATCCTGATATGCCCAAAACGGTAACAGAAGCATATCGGGTGATTTCACAAGGTTTGCTTGAAGGCTTTAAGCTATTAGGACTTGATGCTTATTTTGCTGTTCCAAAAACAGAAGAGGAGAAGAACAGTCTGAAAAACCCCCGTTCTTCCGTTTGTTTTGATGCACCGTCCTGGTATGAGCTTGTCGTAGAAGGGCGGAAAATTGCCGGCAGTGCACAAACCAGGCAAAAAGGCGTCATCTTGCAGCACGGTTCCATCTTGCTCGATTTAGATGAAGACAAGCTATTTAGTGTATTCAAATACCCAAGCGATCGAGTGAAAGAGCGCATGCAGCGTGCATTTCGTGAAAAAGCGGTGGCCATTAATGCGATTGCCGGTCGAACAATTGGACTGGAAGAAGCGAAAGAAGCTTTTCAAAAAGGTTTTGAGCTTGGATTGACAATCGAACTGGAACCATATACATTAACTGCTGAAGAAAGAAAGTATGTGGAGCATTTGGCTAAAACTAAATATGCATCTGATGAATGGAATTTCAGAAGATAGTATCCATATGTTGAGGCAAAAAATGCATAACTGCTGCTTAAAGCACGCAGTTATGTTTTTATTTTTGTGTTTTAAATTAAGGAATATTCCGACTTTTTGTCATAAGCTGTTGGGGTTCTATTTTTTCGGGTATCACATATGGTGGGGAACGTTCCATAAAGCTATGAGGTTCTAGGGGGGAACGTGTCAATCCTTTTTTATAAGGAAAATAAAATTTTTCTCTTGACAAAAACAATATATAGTATTGTTGAATTAATTGCGACACAATATATTGAATTTGGTTTTTGGCTGTGGTACGTTATTGATATCGCATGTTTAGATATTTTTTCTATAATTTGGAAAAATGGAGACATTATGAAACAAAATGTTGAATTTAGGGGAGTTGTAAGAATGACTGTTGCGTTAAATGAATCACCAAAAATCAACGTAGAAAAGCTGAATAAAGACATTCAGCTATTTCCGCAAGTTCACCCGATTACACCAGACATGAACAAAACACATAAAGGTGTATCGCGACTTGTGATGTTGGATCGTTATTCCTTTAAGGACACCGAGAAGCTGACATTATCTGCGGGAGACTTCGTCGTACTGACGGTGAAAGAAGATCCGAAGTTCCCGGCAAGGGGTCTCGGTTATATTCAAAAAATCAACTGGGAAAACAAAACGGCAACAGTGCTGATTGAAGACGAATTTCGTGGAGCGCTGACAGATGAAAAAGAAATCGAAACAGGCGTGATCACACGCTCGTTGGATGTGATTGAAAAGCCGCTTGAAGTGTATTATGAGCAAATCGCCAAACGGAATGCAACAGGCCTTGCATCCGTGGAAACGACAGAAGAGAAACGCCAGGAATGGTTTGAAAAGTTTTATCAAGAATTGGTTAATTTAAACTTCATTCCGGCTGGACGAGTTCTGTACGGAGCGGGAGCTGGCACGGACGTTACATACTTTAACTGCTATGTAATGCCGTACGTACAAGACTCGCGTGAAGGCATCTCAGAGCATCGCAAACAGGTCATGGAAATCATGAGCCGCGGCGGCGGTGTCGGTACGAACGGATCAACGCTTCGCCCGCGTAACACATTGGCACGCGGTGTAAACGGAAAATCATCCGGCTCGGTTTCATGGCTTGATGACATTGCCAAGTTAACGCACCTTGTTGAGCAGGGTGGATCCCGTTAAATAAGTGCCAAACGGCGGGATTAAAATCTCGTGAATTGCTGGAACACCCTAAAGCTTCATCAGCCACAACGCAGCTGGCAACGGCAAACGTGATGGCTAAAAAATGATGAAGATGTGACAATGGGCAATCAGCAGCCAAGCGTCTTTGGAAACGAAGATGAAGGTTCAACGACTATTGAAACTTCCTGAGATTACCAACATGTTAAGTTGTAAAAAAATGAATGGAGATGATGGTAATTATGGAAGGAGTAAACTATAGCCGGCGGCAACGAGGTTATAGGGCACGAGAAAAGGAAGAGCTTATAAATGCGATTGTAAAACTTCATATTAGAGTTTATGGACGTAACGGCTGGCTTAAAACTAGGGTCGGTTTTACGGGGACAAAAGAAATGTTAGAATCCATCTTACAATTTTTAAAGTCTTATGGCATCGGTCAAAATGTAAATTCAATATATGAAAAACAAGGCTGTTATGACTTGTATATTTCTAGTGTAAAGGAAGCGCAAAGTATGTTTAGTTACCTTTATAAGTATGGAAATATAAAACTAAATCGCAAATATGAAAAATTTTCTTCCTTGATGATATAGTCTGAACTCATGTGAAAGCATGAGAGCTAGGCAGAAATGACCTAGCCCACTAAAAAAGTGAGTAACAAATAGCGTGGCGCGCAAATGATTATGTTGGCGGATTAAAAAGCAAGTTAGATGCTAGTCCGCGTCATTCAGACAATGAATGACTAGAAAATCGGGTGAATTGCAGGGAAATCCTTAGAGACAATTGAGCTACAACGTGACTGGAAACAGTGAGCGTGAATGCTTTAAAAATCAGTTGTATTGGACAATCTGCAGCCAAGCACCGTACAGGTGAAGGTTCAAAGACTATCGAAACCGTGTATGTGAAGCACAGGGAGTAGAGTAGGGAAGGATACTCCTTCTCGAAGCGCCTGGCCCCTAACAGGTAAAGCTGAGGGTGATGATATAGTCTAATCCGTCTGCTTGAAAGCAGAGTTAAAGTATCCTGAAAAGGACGGTATTCATGTGGCATCCGGACATCATCGAATTCATCATTTCCAAAATGCAAAATCCGAGAATTTTACGATTCTTGCTTGAAAATACAAATGACGAGCAAATTAAAAAAGCCGCTCAAGATAAGCTGAAATTCACGCCGCTGACAGAGCAGGAGAAAGCGATGTACCAGGGAATCATCAATTATAAGCATATTCCTGGTTACGGCGGTTTCAGCGACAAAATCATTAAAGATGCAGAAGAAAAGCTAAAAACAGGCGGCAACTACAGCGTGCATAACCCTGAGTTTCTAACGGGTGCGAACATTTCCGTTTGCCTGACAAAAGAGTTCATGGAAGCTGTTGAAAACGATACGGATTATGAACTTCGCTTCCCGGCCGTAGAAACATACAATGAAGAAGAAATGAAAGCCTATAATGAAGAATGGCACAAAATCGGCGATGTACGTGAATGGGAGAGACTTGGCTACCGCATTCGTACGTACCGCACAATGAAAGCGAAAGAGCTTTGGAACTTAATTAACATTTGTGCGACCTATTCAGCAGAGCCAGGTATTTTCTTCATTGATAACGCGAACGACATGACAAATGCAAAAGCGTACGGTCAACAAGTCGTTGCGACGAATCCGTGTGGTAGAGTAGCTTAGTTTGCCTCACGTTAAAAATTGCGGAATGAAGCGGGAACCCTGTGATGGGAATCCGAACCGAAGGCTAAAGGTAAAGCTTTAGCCAGGGGCAACGCATAGGAGATGAACCTGCCTTAGCAGAATATAATTCTCCCACGAGGCCGCAACATTACACATGAATAAGCAATATCAAGGTTTGAATACGATAAAACGAGGTGCCCTAAGTGAATAGAGGATATGCAGGGTTTTACAATGGAGTTTATCTGAGAAGCTCTTATGAATATGCATACGTTAAGTACCTTGATTTTCTCAATATTAAATGGCAGTATGAAGTTCAAACTTACGATCTTGGATATAAAATTTATAAGCCGGATTTTTTCTTATATGACAAAAGTAATAATCTTTTGAAAATTGTTGAAGTAAAGTCTAGAGATAAAAAAGCACAAGCCAATGCTAAGAAGAAAATCGGAGAACATACTAAGAGATTATGGGCTTCCGATAGCATAGCAAACCAACGTATGATTGAAGGGCTCAGAAAAAGTGGATTATCTCAAAAAGGTAAAATTAAAGTACCTAGAGAGATAAGAATATGCTTTACATGTAAAAAAGAGTTTGAAGCCCTTATAACCTCAAAGCAACAAGTATACTGCTGTCAGTCCTGCGGGGGGCGTGCTAATATACGTAAAGCTACGCTAAAGCAAATGCAGAATAGAGAAGAACGATATGAGCTAATCAAACAGCATATCACTGATTGGACATGCAACAATAAAGAGATTATAATCCAGACTCCATTTAATAAAATAAAAACAAATCTGGCTCCTTTGCTTGAAGAAATACAAATCCAATATGGCATTAAAGATTTTAGAATAATCTCGACTGCTATATTCAACGAAGATCGTGGAAGAAAAGAACTTCTTCAATATATGAAAGATATTGCTAATAAAGTGTAATGAAAAGATATGCTGAACTTACACGAATAAAGAAGTGTAAGAAGTACGGATAAAAAGCCGTACGATAACAAAATTGGAACAACCTCTCGCACCATTTTCCGTATGTAACCTTGCAGCGGTGAACTTGGCGGAAATGGCCGATAAGGAAAACAAAACGGTTAACTTTGAAAAGCTGAAACAAACGGTAGAAGTGGGTGTACGCATGCAAGACAATGTCATCGATGCCACTCCTTACTTCCTGGAAGAAAACAAAAAGCAAGCGTTAGGTGAGCGTCGTGTCGGCCTTGGCGTTATGGGCTTGCATGACCTGCTTATCTATTGTGAAACAGAATACGGTTCAGAAGAAGGCAACAAGCTGATCGATAAAGTATTTGAAACGATTGCAACAACGGCTTATCGAGCTTCTGTTGAGCTTGCGAAAGAAAAAGGAAGTTTCCCGTTCTTAACAGGTGGGACAGAAGAAGAAACAGCTCGTTTGCGTGAAGCATTCACGAACACTGGCTACATGAAAAAGATGCCTGAAGATATCCGTGAAGATATTAGACAATACGGTATTCGCAACTCGCATTTACTGACTGTTGCTCCTACGGGGAGTACAGGAACAATGGTCGGTGTTTCAACAGGTTTAGAGCCTTATTTCTCATTTTCTTATTTCCGAAGCGGACGTTTAGGCAAGTTTATTGAAGTGAAAGCGGATATCGTTCAAGAGTATTTGGATCAGCATCCGGAAGCGGATCCGAATAACTTGCCGAACTGGTTTGTTTCAGCGATGGATTTAGCGCCTGAAGCACATGCGGACGTGCAATGCGTGATTCAACGCTGGATTGACAGCTCGATCAGCAAAACGGTAAACGCACCTCGCGGATATACGGTAGAGCAAGTGGAAAAAGTGTATGAGCGTCTTTACAAAGGCGGAGCAAAAGGCGGTACGGTCTATGTAGATGGAAGCCGTGACGCCCAGGTCTTAACGCTAAAAGCAGAAGAAAATTCATTTGATGATGAAGTGGAAGTAAAAGAAACGAAAAAAGAAAAGCCGCATGTTGTATTAGTGGAAACAATCAGTGATTTGCGTTCCACTGATGTGACGATCGGCTCTGAAGTCGGCAATACGTGCCCGGTTTGCCGTAAAGGAAAAGTAAAAGAAATCGGCGGCTGCAATACATGCACAAACTGCGGTGCACAATTGAAATGCGGTCTATAATTAAAACGAGAAAAGCTGTTGGCGAGGACTCGCCGGCGGCTTTTTAATAAAGCCGCATTAATTTTTAACATTCATGTTTACTTTTTTGGCTGTTCATGGCCTTTCTGCTCTTACATCTTGAATGGACTTATAAAGGTTCTCATATAAGCGGCTGGCAAGAACCCGTAAGGGAGATTGGCAGCCGCTTATGCATAAAGAATGGGATATGGGCGTTTTTTGCTCATATCCCATTCTTTATGTGAATTGATATATACAAAATTTGCAGGGAGGTGCCATTCAATCTTTCGTTCATACTAAACAAGAACATGCATCTTGATTGAAAAGAGAGGTGAGCGAAAGGGATGAAACCTTTTGTGCCACAGCTTGTTTATATAGAACCGCGAGCGCTTGAATACCCTTTGGGGCGTGAACTGAAAGAAAAATTTGAGAAGATGAACATTGAGATAAGGGAAACAACTTCCCATAACCAGGTAAGGGGGCTTCCAGGAGAGACGGAGCTTCAGCAGTATCGAGTAGCAAAATCAACACTGGTGGTGGGAGTGAGAAAGACATTGAAATTCGATACATCCAAGCCTTCAGCTGAATATGCCATTCCGCTTGCGACTGGATGCATGGGGCACTGTCATTATTGTTATTTGCAAACAACACTCGGCAGTAAGCCGTATATTCGTACGTACGTAAACTTGGGTGAAATTTTTGAGCAGGCGCAAAAATACATGGATGAACGCGCTCCCGAAATCACTCGATTTGAAGCTGCCTGTACGTCTGATATCGTCGGACTTGATCATTTAACCCATTCCCTTAAGAAAGCGATCGAGTTTATTGGCCAAACCGAATATGGGCGCCTGCGCTTTGTAACCAAATACCATTTTGTCGATCATTTACTTGATGCCAACCATAATGGCAAAACACGTTTTCGTTTTAGTGTTAACTCCCGTTATGTTATTAAAAACTTTGAGCCCGGGACATCTTTATTTGATGAACGGCTGGAAGCAGCAAGAAAAGTTGCAAATGCCGGATATCCGTTAGGTTTCATCGTGGCTCCGATTTACATGCATGATGACTGGCAGGAAGGTTATTTCGAGTTATTTGAGCGTTTATCGAATTCCTTACAGGGGCTTGATTTGCAAAATTTAACATTTGAATTAATTCAGCATCGCTTTACAAAACCGGCAAAAAAGGTAATCGAAAAGCATTATCCGAAAACGAAACTGGAAATGGATGAAGAAAAGCGCAAATATAAATGGGGACGCTACGGTATCGGCAAATACGTTTACCCAACGGAAGAAGCACAGGATTTGGAAACAACGATGAAGAAATATATACATCAATTTTTCCCTGAGGCGGAAATTCAGTATTTCACATAGATAAAATAGCGTTAAACTTGTCATTTCAATGGTTCTATAGTAAAATTTCATTGATTGTCTTTTGAAAAAAATACAAAACATTGGAAATTTATTTAATGACTGATAAAAAAGTCGGGACATAGAAATAAAGAGTAATATTGGAGGAGATGTCATGCCTACGCCAAGTATGGAAGATTACATTGAACAAATTTATATGCTGATTGAAGATAAAGGATACGCCCGTGTATCTGATATCGCAGAAGCATTGGCAGTTCATCCCTCCTCAGTGACCAAAATGGTGCAAAAGCTTGATAAAGACGAATATTTGATTTATGAAAAATATCGCGGCCTGGTGTTAACATCAAAAGGTAAAAAAATTGGTAAGCGTTTAGTATATCGTCATGAATTATTAGAACAGTTTTTACGTATCATTGGCGTTGATGAGAGCAATATTTACAGGGATGTAGAGGGAATTGAGCATCATTTAAGCTGGAACTCTATTGACCGTATTGGGGACTTGGTCCAATATTTCGAAGAAAATCCAAACAGCTTGGAAGAACTTCGAAATGTTCAAAAACGAAATGAAGAAGAACAAACTTCTTCCTCGTAACATCACCGTTAGAGAAGGGATTAGCACGCTAGTCCCTTCTTTTTTATGTGCATTTTTGCATAATCGAAAGTCCATGTGATTACTAATGTAAAGGAAGGCGGTTACCAGAGGAGGGAACACATGTGTATATAGACGGTGTGTTTTCTGGGGGAGGGATTAAGGGATTTGCGCTCATCGGAGCATTGCAGGCAATTGAGGAACGAGGTCTTTTATTCCGGCAGTTAGCCGGGACGAGTGCAGGCGCCGTTATTGCGGCTTTTATTGTGGCAGGTTATACGAGTCATGAAATTTTTAACATAATGAATGAAACAGAGCTGGAGGACTTGCTGGATGAAAGACGAACCTTTCTTCCTTCGGGATTGACGAAATGGTTTTGCTTATATTGGAGATTAGGTCTTTATAAAGGAGAAAAGCTGGAAAAGTGGCTGGAGTGTAAGCTAAAGGAAAGAGGAATCCATACGTTTGCTGATTTGCCCCATCATTCTTTAAGAATTATCGCCTCTGATTTAACAAACGGCAAAATTATGGTCCTTCCCGACGATTTGCCGCAATACGGTATCTCGCCTCATACATTTTCTGTAGCCAAAGCGATTCGGATGAGCTGCAGCCTTCCGTATTTCTTTGAGCCGGTCAAGTTGAAAAGTCCGAAAGCAGGGGCGAGTATTGTGGTGGATGGAGGGGTGCTGAGCAATTTTCCCATGTGGTTATTCGATAGTGACACAAGGCCGAAGGTAAGACCGGTGTTAGGGATCAAACTTAATCCAAAAGAAGAAGAGCGGGAAAAAAATCATATAAAAAATGCCATCGATCTATTTGGTGCCTTATTCGAGACGATGAAAGATGCACATGATGCGAGGCATATTTCTACACGCCATGAAAAAAATATTATTTTCCTCCCGGTTAATCAAGTGTTATTAACAGAGTTTCAGCTTTCAGAGGAAAAAAAGCTTGAACTTATCGAATTGGGAAAGGAGCAAACTTGCCGTTTTTTGGAACAATGGTCCTGTTAAAAAAGAAAGACCCGGCATCGGAAATCCTATAGCATGAAGGATTTTTCTGCCGGGTCTTTTCAGTAAAAACGTTTTTGCCTGTTTATATTAAACTTATGGGCAGTCGCCTTCGATTTTCTTGCTAAAAGAAAGCACGGTTTTTCTTCTTGCCTTTTTTTCCTTCAATTACGGTTAAATGAGTTTCTTTTCTCTTTTTAATAGTGTGAAGTTTATTGGGGCGCTTACTCTTTTTTAAACTGCGAACATCGGCTTGTTTTTGTGTTCGTTCCCTTAACCTTGATTTGGACTGTTTGACCGCACGGATATAATCTTTGTTTTGCGATCCTTGCTGTCCCGCCCGAAGAATATAAGTGAAAAAGACATAAATGATGAGAAGGAACATCAGTGTAAAACCAATGGTACGCAGCATGCTTGTTGGTTCATTGATGAGTTTATAGAGAAAGCCCACTACTCCTAATACGATAACACCATATAATAAAGATTTGATTAAGGGACGTCTCATCATGTTCACCTCCTGATATGTTAAAAGAAACAGCATCACATCGTTCGGTCGTGTGCTTGCCTTACACTGAAGAGAAAAGGCGTAACAGACCTTTTGCATTAAACAACTTTATTTTCATTAGCAGAAGCATTGTGCTCGCTTTCTGCTCTTAACAGTTCCTTAAATGAGGCAATAGCTACTTCTACCTGATCGTCTGCTGGTTCTTTTGTTGTAAGGAGCTGAAGCCAAAGGCCGGGATAACCTAAAAAACGTAGTACGGGTACATCGCACAATTTGTTTGTAAACTGGAGTACCTCAAATGAAATGCCGAGTACAACAGGGATTAAAGCAAGTCGATTGATAATACGAACCCATAAAGGATCTGTGGGAACAAGCAAATAGACAAACATTCCAATGACCACTGTAAATAAAATGAAGCTGCTGCCACATCGATAATGAAGTCTGGACTGTGCTTGAACGGCTTTTATGGTTAACTCCTGGTTGTTTTCGTAAGCATTAATGACTTTATGTTCCGCACCGTGATATTGAAACACCCGTTTAATTAAAGGGGTGTGGGAAATGGCATAAATATATCCAACCAATAATAGCAGTTTGAATAAACCTTCTATTAAAATTTGGGATAAGTCGGAGGAAAAGACCGGTCTTGTTAACTCGGCTAAAAAAACGGGGAGGAGTGTAAATAACACTTTACCAAACAAAAAGGAAATAACTCCAATCGTTGCAATTCCGAGAATTAACGTTAGTTTTGATTCTTTCTTTTCCTTCAAACGATAGTCTTCATTTGGATCTAAATCAAACCTTTCTGATGAAAAGTTTAAATGTCTCGATCCATTTGCGCTTGCCTCAATAATAGCCGCAATTCCTCTCAAAAAGGGAATTTTTTTTAGAGCAGTCAGCACTTTATTGGATTTGCGCGGGGAATGAAAATAATCGATTGATTGATCTTTTCGTCGAACTGCTGTAACGCACGTATGTTTTCCCCCAAACATCACGCCTTCAATCACAGCTTGACCACCGTATATCGGTTTTGGCATTTTAGACATGTGTAACACCAACCTAACTAAACAAATTAACTTATTATTGTTATATTCTACAGCAAATCGAAATAAACCTCTAGGTCGATGTATGTTCGATGTATGTTATATATTGTAACCAAAAAAATTCCATATAAATCCACTCTCTATAAAAAAATTACTCTAAAGGAAAAGAACAAATAGAAATGGATGTTACGGTTCATACTATGGCTAGAGGTGAGTGGTCATGGCAAAATCAAAGAAAAGCGGACAAGAGAAAGGGCAGTCTATGTCATTTCTGACAAAAGTAGTCGTTATCGGTTTTGTTGGTGGACTATTTTGGAGCTTCCTTAGCCATTTGGCATACATTATTAATTTAACGGAAATTAGCCCAAATTTAATTTTAAAGCCGTGGGCATTAGGTGCATGGAAAGACAAATGGCCTGGTATGGTTATTAGTATCCTGCTCATAGGGGTTATCTCGATTATTGCTGCACTTATTTATTTTGCTGCATTAAAACGGTTTAAAAGCATGTTGGCAGGCATTATTTATGGAGTGGCTCTTTGGGCTCTTGTTTTCTATGTGTTAAATCCACTTTTCCCTAATCTAAAGACGGTGAGAGAGTTGGAATTGAATACGATTATTACTACAATATGCTTCTATATTTTGTATGGTGTCTTTATTGGGTATTCCATTTCTTTTGAAGCGGCTGAACTAGAAGCTGCTACACAATCAGAGGGAGCGATTGAGTAGTGAGAATAGTCCGCTTTTATGATAGAATGTTCTAAAGATGAACATTCTTTTTTCTATGCTTTTATCAAAGGGGAAAACGATGATGAAAAAGATATTGGTTATAAATGGTCCTAATTTAAATCGTTTAGGATCACGCGAACCGAGTGTGTATGGTTTGCAAACGCTGGCTGATTTGGAACATCGGTTGCAAGAGATTGGCGGACAGCAGGGTGTAACAATTAATTGCTTTCAATCCAATCATGAAGGAGCCATTATCGATCGAATTCATGAGGCAGACAATTCATATGATGGGATTATCCTAAATCCTGGCGCATTCACTCATTATAGTTATGCGATTCGTGATGCCATCGCAAGCATTTCCGTTCCGGTTATCGAAGTACATATTTCAAACGTTCATGCAAGAGAAGCGTTTCGCCATCAATCGGTCACTGCTCCTGTTACGAAAGGCCAAATTGTTGGATTGGGGCTCTATGGATATGAAATGGCCTTACTTGCTTTGTTAAATGAGGGAAAAGGAGAGAAGTGAAATGGAAAAATTAACGAAACTGCGTCAAGCGTTCCAACATCAAGGGATTGATGGAATGCTTATTACGAGCGGTTATAATCGTCGTTACATGACGAACTTTACAGGCACTGCAGGAGTTGGCTTAGTTTCAGAAGATAAAGCGGTTTTTATCACGGATTTTCGTTATGTGGAACAAGCGGGCAAGCAAATAGAAGGATTTGAAATTGTTCAGCATAAGGGTTTAATCGTAGAGGAAATTTCAAAGCAAGTGGAACGACTAGGAATCACCAAGCTCGGATTTGAGCAGCAGCACGTAACATTCGCTGAATTCACTTCCTACAAAACAAATATTCGGGCACAACTTGTTCCTATTTCCGATATCATGGAAAAGTTACGCTTGATAAAGAATGATTCAGAGATTAAGATATTAAAGGAAGCGGCAAAAATTGCAGATGCAGCGTTTGAACATATTTTAGGCTTTATACGTCCGGGTGTGACAGAGCTTGATGTATCAAACGAGCTTGAATTTTTTATGCGCAAGCAAGGGGCCGCGTCTTCATCGTTTGACATCATTGTAGCCTCGGGATATCGCTCTGCTTTACCGCATGGAGTTGCAACAAACAAAGCAATTGAAAAAGGCGAATTTGTTACACTCGATTTTGGAGCATACTATAAAGGATACTGTTCGGATATTACACGAACAGTTGCAGTTGGAGATGTAACCAATCAGTTAAAAACGATTTATGATGTTGTGCTGCAGGCTCAGCTCCGGGGCATGCAGGGAATTAAAGCAGGGATGACAGGAAAAGAAGCGGATGCGCTTACTCGTGATTATATTACCGAAAAAGGATATGGCGAGTATTTTGGGCATTCTACGGGGCATGGGCTAGGTATGGAAGTGCATGAAGGTCCCGCTTTATCGATGAGGTCTGATACGGTTTTAGAGCCTGGTATGGTCGTAACCGTAGAACCAGGAATCTACATAGCAAACGTCGGCGGTGTCAGAATTGAAGATGATACCATCGTTACGGCAGAAGGTAACGAATCGTTAACTTACTCAACAAAAGAACTAATTATTTTATAATATGTAGGAGGATTCATTAAATGATTTCAGTAAACGATTTTCGTACAGGTTTAACAATTGAAGTAGATGGAGGCATTTGGCGCGTATTGGATTTCCAACACGTAAAACCAGGTAAAGGTGCGGCATTCGTGCGCTCTAAATTACGTAACCTGCGTACTGGTGCCATCCAAGAGAAAACATTCCGCGGCGGTGAAAAAGTAGCGAAAGCACAAATCGATAACCGCAGAATGCAATATTTATATGCAAACGGCGATCAGCACGTATTCATGGATAATGAAAGCTATGAACAAATCGAGCTTCCTGCAACACAAATCGAATACGAATTAAAATTCTTGAAAGAAAACATGGAAGTTTCCATCATGATGTACCAAGGCGAAACAATCGGTATCGAGCTTCCAAATACGGTTGAGTTAAAAGTAACGGAAACAGAGCCGGGCATTAAAGGTGACACAGCTTCAGGCGGTTCTAAACCGGCTACCGTGGAAACTGGTTTAGTTGTTCAAGTTCCATTCTTCGTAAACGAAGGCGATGTGTTAATCATTAATACAACAGACGGTTCTTATGTATCACGCGCCTAACATTTGAATCCATATAAATAAAGGGGCCATGAATAAAGAGCATTCATGGCCCCTTTATTCATGCACAAGGATTTGTCGAGCCTTGTTAAATCCTTATGCGGACCCCTTTGCAGCTTGCTTGTGGTGAGTGAAAAAGACATTCATACTGCAGCAGGGGCAGTGCATATTTTAGATTGAAAATATAAATAATTACAAAAGATCCCTGGTGATTTCATCCCCAGGGATCTTTTATTTTGAGAGACCTTTCATAAATGGAGATGAGCGGCATAGGCTTGTACTAGGGTTTTTCCCTGAATATTTTAATGTACAGTAGGAGGAGCAAATGAAGCGCTTGTTGTCTCATATGGATTCAACCGTTTTAACAATGGCTGTATTACGTTTGGTTTCTGCATCTGTCGAGTTTACGGCGGCGATACTTATCTTTCTGAATAATGATGTGAAAAAGGCACTGTTCATTAATGGACTATTAGCGATGGTAGGTCCTATTGTGATGGTGGCTTCATTCTCAATAGGCCTTATCTCGGTGGCCGATCAGTTATCGGCCGGAAAGCTCGTCATGATTATAGTGGGAGTCGTATTTATTTTAATCGGAGTTTTTAAGTGAATAAAGCAGGTGCTTTGCTGGACAACTGATAGTCATAAAGGAGGCAAGCCTGCATACATTGAGAATAATGATAAATGGTGAGGGGATTTCGATGATGAACGAAATTTTACGCATGCTCCCTAAAGATCTTGCTGACATTTCCTCCAAATTTGTAAATGGTGATTCCGGCTCTTTAGAGGAAATCCGCATTCGTGTTGGGCGTCCGCTTGAATTCATTGTAAAAGGAAAGGCCCACTTTTATCCGTGCCTTGCATCAGAAGAAGACGCAAAATTTATTTTAAACAAGTTAAGCCAATTTTCTATTTATATGATTGAGGAGGAACTGAAAAAAGGCTATGTCACCATCGAAGGCGGTCACCGAATCGGTCTGGCGGGGAAAGTCATCACGGAAAACGGAGCGGTTAAAGTGATTCGAGATGTGACTTCTTTTAACATTCGGGTCGCAAAAGAAAAAAAGGGCATCGCCGTCCCGCTTATTTCTTATTTATATGAAGAGAAATGGCTGAATACAATTATCCTTGGTCCGCCTCAAACGGGAAAAACGACAATGATTCGTGATTTAGCTAGAATCATCAGCTCTGGAATGGAGCAAAAGGGGATTTCTCCTATTAAGGTAGGGGTTGTCGATGAGCGTTCAGAAATTGCAGGATGCGTTAAAGGTGTTCCTCAACATACGTTTGGCCCAAGGATTGATGTGCTTGATGCATGTCCAAAGGCAGAAGGCATGATGATGATGATCCGGTCGATGAGCCCGGATGTCATTATAGTAGATGAGGTTGGCAGGCAGGAAGATTGTGATGCTGTATCAGAAGCAATCCATGCGGGTGTGCGTCTTATGATGACCATTCATGGTTATAACATAGAAGATTTATGTAAACGCCCGTCGCTAAAAGCGCTGCTGGATAGCCAGAGCTTTGAGCGGTTTGTTGTTTTATCAAATGAAAGAGGCCCGGGAACGATACGACAAATTTATAATGAGAGATTTCAGCCGATGCTGCATGGTTATATAGACAAGGGGGAAGCGATATGAAGCTGTTTGGAGCCGTTTTTATTTTACTCGCTTCTACATGGATGGGATTTGAGATGGCAAAGCAGTTGAGTGAAAGGCCGAGACAGCTTAGGCAGCTAAAGACCGCTTTGCAGTCATTGGAAGCCGAAATCATGTACAGCCATCGACCATTGCGTGAGATCGCGTTATTGCTGGCGGTCCAGCTGCCTAAACCTTTATGCTTTCTGTTCGAAGGGTTTGCATCGAGATTAGAGGAAGAGGAGGAAGGCGTAAAACACGCCTGGGAAACAAGCCTTGAAGAGACCTGGAATCAAACAGCATTGAAACAAGGGGAAATGGAAGTGTTAAAGCAATTTGGCGAGACTCTTGGCCAACATGATCGATATTCACAGCAAAAACATATTTTACTTGCTCTTTCGCATTTGGAGAGGGAGGAAAAGGATGCAATAGAAAGACAAGCACAATATGAAAAAATGGTGAAAAGTCTTGGTTTTCTATCTGGGCTATTACTTGTCATTCTACTGATGTAGCTAATAGGGGGAAAAACAGATGAGTGTAGATATGAATACAATCTTTCAAATTGCGGGCATCGGCATTGTGGTTGCCTTTCTTGTCACAGTTTTAGAGCAAATGGGAAAGAAAGATTACGCGAACTGGGTCACATTAATCGGATTTATTTATATTTTATTCATGGTCGCTTCCATTGTGGAAGACTTGTTTAAAAAGATCAAGGCTGTCTTTCTATTTCAGGGATAAAGGGGGGATGCGCCATTGAAATGATTCAAATTGTCGGTTTGGGTTTAGTGGCTACATTTTTGGCGCTCATCATCAAAGAACAAAAGCCGTCTTTTGCATTTTTGCTCGTCGTGTTTGTCGGGTGCGTCATCTTTCTATTTCTAGTAGATCAGATCTATGAAATCATTCGCATGATTGAAACGCTTTCCGTTAATGCACAAGTAAATATGGTGTATGTAGAGACCATTTTAAAAATCATCGGGATTGCTTATATTGCTGAATTCGGTGCTCAAATAACAAAAGATGCCGGACAGGGAGCCATTGCTTCCAAAATTGAGCTGGGAGGAAAAATTTTGATCTTATCGATGGCTATCCCGATTTTAACGGTTATTATTGAAACAATCATTTCGATGTTACCAAATTAATAGAAGTTTTGCGGTGGGGTGAATACATGAAATCGTTTAACAAGAAGTACTATATCCCTCTCTTTTTTCTTCTCTTTTTTTTTATCCCACAAACGGTACAAGCTTCTCCTGCGCAACAAGAGACAGTTGATGAGCAAACGGTACAAGCTTCTCCTGCGCAGCAAGAGACAGTTGATGAGCAAACGGTACAAGCTTCTCCCACACAACAAGATCTTGTGAATGAACAAATCGATAAGCTTGGAATTGAGGGAATTAAATCGTTTTGGGATGATATTTTAACGAAGTATGGAGGGTTTCTTCCGGAAAGTCAAAAAGGTAGCTTATACGAGTTCTTAAAGGGGGAAAAGGATTTTTCTCTTCAGGAATGGCTGGCGGGATTTGTAAAGTTTTTTTTTCATGAGATTATTGCAAATGGCAAACTTCTTGGAACTTTGCTGATGCTCACGGTCTTTAGCGTGTTTTTGCAAAACCTGCAAAGTGCCTTTGATCAGAAGGCGGTTAGTAAAGTGGCCTATGCACTTGTATATATGGTGCTCATTATTATTGCTTTAAATAGTTTTCACGTAGCCATTTCTTATACGACTGAAGCTATTAAAACGATGGTCCAGTTCATTTTGGCTCTCATTCCGTTATTACTGGCCCTAATGGCGTCGTCAGGCGGGATTTTATCGGCTGCATTTTTTCATCCAATCATTATCTTCCTCATGAATACGAGTGGATTGCTCATTCAATACGTCGTCATGCCGTTCTTGTTTTTATCCGCTTTGTTAAGCATCGTAAGCACACTGTCCGATCAATATAAAGTGACACAGCTCGCACAATTGCTGCGCAATATCAGCATCGGATTGCTTGGAACGGTGTTGACGATCTTCTTGGGAGTGATTTCCGTACAGGGAGCCACTTCAGCCGTCGCGGACGGGATCACGATTCGAACAGCCAAATTCATTACCGGAAATTTTATCCCTGTTGTGGGGCGGATGTTTACAGATGCGACAGATACAGTGATGGGGGCATCCTTGCTGCTAAAAAATACGATTGGAATGGCGGGTGTCGCCATCCTCTTGCTGATTGTGGCATTCCCGGCTTTAAAGGTGATGTCACTGGCCATCATTTATAAATTGGCAGCCGCTCTTTTGCAGCCGATAGGAGGCGGGCCTGTCATCACATGCTTAAGTATTATTAGTAAAAATATTATTTATATTTTTGCGGCACTTGCCGTTGTATCATTAATGTTTTTTCTATGCTTAACAGTCATTATTACAGCAAGTAATGTGACGATGATGATTCGATAAAGGAGAGATAGAGTTGGCAGCGCTTACACAATGGATTGCGAATATTATTTTATTTATTTTACTGGCAACAATCATTGATATGCTCCTTCCCAATTCTAGTTTGCAAAAGTATGCCAAGATGGTAATCGGCTTGCTGTTGCTGCTGATTATGATCACGCCGGTTTTCCAGATTCTTCATGTCAATGTAGATAAATTGCTTGCTTCTATGAATCTATCTCAATCATCCGAAGAAAAAAATACAAAAAATTTGATGGAATCAAAGAAAAAAGAAATACAAGCCTCCCAACATGCATATATTTTAGAACAAATGGCTGTCCAAATGGAGACAGAGGTAAAAGAGGAGTTGATGGAACAGTATGGTGTAGCAATTGAGGATATTGTGATTGATATGGAATCTTCTAATGAAAACAGCACCTATGAAGACATCACGTCCATTCACGTAGCCGTTCACCCAAAAGGGGAAGAAGCTGTATCTGCTATTAAGATTGTTTCCATTGATACCTCCAAGCCGATCCAAACTGAACGCAAAAATAGAGACGAGCAGAAAATCAAATCATTTCTGGCCAATAAATGGGGCATTCAAGAAGGAAAAATTGCTGTGACATTGGAGGAGGGGTTAAAAAAAGATGCGCAAGGATGACGGCATTTTTTCATCGATTCGGCGCTTGTTTTCGTCATCACAACAACCAGTATCCGAGAAAAAGAACCCAAAGTTATTGTATGTGATTTTACTGCTTGGGGTAGGGGCTGCCTTTATGCTCATAAGCAACACCCTGTCATCGCCTAATTCGATGACGGAAAAAGTTTCCTCAATCGTACCGGTAAGCGGAGAGAAAGATACTCCCGTATTCGGTCAAAAAGAATCCGCCCATTCAAAAGCGATGGTCGATTACGAGGACCGCTATGAAAATCAATTAAGAGAGGCGTTACAAAGCATTGCCGGAGTGGATGACGTGGAGGTTGTTGTCAATCTGGATGCAACTGAATCCCGAGTTTACGAGAAAGATAAAGTGACGCAAAATCAATCGACGGATGAAACAGATCGTGAAGGCGGCAAAAGAAAAGGGGAGGATAGCTCTACAGATGAAAAGCTTGTCATTATCCGAAACGGCGATCAAGAAAAGCCTGTCATTATCAAAACAGAGAAACCGAAAATTAGAGGTGTGTTAATTGTAGCGAAAGGAGCAGACAATATTCAGGTCAAGAAATGGATCGTTGAAGCCGTCACTAGAGTATTGGATGTTCCAAGTCATAGAGTGGCTGTATTGCCTAAAAAGTCTAAGGGGGAATAAAAAATGTTATTAAAAAAGCAAACCGTTTGGTTATTAACAATGCTCAGCTTAGTCGTTGTTCTATCTGTTTACTATATTACTTCACCAGAGGCACCGCAAGAAAATATGGCTTTAGTAGAAGATGAAAAGAAAAATGATGAAAATATAGCGGTAGAGGAAAAACAGCCTGTCCAGGAGCAAACAGAGCAAAAAGAAATCACGAAAGATGCTGATCCAAAAGGAAAACAAGAGGATTCCGCTCAATCTGAAAAAAATTCAGCGGTTATTTCCAGTGTAGAAAGCGATGAGATGTTCACGGCGCTGCGTTTGGAGATTGAAGATGAGCGAAATAAACTGCGTGAAGAGTTGCAAGACATTGTAGCCTCTACTGATGTGTCAGCCCGGCAGAAGAGTGAGGCGATGGATAAAATGCAAGAGCTTACAGATGTAGCGGCTAAAGAAGCAGTGATTGAAACATTGATTAAATCAAAAGGGTATGAAGATGCACTCGTAAGAGCAGACGGCGGTGAAGTTCGCATTACAGTCAAAGCAAAAAATCACTCGCGTGCGCAAGCAAATGAAATCATCCAACTTGTAAGAGGCGAGTTGGGTTCAAAACAGGTAGCGGTAGAATTTGAACCTGTTAAGTAAGGTGAACCTTCCATTAATTGAACTGTCGTCCATTAGAGCGAGAGAACATAAAAATTTTTGCCGATTGTGAGAAACAATCGGTTTTTTTATGCTACAATAAACATGTTATGAGAATATAATTTCTTATTATAGTACCTAGTCTTAATCCAACAAAAATTTCTATTTCATACCAATCCTCATGTTGAATTGGTATGAAAATATATCGTATCATGAATGTAAGCATGATCATTTTGAGATAGGGAGTGTCAGATGTGTTGAAAATCCAAGAAATTCGTGAACTCATTAAACTAGTGGATTGTTCCACCATTGAAGAATTTGTTTATGAAAAAGATGGAACAAAGGTAAAAATGAAGAAGAAGGGAGCACTTGTAACAAACCAAGTTGTCGCAGTTCCAGCGGCAGAACAAGTTGTACAAGCGGCTTCGCAAGCTGGGCAGCCAGCACCGGTTATCAATCAACCGGCACCAAAGCAAGAGACACCTTCAGCTCTTGAAACGGATGAGAAGAAGGAAAATAAAGTAGAAGCAGATGAGTCTTTACATAAAATTACTTCCCCAATGGTTGGGACGTTTTACGCTTCTCCTTCACCAGATGCCCCTCCTTATGTAACGGCAGGAGATAAAGTGAAGAAAGATTCGGTTGTATGTATTGTAGAAGCGATGAAATTATTTAACGAAATTGAAGCGGAAGTAAACGGAGAAATTGTAGAAGTGCTTGTCCAAAGTGGTCAGCTTGTCGAATACGGACAACCATTATTTTTAGTAAAAGCTGAATAAGGAGCGCTTTTGTTATGATTAAAAAGTTATTGATTGCAAATAGAGGAGAAATTGCGGTACGAATTATACGTGCATGTAAAGAACTCGGTATCGAGTCTGTAGCTGTTTACTCAGAGGCAGACCGGGATTCTCTTCATGTGCAGCTGGCAGATGAAGCGTATTGCATCGGTCCTACATCGTCTAAAGACAGCTATTTGAATTTCACTAATATCATGAGTGTAGCAACATCAACAGGCTGTGACGCGGTTCACCCGGGATATGGCTTTTTGGCTGAAAATGCCGATTTTGCGGAGTTGTGCAGAGAATGTAACATCACGTTTGTCGGTCCAAGCCCGGAAGCGATTACGAAAATGGGGACGAAAGATGTAGCGAGAGAAACGATGCGGGAAGCAGGTGTTCCAATCGTCCCTGGTTCAAAAGGAATCATTGAGTCAGTCGAAGCTGCAACGGCTCTCGCAAATGAGATGGGTTATCCCGTGATCATTAAGGCAACCGCAGGCGGAGGCGGAAAAGGAATTCGGGTAGCAAAGAACGAACAGGAGCTTGAAAAAGGAATTCAAATCACCCAGCAAGAAGCTGCTACTGCATTTGGAAACCCGGGGGTATACATCGAAAAATATATTGAAGATTTCCGTCACGTCGAAATTCAGGTGTTGGCTGATAGTTTTGGGAACACCATTCACTTAGGAGAACGCGATTGTACCATTCAGCGCCGTTTGCAAAAGCTGTTAGAAGAAACTCCTTCACCAGCGCTGGACGAGTCTGTACGTCAGCAAATGGGCGAAGCGGCTGTAAAAGCAGCGCAGGCTGTTCAATATACAGGTGCGGGAACCGTAGAATTCATCTATGATTATCGTGAGAAGAAGTTCTATTTCATGGAGATGAACACAAGGATCCAAGTAGAGCATCCTGTTACGGAAATGGTAACAGGCATTGATTTGATTAAAGAGCAGATTAAAGTAGCAAATGGCGAAAAACTTGCTTATCAACAAGAGGATGTCCGATTTTCCGGATGGGCGATCGAATGCCGCATTAACGCTGAAAATCCTGAAAAGAATTTTATGCCATCTCCAGGGAAAATTAATATGTACTTACCGCCGGGCGGTTACGGAGTTCGGGTGGATTCAGCTGTTTATCCGGGATATTCCATCCCGCCTTATTACGACTCTATGATTGCAAAGCTCATTGTCCATGCCCCAACACGCGAGGAAGCGGTGGCAAGAATGAAGCGTGCATTAAGCGAATTTGTGATCGAAGGGGTAGCGACAACCATTCCGTTCCATTTAAAATTATTGAATCACGAAAAATTCGTTGATGGCGAGTTCAATACAAAGTTTCTTGAGTTACACGATGTCATGAATTCGTAGTATAGTATAATGTATTAGGAGGTGTCGTCCATGAGTGAAAACAACTTGTTACAAATGGGGCAAGATCAAAACACGTTGGGCAAAGTAGAGATCGCTCCTGAGGTTATTGAAGTCATTGCAGGAATTGCTGCCTCTGAAATTGACGGTGTAGCAGCGATGCGAGGCAACTTTGCAGCTGGTGTTGTTGAAAAGCTAGGCAAGAAAAACCATGGTAAAGGCGTCAAGGTCGAACTAGCGGAAAACAGCATTAAAGTAGATGTATATTGCTTTATGAAATTTGGGGTTTCCATCCCGACTGTAGCCCAAAAAGTGCAAGACAACATTCGTCAAGCCTTGAAAAACATGACGGCGTTAGAGCTTGATGAAGTCAACATCCATATTGTTGGTGTTCAATTCGACACACAAAAGCAAGAGGGAGAATCTGTCGACTCCATCTAAATAACGAAGAAAAGCGGAGAAAGCCTGCTTACTGGACAATTTCAACGCTCAATTTATATTTTCTTATATGACAAAAAAGACTTGCTTATATAAATAAGCAGTCTTTTTTCTTTGGTTGTGCTAAAGAGCAATGCTGATATTCAATATTTTTGGCTTATTCAGGTGCAATAGACATTTCACCTGCTTTCAGAGGAAGAGTGTAAAATACTGTCCTTGTACCATAGAAAAAGCAGTGTGGCATGATTTTTTGAGACGGGGAAAGGAAATAAATATAAGAAACGTAAAAAGTCTCAAAATACAGAATGTGTACGATAGCGGAAAAATTATGCTATTATCTTGTTAGACATTTCGATAAGTTTAGACAAAAGGAGAATGTAAGGAATGAAAAGACGTACAGCGCGTGAAAAAGCTTTACAAGCTTTGTTTCAATATGATTTAGGACAAATCGAGCCGATGGAGGCCATCCGAAATGTGCTTCAAACCGACGAAATAGATCCGTTTTTACAAAAGGTTGTATTAGGAACGATAGAGCATTTAGAGGAAATCGATGCGACATTGCGCAAGCATCTGGAAAAGTGGACGCTTGAACGTGTGGCGGCAGTGGATCGCGCGATTTTACGTCTAGCTGTGTATGAAATGATGTATGAAGAAGAGATTCCAACAAACGTAAGTTTAAATGAAGCGATTGAACTTGCAAAAAAATTCAGTGATTCTCAATCGAACCGATTTATTAACGGTGTTTTGTCAAAAGTGCTGCAAACCATGAAATAATGAATAAAATGTACTGTTTTTTTTGTGACAGAAATGAAATGTACGGATCTCTTTATTAAGGGAGATGGAAAAAGATGAGTGAGGTTAGATATTTAACCGTTACAGCTTTAACAAAATATATTAAGCGGAAATTTGATGTGGATCCCCACTTGCAAGATATTTGGATTAAGGGAGAGCTTTCCAATTTTAAGTTACATAGCCGCGGTCATATGTATTTTACATTGAAGGATGAAAATGCCCGCATTCAGGCGGTCATGTTTGCCGGTTATAATCGTGCCTTGACGTTTAGGCCTGAAGATGGGATGAAGGTGATCATACGTGGGGAAATTTCTGTTTACGAGCCAAGTGGAAATTATCAAATGTATGTAAAAGAAATGCAGCCTGATGGCATTGGTAATTTATATTTGGCTTATGAGCAGTTAAAGAAAAAACTACAAGATGAAGGGTTGTTCGATCCTGCTCACAAGCAGCCCCTTCCTTCCTATCCAAATCGCATTGGTGTGGTTACGTCACCGACAGGAGCGGCGATTCGAGATATTATTACGACCTTGAAAAGACGCTATCCGGTTGCCGATATTATTTTGATACCGGCTTTAGTGCAGGGGGAAAATGCGGCTCCATCCATTGTAAAGGCCATCCAAAGGGCCAATCATCTTGAAGATTTAGATGTTCTCATTGTTGGACGTGGCGGAGGATCCATTGAGGAATTATGGGCGTTTAACGAAGAAATGGTTGCCCGCGCGATTTACGAATCGAAAATCCCCGTCATCTCGGCGGTTGGGCATGAAACAGACTTTACCATTGCCGACTTTGTAGCGGATTTACGTGCTCCGACACCGACGGGAGCCGCTGAACTTGCAGTACCTCATTTAACAGAGGTGATGGAGCGCATTGAACAGCGTAAAATCAGGATGATGCGTGTCATGAGAGAAATTATGTCCTTTAATAAAGAAAGATTGAATCGTGCGCAAAAATCGTATGCTTTTCGTTATCCCCAAAAATTGTGCGAGCAAAAAGAGCAGGAATTAGACAAATTAATTGATCGATTGCATCGTGAAAGCAGAAGAAATATTGAAAGCAAAAAGGAAAGGTATCAGCAACTTGCCCATTTGCTTCTTCGCAATCATCCAAAAGAGAAGGTCAAGCGTTTGACGGAACAACATCAAATCTTGACGAAAGCGTTAGTGAAAGACATGCAGGCGATTTTAAAACAGCATCAAATGTTGTTTGTTTCGACTGCTTCCAAGTTAAATGCATTAAGCCCGTTAAAGACAATGGAGCGAGGATACAGTCTCGTTTATAATGAGCAGCAGCAGCTGGTGAAGAGTACAAAGCATGTTTCCGCAGGTGAGATGGTTCGTGTTCGTTTAACTGATGGGGATTTACACTGTGAAGTTGCAAAAGTGGAGGAGCGTTTTATAAATGAGTGATCAAAAAGCATATTCTTTTGAAGAAGCGATGAAAAAATTAGAAGAGATTGTGACAAAACTGGAAGAAGGGGATGTTCCTTTAGAAAAAGCGATTCAGCACTTCCAAGAAGGAATGGAACTTTCCAAATTTTGTCATGAGCGTCTACAACAAATCGAGAAACAAATGGAGCATGTTTTACGTGAAGATGGACAGCTTGAACCATTTGCAGTGCAGGAGGAAGAATAATTGTGAATGATGGGGAGTTTCAAGCTTATTTAGCGGAGGTAAAGGGGAAAGTTGAAAAAGAATTTCCAGCGATTGTTTCCGGTCTATCTTCACCCAAAACCTTGATAGAGTCCATGAATTACTCGTTAACAGCTGGAGGAAAGCGTATTCGCCCGCTATTAATATTTGCCACGTTACGTGCATTCGGGAAAGAAGAGGAGATTGGAATTCCGGCGGCTTGTGCAGTAGAGATGATTCATACGTATTCCCTCATTCATGATGACCTGCCGAGTATGGATGATGATGACTTGCGGCGCGGAAAGCCGACCAATCACAAAGTGTTTGGGGAAGCCATGGCCATTTTGGCCGGCGATGCATTGCTGACAAACAGCTTTCAAGTATTGGCCCAAGCCCGTCATCCCGATGTGTCGGACAGCATGAAATTGCGATTAGTAATCGAGTTGTCAAAAGCTGCTGGTGCAGAAGGGATGGTCGGCGGCCAGGTAGCGGATATGGAAGGGGAACAAAAAAAGCTATCTCTGGAAGAATTGGAGTATATTCATAAAAATAAAACCGGCAAACTGCTTTCTTTTTGTGTGAAAGCAGGAGCGATTTTAGCCGATGCGCCTGAAGCGCAGATGGAACAATTGAGCGAATTTAGTACCCATTTAGGTTTAGCCTTCCAAATCCGTGATGATATTCTCGATATAGAAGGAAACGAAGAGCAATTAGGTAAACCGGTTGGCAGTGATACGGAAAATGAAAAAACAACGTACCCGGCCTTGCTTGGAATGGAAGCGGCAAAAGAAAAGCTGCGTTTCCATATTGAAAAAGCAAAACAATGTTTGCGAAATGCGAATATCCAACATGAGATTCTAGAGAAAATTTGTACCTATATTGAGAAAAGAAATAGCTAAACGTCCATTTTATAAATTTACATTGAGTATAGTATGAAACTATGCTATAATTAAGGTGCTATTTTGTGGAAAATAGTGCATAGGTTTTATAAAAGAAGAATTTATCGGTGGCCGTTATCACATTTGTGTTAGCGGCTATTTTTTCACTTACAGTTTTTAAAATGGCGATTTTGATATATACGCATAAAACTTGTCACAATGAATAAAGGTAACTTATAACTAATGTACGAAAGCGAGTGATCCACTTGGATCTTACATCGATAAGAAACCCTCAGTTTTTAAAGAAGATGTCTAAAGAGGAGTTAATTCAGTTAAGCGGAGATATCCGCCAATTTCTCATAAACGAGCTGTCCGTGACTGGGGGACATATCGGGCCGAACCTGGGGGTTGTGGAGTTAACGATAGCCTTACATAAAGTGTTTAACAGCCCGAAAGACAAATTTTTGTGGGATGTTGGTCACCAGTCGTATGTTCATAAAATCCTCACAGGGCGCGCATGCGAATTTGCTACCCTTCGACAGTATAAAGGATTGTGTGGATTCCCAAAAAGAACGGAAAGCGAACATGATGTTTGGGAAACAGGACATAGTTCCACTTCTTTGTCGGCTGCAATGGGAATGGCAACGGCGAGAGATTTAAAGAAATCAAAAGAATACATCATTCCGATTATTGGTGATGGAGCATTGACTGGCGGAATGGCCCTTGAAGCGTTAAACCATATTGGTCATGAGCAAAAAGACATGATCGTGATTTTAAATGATAATGAAATGTCCATTGCACCGAATGTGGGAGCGCTTCACAGCATATTAGGCCGTCTTCGCACAGCCGGGAAGTATCATTGGGTAAAAGATGAGCTTGAAACATTATTGAAAAAGGTGCCTGCTGTTGGCGGAAAGCTGGCTTTTACGGCTGAACGGGTAAAAGACGGCTTGAAATACATGTTTGTGACAGGGATGTTCTTTGAGGATCTGGGCTTTACTTATCTAGGTCCTGTTGATGGGCATAATTTCGATGATTTATTTGAAAACTTACATTATGCCAAAAAGACAAAAGGCCCTGTGTTAGTGCATGTTATTACGAAAAAAGGAAAAGGCTATTTACCGGCTGAATCGGATAAAATCGGTACCTGGCATGGAACAGGCCCCTATAAAATCGAGTCCGGTGATTTCATTAAACCGGAAAGTGCCCCAATCGGCTGGAGTAAGCTAGTTAGCGATACGGTATTAAAATTAGCGCGGGAAGATGAACGCATCGTAGCAATTACACCTGCGATGCCGGTTGGTTCGAAATTGGAAAAATTTCAGCAGGAATTTCCCGATCGAATGTATGATGTGGGCATCGCGGAACAACATGCCGCAACGATGGCAGCTGGTTTAGCGACACAAAACATGAAACCATTTTTAGCCATTTACTCAACCTTTTTACAGCGTGCTTACGATCAAGTTGTACACGATATTTGCCGTCAAAATTTAAATGTGTTTATCGGAATTGATCGAGCCGGGTTGGTCGGAGCGGATGGAGAAACACATCAAGGTGTATTTGATATAGCCTTTTTGCGTCACATTCCGAATATGGTATTGATGATGCCAAAAGATGAAAATGAAGGACAGCACATGGTGTATACAGCCCTTCAATATAATGACGGGCCGATCGCGATGCGTTATGCACGAGGCAACGGATTGGGAGTGCCGCTCGATAAAGAATTAAGGCAGCTGCCAATCGGGAAATGGGAAGTGCTGAAAGAAGGGGATGATGCTGTTATTTTAACTTTCGGTACAACGATTCCGATGGCGATAGAAGCAGCAGCCTGCCTGGAAAAACAAGGTATTTCGGTGGAAGTGGTTAACGCGCGCTTTATCAAGCCTTTAGATGAAGAAATGCTTCATGCAATCTTTGCATCGGAAAGACCGGTTTTAACGATTGAAGAAGCGGTGCTTCAAGGGGGCTTCGGCAGTGCGGTATTAGAGTTTGCGGCTGATCATCGTTACTATCAGACGATCATTGACCGTATGGGAATCCCAGATCGTTTCATTGAGCATGGAAGTGTCAGCAAATTGCTGGAGGAAATCGAATTAACCACAACCGATGTAGTTAAACGCATTGAACAATTAGTGCAATCTAAACAAAGAGGACTTGAGGTAAGGTGACAAAAAAGGAAAGAGTCGATGTATTATTAGTTGAGCGCGGCTTGTCGGAAACAAGAGAAAAGGCAAAGCGGGCTGTGATGGCCGGCTTAGTATATTCCAATGAAGAAAGAATGGATAAGCCAGGTGAAAAAGTGGACCGCGATATTCCTCTAACAATTAAGGGAACGATAATGCCGTATGTAAGCCGCGGAGGATTTAAGCTGGAGAAAGCATTAAAAGAATTTGATCTTAGCGTAGAGGGGAAAATCTTGTTAGACATCGGGGCTTCAACAGGCGGCTTTACAGACTGTGCGCTTCAGAACGGAGCCAAAATGTCTTATGCCTTGGATGTAGGATATAATCAATTGGCGTGGAAACTGCGCCAAGATCCAAGAGTGGTCGTCATGGAACGGACGAATTTCCGCTATGTGACGCCGGCTGACTTGCAAGAAGGAATGCCGGATTTTGCTTCCATTGATGTTTCATTTATTTCATTGAGACTTATTTTACCTGTGTTAAAGAAACTGCTCGTCTCGGGCAGTGATGTCGTGGCGCTGGTAAAGCCTCAATTTGAAGCAGGAAGGGAACAAGTAGGGAAAAAAGGGATTGTTCGTGATCCTCGTGTTCATCGGCAAGTTCTGCAAGATATGGTGGACTTCTCTCTTAAGGAAGGCTACGATGTGATGAATGCCTCTTTTTCTCCCATTACAGGAGGGGACGGAAATATCGAGTTTCTTCTCCATTTGAAGTGGGCAGGAATGAAGGAACAAGGTGAAAACCGATTAAGTATGTCAACGGATGAAGTGGTGGCAAAGGCTCATGAAACATTAAAAGAAAAGAAATAAACCTCTTTGCCGGTGAACAGTAAAAAGCTGATAAACAGTAAAAAGCACTGCTCTAGATGGCAGTGCTTTGATTTCGTGTCATGGTTTGTAGGATGGAATCGTTTTAGCCTGTCAATGTAAAGGACGTCGCATACTTAGTCTTCGTTCTTATTAAAATGTGCGACAGTAGTGAATAATAAATAATTGAAGAAAATGAATTGCGCTACAAACAGGATTTAAGTAACATAAAAATATCAGGCATTTGACAAACAGTGTGGGGTGTCATAATGAATAAAGGACAAAGACATATTAAAATTCGTGAGATTATTACAAATAACGATATTGAGACACAAGATGAATTAGTAGACATTTTAAAAGAGCAGGGTTTCAATGTGACTCAGGCGACTGTTTCACGTGATATTAAAGAATTGCACTTAGTAAAAGTACCGCTCATGGATGGACGTTATAAATATAGTTTGCCTGCCGATCAACGTTTTAACCCTTTGCAAAAATTAAAAAGGGCTCTTATGGATGCATTTGTTAAAATTGATGCAGCAGGCCATATGCTTGTGATGAAAACGCTCCCTGGAAATGCGAATGCAATCGGAGCATTGATCGATCATTTAGACTGGGAAGACATTTTAGGAACGATTTGCGGTGATGACACGATCTTAATTATTTGCCGCACTCCTGAAGATACAAAAGTCATTTCAAAACGTTTTATAGAAATGCTGTAAAAGGTGTGAATTGCTTTGTTAGCTGAATTGTCAATCAAAAACTTTGCCATTATTGAATCCTTAGCCGTTTCTTTTGAAAAAGGGCTGACGGTCCTGACAGGGGAAACAGGAGCCGGGAAGTCCATTATTATTGATGCGATCCACCTGTTGGTAGGAGGAAGAGGATCTGCGGAGTTTGTTCGTCATGGAACAGCGAAGGCAGAAATTGAGGGGCTGTTTCTCTTAGACGAACATAATCATACTTGTCTTGAAAAAGCGCAGCAGTTTGGAATTGAAATCCAGGATGGCATGGTAGTCTTGCGTCGTGATATTACGATTAACGGAAAAAGCGTATGCCGTGTAAACGGAAAATTGGTCACATTAGCCACTTTGCGGGAAATTGGACAAACATTAATAGATATTCACGGCCAGCATGAACATCAGGACTTAATGAATGAGGACCGTCATTTATCTTTACTGGACCAATACGGCGGGGCGCGGATAGACCAAGCGTTAACAGAGTATCAGGCACTGTTTGAAAAATATATGAGCTTAAAAAAACAGTTGGATAAATTAACGGAAAATGAACAGCAGATGGCCCATCGATTAGATTTAATCCAATTCCAATTAGAGGAAATCAGAGCGGCGAATTTAACGCCGAATGAAGATCATCAACTTATGGAGGAGCGGATGAAAATCGCCAATTTCGAAAAGATTTACAATGCTCTTCAGGATGCGTACAATGCTTTGCATGGAGAGCGTCGCGGATTGGACTGGATTGGGCTTGCCATGAATCACACGGAAGAAATTTCTAATTTAGAGTCTACATATCAGGAAATCGCCGAAACGGTTTCTAATAGCTTTTATCAGCTGGAGGATATTTCCTATAAAATTCGCCAACAATTGGATTTATTGGAATATGACCCTCAGCGCCTTGACTTTATTGAGACACGGTTAAATGAAATCAATCATCTAAAGCGCAAATATGGTCAGACAGTCGAGGAAATTTTAACATATGCGGCTGAAATTGAAGATGAAGTAGATACCATTCAAAATCGTGATACTCATGTGACGAAAATTAAACAACAGCTGGATAGCGTTGCAAAAGATTTATTGGTGGAAGCAAACCATGTATCCCACTTAAGAAAGCAACTGGCCGAGACGCTGGTGGAGAATATTCATCGTGAGTTAAAAGAGCTTTATATGGCAAAAACGGTCTTTCATGTGGAGTTTTCAAAGAGAACCGGTTCCTTTGACGATTTAGTATTGGATGGCGAGCCGGTCAAGTTTGCCAAAGACGGGATTGATGTTGTTGAATTTTACATTTCGACAAACCCGGGAGAACCGTTAAAACCGCTTGCCAAAGTTGCCTCAGGTGGAGAGCTGTCCCGTATTATGTTGGCGTTAAAGAGCATTTTTTCGAAACATCAAGGTGTCACTTCTATCATTTTTGATGAAGTGGATACAGGGGTGAGTGGACGGGTAGCGCAAGCAATTGGAGAGAAGATTTACCATATTTCTTCCGATTCCCAGGTGCTTTGCATTTCCCATCTGCCTCAAGTCGCCGCCATGGCGGATACTCACTTATTCATTTCAAAAGAAGTGATCGGTGAACGAACGAAAACATCTGTCAAGCCGCTTACTGCCACAGAAAAGATAAAAGAAATCGGTCGAATGATTGCCGGTGTAGAAATTACGGATTTAACGAAAGAACATGCCAAAGAGTTGTTGGAGCTCGCCTCTCGAATCAAACAAACGTCTTAAACTGTAAGGGGCGTTGCGTTAACGTCAACTCACCATTTTAACATGATTTACATGAGCTCTCAGCTCCTTCATCCTGGATAAGCTAAAAAGGTTTTAGGTGGATTTATATATGGTTTACAGTTATAAATGACGACGAAGAAGGCAACATTAAAAGTGTAGCCATAAATGGATGGTGTGGGGTAGGAAGCGAGGAGAGTGAATTAACAGAAATGCTAAATAAATACAGAAAGATAATAGGCGTTATTCTCCTTGTTTCGCTCATTAGTTTAGGCTTTTTTCCAAGTATTCGTCACTACGTCAATATTCCTAAAAGTATTGTATTATTTGAAGGACAAACTGAAACAGTTTCCACAGCCTTGCCTGTGACGGCAAGTCCACACAATCAGAAGGTTTATAAAACCGATAAAGATAATCATGCACAACTCACCATATCCGGCCAACAATTCGGGAAAGAGGACTTAATGCTCGAATTAGCCGGTTTACCCATCAAAAAAGTAGATGTCAGAGTATTACCCGATTTTAAGGTCATTCCTGGCGGACAGTCCATTGGCGTGCGACTCGACTCTCGCGGCGTACTGGTAGTTGGATACCATCAAGTTGATACTAAGCAGGGGAAAAAGTCGCCCGGTGAAATAGCCGGCATTCAAGTGGGAGACATGATCACGAGCATTAATGGAACAAAAATCGAAAAAATGAGTGATGTGACTCCATTCATTCAAGAGGCAGGAAAAACGGGAAAACCACTAAATTTAGTCATCACACGTGATGAAAAAGAATTTCACACAAAATTATTTCCGCTTCAAGACAAACAGGAATATGCTTATCGCATCGGTCTGTATATTCGGGATTCAGCAGCGGGAATTGGTACGATGACTTTTTATGATCCGGTTTCTAAAAAATATGGTGCTTTAGGGCATGTCATTTCTGATATGGATACGAAAAAACCGATTGTCGTGGAGAACGGCCAAATTGTCAAATCAACCGTAACTTCCATTGAAAAAGGAAGCAATGGAGTTCCAGGTGAAAAGCTTGCAAGATTTTCAACGGACAAAAACATTATTGGTAATATTACAAGAAATAGTCCTTTTGGTATCTTCGGGAAATTAAATCAAGGTATTCAAAATGGGACGATGGATAAACCGATACCAATTGCTCTATCACATCAAGTAAAAGAAGGGCCGGCTAAAATCTTAACCGTTGTCGACAACGATCAAGTAGAGGAATTTGATGTACAAATCGTCAGTACGGTTCCCCAGAAGTTCCCGGCAACGAAAGGAATGGTCATCAAAATTACAGACCCTGAATTGCTTGAGAAAACAGGCGGTATTGTTCAAGGGATGAGCGGCAGTCCGATTATCCAGGAAGGTAAATTAATTGGTGCAGTGACACATGTATTTGTCAATGACCCGACATCAGGGTATGGTGTTCATATTGAATGGATGCTTAATGAAGCGGGTATTGATATTTATGAACGTGATACGAAAAAGGCGAGCTAACAGAGTTCGTCTTTTTCTTTCGATTTTTTATGTGTATAATAATTTTAGAGGATACGGAGAGAAGATACTTTTCACTTTGTCAAAGTATAACTTGCGTCAAAAAAAGGAGAAAAGTAGAGAAAACACCAGAAACTTCCGTAATTTTACTTTTTATAAAAAAATAAAAGGAAATTGTGTTGCATTGTCGAAATCATCAATTAGAATAAAGATAGGACAAAATGTGAGGATTAAAGGGATTGAGGAGGAATCTGTTGTGAAAAAGATAAAGGTATGTTTAGTGGATGACAACAGAGAGTTAATTGGGCTTCTGGAAGATTATATTTCGGAACAGGATGATATGGAAGTCATCGGGGTTGCTTACAATGGCCAAGAATGTCTATCTATGCTAAGAGACAAAGATCCTGATGTACTTGTTCTTGATATTATTATGCCTCATTTAGACGGCTTAGCTGTATTAAGCCAAGTAAAAGAAATGAAAAAAGATAATTATCCGAATGTCATTATGTTAACTGCTTTTGGTCAAGAAGATGTGACGAAAAAAGCGGTCGATTTAGGGGCTGCTTATTTTATTTTAAAGCCATTTGACATGGAAAACCTCGTTAATCATATTCGACAAGTAAGCGGTAAATCTTCCACGGTCGTAAAACGCTCTATGACATCAACAGTGAAGGTTTCGCGTGAAGGAAAAGCGAACAACCTGGATGCAAACATTACAAGCATTATTCATGAAATTGGAGTGCCGGCCCATATTAAAGGTTATTTATATTTACGGGAAGCCATTTCAATGGTTTATAAAGATATTGAACTATTAGGCTCGATTACAAAAGTGTTGTATCCTGATATCGCCAAAAAATACAACACAACAGCCAGCCGTGTGGAAAGAGCCATTCGCCATGCGATAGAAGTGGCGTGGAGCCGTGGGAACATTGATTCCATCTCTTCCCTTTTTGGTTATACAGTCAGCATGTCCAAAGCAAAACCGACCAATTCCGAGTTCATCGCAATGGTTGCGGATAAATTGCGCTTGGAACATAAGGCTTCTTGAAATGGTTAGGGTTAAGGTATATCAAGGGTTTGTTGTAAAAAAGGATAAAAATTAACTAAATGTAATGTGATCAACAAACTTCTTTTTATACCAACAAACAACAGACAGATTGTATGATAAACATCGTCATTTATTGGTTGATAAAAATCAATAAAAGGTGGTGTTTTTTGTTATGTGAATTTGATCTACAAATAGAAAATTTTATGCTGTATGGCACCTGTAAACATCTTTCAACAAAGACATTTACATTTTTTACATGTTGAAACCGCTTACGAATTGCGCGATAATTAATGTACAAGGTAATCTTAATTCCGCACTTTGACGCCTGCGCCTGAAAAGCGAAGGTGTTTTTCTTTTTGAGGCTCTCGGAAGTACGCCGAGGGCTATTTTTTATTTCCTTGCGTTAGGCTCCAGTACTCGCAAGAAATCGCATTTAATCGATTGGATTTCGTCACATATTTCGTTCATCGAGAATAAACACATTGATATAACATTGCTTATACAGTCAGCATGTCTAAGGCTAAACCGACAAACTCTCAGTTTATCGCGATGGTCGCGGATAAATTACCTTAGAACATAAAGCTTCTTGAAAGAATCAATAAAAGGTTCTGTCCGGGTGCGGACAGAACCTTTTATTATTTTTCTTCTTCTTTTTTGTTAAGTTCAGCCATTTTTTGTAATAAAATGTGTTGAGGCATGTGCATCAATTGCTCAAGAGGAATATTCAATGCTTCCGCTAATTTGACGGCTGTTTCCGGAGAAATTTGTAATGGTCTCAAGCGTATTCAATTCCTTTCTATAGTAAAATGTACATGTAAGTATAGCAAAGATTGTCTAAAAAGAAAGAAATTTTCTCAATAAAAATTTAAAAGCATCAATATGAATGCCAGTAAAGGGGGGGAGATTTTTGGAGATTTTTGGTCATCGAGGAGCGGCAGGAACATTTCCTGAAAATACAATGATTTCATTTCAAGAGGCTGCAAGGGTAGGAGCAAACGGGATTGAACTGGATGTACATATGTCAAAAGACGACGAGCTGATTGTGATTCACGATGAAACGGTGGACCGAACATCAAACGCAAAAGGATTCGTTAGAGATTTAACGTATGACCAAATTCGGAAGATGGATGCAAGTTATAAATTCAAAAAGAAATATGGGGTTTGTCCTATTCCGACTTTAAATGAAGTATTAGAGTGGGCTGCGGAGTTACCGCTTAAAGTAAACATAGAGTTGAAAAATAATGTGTTTGAATATCCGTATTTAGAGATGAAGGTCATTGATTTAATATACAAATTAAACATGAAAGAGAATGTCATTCTTTCTTCGTTTAATCATAATAGTATCATGAGGGTTTTGAGCTTGGACTCTACGATTGAAACAGCTATTTTATATTCTTGGCAAATGTTTGAGCCGTGGAATTACGCAAAGCATCTGTCGGTAAAAGGGCTCCATCCGAATTATCGTACATTAAATGATATTGTTGTTCAAGCTGCTCGGAGTGAACAATTGGCTGTTCGTCCGTATACGGTAAACGATGCGGAAGTGATGAAAAAAATGAGGGATCTTGGCTGTGATGCTGTGATTACCGATTATCCTGAACGAGGAGTAAAACTTTTAAAGTCACATTAACCAAACACCCATGTTAAAAAATGGAGTTCATTCTTGACCCGTTCACGTTCAGTTCAAAGCGTGTGAAACGACTATTCCCACAAAGAATTCAAAAAAGTAAAGGCTAGTATTGCTCTTAAGGAAAACCAAGCAAAAAAGGAGACCGTTATGAATTATAACGGTCTCCTTTTTGAAAACGGTCTTGAACTTTGTTTCGCTTGCGATCACGATGCAGAATAAAGCCGGCTACAAATCCCAGGCCGAGAAGAAATAAAAGGAAGCCTGCCGTAAATTGCAGGAAAAGCGAGGTGAATGGAGGCTGTAATATGCCAAACACCATATCACGCATCAGTTTGATTCCGTATGCAGCAAACGCCCCGGGAATAAGGAGGACGATAAGAGCGATGATCCTAACCATGGTCAGTAAATCCTTTCTGAAAAATATCCTTCAACTGAATCATATAAGAATGAAAAAATTTGTCAAGCAACTTTCTAAAACGCTATCATTATATGTGAATCCACATAAATCATTTGACAGGAGCAAAGCTGCCCATGTCAAATGGTTACGTATAAGCTCATTCACGATGAGAGAACAAAAGAGCCATACAACAGATCCAAGGCAAGGATTGATCTTAAAAAATAAGTGGGATTTATATAAAAATTCAAACGTAAGGTTAGAGGATGATGGGGGGGTATCATGCAAAAGGCATTAATTATTGGAGCGGGAAAATGCGGTCTCGCCATTTTAAAGATCATGCTTGAAACAGATACGGTCGAGGTGTTCGCCGTAACGGACCGCAACGAACTTGCTCCTGCCATGGCTCTGGCAAAACAGCACAATATTAAGACGGGAACTAACTGGCGTTCCTTTTTCACGAACGAAGTAGATGTTGTAGTAGAAGCAACGGGAAATCCAGTTGTGTTTGAAGAAGTACAGAGAATGCGGCATGAAAACATGGTGGTTATCCCAAGGTCTGTGGTATATAGTACAGCCGTTTTAATGGAAGAAAAAGAAGGGCTTATTCGTATGCTGAAAGATGATTCTTACAAACATGACCTGATCTTTAATTCGACACATGACGGGATGATTGTTATTAATCAGGATGGAATCATTACATTATTTAACCGCAGTGCAGAAAGAATGACAGGGCATAGACAGGAAGACGTTCTCGGAAAGCACATTCACGAATGTATTCCAAGCAGTCAGTTGCCTAATACTTTAAAAACCAAGAAAGTGGATCGTAACCATGCGTTTTTATTAGAAAATGGAAAAAAAATTATTACATCAAGAATTCCGATGTTAAACGAGGAAGGAGAACTCTTTGGAGCCTTTTCCGTTTTTAGGGACATTACAGAGGTAGTTGATTTAGCAGAAGAACTAACAAACTTAAGAGAAATCCAGACAATGCTTGAAGCCATCATTCAATCGTCGGAAGAAGCCATCTCTGTAGTGGATGAGCAAGGGCGGGGCATTCTGATTAACCCGGCCTATACAAGGTTAACGGGTTTAAAAGCGGGCGATGTAATTGGAAAACCAGCGGCCACGGATATTTCCGAGGGTGAAAGCATGCATATGAAGGTATTGAAAACGAGAAGGCCGGTGCGCGGAGCTCGAATGAAGGTTGGGGCAAAACGGAAGGATGTCATTGTTAATGTAGCTCCTGTGATTGTTGACGGAAAATTAAAAGGTAGTGTTGGCGTTATTCATGACATGTCCGAAATTCAATCACTGACAAACGAGTTGAATCGGGCGCGTCAAATCATCCGTACATTAGAAGCAAAATACTCTTTTGAGGATATCATCGGCACATCCGAAGAATTTCAGCTTGCCATCGAGCAGGCGAAGTTGGCCGCCAAAACTCCGGCTACTGTATTGCTGCGCGGGGAGTCGGGAACAGGAAAAGAGCTATTTGCCCATGCCATCCATAATGACAGCGACCGAAAATATAACAAATTTGTTCGCGTTAATTGTGCTGCCCTTTCAGAATCTTTGTTGGAAAGTGAATTGTTTGGATATGAAGAAGGAGCCTTTTCCGGTGCACGCCGTGGCGGAAAAAGAGGATTATTCGAAGAAGCCAATAATGGAAGTATCTTTTTGGACGAAATCGGTGAATTATCCGCTCACATGCAAGCCAAATTATTGAGGGTACTGCAGGAACATGAAATTGTACGTGTCGGAGGGACAACGCCGATTTCCATCAATGTACGAATTATTGCGGCCACTAACGTAAACTTGGAGAAAGGTATGGCATCAGGGAAGATTAGGGAAGACTTGTACTATCGTCTTAATAAAATTCCTATTTTCATTCCATCGCTGCGTCAGCGCAAAGAAGATATTGAAGCATTAGCTAACCATTTAATCGCGAAAATAAATCAAGATTACGGGCGGAATGTGGAAGGGTTAACCAAAGGTGCTCTTCGGTTATTGCAAACATATCACTGGCCGGGAAATGTAAGAGAATTGGAAAATATATTAGGACGAGCCATCATATATATGAATTACAGTGAAACATTGATTGAAGTGCATCATATCCCGCCGCTCGAAGCGCGTACAAAGGAAACAAGTTCCGGTTTCATGGAACCTGTGGATTTGGATGACGGAGAAAGCTTAGCCAAGTTATTAGAAAAATATGAAGCAAATATTATTCGTCTAACTTTAGAGAAATATAACGGAAATAAAACAAAAACAGCAAGACATTTAGGTGTTTCCATCAGGGCGCTATATTATAAACTTGAAAAGTATAATACTGAAAATAATAGCATGCAATAAAATGCACACCATGCAATTTATTGCATGCTATCTTATTAATGAGATGACGAAAAAACCACATAATAAGATTGGCATTATTCTTGCATGATTATAAAAATGAGCAGACCATTAAAACTAAATGTGAGGTAGAGCGATGAAATTCTTTGAAACCATACTGAATGAAGCAAGACAGCAGTCCCATGTTGTCATTGCTGTCGCCGCAGCAGAAGATCAAGAAGTGATAGAAGCTGTTTTAACAGCTCTACAACAACAGCTCGGTCGATTTATTTTATATGGGAACCAGGAAAAAATAAAAAAAGCAATCTTGCAGTATGCCCCGGAACTATTCCAAGATGGCCGAGTTCAAATTTTCCACTCCTTATCAAATGAATATGCTGCCAAAGCGGCAGTGAGAGCTGTTCATTTAAGGGAAGCGACGGTGTTGATGAAAGGAAATGTACCAACCGCAACCCTTTTAAAAGAGGTGTTAAATAAAGAATATGGATTACGAACGGAAAACTTATTGTCGCACGTCGCTTTATTTGACGCCCCCCACTTTTCAAAGCCGATTATCGTAACGGATGCGGCAATGAACATCGCTCCCGGTCTAACTGAAAAAGTACAAATTCTTCAAAACGCTGTAGAAGTAGCGAGAGGCATCGGAATATCAATTCCGAAAGTGGCTCCGATTGCGGCAGTGGAAGTAGTCAATCCAAATATGCAGGCAACAATGGATGCTGCAGCCTTAACTCAAATGAATAGAAGAGGTCAAATAAAAAACTGTATAGTGGATGGTCCTTTAGCGTTAGATAATGCAGTTTCGATGGAAGCTGCTCGGCATAAAGGAATAGCAAGTGAAGTAGCGGGAGATGCGGATATCCTGCTTATGCCTGGAATTGAAGAAGGAAATATCTTATACAAGTCATTGATCTATTTTGGGCAAGCGAGTGTAGCCGGTCTTATTGACGGGGCTAAGGCTCCTGTCGTATTCACATCAAGATCAGATTCAGCAAAGAGTAAATTATATTCAATAGCACTCGCAATTTGCGCAGCAAAAAGAGCCGCCAATAAACGAATTTGGGAGGAATGAACATGGAAATTTTTAAATATATGGAGACATATGATTATGAGCAATTGGTCTTTTGCCAAGACAAACAATCGGGTTTAAAGGCAATTATAGCGATCCATGATACAACGCTAGGTCCAGCTCTTGGGGGAACAAGGATGTGGACATATGAATCAGAAGAAGCGGCCATTGAAGATGCTCTTCGCCTGGCAAGAGGAATGACTTATAAAAATGCAGCTGCAGGACTGAATCTGGGTGGAGGGAAGACCGTTATTATCGGCGACCCTCGAAAAGATAAAAGTGAAGAAATGTTTAGGGCATTCGGCCGCTATATTCAAGGGTTAAATGGCCGTTACATTACCGCTGAGGATGTAGGTACAACAGTAGAAGATATGGATATTATTTACCAGGAGACGGATTATGTTACAGGAGTATCACCCGCTTTCGGTTCCTCGGGTAACCCTTCTCCTGTCACGGCATACGGGGTATATAAAGGAATGAAGGCTGCGGCCAAAGCGGCATTTGGAACAGACTCTTTGGAAGGAAAAGTAGTTGCTGTGCAGGGAGTAGGGAACGTTGCATTCAACCTTTGCAAACATTTGCATGGAGAGGGAACGCAACTCATTATAACAGATATTAACAAAGAAGCCGTTCAACGTGCTGTTGAAGCATTCGGCGCAAAAGTGGTGGATCCAAATGAAATTTACAGTGTGAGTTGTGATATTTATGCTCCATGTGCACTAGGTGCAACGATTAACGACTCAACAATTCCGCAGCTAAAAGCAAAGGTAATCGCGGGTGCAGCCAATAACCAATTAAAAGAAACGCGGCATGGGGATTTAATCCATGAAATGGGAATTGTGTATGCTCCGGATTACGTTATTAATGCCGGAGGTGTTATTAACGTAGCTGACGAATTATATGGCTATAATCATGAGCGTGCGTTGAAAAAGGTGGAAGGAATTTATCATAATATCGAACGGGTATTAGAAATTTCGAAACGTGATGATATCCCAACATATGCTGCAGCTGATCGTTTGGCAGAGGAACGGATCGAGAGAGTGAGAAATTCACGCAGTCAATTTTTACAAAACAGCCACCATGTTTTGAGTCGCCGTCGCAACAGCTGAGTTATATGGCAGTTCCTGTCACGGAAGTGGGGCTGACCCATAAGTTTTTAAAAAAGATATCCTGTTTTAAAACTGAAATGAACCGTCGATAAAACTCTTGATTCTACTGTGTTTTTAGGACGATTCATTTGATGGGTGACCTAAAATCATGTGTTTTTTGTGGTTGTGGGTCATCCCCATTTTCCCGTCGTATTTTAATGTTTAGGAGGATGAAAGTTGGATACGAAAGATTATCGCATCCTCGTGATGAATCCGGGCTCCACGTCTACAAAAATCGGGGTTTTTCAAAATGAAGTCCCAATTTTTGAGAGAATCATTCGTTATGACATTGACGAATTAAGTGGATATAAGACTATTTTTGATCAGCACGATTTTCGTAAGCAAACCATTCTAGAAGCACTTGACCAAGAAGGAATTAATCTCTCAAAGCTGGATGCTGTATGTGGACGGGGCGGATTATTGCGGCCCATTGAAGGAGGAACATACGAAGTAAACGACTTGATGTTAAATGATTTAAGAGAAGGGTTTGCAGGACAGCATGCTTCTAATCTAGGAGGGGTCATTGCATTTGAAATCGCATCGGGCCTTAATATTCCTGCTTTTATCGTGGACCCTGTTGTAGTCGATGAATTAGAAACGATTGCCCGTTTATCCGGCATGCCCCTTATCGAACGAAAAAGTATTTTTCATGCGCTGAATCAAAAAGCTGTAGCAAGGAGGGCGGCCAAACAATTGAATAAGCGGTACGAGGATTTGCAGTTGATTGTTGTCCATATGGGCGGAGGGATTACAGTTGGTGTACATAAACATGGAAAAGTCATTGATGTAAATAATGGATTGCATGGAGACGGGCCATTCAGCCCCGAGCGTGCAGGAACGGTGCCGGCTGGAGATCTAGTTTCCCTCTGCTTTTCCGGTAAGTATTACCGTGATGAAGTGATGAAAATGCTTGTCGGTCAAGGGGGCCTTGCGGGTTATCTAGGAACGTCGAATGCAAGGAAAGTAGAAGAGATGATTCGAAAAGGAGATAAAAAAGCCCGTCTCGCCTTTGAAGCGATGGCTTATCAAGTTGCCAAGGAAATCGGAGCGGTAAGCACCGTTGTAAACGGAAAGGTGGATGCCATCATTTTGACAGGCGGTCTTGCCTATACAAAAGAATTCGTTCATCTTATCATGGAGCGGGTGAATTGGATCGCCGATGTGATGATTCATCCAGGAGAAAACGAGCTACAGGCATTAGCCGAAGGAGCCTTGCGTGTATTGCGCGGTGAAGAACAAGCAAAAGAGTATACAGGAAACAAAGTGAAAACGACCATATTTTAGCCGTAAGGAGGGATTGCGTCATGACGATTGAATATGACTTAGCCATTCTCGGGGGGGGAACAGGAGGTTATGTGGCGGCGATTCGTGCTGCCCAACTTGGGTTAAAGGTAGCTGTCATTGAGAAAAACAAACTTGGCGGAACATGTCTCCATGCCGGATGCATTCCGAGTAAAGCGCTCCTAAGAAGCGCAGAAGTATATGTAACGGCCAAAAAGGCAGAAGAATTCGGGGTTACAGCCCCTTCTGTAGGCTTGAACTTTTCAAAAGTGCAGGAGAGGAAACAAGCCATTGTCAACCAGCTTTACAAAGGTGTCCAGCATTTGATGAAGAAAGGGAAAATTGATGTATATGAAGGAATAGGACGTATTTTAGGCCCATCTATTTTCTCTCCGATGCCTGGAACCATTTCTGTTGAAATGAACAATGGGGAAGAGAATGAGATGATTTTACCAAAAAACGTGTTGATTGCGACAGGCTCAAGGCCTCGAACGCTGCCAGGATTAAACGTGGACGGTCAATATGTCATGACTTCGGACGAAGCGCTCCGAATGTCTGAACTCCCCTCATCCATTGTTATTGTCGGCGGTGGTGTGATTGGTATCGAGTGGGCCTCAATGCTGCGTGATTTTGATGTTGACGTAACCGTAATTGAGTATAGCCCTCGCATTCTACCGACAGAAGATGAAGAGATTTCTAAAGAGATGGAGCAGGTTTTAAAGAAAAGAGGAATTAAGATCGTTACACGTGCCCAAGTACTTCCAGAAACGCTCAAAATAGAAGGGGGAGTTTCAATTGAGGCTGAGATAAACGAGGATAAAAAAGAGTTTAAGGCCGATAAACTGCTAGTTTCAGTTGGGAGACAGGCGAATATTGAGAACTTGGGAATTGAGAATACAGATATTGTGGTGGAGAAAGGATTTGTTCAAACGAATGCCTTTTATCAAACGAAAGAGCCTCATATTTATGCTATTGGTGATGTGATTGGAGGAATGCAGCTTGCCCATGTCGCCTCACATGAAGGAATTGTAGCCGTTGAACACATTGCTGGCAACAATCCATTGCCGCTGCACTATGAAACTATTTCTAAATGTGTTTACAGCAGCCCGGAAGTGGCTAGCATAGGACTGACGGAACAAGAAGCAATGGAAAAAGGATATCAGTTAAAAGTCGGGAAATTTCCTTTTAAGGCAGTTGGCAAGGCACTTATCTACGGTGATGCGGCAGGATTTGTAAAAATCATAGCCAATAGCGAATCGGATGATATTTTAGGTATCCATATGATCGGGCCCCGCGTGACCGATATGATTTCAGAAGCCGGATTGGCCAAAGTGTTAGATGCCACCCCGTGGGAAGTGGCTCATACGATTCATCCGCACCCTAGCTTATCAGAAGCGATTGGAGAAGCAGCATTGGCGGTTGACGGAAAGGCTATCCATTTTTAAAAGCGACCTAAGGAGGGTATGACTATGACAAAACGTCACGAGACACTTGGATTAAACGATGATCAAGTATTAAGTATGTTTGAAACGATGTTATTAGCACGTAAGCTTGATGAACGCATGTGGCTGTTGAATCGTGCAGGGAAGGTCCCGTTCGTGATTTCCTGCCAGGGGCAGGAAGCAGCCCAAGTGGGAGCTGCTTTTGCGTTAGATAGAGAGAAAGATTACGTTCTTCCTTATTACCGGGACATGGGTGTGGTTTTAACATTCGGTCAGACGGCAAGAGACTTAATGCTATCAGGTTTTGCCAAAGCCGAGGATCCCAATTCCGGCGGAAGACAGATGCCGGGACACTTTGGTCACAGAAAGAATCGTATCGTAACAGGCTCATCGCCTGTTACAACACAAGTTCCACATGCAGTAGGCATTGCTTTGGCAGGTAAGATGGAAGGAAAAGATTTGGTGAGTTTTGTAACATTTGGCGAAGGCTCTTCAAACCAGGGAGATTTCCACGAAGGAGCTAACTTTGCGGGTGTCCATAAGCTGCCTGTCATTTTTATGTGTGAGAATAACAAATATGCGATTTCAGTACCGATAGAGAAGCAATTAGCCTGTGAGAAAGTGTCCGACCGTGCCGTTGGATACGGAATGCCCGGGATTACAGTGGATGGGACCGACCCTCTTGAAGTGTATCAAGCCGTCAAAGAAGCGGCTGATCGAGCACGGAAAGGTGAGGGGCCGACCCTTATCGAAGCGGTTTCCTATAGGCTCACTGCCCACTCGAGCGATGATGACGACCGCGCTTATCGTGCGGAAGAGGAACGTTCTGAAGCAAGAAAAAATGACCCGATTATCAAATTTGCGGCTTATTTGAAAGAGGCAGGGGTTTTGACGGATGAAAAGGAAGCGGAATTGGCCAATAAAGTGACGGAAACGGTAAACGAAGCGACCGATTATGCAGAAAGTGCGCCGTATGCGGAAGCTGAATACGCGTTGAAACATGTATATGGAGAGTAAGGGGGAGAAGAAGATGCCGGTTATTTCATATATTGATGCCGTAACAATGGCCATACGCGAAGAAATGGAAAAAGACTCCAAGGTATTTGTGCTTGGCGAAGATGTCGGGCGAAAAGGAGGGGTATTTAAGGCGACAAATGGTTTGTATGAACAATTTGGTGAGCAGCGCGTCATTGATACACCATTGGCTGAATCAGCGATTGTCGGAGTGGGAATCGGTGCGGCGATGTACGGAATGCGACCGATAGCAGAAATTCAATTTGCTGATTTCATTATGCCGGCTGTTAACCAAATCGTCTCGGAGGCAGCGAGAATCCGCTACCGTTCCAATAACGATTGGAATTGTCCGATTACCATCCGTGCGCCGTATGGAGGAGGAGTACACGGAGCCCTTTACCATTCCCAATCTGTTGAAGCGATGTTTGCCAGCCAGCCCGGGTTGAAAATTGTCATGCCTTCTACCCCTTATGACGTGAAAGGGTTGTTAAAAGCAGCCATCCGAGACGATGATCCGGTTCTATTCTTCGAGCATAAACGCGCATATCGATTGATTAAAGGAGAAGTACCGGAAGATGATTATGTCCTTCCAATTGGAAAAGCGGACGTAAAGCGTCAAGGTGACGACATCACGGTTATCACATATGGATTATGTGTCCACTTTGCTTTGCAGGCAGCAGAAAAGCTTGCTGCCGATGGAATTTCTGCGCATGTTGTTGATTTACGCACCGTTTACCCTTTAGATAAAGAAGCAATTATCGAAGCGGCTTCCAAGACTGGAAAAGTATTATTGGTAACAGAAGATAACAAGGAAGGCAGCGTCATGAGTGAAGTGGCTGCCATTATCGCCGAACATTGTTTGTTTGATCTGGATGCACCGATCAAACGATTAGCCGGTCCTGATATTCCAGCCATGCCATATGCTCCTACAATGGAAAAGTTCTTTATGGTCAATCCGGATGAAGTTGAAAAAGCAATGAGGGAATTAGCAGAGTTTTAACAAAAGGAGGTTTTACGGATGGCGACTGAAAAATTGACAATGCCTCAGCTTGGAGAAAGTGTCACGGAGGGAACAATCAGTAAATGGCTTGTTTCCCCAGGGGACCAAGTAAACAAATATGATCCGATTGCTGAAGTCATGACAGATAAAGTGAACGCGGAAGTTCCATCTTCTTTTTCCGGTGTTATTAAAGAGCTTGTCGCACAAGAAGGCGACACACTTTCGGTTGGAGAAGTCATTTGTTTAGTGGAAGTGGCAGACAGCACTTCTCAAGCTCCGGCTGCTCCAGAAAAACAAGAAACGACAGCTGCGGCAGTGAAAGAAAAAAAGGACGTTTCGCAAAAACACCGATATTCTCCTGCTGTACTGCGCTTAGCTCAGGAACATTCCATTGATTTGGGATTGGTAGAAGGAACGGGAGCAGGGGGAAGGATTACAAGGAAGGACTTATTGAAGCTGATCGAATCCGGACAAATCCCGACATTACACCATCCTGCCAAGCCTGTGGAAAGAGCGGAGGCCCCTGTAAGAACAGAGCCTGCCAAACAACCGGCTGCTCCTTCTCTTGCTTTAACATCACAGGCTAGAGATACGGAAATCCCTGTTTCAGGTGTTCGAAAAGCCATTGCGGCCAACATGCTGCGCAGTAAACATGAAATTCCTCATGCCTGGACCATGGTAGAAGTAGACGCTACAAATTTGGTGGAATACCGCAATGCTGTCAAAGATGAATTCAAGAAAAAAGAAGGATTCAATTTGACGTATTTCGCTTTCTTTGTGAAAGCTGTTGCCCAGGCATTAAAAGAATTCCCGCAAATTAATTCTATGTGGGCAGGGGATACGATCATCCAAAAGAAAGATATTCATATATCCATTGCGGTAGCGACGGAGGATGCATTATTTGTTCCGGTCATTAAGTATGCAGATGAAAAAACGATAAAAGGAATTGCCCGTGAAATTACTGAACTGGCGGGTAAAGCCAGAAACAGCAAGCTGCGTCCTGAAGATATGCAAGGCGGCACATTTACGGTAAATAATACCGGTTCGTTTGGTTCAGTCCAATCGATGGGCATTATCAACTATCCCCAGGCAGCTATTTTGCAAATAGAATCCATCGTGAAGCGTCCTGTTGTGATGAACAATGGAATGATTGCGGTACGAGATATGGTCAACTTGTGCCTGTCTTTGGATCACCGTGTGTTAGATGGATTAGTTTGCGGAAGATTTTTGGCTCGGGTGAAAGAAATTATTGAAAACATCACGCCACAGCACACGTCCATTTATTAAAAAGAAAAGCGGAAGCGGCTCGTCCAGGGACGACACGCGCTGGAAGCTTCTTCACCAGAAGCGCTTTTTGCTTCTGAGGAAGAAGGTGAAGTGACGCGAGTCCCTAGCCGCTGCAGCTGGACATGAAGCCGCTTCGCACAAATGAGTCAAAAATACTAAAACCGGTATGGCCCTTTGCAAAAAAAAGAAAGCTTGGCAGAAGAATATGGGAGAGTGGATGAAAGGGGATTTTCTGCCCCTCGTCCACTCTCTTTTTTTACTGTATGACAAAGTATAGATTGGACATTGCAATTGCTCGTTGATATCCTTATTGCTCTTATATTAAGATAAAAACATAGAATATTAAAAACTATTCTGATTATTTTTTGGTAAAGGGGGAAAAGGGATGAAAACAAAAGGCGGGTTATCGTTTGACGAATTTACTGCCCTTAGTGTCGAAGAGTGGGAAAAAGAAGTCGAAAGAACCTTAAAGGGAAAACCTGTTTCAGCACTTTATACAAAGACTTATGAAGAGATATTTTTGAAATCGCTTTACTTGGCGGAAGACACACAATCATTCATACATACTCATGATTTGCCGGGAGAAGGGTGTCTTGTGAGGGGAAGCAGGGAAACGGGGTATGTGGAAAAAGCTTGGGACGTTGCTCAAGAAATGAATCATCCTGTTATTGAGGAGACAAATCGGCTGGCTGTTTCGGCATTAAGCAGAGGGCAAACAATGTTAGCCATTCAACTCGATACGGCAACAAAACAAGGGAAAGATTCTGACCAAGCACCTGTAGAGCGTGCAGGGGACGGAGTGCCTGTCAGTTGTTTACAGGATGTAGAGATTTTGTTTAAAAATATTGATTTAGAGAAAACGCCCCTTCATATTTTGACTAACTTTACTGTTTTGCCTTTCCTATCATTCATAACAGCTTATGCTCGCAAACATCATCTTTCTATGGAAAGTATAACGGGAACGGTTGGAACGGATCCGCTTGCCTCTTTAGCGGGAGCTGGCTGTTCTCCGCTCTCTCTTCCTGACATGTATAAACAGATGGTCGAAGCGGTGAAATGGACTAAATCAAATGCCCCTAACTTAAAGACGATTGTGGTAGATATGGAAGCATATCATAACGGCGGCGCTCATGCTGTTCAAGAGTTAGCCTTTGCCATCGCTACAGCTGTTGAATATATAGATGTTTGCCTAAGAGAAGGATTATCATTACAAGAAGTATTGCCGCGCATTTCTTTCTCCTTTGCCGTCGGTTCACATTTATTTATGGAAAGCGCCAAACTTCGGGCATTTAAACTATTGTGGTCTAAAATGGTTAAAGCTTTCGGGGGAGATAGCGGGCAGTACAGGCCTTATATTCACGCGAAAACATCCATGACGACAAAAACGAAATATGACGCCTATACAAATATGCTTCGAGGGACGATAGAGGCGTTTGCTGCGGTTACAGGAGGAGTAGATAGCCTGGCTGTTACAGCATTTGACGGTCTTATCCGTCCGTCCAATGAATTTTCACAGCGGATTGCCCGTAACACACAGCATATCTTAAAAGAGGAAGCTTATTTGACGAAAGTCATTGATCCGGCTGGAGGTTCTTGGTATGTTGAAGCTTTAACGAAGGAGATAGCGGAGAAAGCATGGGAATTATTTCAGAAGATCGAAGAACAAGGCGGCATGTTTCAGGCGTTGAAGCAGCAGTTTGTGCAAAAACAGCTTTCAAATGTGCTCGTCAAGCGGCAACAAGATGTTCAGACGCGCATAGAACGGGTAGTTGGCATCACACATTATGTCCAGCCAGCCGAACGCTTGAATGATCAGCTGCCGTTAAATGTTACAGATTTTTACGACAAGCGTGTAACACAATTACAGGCAATGATCCGCAACTCTATCAAGGTCGAACATCCGTCCATCCCGGCTTTTGCTGATGCTGTTTTACAGGGAGCGACAATAAGTGGATTGATGAACCAATTAGCTGATTCATCCACGAAGGAATATGTGGAGCCTATTCGTAATTGGCGAAAGAGTGCCGAATTTGAAGAGTTAAGATTGAGAGTAGAAAAAATGGAGGAAGTACATCAAAAACCGCTAACAGTTCATCTTGTTGTGCTCGGTCAAGAAAAAGCCTGCAAGCCGCGAATTGAGCTGGCCCGATCATTTTTTCAGTCAGGAGGATTTAAAGTAGATCAAAGCACCTCTCTTTCTTCTGCAAATGAAGCAGTACAATGGTGTAATGAACAACAAGGCGAAGTGTTTGTTCTTTGTGGAACAGATGAGCTTTATGAGGAATTGGGATTAGAGGTGATTCAGCAGTTGGCATCTGCTCATCATCGCGTATATGTGGCCGGAAAACAGCCAGCTAACCAACGTGATGCTTTTATTTGTGCTGGTGCAAAGGAAATAATCGAACTGCATACGAATGCTGTCCATGTATTAAACGAGTTAGTCAATGAGCTGGGGGTGAACTAAATGTATCAAAAACCTGATTTCAATCGGATTTCATTTCAGGATAAACAACAGGGCACTGGTTGCGAGAGCACGCCGCATTATAACTATGAAGGTCATTTGTTTCAAACGAACGAGCAAATCAAGGTAAAGGCTCTTTATACGAAAGAAGATACTCAGTCTTTCGATTTCATGGACTTTTTGCCGGGATTGCCGCCATTTTTGCGAGGGCCGTATCCTACAATGTATGTAAATAGGCCGTGGACGATTCGGCAGTATGCCGGCTATTCGACAGCAGAAGAGAGCAATGCTTTTTACCGCCGCAATTTGGCTGCGGGTCAAAAAGGATTGTCGGTTGCTTTTGATTTAGCAACTCATCGCGGTTACGATTCCGACCATCCTCGTGTTGTGGGGGACGTAGGAAAAGCCGGCGTAGCAATTGACTCCATTTTAGATATGAAAATTTTATTTGACGGAATTCCATTAGATCAAATGTCGGTTTCGATGACAATGAATGGGGCAGTGCTGCCTGTTATGGCTTTTTACATTGTGACGGCGGAAGAACAGGGGGTCAAACAGGACCAGCTGTCAGGTACAATCCAAAATGATATTTTAAAAGAATATATGGTGCGTAACACCTACATTTATCCGCCGGATATGTCAATGCGCATCATTGCGGACATTTTTGAATATACCTCCCAACATATGCCGAAATTTAATAGCATTAGTATTTCCGGCTATCACATGCAGGAAGCGGGAGCCCCTGCCGACTTGGAACTTGCTTATACATTGGCTGACGGTCTCGAATATGTTCGTACGGGTTTAAAGGCAGGGATTGATATTGACTCGTTTGCTCCGAGATTGTCATTTTTCTGGGCGATTGGCATGAACTACTTCATGGAAGTAGCCAAAATGAGAGCCGCCCGTCTGCTGTGGGCAAAGCTGATGAAACAGTTCACTCCCAAAAATCCAAAATCCCTTGCGTTGAGAACACACTCCCAAACGTCTGGTTGGAGCCTGACGGAACAAGATCCGTACAACAATGTAGTTCGTACTTGTTTAGAGGCACTGGCGGCTACACTTGGCCATACCCAATCGCTTCATACGAACGCATTGGATGAAGCGATTGCCCTTCCAACTGATTTCTCAGCTAGAATTGCCCGTAATACACAGCTGTATTTGCAAGATGAAACAGGAATTTGTAATGTCATTGATCCGTGGGGCGGCTCTTATTATGTAGAATCGTTGACAAATGAGCTTATGAATCGAGCGTGGGAGCATCTGGAGGAAATCGAGCAACTGGGCGGTATGGCAAAGGCCATCGAAACAGGAATTCCCAAAATGCGTATCGAAGAGGCAGCAGCAAGACGTCAAGCAAAAATTGATTCCGGGGTCGAGACAATTATCGGTGTCAATAAATATCAAGTGAAAGATGAGCAACCGCTCGATATTTTAGATATTGACAATACAGCTGTTCGCTTAAAACAAATGAAACGACTAAAAGAGCTTCGCGCATCAAGAGACAATAAACGGGTAGCGGAAACATTAGAGGCTATCACGGAAGCGGCAGAGACAGGCAAGGGGAATTTGTTGGAGTTAGCGGTAGAAGCTGCCCGTGCAAGGGCAACTCTTGGCGAAATCTCTGAGGCGGTTGAAAAAGTGGCGAAACGCCATACAGCTACCATTCGTTCCATTAGCGGCGTTTACAGTTCAGAGTTCGCGTATGAAGAACAAATAAAAGGTGTACAAGACATGACGGTACAATTTTTAGAAGAAGAAGGCCGCCGTCCTCGTATTTTAATTGCAAAAATGGGGCAAGACGGACATGACCGGGGAGCCAAAGTCATTTCTACTGCATTTGCTGATTTAGGATTTGATGTTGATATCGGACCGCTTTTTCAGACACCGGAAGAAACAGCGATTCAGGCTGTTGAAAATGACGTTCATGCTATTGGAATGAGTTCATTGGCGGCGGGACATAAGACATTATTACCGCAGCTAATCGAAGAATTGAAAAAACATGGACGTGAAGATATTGTGGTGGTCGTTGGCGGGGTGATACCGCAGCAAGATTACGAGTTTTTATTACAAAACGGTGCATCTGCTATTTTCGGTCCGGGTACCGTCATTCCGACTGCTGCTAAACAAGTGCTGACAGAGATCAAGAAACGGCTTGGCCATGAAGAAACGGAGTGGCACGATGAGAAGAGAGAAAACCGTTGAAGAATATGCAGATGGTATTTTACAGCATAACCGCGTGATGCTTGCCCAGGCTATCACGTTAATCGAAAGCAATGCTCCCCGCCATTTTCAAAAAGCGCAAGATGTACTGAAGCTGATTTTTCCGTACACGGGAAAGTCAGTACGAATCGGCATTACAGGAGTGCCGGGAGCAGGAAAAAGCACATTTATTGAAGCATTTGGGATGTATTTATGCGAGTTGGGACACAAAGTAGCCATTTTAGCCATCGATCCGAGCAGCACAATCACAGGTGGAAGCATTCTTGGAGATAAAACGCGTATGGAGGAGTTGTCCCGTCATCCCAATGCTTTTATTAGGCCCTCTCCCTCTCAAGGAAAGCTCGGAGGGGTTCACCGAAAAACAAGAGAGTCCATTCTCCTCTGTGAAGCGGCAGGGTTTGATGTTATTATCGTGGAAACCTTAGGTGTTGGCCAAGGAGAAACGATTGTAAAAGATATGGTCGATGTATTTTTGCTTCTCGCTTTAACGGGGGCGGGAGATGAGCTTCAAGGAATGAAAAAAGGAATCATGGAGCTGGCCGACTTAATTTGCATTAATAAGGCAGATGGGGACAATTTGTCGAAAGCACTGATAACCAAACAAGAATACGAGTCGATTTTACACTTCCTTCAGTCCGCGACAAAAGGCTGGCAAACAAAAGTGATGACATGTTCGGCTCTTTATAAAGAGGGAATAGAAGAAGTATGGAACATGATCCAACAGTTCATCACACATTGCAAAGAGCGCGGCTTCTTGGAGGAAAAGAGAGCTGCCCAAATGAAATACTGGCTCGGGGCGATGATTTCTGATTACCTGTATGCTTCATTTTATGGAAATGAAAATGTAAAAAGAACAAGGCCGATGTTGGAGCGAAAAATGATGAATAAGGAAATAACGGTTTCAGAGGCTGCCGATCAGTTAATCCGTATGTATGAGCAACGTAAATAAAAAAAGAAGGGTTATGCAATGATTTGCATAACCCTTCTTCATAGGGAGTTTAGGGGTATGGATTTAGATGTATTATTACTATTGCCGGCTAAAAAAGGTTTTAAACCTGTTTTTTCAAAGATTGTTTGTTTGAAAATGGTTACTTATACTTGGTATGATAAGATTACACATAGGAGAAGGAGGTAATTGAAGTGAACATTGATTTTAATTTATTTATGAATGATGTGGTAAGACAAGCGCGCCAAGAAATTGTGGCGGCAGGCTATACGGAGCTCAAAACACCAGAAGAGGTAGAAGAAGCATTTAAAAAACAAGGTACAACTCTTGTTATGGTAAATTCTGTTTGCGGTTGCGCAGGAGGAATTGCAAGACCGGCTGCAGCCCACTCTGTCCATTATGATAAACGTCCAGATCATTTAGTAACAGTATTTGCAGGACAAGACAAAGAAGCAACGGCTCGGGCACGTGAGTATTTCGTAGGCTATCCGCCATCATCTCCATCTTTTGCTTTATTAAAAGACGGAAAGTTGATGACAATGGTAGAGCGCCATGAAATTGAAGGGCATGACCCGATGTCTGTTGTGACAAAGCTACAAAAAGCGTTCGATCAATATTGTGAAGAAGTTTAAAATGATGCGAAAGAAGACCGTTCCTGTGCGGTCTTTTTTTGTGCAGAAGAGAATAGAAGTGGGAAAGGAAGATTTTTTATTTTTGTAGAATAATAATATTAATACAACGGTATATAACTAATTGATATTAAAAAAAATACTTGCATATTTATAAATACGTGTTAAAATACATTTTGTTGAATATATATTAAAACTTGGTGTGCTACTTGTAATAGTGACAAACTTATTTCATAATATTAATTAATTTCAGAAAAAAAGTTTAAGGAGGGAATAAATATGAAAAAATGGTTATCATTGCTCATGATGAGCATGCTTGTTGTTGGTATGTTAGCAGCGTGCGGGACAAGCGATGATTCAGCAAACGGATCTGCCGGAGAAGGTGGAAAAACAGAAGGGGAAAAAGTGTTAACAATGGGTACATCAGCTGATTACCCGCCATTTGAGTATATTGATACAGCAAAAAGCGAGGACATCATCGGGTTTGACGTTGACTTGGCCAAAGCTATCGCCAAAGAGCTTGGTTACGAAGTGAAAGTGCAAGACATTGATTTTAACGGGCTTATTCCTGCCATTCAGGCCGGCAAAGTTGACTTTGTATTAGCAGGGATGACACCAACAGAAGAACGCAAAAAGAACGTTGATTTTTCAGATATTTACTATACGGCAAAACATATGATTGTCACACCGAAAGACAGCGGCATTAAAACAGTGGAAGATTTAAAAGGAAAAACGGTAGGGGTACAAGTAGGATCTATCCAAGAAGGTAAAGCAGAAGAATTGAAAAAAACAGTGGACTTTAAAGTTGAAAACCGCAACCGTATTCCTGAATTAGTGCAAGAAATGAAGTCTGGCCGCTTTGATGCTGCCATTATTGAAGATACAGTAGCAAAAGGATTCTTTGAAAAAGAAAAAGAATTAACAGGATTTAATATTTCTGATGCAAGTGCGGATGAAGCCGGTTCAGCAATCGCGTTTCCGAAAGAAAGCAAGTTAACAAAGGACTTTAACCGCGTGTTAAACGAAATGAAGGAAAATGGCGAGTTAGAAAAATTAATCGTGAAATGGTTTGGCGGAGAGCAATAAGCTGAATTTTTAACGGAGAAGAGAGGAATGGATCGGGCATGAATTTGGATTTTACACAAATCGTGCCTTCAATCCCTTATATTTTAGAAGGGATATGGGTAACGATAAAAATTGTCCTGGCAGCTGCATTGCTGGGATTTTCACTCGGGATTATTTTAGCATTATTTAAAATTGGCCGGGTGAAGGTGTTAACATGGCTTGCAGATGCGTATACTTCTGTATTCCGCGGCACGCCGTTAGTATTGCAATTATTAATCATTTATTTTGGGTTACCGCAACTTATCGGTTTTGAAATTGATGCATACCCTGCAGCTGTACTTGCCTTTGGTTTGAACTCCGCGGCGTATATTTCGGAAATTATTCGGGCAGGTATTTTGGCGGTGGATAAGGGGCAGCGTGAAGCATCGCTTGCGTTGGGAATTCCATATAAGCGAATGATGAAGGATATCATTTTGCCGCAGGCCATGAAAAATATTTTACCTGCTTTAATGAATGAATTTATTACTCTTACAAAAGAATCGGCCGTAGTGACAGTCATCGGGGCGATGGATATTATGCGCCGTGCCTATATTGTAGGCGGTCAAACATATCGCTATTTTGAGCCGCTTATTTTAGCCGGTCTCATCTATTATATAATGGTAATCGGCTTAACACTCCTTGGCAAAGCGGTCGAGAGGAGAATGAGAAAAAGTGATTAAAGTTGAGAATCTCTATAAATCGTTTGGAAAGCTGGAAGTATTAAAAGGCATCTCGACAACTATTAAAGAAGGGGAAGTTGTAGCGATTGTTGGTCCTTCAGGTTCGGGAAAATCCACATTTTTACGTTGCATGAATTTGCTTGAGGAACCGACGAGCGGTCATATTTGGATTGGCGATCAAGATATCACGGATCCAAAAACAAATATCATGAAGGTAAGACAAAATGTTGGAATGGTGTTTCAACATTTCCATCTTTTTCCCCATAAGACGGTGCTTGAAAATTTAACATATGCTCCAATGACAGTAAAAGGTGTGTCAAAGAAGGAAACTGAGGAAAAGGCACATGAGTTATTGAAGAAAGTTGGACTCGCTGAAAAAGCAAATGAATATCCAAACCGTCTGTCAGGGGGACAAAAACAGCGTGTTGCCATTGCAAGGGCACTTGCAATGAATCCTGAAGTGATCTTGTTTGATGAACCAACATCGGCACTCGATCCGGAAATGGTAAAAGAAGTATTGGAAGTTATGAAATCATTGGCACATACCGGAATGACCATGGCCATTGTGACGCATGAAATGGGATTTGCCAGAGAGGTAGCCGATCGGGTACTGTTCTTAGATGAAGGGCGTTTAGTAGAAGATTCGGCTCCGGTGGAATTTTTTTCGACACCAAAAAGCGAAAGAGCAAAGATTTTCTTAGAAAAGATGTTATAATGAAAAAAGATGACCTTTTTAAGGTCATCTTTTTTCATTATAATGTGCTCATTCATGCTATAAAAGAATGCAGTACAAATTAATTAAAACAATAGAATTATTAGGGGTTCATAGCATGATGAAATTTAAAATTGGTTATCGGACTACAAAGACAGCAATCGGAACAGCTGCAGCGATTATGATCGCACAATTTTTTAACTTGAATTACTTTCCTTCTGCAGGCATTTTAACGATATTATGTGTTCAAAATTCAAAGAAGAAGTCTCTTCAAAGTGCCTCCGCAAGGTTCTTTGCATGCTTATTGGCGATTGTTTTTTCGCTCATCTTTTTTGAAGGAATCACTTACCATCCTATAGTGATTGGATTAATGCTTCTTCTTTTTATTCCAACGACGGTTATGCTCAAAATTAATGAAGGAGTCGTCACCAGCTCCGTTATCATCCTCCATATTTATTCAGAACAAAATGTGACGGCAGGGATCGTCTTGAATGAAATTGCTCTTATTGTTATCGGGATTGGAACGGCTCTCGTGGTTAATTTATATATGCCAAGCCTTGATACGAAGCTAAAACAATATCAAAAAGAAATTGAACAAAACTTCCGTAAAATCTTTGAAGAGATAGTTGCGTATTTACGAACGAGCGAAAGTCAGTGGGTAGGAAAAGAAATTACGGAAACGGCACGCCTTATTGAAGAAGCGAAAAGTTTAGCATTCAGGGATGTTGAAAACCACTTTTTACGTACAGAAAACTATTATTATCACTACTTTAAAACACGTGAAAAACAGTTTGAAATCATTGAACGTGTGTTGCCGTTAGTGACATCGATTGAGTCCGTTGTCGAACAGCGTTATATGATTGCAGATTTTCTCGAAGAATTGAGCTTATGTATTCACCCGGGAAATACGGCGCAGCTATTTCTCATCAAATTACGACAGTTACAGGAGGAGTTTAAAGGAGCAAGCCTTCCTCAAACAAGGGGAGAATTTGAAGCAAGAGCTCAGCTATACCAGCTTATGAGAGAAATTGAGCAATATTTAATCATAAAAAAATCATTAAAAGTTGAATAATTCTCATGCATGCTTCTCCATCACCTTACGAAAAATAAGAAAAAGGTGGTGGAAATCATGAAATTTATTTTCTCCTTTCTATTGCTGTCCATGTTCTCACCTATTTGGCCGTTAGGGGCAAATCCAGTTTTAGGAGACCCTTTTATTATCGTTAATAAGGAAAATAATAAAGCAGTATTCATTGATGAAGGGAAAATTCAGTCCATCTTTCATATTTCTACAGGGAAAGAGCAAAATTTTACGCCGGAAGGAAAGTTTACGGTCGTGGTAAAAGCTAAAAATCCGTACTACCGCAGGAAGAATATTCAAGGAGGAAATCCGGAAAATCCTTTAGGAACAAGATGGATCGGATTTGATGCAAGGGAGACGGACGGGCGGATTTATGGTCTTCACGGAACAAACAATGAATTATCAATCGGTAAATATGTAACAGAAGGCTGTGTTCGATTTCATACCGATTCCATTGAGTGGCTATATGACCGGGTACCTATAGGGACGAAAGTGTTAATTGTCAATACGACTAAAACGTTTGAGGACATTGCTTTACAGGAAGGGGCCATGAGTGAAGCTGGTTTAATGCATGAATAAAAACCAAGCAGCGGGAGGCTGCTTGGTTTTCTGTGTTTTATAAAACAAAGATGCAAGATGATTATCATGCGAAAAAATTAGAACCACATGGTAATACCGGCTAACAATGTAGTAATCAGCATTGTGCCAAGCATCAACATCACAATAATTTTTTGAATCTTTTTATTGGACATTCTAATCTCTCCTCTTCGGACTTCTATTCATCATTCTATATGGGTTTTTAAAAGGTTACAAGGATGGGATTTCCAACAACTCAAATATTAGAAAATTGAAGGAAATTGTAATTTTTTGAAGAATGGTATAATGATATATGAAAACAGTCGAAAAAGGGGAAGAGGAACAAAATGGTCGAAAAAATTGATCACATCGGTATTGCTGTTCGCTCTATAGAAAGCGCTTTACCTTTCTATGTGGATATTTTGAAGCTGCACCTTGAAGGGATGGAAGTGGTGGAATCCCAAAAGGTAAAGGTTGCTTTTTTACGAGCGGGTGAGACAAAAATTGAATTGTTGGAACCTACATCAGATGAAAGTCCCATTCACCGCTTCATCGAGAAAAAAGGCGAGGGTATTCATCATGTGGCATTAGGAGTTGCTTCGATCGAGAGCAGAATCCAGCAATTGCAATCTGAAGGAATTCAGATGATCGACCATAAATCAAGAACAGGAGCTGGCGGAGCCCAAATTGCTTTTGTTCACCCAAAAGCATGTGGCGGAGTTTTGTATGAATTATGTGAGAAGAAAGTAAAGGGGGATGCTCAAGATGCTTGATATGTACAATAAAATAAACGAGCTATATGATTATCGCCGTGAAGTCGAACTCGGAGGCGGAGACGACAGAATTGAAAAACAGCATGATAAGGGGAAATTGACAGCACGTGAACGGATTGATTTATTAGTAGATGAAGGAAGTTTTGTTGAACTCAATCCTTTCATTGAGCATCGCTGCAATGACTTCGGTTTGCAAGATAAAAAAGGTCCCGGGGACGGGGTTGTAACAGGGTACGGAAAAGTTCACGGTCGTCCTATTTATTTATTTTCCCAAGACTTTACTGTATTTGGAGGCGCCCTTGGGGAAATGCATGCAAAGAAAATCGCTTATGTGATGGATTTGGCTGCTAAAACAGGCACGCCGTTTATTGGATTAAACGATTCAGGAGGCGCACGTATTCAAGAAGGTGTGGTATCATTAGATGGGTACGGTCAAATCTTTTACCGCAATTCCATCTATTCCGGTGTCATTCCGCAAATTTCTGTGATTATGGGACCATGTGCGGGTGGAGCGGTATATTCACCGGCTATTACTGATTTTGTCTTTATGGTGGAAAAAACGAGTCAGATGTTTATTACAGGCCCTAAAGTAATCGAAACCGTAACTGGGGAGAAAATTACGGCTGAAAACCTTGGCGGTGCAAAAGTACATAATGAAATTAGCGGTAACGCCCATTTTTCCGGAGAGACAGAAGAAGAAGTGCTGGGAAAAGTGCGGTTATTGTTAAGCTATTTGCCGCAAAATAATGGAGAAAAACCACCGTTTAGGTCTTATAATGACAATGATCATTACCGCCCTGATTTGGCAGATGCGGTACCGTTTGATGCAGTAAGGCCTTATGATGTAAGGAATGTCATCTCTCAAGTGGTAGACGAACATTCCTTTTTGGAAGTTCAAAAAGATTTTTCCAAAAACATTGTCGTGGGACTTGCAAGAATAAATGGGGAAGTGGTTGGGTTAGTTTGTAATCAACCAAAGGTGATGGCAGGAGGATTGGACATCAATTCGTCGGATAAAGCAGCTCGATTTATTCGCTTTTGCGATTCATTTAACATCCCGCTCATTACGTTCGAAGATGTAACAGGCTTCTTCCCAGGAGTTAAACAGGAACATGGGGGCATCATTCGTCATGGGGCCAAAATTTTATATGCCTACTCAGAGGCCACTGTCCCGAAAATTACCGTTATTTTGCGTAAAGCTTACGGAGGTGCTTATGTAGCCCTGAATAGTAAATCGATTGGGGCCGATATTGTCTATGCATGGCCGAATGCTGAAATTGCGGTAATGGGACCTCAAGGAGCGGCAAACATCATTTTTGCGCAAGACATTCAAAATAGTGAAAACCCTGAGGTGACGAGAGCACAAAAAATAGAAGAGTACCGCGAGAAGTTTGCCAATCCATATGTAGCTGCCAAGCTCGGAATGGTCGATGATGTCGTTGATCCGCGAGAGACAAGAATCAAACTCATTCAAGCTTTGGAGATGTTGCGAAACAAACAGGAAGACCGTCCGAAGAAGAAACACGGCAACATCCCATTGTAATATTCATAATTTCTGGAGGGATACATCATGATTAATCAACAACGTTTAGTCGATTTGTTCTTAGAACTTGTTCAAATTGACTCTGAAACAAAATATGAAACAGAGATTGCAAAAGTGCTAAAAGAGAAGTTTACGGCGCTTGGCGTAGAAGTGGTAGAAGACGATACGACGGCTGTTACAGGCCATGGAGCGGGTAACTTAATTTGTACGTTAAAGGGAACAAAAGAAAATGCAGATCCGATTTACTTCACTTCGCATATGGATACGGTTGTACCGGGAAAAGGGATTAAACCATCTATTCAAGACGGCTATATTGTAAGTGACGGCACAACGATTCTTGGTGCAGATGATAAAGCTGGATTAGCGGCTATGTTAGAAGCCATTCAAGTATTAAAAGAAAACAACATTGAGCATGGAACGATTCAATTTATCATCACGGCAGGGGAAGAATCAGGTTTAGTGGGGGCAAAAGCGCTCGATTCTTCCATGGTAACAGCAAAATTCGGTTATGCGCTTGACAGTGACGGTAAAGTAGGAGACATCATCGTAGCAGCCCCGACACAGGCGAAAGTAAAAGCGACCGTATATGGAAAAACAGCCCATGCCGGAGTGGCACCTGAAAAAGGTATTTCAGCGATTACATTAGCAGCTAAAGCGATTGCGAAAATGCCGTTGGGGCGAATTGATGAAGAAACAACAGCCAATATCGGCCGCTTTGAAGGCGGAACGCAAACAAATATTGTTTGTGATTATGTGGAAATTTTAGCGGAAGCCCGTTCGTTAGTACCTGAAAAGATGGAAGCACAAGTACAGAAGATGAAAGAAGCATTTGAAGCAACGGCTGCTGAGATGGGCGGAAGGGTTGAAGTCGATATTCAAGTTATGTATCCTGGCTTCAAATTTGCTGACGGAGACCATGTTGTAGAAATAGCGAAAAAAGCTCTTGCAAACATCGGCCGCGAGCCTCGCCTGTTAACAAGCGGGGGCGGCAGTGATGCCAATGTAATTGCTGGATTTGGTGTTCCAACGGTGAACCTGGCAGTCGGGTATGAAGACATCCATACTACAAACGAAAAAATGCCGGTTGAAGAACTAGTAAAAACAACTGAAGCAGTTGTCGCCATTATTAAAGAAGTAGCAGCTCGGTAGGAAAATAAGATCTCAGCCATACAAAAAGCCAGTTCAATTGAACTGGCTTTTTACATTATGATTAAAAAAACCTACAGAATGTTTGACATATTGTATAGTGAAAGATGGATGACATGCAAGTACAATAAAACTAACTTCTGAATATTTAGACTTTGTTTTTGAAGTTACATAGGCCTATAGTTCTTATTATTATGGTAATAAAAAAACTGTAAGCGCTTTCAGAGGAGTGAGGAGGGGAGAAGAAAATGTGTGATAAAGCAATAGTCGAATTAATTCAAACATCGAACTATATAGGTGGAAATGAACCGGTTGAAGTACACAAAGGGAGAGCAATTGAAAAGCATATAATGCTCATCCGTGAAGTGCGTGATACATGGCAGTTTTATCGTGACCGCCGCCCGGAAACATATGAAGAAATGACAGCTTTACTCCCTTAAATTCATCTAAGTTTCTTCCATCACCATGATCTATTTAGTCCTCATTCATTTACGATTTTCATTATTTTCTTCCAAAGAGCATGTTAGATTGATTGAATCATTGACACAATCATAGTCTTTAAGATGCTTTTATTTCCGAGTATCTCTTTCCTCTAAATACGTACAGTCTTTTTCTGTTTAATCGTGTTTTCCCTATAACTTTTAATCATAAGGAGGTCGATTTTATTGAATCAAACTGCTAAGGAATTTCTTTCTCCTCAAGCTCTAACGAAAAATTTTGAGGAGGTGGAAAAAGCATTAACCCCCCGTGAGGCGATAGAAGAATCAAATCGATGCTTGTTCTGTTATGATGCTCCCTGTATTAAAGCTTGTCCAACAAGCATTGACATTCCTGGATTTATCAAGAAAATCGCATCAGGGAATTTAAAAGGTTCCGCTCGTACGATTATGCTGTCCAATCCCGTGGGAGCAAGTTATGCGCGTGTCTGCCCAACGGAAGAACTTTGTGAAGGTGCCTGTGTTCTTAATGATTCTACCAAACCAATCATGATTGGTGACCTTCAGCGATTTGCGACCGACTGGGCCATCCAAAATGAGCAGGCATTGTTTACAAAAGGGGAAGCGAACGGAAAAAAGGTAGCCGTAATAGGAGGAGGGCCTGCTGGGCTTTCAGCTGCAAGAGAGCTAGCGAGATTGGGATACGGAGTTACCATATTTGAAGCGGAAGAAGAAGCCGGCGGTCTAAACACTTACGGTATCGTATCATTTCGTCTGCCTAAACGAATTTCATATTGGGAAGTAAATCAAGTTAAACAACTTGATGTGGAAATTCGTACAAATACGAGAGTCGGAAGAGATATTTCTGCACAAGAGATCATCAATGAATACGATTTTGTCGTGTTAGCTATCGGGATGGCAGAGGTACCGAACCTGGGAATTGAGGGCGAACATTTAGAAGGGGTATATGATGCGATCGAATTTGTAAAGGATACGAAGACGAAACCGCTATCCACTGATTTTGTCGATAGTCGTGTTGTGGTAATCGGGGCTGGAAACACGGCGATTGATGCGGCTACTTGTTCTGTCCGCCTGGGAGCAGAAAACGTCAAAATTCTATATAGACGTACAGCAGAAGAAATGACCGCTTATGATTTTGAATATGAATTTGCTAAACAGGACGGTGTTGAGTTCCGTTGGCTGACGGCGCCGAAGCGTATCATTGGAGATGAAAATGGGAAAGCAAAACAAATTGAATGTATCAAGATGAAACTAGGAGATCCGGGTGCAGATGGTCGAAGAAGGCCTGTCCCTATTGAAGGATCCGAATTTATACTCGAGGCAGAGGCGATTATAAAGGCAATCGGGCAAAATCGCCATATTACTTTGATTGAAGAATTCGACCTCCAACATAACAGCGGGGTAGTAACGGTTGATAAAGAGACACTACAAACATCGAATCCCAAAGTGTTTGCCTGCGGTGATGTGATTTTCGGGAAAGGCCAGGGAGATGCGATGGTCGTTACAGCTGCACAGCAAGGAAAAGAGGCTGCTTATGCCATCCATCGTTTTGCCAGCCGAGAAATAGAAACAGTTTAAGATTAAGAGGAGGGGAAAGCAATATGGCAGATTTAAATATTAATCTAGCGGGCATCAAATCGCCAAATCCATTTTGGCTCGCATCAGCACCACCAACCAATTCCGGATATCAAGTGCAAAGAGCTTTTGAAGCAGGTTGGGGAGGAGCGGTTTGGAAGACATTGGGTGACCCGATTTTAAATGTATCATCCCGTTTTGCAGCAGTAAGTTTTAATGGCCAGAGAGTGGCAGGGTTCAATAATATTGAATTGATTACAGACCGCCCGCTTGAAGTCAATTTAAAGGAAATTTATGAAACGAAAAAAAGATTCCCTAATCATGCTGTTATCGCTTCCCTTATGGTTGAACCGAAGCAAGAAAAATGGCATGAAATTGTTAAAAGAGTAGAAGATGTGGGAGTTGATGGATTAGAGCTAAACTTTGGCTGTCCACATGGCATGGCAGAGCGGGGAATGGGAGCAGCATCAGGGCAGGTGCCGGAGCTTGTTGAAAAACAAACATATTGGGCAAAAGAAGTAGCCCAAACCCCTGTTATTGTCAAACTTACCCCCAATATTACAGATATTACAGTTACAGCGGAAGCTGCTGTTCAGGGCGGAGCCGATGCGGTGAGCATGATTAACACGATTAACAGTCTAGCAGGTGTCGATCTTAATTCATGGAATACGATTCCCCATGTAGCTGGCAAAGGAGCGCATGGAGGTTACTGTGGACCAGCCGTCAAACCGATTGCGTTGAATATGGTGGCTGAATGTGCCCGCAATCCGAGAGTTAATGTTCCTATTTCCGGGATGGGCGGCGTGTCAAGCTGGCAGGAAGCGGTGGAATTTATGCTGATGGGAGCGACAGGTGTTCAGGTGTGTACAGCCGCTATGCACCACGGATTCCGCATTGTCGAGGATATGATAGATGGACTGAATAACTATCTGGACGAAAGGGGGCTGGCAAGCGTCTCGGACCTTGTCGGCAAAGCTGTTCCTAAATATTCTGACTGGGGAAATTTAGATCTTAACTACAAAGTCGTCGCCCGAATTAATCCTGACGTATGCATTAATTGCAATAAGTGTCATATTTCGTGTGAAGACACTTCTCACCAATGCATCGATATGTTAAAAGATCCAAACGGCAAAGATTATTTGAAAGTACGCGAGGAAGATTGCGTCGGCTGTAATTTATGTTCCATTGTATGTCCGGTCGATGGGGCCATCACGATGGTTGAAGTACCAGGCGAGCATGTGCCGATGACGTGGAATGAAAGACAGGCGGCCATTGGCCTAGTGGCTGAGTGTAAAGTAGATGCTTTGAAATAAGGGGAGGGAACCATTGATGAAAAAGATTGTAAAAAACGGTGTCATTGTCACGGCTTCTGATACGTATCAAGCGGATCTTCTCATTGAAAATGAAGTAATTGCCGCTATTGGCAAACATTTTGATGAGAGGGACTGCGAAGTAATAGATGCAAAAGGATGTTATGTGTTTCCGGGAGGGATCGACCCGCATACGCATCTTGACATGCCGTTTGGCGGTACGGTTACAAAAGACGATTTTGAAACAGGTACGATTGCGGCGGCATTCGGAGGAACCACAACCGTCATTGATTTTTGTTTGACTAATAAGGGAGAACCTCTCAAAAACGCCATTGATGTCTGGCATAAAAAATCAGAGGGAAAAGCGGCCATCGACTACAGTTTTCACTTAATGATTGGGGAAATAAACGAAAGCGTACTGGCGGAGCTCCCGAAAGTGATTGATGACGAAGGAATCACCTCTTTTAAAGTGTTTATGGCTTACAAAAATGTCTTTCAAGCCGATGATGCGACACTTTTCAGAACATTGGTAGCTGCCAAGGATCTTGGAGCGCTCGTCATGGTACACGCCGAAAATGGTGATGTGATTGATTATTTAACGAAAAAGGCACTCGAAGAAGGAAACACAGATCCTATTTTTCATGCGTTGACAAGGCCTCCCGAGGTAGAAGGGGAAGCGACGGGAAGAGCAGCCCAAATGGCTGGATTGGCCAAATCACAATTGTATGTTGTTCATGTCTCTTGTGCAGAAGCAGCCGAAAGGATTGCCGAAGCGAGACGGAAAGGAGTAGATATTTGGGGAGAAACCTGTCCTCAATATTTAGTTCTCGACCAAAGTTATTTAGAAAAACCAAACTTTGAAGGCGCCAAGTATGTGTGGTCACCGCCACTAAGAGAAAAATGGAATCAAGACGTTCTGTGGAAGGCGTTAAAAAACGGAGAGCTTCAAACGCTCGGCTCCGATCAATGTTCGTTTGATTTCAAGGGACAAAAAGATTTGGGCCTTGGTGATTTCACTAAAATTCCAAATGGAGGCCCTATTATTGAGGATCGTGTAAGTATCCTATTTTCTGAAGGTGTAAAGAAAGGGAAAATTACATTAAATCAATTTGTTGATATTACCTCAACGCGAATTGCGAAATTATTTGGATTATATCCAAAGAAAGGAACCATATCAGTTGGTGCAGACGCTGATTTAGTCCTTTTTGATCCAAACGCAGAACGGACTATCTCCGCAAAGACACATCATATGGCGGTAGATTACAATGCGTTTGAAGGAATGAAGATAACCGGTGAGCCGATTTCCGTTTTATGCCGTGGTCAATTCGTTATTCGGGATAAGCAATTTGTCGGCCAGCCCGGATATGGGCGCTATCTAAAACGTGCTAAGTATGGCCAATTGGCAGTGGTTGATGAAAATGAAAAATTAATGATTTAACCACATATTTGTTCATCCTTTAGCAAATAGGGAGGGAATAACATGTCAAGCTATAAAGAATTTGTAGAGGAAAGAGACAAAATTGATTATTATATCCAACAAGAATATTTCATAAAGGGTGTAACAGAAAATCTAAGCGGTGCATTTTTATTATTTGAATCAAAAGATGGGAAAAGGCAGGAAACTCTGCATGTTTTAACGGCAGATGCAAGAAAATACTTTTCATCTTTGATTTTGAAGCAGCAAAAAGAGGGAGTTCAATCCCTTTCAAAGCAGAAATGAAAGGGATGATTTTAAAGTGTTTCAAAAGGGAATAGACCTTTTGAAACACTTTTTTTTATATAAATTATGACATTGTAATGATGAACCCCCTTAAAAAAATGAGAGTCAGCGTATTTTATGGTAAATGATACCCGAGAAGGGATGAGTGAAGATGAATATCCATGAATTTATGACTAAAGAAGAACGTGCATTACTCGATAAATTAAAAATGGAAATATTGAATGCAGTTTCAGTGACGGACCTATTATTTTATAAGAAGGAATTGGACCGAATTACCGAAGGGGTTCAAAAAAGAGGACAATTGCTACAGAAAGTGTCAATGAATGGCTATAAGCAAGAAGATGTATCTTGAAAAGGCTAATAGATTGAAAATAGAAAAAATTCTTTTTTATCCCGTCCAAATGTAATATGATTATATAAAATGATGAATAAAGGGGCGGTGTAAAATTGAAGTCTTATCTTACTGTCCAGGAAATTTTAAAACGAAAGCATTTTGTTACAAGTGAAGTAGCAGCAGGAAAAGAAGGACTGCATAAGCCGGTAAAATGGGTTCATATCGTAGAAGTGACCCAAATAAAACGGCTGTTAAAAGGAAATGAATTGATCTTATCTACCGGGGTAGGCTGGAAGGAAAATGAGCAAATGTTTATCTCCTTTTTAGAGCAGTTAATTGAGTGCAACGCTGCTGGCCTGTGTATTGAAATGGGCACATATACCTCAAAAATTCCTTCAGAAGTAATTGCTATCGCTGATCAGCATCAGTTTCCTATCATTCTCTTTCATCAAGAAGTCCCATTCATTGAAATCACTCAAGATGTCCATTCTCTCTTAATCAATCAACATTATCAGATGATTTCCGATTTAGAAAACTACTCCCAGCAACTTCAGAAAATGCTGCTCATCATTGATCATTATCACCCCATTCTTCACTTTTTCTACCAATATACAGATTTGCAAGTCATCATCAAACTGAATGAAGAGAATATACAGTTTGTCCCTGAAATTAACCCTGTGAAGAGAAAGGAGTTACTCAATCTCATTTCTCGAGAAAATAACGATCAAAAAGTCATGACAAAGCAGATCATACAAGTGTTAACCCGCAATTATGCAGAACTGTTCGTTGTGTCTCCGTACGGGCAGTTGACAGAATTTGACTTGCTGGCTGTTGATCGTACAGCTACAGCCCTTGCACAGCACTTCTTGCGTGATTTGTATGTAGAAGAAAAGAAGAGGGTAGATGAAGCGGAGTGGATGACAAAATGGTTAATAGGCGAGTTGACGGAGTCTGAGTTAACAAGCTATTTGGAAGAGGCGAATGTAAAAGAGCAAGGGTGTGGAGCCGTTGTGTGTGTGTGCAGGCCCAATCCCCAAAAACGTTCTGTTGACTTTACATATTTAAAAATGTTTTTAAAAACGCTTTTTGAACAACATGGCTTTGATTTATTTGTGATCGAACGCCGCGGCGATTTTATTTTAATCTTGATTAATAAGCGTTCTGTTCATACTTGGAAACAGAGGATAGAAGAAGGTTTTGTGAGGTTTTTGAATACTGATTATTGTAAACGTCAAAACTTTTTTGTTCATTTATTGGGTATCGGGAAATTAGTGACGAATGTTCAAGAGATTAATAGAAGCTATCAAACCGCCCTGGAAACGGTAAAAGTTCAGGAAAAGCTCGAATCTAATACGTCCATCCACTTTTACGACGATTTGCATATGTATCGTGTGCTTTCTCTGATTCAGCAACCTAAAGATTTACGTGAAGTAATGATGGAATATTTAGAGCCGGTTATCATGTATGATCAACAATATAATGGTAAACTCATGGAAACGCTAAAAGTCTATTTAGAATGCAACGGTTCCAAACAGGAAACGGCAAAACGATTATTTGTAGTAAGACAAACATTGTATCATCGCATTGAAAAATTGGAAAAACTGTTGGGAACGGACTTTATGGAACCGAAAAAAAGGATGGCCATTGAGTTTATGATTATGGCATATGATTATTTGTTTTCCAAAACGGATCAAATTTCTTCGTAAGAAAGGGCTGGTATCAGTCCTTTCTTTTTTATTTTAACTAAACTGAAGGACAATTCATTAATCAATTTGTGAAACGTTTTGGCTGTATGGTTTCACATTATGTCTAATGAAATAAAGGTGAAAATGATCCATAATTAGAACACAAATTCTTTGTCAATTGTTCAAGGAGGTAATAGGGATGACGGTTGTAAAAAATGAAACGCTTGTTCTTCGAAATTATATTAACGGCCAGTGGATGTCATCGGGCAGTAATGAAACGCAAGAAGTGATTAACCCGGCAACAAGGGAAATTCTGGCGAAAGTACCCATTTCCACTAAAGGGGATGTTGATCGAGCTGTTCAGGCGGCATACGAGGCTTTCAAAACATGGAAAAATATTCCTGTGCCTAAACGAGCACGTATTTTGTTCAAATATCATTCTTTGTTAACCGATCATCATGAAGAATTGGCAAAGCTCGTTGTTCAGGAAAATGGAAAAGCATATAAAGAAGCATATGGGGAAGTGCAGCGCGGAATTGAGTGTGTAGAATTTGCTGCGGGTGCGCCGTCTCTGTTGATGGGGGAAACGTTAAGCAATATCGCAGAAGAAATTGATTCGGAAATGTACCGTTATCCATTAGGGGTCGTAGGGGGGATTACGCCGTTTAACTTCCCGATGATGGTACCTTTATGGATGTTCCCGCTTGCTGTAGCCTGCGGTAATACATTTGTATTAAAACCATCTGAAAGAACGCCCATTTTAGCTAACAAGCTAGCAGAACTGTTTACACAAGCAGGAGCGCCTGCAGGGGTGCTGAATGTGGTGCACGGTGCACATGATGTAGTAAATGGTCTTCTTGAACATGAAAATATTAAAGCGATATCATTCGTCGGTTCCCAGCCTGTTGCCAAGTATGTGTATGAGCGGGCTGCGGCGGAAGGAAAACGGGTGCAAGCACTTTCCGGAGCTAAAAACCATCATCTTGTCATGCCGGATTGTGACATGGAAAAAGCCGTACAGCACATTATCAGCTCGGCATACGGCAGTGCGGGCCAACGATGCATGGCATGCAGTGCGGTCGTATTAGTGGGAGATGAGAAGCGCAGTGACGAATTTTCCGCAATGCTGAAACAGAAAGCAGATGAGCTAATCATTGGCAGCGGCTTAGAGGATGAAGTCCTTTTAACCCCTGTTATTCGCGAACAGCATCGTTCGAAAGTACTCCAATACATTGAAAAAGGAATTGAGGAAGGAGCGGTACTTGTTCGAGACGGGCGAAAAGAAATGGAGGAGCTTACAGACGGTAACTTTTTAGGGGCGACAATTTTTGACCGGGTCACACCAGATATGACGATTGCAAGGGATGAGATTTTTGCACCCGTATTAAGTTTGCTGCGCGCAGAAGATTTGGATGAGGGACTTGCGTATATTCGTAAGTCAAGGTATGGAAACGGCGCAACAATTTATACAAAAGATGCCGCAGCTGTTCGGAAGTTCCGTGAGGAAGCAGATGCAGGGATGCTTGGAATTAATGGCGGTGTGCCCGCAACCATGGCATTCTTCCCGTTTTCCGGCTGGAAAGATTCGTTCTACGGTGATCTCCATGTAAATGGAAAAGACGGTGTGAATTTTTATACTCGTAAAAAAATGATTACAGCTCGCTTTGATTTTTAAGGAGATGGAGGGGGAAAAAGAAATGGTTCAATTAGGTCAAAATCAAGGTTTGCTATCAAAAGACGAAAAATATCTCTGGCATTCGATGAAGCCTTATAATCCACAAGGAACGATGGTCGTCACCAAAGCAGAAGGTGCCTGGGTGACAGACCATGAAGGAAATCGTTTTTTAGACGGCATGGCAGGATTATGGTGTGTGAACACTGGATATGGACGTGAAGAACTGGCAAAAGCTGCATATGAACAATTAAAACAAGTTTCTTACTTTCCACTGACACAAAGTCATGTTCCAGCTATTCAGCTGGCAGAAAAGTTGAATGATCTGCTTGGTGGTGAATACGTCATCTTCTTTTCAAACAGCGGGTCTGAGGCAAATGAAACAGCATTTAAGATTGCCCGTCAATATCATCAGCAAAAGGGCAATCATCAGCGCTATAAATTCATCTCTCGTTATCGTGCGTATCATGGGAATTCAATGGGCGCGTTGGCAGCTACGGGACAGGCGCAGCGTAAATATAAATATGAACCGTTAGCGCCAGGTTTTATTCATGTAGCTCCTCCTGATTCCTATCGTTCTCCTGAGCCGGAACATTGTGCACCAGCCGAGCTGCCATCAGTGCAGGCAATCGACCAGATCATGACTTGGGAGTTAAGTGATACGATTGCCGGTGTTATTATGGAACCAATCATTACAGGCGGGGGAATTTTAATGCCTCCTGAAGGGTATCTCCAAGGGGTAAAAGAAGTATGTGAAAAACATGGGGCCCTTTTAATTGTAGATGAAGTCATCTGCGGATTTGGACGAACAGGAGAAGCTTTCGGTCACATGAACTATGGAGTGAAGCCGGATATTATTACCATGGCAAAAGGAATTACAAGTGCCTATTTACCATTATCAGCAACTGCGGTAAAAAGGGAAGTTTATGAGGTGTTTAAAGGAACGGAAGAATATGATTATTTCAGGCATGTGAACACATTTGGCGGAAATCCGGCTGCTTGTGCTTTAGCAGTGAAAAACTTAGAAATTATGGAACGGGAAAATTTATTTCAACGTTCGAAGCAGTTGGGCGCTTACTTATTAGATGAGCTAAAAGCAGCCCTCCAAATCCATCCATATGTTGGGGATATACGTGGCAAAGGATTGCTCGTCGGAATAGAACTTGTGGAGAATAAAGAAACAAAAGAACCTTTAAATCCAGCGCTTGTCAATGAGGTTATTGCAACTTGCAAACAAAATGGATTAATTATCGGGAAAAACGGGGCAACGGTCGCGGGTTATAATAATGTATTGACTATATCGCCTCCGTTAAACCTAACAGAAGATGATCTCGAATTTTTAATTAAAACGTTTGTGGATGCGGTCAATAAATTGGCATAAAAACAAGGGGCTGACTCAAAAGCCTCCAGATGACGGTAATCATCCATTTTTTCTGTGATGGGCCGTCACCGCCATGCTTGATTTTCCTGGATTTTTAATGACGGTCCATCGCAGGAGGGTGTCCCAAATATGGGGACACCCTCCTTATTTTATTAAATGAATCATGAGAAGCAACAGCGTATTCGCCATCAATGATCCATCTTGTATAATAAAAGTAGAGAAAGCTTATAAAATAGGAGGACTTGTCATTGGAATTGTTATTTTTAGGAACGGGTGCGGGGGTTCCGGCTAAACACCGAAATGTTTCTTCCATTGCCTTACAGCTTCTTCAAGAGAGAGGTACGACTTGGATGTTTGATTGCGGTGAGGCGACGCAGCATCAAATTTTGCATACATCCATTAAGCCGAGAAAGATTGAAAAGATTTTCATTACCCATCTTCATGGAGACCATATTTTTGGCTTGCCGGGCTTAATCGGCAGCCGTTCTTTTCAGGGCGGAGAGTCAAAACTGACCGTTTATGGACCGCGTGGCATTAAAGCTTTTATTGAGACATCACTGACTGTCAGCGGCACGCATGTTAAATATCCGCTGGAAATCGTAGAAATTACAGAAGGAAAGATTTTTGAGGATAACACATTTAAAGTAGAAGCTATGAAGCTTGAACATGGTATTCCTTCTTTTGGCTATCGGATTGTTGAAAAAGATTTACCCGGTACGTTGTTAGTAGAAAAATTAAGAGAAGCGAATATTGCACCCGGACCTGTTTACCAGCAACTGAAAGAAGGAAAAACCGTTCAGTTGCAAGACGGAAGGGTAGTGAACGGCAGTGACTTTCTCGGTCCATCTCAAAAAGGAAGAATTTTAGCCATTTTAGGAGACACGAGATTTTGTCCTCAAAGTATTATGCTAGCAAAAAATGCAAATGTACTTGTACATGAATCTACTTTTGCTGCAGGAGACGATTCACTCGCATATGATTACTTTCATTCAACAGCGGCACAGGCAGCCCAAGTTGCCAAAGATGCTAATGCCAAAAAGCTAGTTTTAACTCACATTAGTTCACGCTATCAGCCTGAACATACGCAAACATTAATGGATGATGCCCGGCGGATTTTTGAGAACACGGAAATAGCGGAGGATTTTAAGACGTTTGTTGTTGGTAAATAAAAGACAGGGGTCACCACCTGTCTTTTATTGTATTGCCTAGCTGCGGCTCCTAATCTTTCGGTCGTTTCACTTCTGCCCATGAAACCAAAAAGCGGTTTCCCGGTCAGAAGCTCCAACGCCTCTCAAGATTGAACAGTCGCCTTCACTTTTCTAATTACCATCCACGTTCATATTGAACGGGAGCTTCGATTTCAGTTCTCAGTTCTTTAGCGGCTGTTCTTGGCCAATAGGGATTGCGCAGCAATTCCCGGGCGATAAAAATCAAGTCGGCACGGCCGTTTTGTAAGATCTCTTCAGCTTGCAATCCGCTCGTAATTAAACCGACCGCACCTGTTGCAACATCTGCTCCATGCTTGACCGTTTCGGAAAATTTCACTTGATAGCCTGGATATGTAGAGATGGAAGCCGGAACAACGGCACCTGAGCTAACATCAATCAAGTCAACCCCGTCACGTTTCATCCATTGGGCGAAGGTTACATAGTCCTTAACAGTCAGGCCTTCTTCATGGTAATCATGGGCAGAAATACGAACAAACAGAGGACCGTCCCAGACTTCTTTGACCGCTTCAATCACTTCTTTTAAAAGGCGGTAGCGATTTTCTGCGGACCCTCCGTATTCATCCGTGCGTTTATTGCTTAGAGGAGATAAAAATTCGTTGATTAAATAACCATGTGCACCATGAAGTTCGATGATATCAAAGCCGGCTTTTTTTGCACGTTTAGCCGCTTCTTGGAAAGCCAGCACGGTTTGCCCGATGTCTTCTTTTGTCATGGCTTTTGGCTGTTTCATTGTTTCGTCAAACGCAATGGAAGAAGGAGCCAAAATTTCACCTTCAACGGTTGCTTTTCTTCCTGCATGGCCTAGTTGGATCCCTGTTGCTGCTCCATGTTCTTTAAGCAGAGAAACTAAATGGCTTAGTCCCGGAATATGCTCGTTGCTCCAAATCCCCAAGTCGTTTGCTGAAATTCTTCCTTGGGGAGTGACGGCGGTTGATTCCACCATAATCAATCCCACTTGTCCAACAGCCCGGCTTGTATAATGGGTGAGGTGCCAGTTTTCTACTTTTCCATCTTCATTGTGACAAGAATACATACACATCGGTGACATGACGATCCGATTTTTGATGGTCACATTTTTAATGGTATACGGTGAAAATAACAATGCAGACATGCCCAAACCTCCAATTTATTTCGATTTTCTAAACAATGTATATTATATCATTGTCATTTTATTGATTTCACGTTAGAGGATTGGGAAAACGTTCTTAAAGACGATGACTCAATATTTCTTCTTCGATGGCCATTCCTAATTCGGTTGATCGTTCTGTAGCCCGCTTAATGCACTCAATCAGCCCTTCTTGGAAACAAAATGCTTTAAGTTTTTGAATCCCCGCTTCTGTCGTTCCTCCGGGACTGGTCACTTCTTTACGCAAAACGCCGGGCTCTTTTGATGACTGTTTCAGCATTTCGGCAGCACCGATAATTGTCTGGAGAATCAAATCTTTGGCGACAGCTGTATCGATTCCGATTTCATGGGCGGCTTTTTCCATTGATTCTACGAGATAATAAACATAGGCCGGCCCGCTCCCTGACAAGCCTGTGACTGCATGCAGGAGATTTTCCTCTACAATGGATACAATCCCGACTGTTTCAAAGAGCCGAGAAGCTAAAACAAGATGCTTATTTGTAGCATATTCTCCTTTAGCGATAGCTGTAGCAGAGAGCCCGATGGTCGCAGATGTGTTTGGCATCGCGCGGATAATCGGAATCGGCTTTTCCAGTAAGGATGTGATGCTGTTCATAGAAATGCCGGCCAATAATGTAATAATCAATTGATGCTCATGGACATATTGTTTGATGGCAGTCAGTCCTTCTGCAAGATCCTTCGGTTTCATTGCTAGTACGATGATGTCTGCCTGCTCAAGCAATCTTTGCTGATCTCGCGTTGTTTTGATTCCGTATTGATTTCTGAAGTACTCAAGCCGCTCATCATTTGACCGGTTTGTAACCATGATATGCTGCTTGCTGATCTGCCGCTGCTGCAACAGTCCTGCAATCATCGCTTCAGCCATGGACCCCGCTCCGATAAACGAAATTCTTTTCATCTCACTCATCAATACATTCCTCCATTTATCGTTTAATTTATCTATCAATTCATATAAAGCCCTTTTTTGGGGTTTTTATGGACTAAGTTAATTTCTTAACCTTAACAAAGTCCGTCGACTTTTATATTGTCATGGTCCCTCTATTCTTATGACAATACAAAAAGACCTCTCGTCGCAAAGGACGGAAGGTCTTTAATCCGCGGTACCACCTTAATTAGCATGAAACATGCTCATCTCTATACCCGTAACGAGGGAAACGTTTAGGTTTGCCTAACAGCTCATGGGTAGGTTCAATCGTTAAGAGGATAATGAAATCTCTCAGCCCATGGATTTCAATCTCTTTTTATCATTAACCATTTACTGGTCCCAATCAACGCCTCATATATTTTTTGTCATTATGCACTGAAAGAGCTTGTACTGTCAACCCGAAAAAAAGAAGAAATTTGTAAAAATTATTTGAATATAAAGACAAAAGAGGAGAAACAATGTAAACTGAAATTAATATGGTCGGTTAAAGGAGAAGAGAAAGATGTCAACTACTATACATAAGCTCATTATTCCAACCCCGTTTCCGGTTGGGGATCTTAATGCCTATTTAATAGAAGGGGAAAAATTAACACTAATCGATGCGGGACCTAAGACAGAAGAAGCGTGGAAAGCCTTAAATGAACAGTTAATGAAACTAGGGTTTCAAGCAGGGGATATTGAACAAATTGCGGTGACGCACCACCACCCGGATCACGTTGGTTTATTGGATTATTTTCCGGACAGCGTGCCCGTTATAGGACATCGTTATAACGATGTGTGGCTCCAACAGGATTCTGTCTTTTTCCAGCAGTATAACGAATTTTTCTTCCGTTGGTTCGAACGATTTGGAATTCCTTATCCTCCCCAGCTCCTCGTAAAAAAATTGAAATCACCGATGGACTATTCATGTCATCGTTCTTTGACAAAGACCATCGCAGAGGGGGAACAAGTGGATGGCTTGGAAGGGTGGAGAGTGCTTGAGACACCTGGACATGCACAAGGGCATATTTGTTTATATCATGAAGGAGAAGAACTCCTAGTGGGCGGAGACTTGCTGCTGGCACATGTTTCATCCAATCCATTACTTGAACCTCCTCAAGAAAATCAAACAGAAAGACCTAAATCACTATTGCAGTATAATCAATCGTTAAAGAAAATCAGTGAGTTATGTATTTCCTGTGTTTATGCCGGTCACGGGGAAGATGTAACGGATGTGCGGGGATTGGTGGAACATCGTTTGAAAAGACAGGAAGAACGCGCGTATACGGTGTTGGAAATGATTAAGGAAAAGCCTATGACGGTTTTTGAAGTTTGCCAGCGTCTTTTTCCCTCTGTATATGAAAAACAACTTGGTCTAACGATTTCTGAAACGGTCGGCCAATTCGATTATTTAGAAGCAATCGGAGAGATAAGGCTTGATGAAACAAATCCTTATTGGTTATATTATGCTCAGTGAAAAATCATTTGAGGTGTGTTCATGAAAAGACAAACATTGGCAGAAAAGCATATTGTCATTACCGGTGCTTCAGGCGGAATCGGTGAGCAAATTGCTTATGAGGCGGCCAGCCGTGGAGCCGTTCCTATTCTGGTAGCACGCAGTGAGGATAAGCTGGGAGCAGTTGCTTATCATATTCGACATACATACGATGTTAATTGTTCCACGTATACGTTAGATGTAAGCAATCTAAAGGAAGTGGAGAAAGTGTTTCAACAAATCTTCCGCGATGTTGGTTACATCGATGTTCTCATCAACAATGCGGGTTTTGGTATCTTTGAAGATGTGGCAGAAGCAAAAATGGAAAATATGGAGGCCATGTTCCGGGTCAATGTATTAGGACTTATTGCCTGCACAAAGATGGTATTGCCGCATTTGCTGGAGCGCAATACAGGTCATATCGTTAACATCGCATCACAGGCGGGAAAGCTGGCTACACCGAAATCAAGCGGATATTCGGCAACAAAGCATGCCGTGTTGGGCTTTACAAACAGTCTGCGCATGGAGCTTTCTAAAACGAATATTTTTGTGACAGCGGTCAATCCAGGCCCAATTAAGACGAACTTTTTTACCATTGCTGATACGTCAGGTTCTTACATGAAGAATGTAGAAAAGTTAATGCTTGATCCAAAAGATGTAGCCAAAAAGGTAATTAACGTCTTATTCACGAACAAGAGAGAGTTAAACTTACCGGGATGGATGAATCTTGGAAGCACCCTTTATTTGTTGGCACCACGTTTGGTGGAAAAACTGGCTGGTGACATGTTTCATCAAAAATAATGCAAGAAGGCCCTCCTTACCAGGGAGAGCCTTCTTCTGTTAAATAGTCATAAACGATGTCCTGGACGATTTCATGCAAGTCCGAATCCGGTTCTTGAGCGGATCGCTTATTAATTTTTGCATATAAATCTTCATAGTCTTTTTCTGACAAAGGAATGGATTCTGACAAATGATTATATTGAATAAAGCAATTTCGAATCATTTTGTAGATCAGCTTTTTTTCCATAATAAGAGCCTGTATATTCAGCAGTCTTATTCTTCGTCCAGTACTTTTTTAGCACGAACACATGATTCAAATTGTCCTTTATGAGTACCATCGCAGAACGGCAGGTTTTGGGACATCCCACATCGGCAAAGAGAGAATGCTTGTTTTGTTTCAAATTTATTGCCATCTGCATCTATGACTTCTACTTCCCCTGTTACACGTAAAGGCCCATTATCCATCACTTTAATTTGGACTTTCGACATATTTGTTTCCTCCTTTGGAAAAATACAGATAATGTTTTAATGGTAAATGGAAACGAGCTAATAATCAACTAAGGGAGGATCATGGCTGAAATAAAAAAGATATATTATACTGTTCTATATTGAATATATAATACCCGTAATAGAAAGGACATATGAGGATGAACATTACGTTTACAGATAGAGCGGCAGAAAAGATTCAAACGAAATTAGCCAAAACCAGCGGAGCGATGCTGAAGCTGAAATACGATACGGATGGATGCGGATGTGTTGTAAGTGGTGTATCCGCCCTTTGGTTCGTAAGCGAAAAAGAGGAAGGAGACATCGAAATTTCAACAAACTACCAACCTATCTTAATGGAAAAGACCAAACAAGTCTTCTTTGATGAAGAAATGACCATCGATTTTGTAGAAACAGCTAATTCCTTTATGCTAAAAAGCCCAGGCCAAATCTTAAACCCGCGTATGTCGCTTGTAGATCATTCTTAGTAAAGGGGGAGGATGACTCAAAAGGTATGTTGTTTATACCTTTTGAGTCATCCTCTTTTGTTCAATCCCGAATTTCTCCAAAAAGTTATCTACCGCTTTTTCATAGTCAAAGCGATTTTCCGCATATGATCGTGCATGCGTGCCAAAAGGTGCGTAATAAAGCTGTTTAGGTCCCTGTTTCTTTTCATACAATTCCATGGTCATGCTCGGCAAAATATAATCATCTTGAGCACTGTGGATGAATAAAATGGGGTTTTGAATGTTCTGCACGAATCGTATAGGGGATACTTCTTTAAGAGAATACCCGTCTCGAATTTTTAGGAAGATATTGGCGATAGGCAAGACAGCCTGACGCGGTAAATGGAACTCTTCCTTCAGGCGATAGGTCAGTTGCTCTTCGAAATCAGAGAATGGGCAGTCTACTATATAAAAATTGGCTCCGTCTTCTACCATTCCTGCATAGAGAAGAGTGGTAGCGGCTCCCATTGACTCCCCGTGAATACCGAGAACGATATCCTGTCCAAAACGCTCTTTTGTCCAGTCTATAATGGCCTTTAGATCAAATTTCTCATAATGGCCATAGCTTGTTGTGTTTCCTTCTGACTGACCATGTCTGCGATGATCATATAAAATGACATTCCATCCTCTGTCTAAGAAAATGTTCATGTATTTAATGGAGGTGATGGAATGTACAGTAACACCGTGACAAAAGATAATGAACTTATTCGTGTCATGCTGTTCGATTACCGTTCCCTTTAATATATATCCGAATGGGGACGGAACGGAAAAAGATTCTTTCTTTAACGCCCGGTACGCCTCTTCTACGTAAAAACCTTCCTTTACTTCACGGTCCAGCAATTCTTCATCTGTTTTTTTTCGGATATACATAACCTTATTTGTAAAGAAAATCCCTACGGTGACAATATAGGCAATGATAGTTCCAAATATAACGAGCCATTTTTTCATGAATGCCGCTCCTTCTCTTTAAGTATCGTGTATATAGTTTATCATGTGTTTTTTTAAAAGAGGGAATGAGGAACATTCATGATAATCCTTAAATTTTAGTAAACGCTTTCAAATTGAAGTATTTGCTTTCAATCTTTCTTGATATATAGGGTTCAATAAAGGTAACGGCTTCCACTACTTTATCCAGGTTAATTCCAGTTTCCACTCCCATTTGGTGAAGCATGAAAATAACGTCTTCGGTTGCCACATTTCCAGTTGCCCCTTTTGCAAATGGGCACCCGCCAAGGCCGCCTGCTGATGAATCAAACCGATAAACTTCCGCTTCCAATGCGGCATAAATGTTAGCCAAAGCCATCCCTCTTGTATCATGAAAATGGGCAGTAAGTAAAATGTGAGGAAAGGCATCTTTTAATTTTGTAAAGAGGGAGTATACTTCCCTTGGATTAGCCATGCCGATCGTATCAGCCACACTCAGCTCATCGACACCTGCTTCTACAAATTGTTCACAAAGGGCAATTGTATCTTTTTCGTCTATTTTTCCTTCATATGGACAATAAAAGGAAGTGGAAATGCATGCGCGAATAAATAAATCATCTTGTTTTTGTTTTAAGATGAGAGGTCTTAATTGTTCTACACTTTCTGTTGTTGTTTTATTGATGTTTTTTTGATTGAATGTGTTGCTGACCCCGACAAATACGGCCATTGCTTCACAGTTCAGTTCTCTTGCTGCCATCATCCCTTTTTCATTCGGTGTGAGAACGATATTTCTTTTGTCATCAGAGAAAGCTTTTACAATCTCTTTGGCGTCTTGCATTTGCGGTACCCATTTTGCTGAGACGAATGAAGTCAGTTCCATTTCTTTAAAGCCTGCTTCCTTGAGAAGCTGAATGAATCGAATTTTAGCCTCTGTCGGGACGAACTGCTTTTCGTTTTGCAGCCCGTCTCTTGCTCCTACTTCAATAATGGCAGCGAATTCAGATGGCATCATCTTTTCCCCCTTATATCAGTATTCGGCCCTGTTTATCATGGATGATGGAAAGCGGAATGAAGTGGAAACAAAACCTATTATTCACTTTTAAGTGTAGTAGAGTTTTTTGTAAATTCAATAAAAAATTTTTTTGAGAAAATAAGAGGAATTTTAAAAATATTGACGAATAAGTTTATACGTACAGAATTAATTCAGTCAGAGGAGGCTGCGTCATGAGTCAAACAGAAGTAGTAATTGTAAGTGCTGTAAGAACTGCGATTGGTAGTTTCGGGGGAGGCTTACAAAATGTATCCGCATCTACACTAGGTGGGGTAGTCATTAAACAAGCATTAGAAAAAGCAGGAGTACAAGCAAGCGACGTAGATGAAGTCATTATGGGTAACGTCTTACAAGCTGGGTTAGGACAAAATCCGGCTCGCCAAGCTGCGATTTCAGCAGGTTTACCTCAAGAAGTTCCAGCATTGACTATTAACAAGGTATGTGGATCAGGCTTGAAAGCTGTTCATTTAGCTACACAGGCAATCCTTGCTGGAGACGCTGACGTAATCGTTGCGGGTGGAATGGAGAATATGAGCCAAGCTCCGTATCTTTTAAAAGGAGCACGCAATGGTTTTAAAATGGGCGACCAAAAGATCATTGACAGCATGATCCAAGATGGATTATGGTGTGCATTTAACGATTATCACATGGGAATTACAGCTGAAAACTTATGTGATAAATATAGCATTTCAAGAGAAGAACAAGATGAGTTTGCTGCAGCGAGCCAGCAAAAAGCAGAAGCGGCGATTGAGTCAGGCCGTTTCAAAGATGAGATTGTTCCTGTGGAAGTACCTGGAAGAAAAGGTCAAGTAACGGTATTTGACAAAGACGAATTCCCACGTGCAGGTACGACAGCTGAAGGATTAGGAAAGCTCCGTCCAGCATTCAAAAAGGATGGATCCGTTACAGCAGGTAACGCATCTGGTATTAACGACGGTGCGGCAGCTGTTGTAGTAATGAGCCGTCAAAAAGCAGAAGAGTTAGGCATTAAACCATTAGTGCGCATTCGTGCAAATGCAAACGCAGGAGTAGACCCAAGCATTATGGGTATCGGACCGGTCGATTCTGTGAAAAAAGCACTTGAAAAAGCGGCTGTTAGTTTAGAAGATATCGATTTAGTTGAAGCAAACGAAGCATTTGCTGCACAATCCATTGCAGTAGATCGCGAGCTTCATTTCAATAAAGAAAAATTAAATGTAAACGGCGGTGCCATTGCCCTTGGACATCCGATTGGTGCAAGCGGAACGCGTATTTTAGTGACATTAATTCACGAAATGTTAAAACGTGAGTCTTCTTTAGGCTTAGCTACGTTATGTATCGGCGGCGGCCAGGGAGTTGCTACAATCGTAGAACGCGTTTAATTACTTATTCGAATAAACCAACATGCGAGCCATAATTCTTTAGACAAGAAGCTAGAATTCTCTTCTAGAACCTGAGGAATTATGGCCTCGTCATGTCTAAAAAAGAAAATGATAAAATATAACTTAAATAGAAAGCGGTTACAAACAGGAGGGGAAAACGATGAAGAAAATACATACGTCTTTTGTAGAAGCAGTAAAAGATATTCACGACGGCGCAACATTGATGGTGGGGGGGTTCGGTTTATGCGGAATTCCGGAGAACTTGATTTTAGCCTTAGTGGAAACGGGGGTAAAAGATTTAACCGTTATTTCAAACAACTGTGGTGTAGATGATTGGGGTCTTGGATTATTGTTAAAGAATAAACAGATCAAAAAAATGATTGGTTCATATGTTGGTGAAAATAAAGAGTTTGAAAGACAAGTTCTTTCGGGGGAGATTGAAGTAGAACTTGTTCCACAGGGAACATTAGCAGAAAAAATTCGTGCAGGCGGTGCGGGAATCCCGGCTTTTTATACACCGGCTGGAGTAGGGACACCTGTTGCGATGGGGAAAGAGAAAAGAGTATTTGACGGCAAGGAATACATTTTGGAAGAAGCGTTAACGGCAGATTTCAGCTTAGTGCGTGCTTGGAAAGCAGATCGTATGGGGAACTTGATTTATAACAAAACGGCCCGCAATTTTAGCCCGATGATTGCTGCGGCAGGAAAAGTAACGATCGCTGAAGTGGAAGAGATTTATGAAATTGGCGAGCTTGATCCGAACATGATCCACACACCGAGCATTTATGTTCAATCATTGATTGTAGGAACTCAAGAAAAACGCATTGAACGTTTAACGGTACAAAACTAGGAGAAGGGGAGAGTAAAATGATCGAAAATGGCGTAAATGTACGGGAGAAAATCGCAAAACGAGCCGAAAAAGAAATTTTAGACGGCTTTTATGTGAATCTTGGCATTGGTATCCCAACATTAGTAGCGAACTATATTTCCAGCGATAAACAAGTTGTTTTGCAGTCTGAAAACGGTTTGCTTGGCATCGGGCCGTATCCGACAAAGGAGGCAGTGGATGCTGACTTAATTAACGCGGGAAAAGAAACAGTGACGGCAATCCCTGGCGCTGCTTTCTTTGACAGTGCTGAATCATTTGCCATGATTCGCGGGGGTCATATCGACATTGCAATCTTAGGCGGTATGGAAGTATCCGAAAAAGGTGATTTAGCGAATTGGATGATTCCGGGTAAAATGATCAAAGGTATGGGCGGCGCGATGGACCTTGTTCATGGTGCGAAAAGAATCATTGTTATCATGGAGCATGTAAACAGAAAAGGGGAACCGAAAATCCTAAAGGAGTGTTCTCTTCCGTTAACAGGACAGGGAGTTGTTAACCGCATTATCACGGATCGTGCCGTAATCGATGTGACGGCTAATGGATTGAAATTAGTGGAGGTTGCATCTGGATACACGGTGGAAGACGTGGTTGCCTCCACAGAGCCAACATTAATTGTAGATGAAAATGCTAAATTAGATGCATATTGATTCCGCTGTGATATAATACGTTTAAAACGCTAGGCGGAGGTTTGGGATGGCAAAAAAAGCAAGACAATCAAAGCAACAAACACCTTCCTATTCAAAGGATGAAAAAGTAAGTTTAAGAGATCAGCTAAACGGCTCGGTTTTAGAACAGCTAAGGCAAAAAAAGCAGCTGTTGGAAGCAGGGGAAGAAAAGAGAAAAGAAGAAGAACTGAAAAAGCAGCGTGAATTGCGCAGACAGCAAGAAAAAAACAAGTCGTTTGAAGAACTCTTGAATGAAAGTGAATTGAAATGGAGTAACTTTAAATAAACACGGGGGCATAGACCCGCGTGTTTATTTACGTTTAACGATGTACATCGTATTGATTCGCTTTGGATAATTGTTGAATTTGGTAAACTTCCTCTTCTGATAAAGAAGGGGAGTTTATTGATTTTACATTCTCCTCCAGTTGATCGATACTGCTTGCCCCTGGGATGACAGCTGCTACTGCAGGGGAGTACAAACAGTATTGAATGGCTGTTTCGTTTAAAGTATGCGGCGGGCGAAGTTGTTGTAATTGAGGGATGAGAGTGCGAAGTTCCTCATGTGAATAATCTAAATAGCCCTTATTCGAGAATTTCTCCTCTAGCTTTTCCATCCCTTGATCTGTCAGCAGCCCTTTTGCAAGCGGGCCCCTGGCAATGATACTAATCCCATTATTTTCCAGCAGCGACATCACTTCCTCTTCCGGACGGCGGTCTAGAATGCTGTATTGCATCATGACACTGATAATGGAAGATTTCTTGACGTATTCCCGAATGACATTTGGGCGGATAGAAGAAATCCCATAATAACGTATGGCCCCTTCTCGTTTCAATTCTTCAAACGCTTCAATCGTTTCATCAATATTGTCTTCGATTGTACCTCCATGCAACTGATATAAATCAATATAATCTGTTTGCAATCGGCGTAAGCTGTTTTTAACCTGTTCTTTTATGTATGCTTTTGATGGATCCCAGCTCCAGCCTTCTGTTCCTTTCTCCCGGCGATTGCCGACCTTTGTTGCGATGATGATATCTTGTCTCTTTGCTTTGACTGCTTCCCCTACAATCTCTTCGTTTAAGCCAAAATCATACAAGTCAGCTGTGTCTAAATAATTGATCCCTAAATCAAGGGCCCGATCTATAATGGCTTTGGCTTTTTCTTTATCGGTACCAAGGGACATACAGCCAAGTCCCATCGCACTGACATGCAAATCAGATTTACCTAATCGGTTTTTTTTCATAAGTAAACCTCCGTTTTTTTTTCTATATTATTGTAGCTTGAAATCATAACGTAACTCAAATAAGATGATTTATAGAAAATTCTTAATTTATTTAACAATATGTTGGACCGTTTGTTGAAAAATAAGATGAAGAAAGAGGGTAAACTAGATGGGAAAAGAAGCTTTATTAATTATTGATATGAGCAATGATTTCGTCGCCGATAATGGCAATTTGACTGTCGGAAAAAAAGCACAAGACATTGTTCCTGCTATTTTGGAATTTGCCAATGAATGTTTGGCGAAACATCAAGTGGTAGCAATATGTATGGATGCGCATGAGGAAAATGATGCCCACTTTGAGCTTTGGCCGCCGCACAACGTAAAGGGGACATGGGGACAGCAATTGTTTGGGGACCTTCAATCATGGTATGAAGAACATCAAGATCATCCCAATGTCATTTACATCGCAAAGCCTGAATACGATGCCTTTTTCCGAACTGAACTTGATGAAGAGTTGAAAAAAAGAGGGGTGACGAAAGTGCATTTAGCTGGAGTATGTACCGATATCTGCAACTTCCTTACCGCTTATGGGGCTTATGCAAGAGGATATGAAACGGTGGCTCATCGCGACAAAATGGCCACTTTTACTGAACAACAGGATACGTTTATTGAACATATGAAAACGATTTTTAAGACTACCATCATATGAGATTGACAAAAGCGGGTAAAAAAACCGTTTTTGTCAATCACGCGCATGGAACCGTTTCATTTGGCGAATTGAAACAGATATAGTGGAACGGTTCAGTTTAGAGAGGGGAAAAATATTCCACAGATCGTTCCAGTTAGTCAAGGTACCAGCTGTGTAATTCGAAAATTTATGATAAGCATAACTGACGAACGGTCGAATTCATCATTAAAAATAGAAAAAGAGTTGGCCGCGGATTTTCGGGTCAACTCTTTTTTGTGGTAGGAGAGTTAGTAGTATGCGATTCGATCCAGTTGGAGACCGAGTCATACTTTTGTTGATATTCACGCAGCTTCGCTCGAATTTCCCATGCTTTTCCTACAAGGATAATGCGATTATCCATCATATATACCTTCATTTTCTTCCTCCTGTTTTAGGTATGTTAGAATATATGTAAGTAAGGAAAAAGCTAGAACGAGGTGTAAAGAATGGAACATTTAAATGAGAAAACATTGAAATCTGAAAAGCTGTTTAGTGGAAGGGTCATCAATTTATATCATGAGGAAGTGTTGCTGCCTAACGGAAAAACGAGTACACGTGAAATTGTCAAACATCCGGGGGCTGTGGCCATCATTGCCTTAACAGAAGACTATAAAATCTTAATGGTGCGCCAATATCGTAAAGCAATGGAACGGATATTGGTTGAAATTCCAGCGGGAAAGTTAGAAAAAGGAGAAAAGCCTGAGGTGACGGCAAAGCGTGAGCTGGAAGAGGAAACAGGATATACTTGTTCTTCTCTAGACCATCTTATTTCATTCTACACATCACCGGGATTTGCTGATGAGCTTGTACATCTATATGTAGCAACAGGCTTGGAAAAAATGGAAGTAAAAGCGGAACTTGACGAAGATGAGTTTATTGATGTACTGGAAGTGACTCTAGAAGAAGCGCTCGCTTTTATACAAGATCAACAAATTTATGATGCGAAAACGGCATATGCCGTACAATATTTGCAACTAAAAAGTGCGGTAGGGGAGTAATATGCAAAATTACTATGTGGATTTACATATTCATATAGGCAGAACTTATAGCGGAAAGCCGGTTAAAATTACGGCTTCTCGTTCACTCACAATTCCTTCGATCATTCATGAATCTTTTTTCCGAAAAGGTATGAATATGATTGGCATTATTGATGGACATGTACCGGAAGTGGTGTGGGAGTTTGAACAGCTCATCGAAAAGGGAGAAATGGTAGAACTGGCAGACGGGGGATTGCAATATCAAGACCTCACCATTATTCTCGGCTCCGAAATTGAAGTGTACGATGAACACTGTCATGGCCCGATTCACGTTCTCGTTTATTTTGGAACCATTCGAGAAATGAAAGAGTTTTCCCTATGGCTTGGGGCGAAAACGTTAGATAAACTTATTCAATCCGTAGGAACGGAAATGTACATTTAACATGAGCAAAAAACGTTCTCATGCTAAATGATTTACGCATAAGCGGCTGCCAATCTCCCTTTCGGGTTTTTGTCAGCCGCTATTTCTGATTTAGGATTGTTCTTAGAAAAGCTTTGCCTTCATGATTTTTCGTAAAATTCTTCGGAGCGGATAAAATCTGCTCCGAAGAATTTTACGTTCTCCTGTCATACATTTGCAACTCTATCATACTATCTAGTAAGGGAATGATAGGAGGAAAACCATGAAAAAGTTTAAACAGTTTTGCCTTTATCATGTTCGGGAGAACAGTTCCATTTATTTATTTGCAACCGTCTTGTTTTTAATGGGAGTCATCTTTGGAGCGATTGTGGTCAACAGTTTAAATTTGGAACAAAAACAAGATCTTTATTTTTATTTAAATCGCTTTTTTGGACAAGTTGCCGGTGGGCAGTTTGTGAGTAAACATGAGATGTTTCAACAAAGCTTTTTCCACAATCTAAAATATTTAGGATTTATTTGGATTTTGGGCATTTCCGTCATTGGGTTGCCTGTTGTGTTAGTTTTGCTGTTTTTAAAAGGAATGATGGTCGGATTTACGGTTGGATTTCTCGTCAACCAAATGAAGCTTCATGGATTTTTGCTTTCTTTTGTGTCTGTGCTTCCTCAAAATATTTTCTTAATCCCAGCTTTTATTGTAATATCAACAGTATCAATTTCATTCTCATTGAAATTGATTCGTCAACAATTTGTAAAAGGAGTTCATGACCCTATTTCTGCTGCGTTTTTACGCTATAGTATGTCTATTATATGGATGTTCGTTTTCGTGTTGGCAGCTTCAGGTTTTGAAGCGTATATGTCTCCATATTTAATGAAATCTGTTGTAATTTTTATTAATAAATAATAATTATTATAAAACAATGCATTTTGTTTCTAGATTATAATGATTTTATTTTGACAGTTCCCCTACATCTGATATAATAAATGAAGTGAATGGCGAGGGAGGGGATTGCTTGATGGAAAGTCGGATTGAACGGATAAAACAACAGTTGCACTCAGCCAGCTATAAGCTCACACCTCAACGGGAGGCGACTGTTAGAGTGCTCCTTGAACACGAAGAGGATCATTTGAGTGCAGAAGATGTATATCTCCTCGTCAAGGAAAAGTCTCCGGAAATTGGATTAGCAACTGTTTACCGTACGTTAGAATTACTAACAGAATTGAAAATCGTAGATAAAATTAACTTTGGTGACGGCGTATCTCGATATGATTTGCGAAAAGAGGGAGCTGCGCACTTTCATCATCACCTTGTGTGTATTGAATGTGGAGCGGTGGATGAAATTCAAGAGGATTTACTTGAAGATGTCGAAGAAATCGTTGAACGTCAATGGAACTTCAGAATTAAAGATCATCGCCTAACATTTCATGGTATTTGTTATCGATGTCAGGAAAAAAAAGAGGATGACGAACAATAAAGTGGCAGCCTTTTCCGGAGAGGAGAAGGTTTTTATTTTAAACCTATGTATAAAACTTGTCCTCATTGGCATATCTTCTAATAGGATAATAATTGGAGGATATGACCATGAAGACCTTTATTCAATTAATATATCAAACATTGAAAGTGTTCGTTTTGTTTACAGGCTTCACCCTTCTTTTTTACTATGGCATGATTTGGGTTCATCAAGAATACCAACAATATCAAAGATATGACGAACCTCAAGGGTCAGCAGTCAAAGTGGCAAATATAGGGCCGGTACAAGAACAGCCTAGTTGGATAGAAAGATTGTTTCTCTTTTATCATAGTGGGGAGTAGAGAACAGTGGACTTACATATTAAAGATTTCATTCATTATTTGATAGTTGAACGAGGATTAGCCCAAAATACGATTGACTCTTATCAGCGTGATCTATTAAAGTATGAACAATATTTAAAGCATGTAGAGCAAATTCAAACATTCAATGATGTCACAAGAGTGAATATCCTTTCATTTTTAAAATATCTACATGAACAAAATAAGTCGTCCAAGACGATTGCGCGTCATATTGCATCTATTCGGGCTTTTCACCAGTTTTTATTGCGGGAGAAAGTGACAGAACAGGATCCTTCCGTTCATATTGAAACACCGCAGCTTGAGCGGAAGCTGCCGAAAGTATTAAGTACAGAAGAGGTGGATGCTCTTTTAGGGGTTCCCGATCTTGGGACACCATTTGGCAAAAGGGATAAAGCCATGCTTGAGCTTTTGTATGCCACTGGAATACGTGTATCGGAGCTGGTGAACTTAAATCTGGAGGATGTACACTTAACGATGGGATTTATTCGCTGCTTCGGAAAAGGAAGTAAAGAGCGGATTGTTCCAATAGGCCGTATGGCAATGGAAGCTGTAGAAGCCTATTTAACAAAGGCCCGGTCTTCGCTGGTGAAAAATAAAAAAGGTGAAATCGCTTTGTTTGTCAACCACCATGGCAGGCGGTTAACAAGACAAGGATTTTGGAAGATCCTAAAAAAGCTTGCGTTAGAAGCGAAAATTGAAAAAGAATTAACGCCGCATACGTTAAGGCATTCATTTGCTACCCACTTGCTGGAAAATGGGGCGGACTTGCGCGCCGTGCAAGAAATGCTGGGGCATGCTGATATTTCCACTACGCAAATTTACACACACGTTACAAAAACAAGACTAAAAGATGTATATAATCAGTTCCATCCGAGAGCCTAAAAAGCGTTAAGGGAAGTAACCCTTAGCGCCTTTTTTATCAATGATGCTTTCTTTGTTTTGGAAAAATAAAACAATGATTTTTCGGTCAATAATGATTTTATTATTTTTTTTAAAATATTTTTTAGTTTATCGAGGGGGCATTTGCCACCTCGACAAACTACTGAAAAAGTTCTATACTTAGGTTGTCAGACTTCTGACCAACTAGGCAGAACAAAGGATCATTACGCAATGTTATGTCGTATACTTTGCTTGTACACCTTGCACATCGAAAGAAACCGCTTTCGAAAAATTTCCAAGTAATGGCGGCATTGGTTAAATACATATAAAAAGGGAAAGTTACAAGTAAGATTAAATGATGGAGGGAACAAGATGAGTTCATATACATACAAACGTGTGTTTTTAATTGTCATGGATTCTGTAGGAATTGGAGAAGCGCCAGATGCTGAAAAGTATAATGATAAAGGTGCCGATACGTTAGGACACATTGCTGAACATATGGGCGGCTTAAACATGCCGAACATGGCGAAATTGGGACTAAGCAACATTCGTGAAATTAAAGGAATCGAAAAAGCGGATACACCCCTTGCTTATTATACAAAAATGCAAGAGGTATCAGCAGGAAAGGATACAATGACAGGACATTGGGAAATCATGGGACTGCGTATTGACCAGCCTTTCCGCGTGTTTCCTGATGGCTTCCCGGATGAATTGATTCAAGAGCTGGAAGAAAAAACGGGTCGAAAAATTATCGGGAACAAACCGGCTTCCGGGACAGAAATCCTTGATGAGCTCGGGAAAGAACATATGGAAACAGGAGCGCTCATCGTTTATACATCAGCAGATTCCGTACTTCAAATTGCAGCCCATGAAGAAATTGTTCCAATTGATGAACTTTATAAAATTTGTGAAATTGCCCGCGAGCTGACACTAGATGAGAAGTACATGGTTGGCCGTGTCATTGCCCGCCCGTTTGTGGGAGAGCCGGGTAATTTTACAAGAACAGCGAACCGCCATGACTATGCATTAAAACCATTTGGTCGTACAGTTATGAATGAACTGAAAGACCAAGGCTTTGATGTGATTGCGGTCGGAAAAATTTCGGATATTTATGATGGGGAAGGCGTCACAAAATCGCTTCGCACAAAATCCAATATGGACGGTATGGATAAACTAGCCGACACAATGGAAATGGATTTCACAGGCTTAAGTTTTGTCAACCTTGTAGATTTTGACGCATTATTTGGCCATCGCCGCGATCCTAAAGGGTATGGGGAAGCATTGGAAGAATTCGATAGCCGTTTAACAGAAGTATTAGAGAAGCTAAAAGATGACGATTTATTAATTATTACAGCTGACCATGGAAATGATCCTATTCATCACGGGACAGATCATACAAGGGAATATGTACCGTTGCTTGCATACAGCCCAAGTATGAACGGAGGGAAGGAAATGCCTGTACGCGACACGTTCGCAGACATTGGGGCGACTATAGCGGATAACTTTAACATTCCAATGCCTAAACATGGAAGAAGCTTTTTGACAGACCTATCATCATAAGGAGAGAGTAAAAAAATGAAGCGTGAGTTAATTGAGAAATCAGCACAGTATATTAAAGAAAAGTTTTCTATGAAACCGAAAGTCGGTCTGATTTTAGGATCGGGTTTAGGTGTACTAGCCGATGAAATTGAAGATGCGGTTAAAATTCCTTATGAAGAAATCCCGGAGTTTCCCGTTTCAACAGTTGAGGGCCATGCGGGGCAGCTTGTACTTGGAACCATTCACGGAGTGACCGTTGTAGCCATGCAAGGCCGCTTTCATTACTATGAAGGATACAGTCTGGATAAGGTAACCTTTCCTGTTCGTGTCATGAAGGAAATCGGAGTAGAGACATTAATCGTGACAAATGCAGCTGGGGGAGTAAATGAATCTTTCAATCCGGGCGATCTTATGATTATCTCTGACCATATCAACAATATGGGCGATAATCCGTTAATTGGGCCAAACGATTCTTCATTAGGTGTACGATTCCCTGATATGTCTGAAGCCTATTGCAAAGAGCTGCGCCAACTAGCGAAAAATGCTGCTGCAAAACTTACTATTCAAGTGCAAGAAGGTGTATACGTTGGCAATACAGGGCCAACCTATGAAACACCTGCAGAAGTTCGTATGTTAAGAGTTTTAGGGGGAGACGCGGTTGGAATGTCAACGGTACCGGAAGTGATTGTGGCGCGTCATTCAGGATTAAAAGTACTCGGTATTTCATGTATCTCCAATATGGCAGCGGGAATCCTGGATCAGCCGTTAAACCATGAAGAGGTCATTGAAACAACAGAAAAAGTGAAGCAGCAGTTTTTGGGACTTGTAAAGGAAATTGTAAAAGATCTTGCTTAACAGTCATTAGTTGAAAATGATTTGCTGCTTTAATAAGTTGAAGATGAAAGATAAGCATTAATACGTCTAAACAATACAAGAAGAAGGTGTTTTACATGAGAATGGTTGACCTGATCGAGAAAAAGCGGGACGGACGCGAGCTGACAACAGAAGAAATTCAATTTATTATTAAAGGGTTTACAGACGGTTCTATTCCAGATTACCAAATGAGTGCGTTTGCGATGGCTGTTTTTTTCCAAGGGATGACGGAAAGGGAACGAGCGGATTTGACGATGGCCATGGTAGAGTCAGGGGACCAAATTGATTTATCGGCCATTGAAGGTATTAAAGTAGATAAACATAGTACAGGCGGGGTTGGAGATACAACAACCCTTGTGTTGGCACCACTAGTAGCGGCAGTCGATGTTCCGGTGGCAAAAATGTCAGGACGCGGATTAGGTCATACAGGTGGTACCATTGATAAATTAGAATCTGTTGCCGGATTCCACGTAGAAATTGATAAACAGGAATTTATTGATTTGGTCAATAAAAATAAAGTAGCCGTTATCGGACAAACGGGCAACTTGACACCAGCAGACAAAAAATTGTACGCCCTTCGTGATGTAACGGCTACTGTTAACAGCATCCCGTTGATTGCAAGCTCAATCATGAGTAAGAAAATTGCAGCGGGTGCTGATGCGATTGTATTGGATGTTAAAACAGGTGCAGGAGCATTCATGAAAGATTTAGATGACGCAAAGGAACTGGCGCAAGCGATGGTGAGCATTGGCAATAATGTCGGCCGTAAAACAATGGCGGTTATTTCAGATATGAGCCAGCCGCTTGGCTATGCGATCGGGAATGCTTTAGAGGTCAAGGAAGCAATTGATACCCTTAAGGGAAATGGGCCAAAGGATTTAGAAGAGCTTTGCTTAGTGCTTGGCAGTCATATGGTATATTTAGCGCAAAAAGCCAGCAGCTTGGAAGAAGCACGTCATATGTTGGAAGAAGTAATTCAAAACGGAAAGGCGCTTGAAAAACTGAAAGTTTTTTTAAGCGCACAGGGTGGAGATGGTTCTGTCGTGGACGATCCTTCTAAATTGCCTCAAGCCAAATATGTCGTAGATTTAGAAGCAAAAGAAGATGGATATGTGGCCGAGATTGTAGCGGATTCCATTGGAACGGCCGCTATGCTGCTCGGGGCAGGACGTGCGACAAAAGAGTCTGAAATTGATTTGGCTGTAGGGCTGGTACTGAAGAAAAAGATTGGTGATCAAGTGAAAAAAGGTGAACCGCTTGTCACGATTTACAGTAATCAAGAAAACACGGAAGAAGTAAAAGCGAAGATTTATGAAAGTGTCAAAATCTCCAAAGAGAAGGTCGATGCACCACCACTTGTTTACGATAAAATTTCCCGATAATACGAGTCTACATAAAAAATGGGGCATGGATAAAGAACATCCATGCCCCATTTTTATGTGAGAACTCTTTTTAGTTTAATCAAGATGAGAGGGGCTGTCCTATAAGTCTCTAATCAATGAAAAAAGTTGATTTGACCCGTTGCGGAATTCTCTGATTTTGCTGGATTTTCATGACGGGTCCTTTCTTTTTTAACCCACCAGTATAAAAAAGGATTATTTGGTAAAAATAGGTTGTATAAAGAATGGAGGGTTATGGAGATGAAGCGATTTTTTTCATTCTCATTGGTGTTGACAGTTCTTTTTTCATTTCATACAACTGCAGCTTTCGCAAACGAAAAATCATCAGCAGAATTAGCGGATCGGGCCAAATCAGCCATTTTGATCGAGCGCGATACTGGAGCTGTGTTATATGAAAAAAACAGCGATCAAAAGCTGCCGCCGGCAAGTATGACCAAAATTATGACAATGATCTTAATTATGGAAGCGCTTGACGAAGGAAAAATCAAATTAAATGAAAAAGTTCGTACAAGCGAATATGCTGCTTCGATGGGCGGATCGCAAATTTTCTTGGAGCCCGGCGAAGAAATGACCGTGGATGAAATGCTAAAAGGAATTGCCATTGGATCGGGGAACGATGCATCCGTAGCGATGGCCGAGCATCTGGCAGGTTCCGAAGAAGAGTTTGTGGAAATGATGAATAAAAAGGTAAAAGAGTTGGGGTTGAAGGATACTCAATTTAAAAACCCGACCGGATTGCCTGTTAAAGATCATTACAGCACGGCCCATGATATGGCCATGATGGCAAAAGAATTGATGAAATATGATAAGATCACCAACTATACAGGGAAGTACGAAGACTATTTGCGCCAAAATACAGAAAAAAAATTCTGGCTTGTCAATACAAATCGCTTAGTAAAATTTTATCCGGGTGTGGATGGGGTAAAAACCGGCTTTACGAACGAAGCGAAATATTGTCTCACAGCAACGGCTAAAAAAGGAAATATGAGGGTCATAGCTGTAGTGTTTGGAGCAGACACACCGAAAGATCGGAACGTTCAGGTGACGAAAATGCTCGACTATGCATTCAGTCAATATCAAACGACCCCCCTTTATAAAAAAGATACGAAAATCGCCACTCTTAAAGTCAATAAAGGAAATAAAAAGGATGTCAAGGTTGTGACATCTGAACCGGTCTCCCTTTTAACGAAAAAAGGAACGTCGACAAAAGATATCAAAAAAGATATCACACTTAAACAACCATTAGAGGCGCCTGTTCAAAAAGGTGATGAAGTAGGGATGTTAACCATTAAAAAGGATGGAAAAGTGCTAAGTAAATCCCCGCTTGTAGCCGGAGAAAGTGTACAAGAAGCTTCCTGGTGGGATTTGTTTAAACGAACATTTTCTCGCTTCACTCAAACATCGTAACTAATGTTGACGAAAAATAACTACTTTTGTCAGGGGGAAGGATTCCGATGAGAAATTAGCGAAAGACTCACTATAAACTTTCAAGGGGGGTAGAACCGTGAGTCTTTCCATAAATCTGGAAGTGAAGCAACGAGTATTGCTTGTACGCTTAAGCGGTGAGCTGGACCATCATACAGCGGATGAATTGAGAACAAAGATTACTGACATTCTTGAGAATGGACGTATCAATCACATTGTGTTAAACCTTCAAGACTTAAGCTTTATGGATAGTTCAGGCCTTGGTGTGATTTTGGGCCGATATAAACAAATCAAAAACAGCGGTGGAGAAATGGTGGTATGCTCCATTTCGCCTTCTGTACAGAGACTGTTTGAAATGTCAGGGTTGTTTAAAATTATCCGCTTAGAACAAACGGAACAAAACGCTTTGGAAACACTGGGGGTGGCGTAATGAAGAACGAAATGCACCTTCAATTTTCTGCGTTGAGTGAGAATGAATCGTTTGCTCGTGTCACAGTCGCAGCATTCATTACACAATTAAACCCGACGATGGATGAGGTAACGGAAATTAAAACCGTTGTATCTGAAGCCGTAACGAATGCCATCATTCATGGCTATGATAATAATCCAGGTGGAATGGTTTATATTTCCGTTTATTTAAGTGATGAGAGTACTGTGGAAATTGTGGTGAAAGATGAGGGAATCGGTATCGATAACATCGAGGAAGCGAGACAGCCTCTGTATACGACAAAGCCGGAGTTGGAGCGCTCCGGTATGGGATTTACGATCATGGAAAATTTTATGGATGAAATTTCGATTCAATCTTCTGTATCAAAAGGAACCACGCTTTATTTAAAAAAGCACTTAACAAAAAGTAAAGCTTTATGCAATTAAGGAGATTTGCCTATGGATGTGGAGGTCAAAAGTGAACAGAGCCAAGGTTATTTGTCCGATTGTGAAGTAAAAGAATTAATCAAGAAAAGTCAACAGGGAGATCAAGAATCCCGGGATCTCATTGCGCAAAAAAATATGCGTTTAGTATGGTCGGTCGTACAGCGGTTTTTGAACAGAGGATATGAGCCGGATGATCTGTTTCAGATTGGATGTATCGGTCTTTTAAAATCTGTGGACAAATTTGATTTATCTTATGACGTAAAGTTTTCTACGTACGCTGTTCCCATGATCATCGGCGAGATTCAGCGTTTTATTCGAGACGACGGAACGGTAAAAGTCAGTCGCTCTTTAAAGGAATTGAGCAACAAAATCCGCAAAGCGAAAGATGAACTCTCTAAAACGTTAGACCGGGTGCCGACTGTTTTAGAAGTGGCAGAGTATTTGGATATCACCCCTGAAGATGTAGTGTTAGCCCAAGAGGCCAATCGTGCCCCTACTTCTATTCACGAAACCGTTTATGAAAATGATGGGGACCCGATCACATTATTGGATCAGATCGCAGACCATAATGAAGGAAAGTGGTTTGATAAAATCGCTTTAAGGGAAGCAATTCAGGAACTAGATGATCGAGAGAAACTCATTGTTTATTTGCGTTATTACAAAGATCAAACACAATCAGAAGTCGCTTCTAGACTAGGCATCTCACAAGTGCAAGTTTCTCGACTAGAAAAGAAAATTCTGCAGCAAATGAAAAACCGTATGGAAGGGTAATTAAAAGAGGATGACTCAAAAGGTATAAAAAGACATACCTATTGAGTCATCCTCCTGAAAGGACCCGTCATGAAAATCCAGCAAAATCAGAGGATTCCGTGACGGGGCCTTTCAGTAAAGATCAACTTTTGCCATTGATTAGAGACTTATGGGACAGCCTCTTTTTTAGTTATCCGTGCAATAGGCCTTTTTATGTTATTCTATGGATTCATATATTTTCATAAGGGTGAAGCCGAAAAACCGCTCTATTAGGTTTTCGGCTTCACCTTTTTTGTGGGAATTAATGGATGGTTTTTTTTTGAATTAGAAAATTCAAGAAATACCATACTACACATACGAGGAGAACCATTTGCAAGGTGTGATAGGAATGGAAAAAACAGTGTATCTACGGATGCGTCATCGTGTGCAGGTCAACCCGAGTGAGACGGTAAAAATTGGACAAATTGCCATGATCATTGCACAAGATGATGTGAAAGCCCAGCTTGAAGATTTGGCCATTCATCAAGTGACCATGAGTGACCGAAATATAATCGTAATTGATGTGATGAGGGTTATTGCTCATATAAGCAGACAATACCCAAAGTTGGATATTCAAAATGTGGGTCCAGCTCAAACCATTATAGAAGTCGTGTTTAAAAAGAAACGTTATTCATTGCTCTTCTTTGCTGTTGTATGGTTTTTGCTCTTTATCGGTGCGGCTCTAGCCATTATGAATTTCCATGAAGACGTAAGTATGAGGCAGGTGCATCAAAACTTATTTTACATGCTGACAGGAATAAGGGACGAAAAGCCGTTATTGCTGCAAATTCCCTATTCTTTTGGATTAGGATTAGGCATGGTTTTATTTTTCAACCATCTTTTTCGTAAACGCATCAATGAAGAGCCCAGTCCCCTGGAAGTAGAGATGTTTAACTACCAACAAGATTTAGACCAATATGTCATCATGCATGAAAACAAAGAGAGTATGAAAAACATTGATGAGCGCTAATGTATTATTTACCATCCTGATTGGGTTTGCAGGAGGACTGTCAGTAGGGGCAGGATTTGTAGCCTTTTTGACTGTGTTGGGAATTATTCCGAGGCTCATGCAGTTAACGAAGACGGTGAAATATATTCAAGGCTATGAATGGGGCGTCATTAGTGGAGCGGTATGCGGAGGATGGCTAAGCCTGCATGGAAATGTATTATATCTTCCTTCTTTTGCGGCTGTCATTGTTGGATTTACAAGCGGTATCTTTATCGGTATGCTCGCAGCGGCTTTAACCGAAGTGTTAAATGTGCTACCGATTTTAGCAAAGAGAATAGGAATTGCTGAAAGAATGATCATTTTGCTGATGGCAATTGTCTTAGGAAAAGTATTCGGTTCCTTGTTCCATTGGATTTATTTCGTGGACCAATAGGGCTCTAACGAGTGATTCTTTCCCCTAAGAAGGGAGAGGCCTTGGCACTTGTTGGAGAGGGAAGAAAGAGGAGGCAGTATGAATGAGTAATCAGCAAAAATTGAAAGACAATTACAAGGAGAATATTAAAGCATATCAACCAAAACCTCCTTATTTTACCAATTGTTTAAAAGCCTTTATTGTTGGGGGACTGATTTGCACATTTGGACAGATCATCGAAAACTTTTACTTACGTTATTTTGATTATTCAAAAGAAAACGTAGGAAATCCAACTGTTGCAACTCTTGTTTTAATATCGGCTATCCTGACTGGTTTGGGGATTTATGACAAAATAGGACAGTTTGCGGGTGCGGGTTCGGCAATTCCTGTGACTGGCTTTGCTAACTCAATGACGAGTGCAGCTTTGGAGCATAAAAGCGAAGGGTTTGTTCTTGGAGTGGCGACGAACATGTTTAAGCTGGCGGGAAGCGTTATTACATTTGGAGTAGTCGCTGCTTATGTTATAGGAATGTTGCGTTATGCATTCAAAACATTCTTTTAGCCGGAGGGAAGAAGATGCGCCTTGTAGGGAAGCAGACGTGGATATTTGAAAATAACCTTTACATTAACGCTACAGGAACAGCTGTAGGTCCAAAAGAGGCTTTAGGTCCCTTAAGAGAAACGTTTGATGTGACGCATGAGGATTTGCATTGCGGCGAAGATAATTGGGAGCTAGCGGAACGACTGTTAATGAAACAGGCCGTCGATACTTGCTTGCAGAAAGTTAATTTATCCTATTCTGATATCGATTTTTTCTTGGCGGGGGACTTGCTTAATCAAAATGTAACGGCTAACTATGTGGCCAGAGAGCATCAAATCCCATTTTTATGCATGTTTGGCGCATGTTCCACTTCAATGGAAACACTCGCATTGGGTGCCGCTCTGGTAGACGGAGGATTTGCCCGGAAAGTACTGGCTGCAACAAGCAGTCATCATGCAACAGCGGAAAGGCAGTTCCGTTATCCAACAGAGTATGGAGGACAAAAGCCCCATACAGCTACTTTCACTGTGACAGGAGCAGGCGCGGCGGTAGTATCACAGGAAAAGGGACCTGTGAAGATTACAGCGGCTACGATTGGTAAAGTAACAGATTATGGAATAAAAGATCCGTTCGATATGGGATCAGCGATGGCTCCTGCTGCGGCTGATACGATTCAACAGCATTTACTTGATATGAATCGATCTCCTTCTGATTATGACCTCATTGTAACGGGGGATTTATCAGGGGTAGGGAGTCCCATCTTGAAAAAGCTGCTTCAAGAAGAGGGCTATGATTTATCAGAGGTTCATAATGATTGCGGCTTGATGATTTATCGCCCTGATCAAGAGGTGTTTGCGGGAGGAAGCGGTTGCGGCTGTTCGGCAGTTGTTACATATGGCCATATATTAAATGAATTAATACAAGGAAAGCTAAAAAGAGTATTTGTAGTAGCAACAGGGGCACTATTAAGCCCAACCATGATTCAACAGAAAGAATCGATTCCGGCAATCGCTCATGGCGTTGTTATTGAGGCGCTGGAGGAGGGGAATTAAATGGAGTATTTATATGCTTTTTTAGTAGGGGGAGCAATTTGTGTAGCAGGTCAACTGCTGTTAGACGCAGCCAAATTAACTCCGGCGCATGTAACAAGTTTATTTGTTGTTGCAGGAGCGGTGTTGGACGGGTTTGGGCTTTACGATAAACTAATCGAGTTTGCCGGAGCAGGCGCGACGGTCCCCATTACAAGCTTCGGGCACTCCTTGCTGCACGGTGCAATGGAACAAGCAGATGAACATGGATTTATTGGGATTGCGATGGGGATTTTCGAGCTTACATCTGCAGGAATTTCGTCAGCTATTTTATTCGCCTTTATTATCGCTGTTATCTTTAAACCGAAAGGATAAAGATCTAAATGGAAAAAAGAAGGGTTATTGTCATTACAGATGGCGATGAGTATGCCCGGAAAACTATTGAATATGTAGCCAACCAATACGGGGGACGGTGCATTTCCCGTTCGCACGGAAACCCGACCACGTTATCAGGTCCGGAAATAGTCAATCTCATTTTACAAACCCCCTATGACCCGGTATTTGTCATGTTTGATGACAGCGGTTTTTTAGGAGAAGGAGCAGGGGAACAGGCATTAAAATATGTTGTGAATCATGAGCAGATCGATGTTTTAGGAGTGATAGCCGTCGCGTCCAAAACACATCAAAATGAATGGACAAGGGTAGACGTGAGCATTGATCGTTACGGAGAATTGACAGAATATGGAGTGGACAAAAGCGGTATTCAGGAGTTCGAGATAGGAAGAATAAATGGCGATACCGTATACTGTCTCGACAGCCTGGAAGTACCGATTATTGTGGGAATTGGAGATATCGGAAAAATGGCGAGAAAAGACCATATCAAATATGGTTCTCCTGTCACTATGAAGGCTGTGGAAGTTATTTTGGAAAGGAGTGGATATGATGGCGGATCAAGCAAAGCAAAAGACACCCATTTACACGAATGTCCATGAGAACGACAAGTGGTTCGAAGAAAACGGGAGCATGAATACAAGCTTTGACTTCGGTGTACGCAAGCTGCTCATTTTAGATCACGAAGTACATTTGTACTATGTCACAGGACTTTGTGAAAGCAACTACATCATTCAAATTGCGGACCAGCTTGTAGAAGTGAATGATCATGAAACACAAAAGTCCAAAGCGAAACAAATTATAGAAAATCGCCTTATCCATCAGCAAGTAAAGCCAATTCAATATTTGGAAGACGCACTCACTACCATTTTATCGGGGCTCATCGTCGTTTTGATCGATGGAGAAGAAACCGGATATGAAGTGGATGTACGGACTTATCCGGGGCGTCAACCGCAAGAGCCGGATACAGAAAAGGTCGTCCGGGGATCAAGAGACGGCTATACAGAGAATATCATTATTAATACAGCATTAACAAGAAGAAGGATTCGGGACGGACGTCTTCGTTTTGAAATCATGAAAGTAGGAGAGCGCTCCAAAACAGATATTGCCATTGGTTATATAAAGGATGTAGCAGATCCCGGATTGGTTGAAGTGGTAAAAAAAGAAATTCAAGCAATTAAAACAGATGGTCTTACAATGGCAGATAAAACAGTTGAAGAATTTCTGGTTAAGCAAGGATATAACCCATTTCCGCTCGTACGCTATACAGAACGGCCGGATGTGGCAGCTGAGCATATATTGGAAGGGCATGTTATTATTATCACCGACACATCCCCAAGTGTCATTATCACCCCGACAACTTTATTTCATCATCTCCAGCATGCTGAAGAGTTTAGACAAACACCTGCTGTTGGTACCTTTATTCGTTGGGTGAGATATATCGGAATTTTGGCTTCAGTTTTTTTATTGCCATTATGGTTTTTATTTGTGGTAGAACCTTCGTTGTTGCCACCCAACTTACAGTTTATCGGACCAAATGAGAAGACAAACATTCCAATGGTGGTTCAAATCTTTATGGCAGATATCGGGATTGAGTTTTTAAGACTCGCGGCTATCCATACCCCGACCCCTTTATCAACAGCAATGGGTTTAATTGCAGCCGCATTAATCGGGCAAATTGCTATCGATGTGGGACTGTTCGTACCAGAAGTCATTTTATACGTCGCAGTTGCTGCTATTGGTAATTTCGCTACCCCGAGCTATGAGCTCAGTGTAGCGAATAAAATGATTCGTCTTTTACTGCTGGCCGCTGTTGCAGCTTTTCATACTCCTGGCTTTGTAATCGGCGTAACTTTATACATTCTGTTTCTAGTAAGCACCCGTTCATTGAACACTCCATATTTATGGCCGTTCATCCCGTTTAATCCGATTGCTTTCAAAGGGATTATTGTTCGAACTTCTAAACCGGGGGACAACGTCAGGCCAAGTGTCATTCATCCACAAAATAAGGCGAAACAACCTACGTAAAAAGCATCGGGAAGTTTTCGGCTTTCCCATGCTTTTATGCGTATAAAGTTTCACTTTATACACATATGTATGCGAAAAAAACGGAACTTGTCAGGATGTGGTTGCGTCACCTTGATAGATATGATAAGGTTGTTTTAATTAAGTAAATTAGTAAATTTACGAGGCAGTTATCAGCTCAAGAGCTTGTTAGCTGTCTCTTTGTCTACATGGTCATAAAGTTCAAGTAACTATCAATATGGTCTTTGACGTAAAGAGCATGCGAGCGAAAAACTTTAAAGGGCAAGGTTGTATCAGTAAAGGCATTTTGATAGGACGCCGCGGCTTTAATATTGGGTCTCCCGATCGTTGATAATCAGCTGGGGCAATCTAACTATCTTCATTGAAAGAGATGAGGATAAACGCACCTGTTAGAGTAGTATAAATCAAATGGGAATGAGGTAAGTGTAATGGTGTTTTTGCATGGAACTAGCAAAATAGATGGACAAGGACATTTAGAAATCGGAGGAGTGGACACCGTTAAATTGGCAAAGGAATTTGGGACTCCTCTTTATGTTTATGATGTGGCGTTAATTCGTGAACGCGCCCGTCAATTTAAAGATACTTTTAAGCAGCACGGAGTGAAAGCACAAGTCGCTTATGCGAGTAAAGCTTTTTCAACGATGGCCATGGTTCAGCTTGTGCAGGAAGAAGGCCTTTCATTGGATGTTGTGTCCGGAGGAGAATTGTATACAGCGTTAGCTGCCGGTTTTCCGAGAGAAAAAATTCACTTTCACGGTAATAATAAAAGCAAAGCTGAATTAGAAATGGCCATCCGTGAAGGGATAGGATGCATTGTCGTTGATAATTTTTATGAGATTGAATTGCTAAAAGAGCTAGGCGATGTGTATCAGAAAAAGATACCGGTTTTGCTTCGTATTACACCGGGCATTGAAGCACATACGCACGATTATATTTTAACAGGGCAGGAAGATTCCAAATTTGGGTTCGATTTGCAAAACGGGCAAGCGGAGCAAGCGGTTCGCCAAACATTTAACATGCCGCAGTTTGACTTACTGGGTGTTCACTGTCATATCGGTTCTCAAATTTTTGAGACAGCAGGCTTTATTATGGCAACGCAGAAGATTTTCGAAAAGTTAAAAGAGTGGAAAGAAAAAATGAACTTTTTCCCGAAAGTGTTGAACCTGGGCGGGGGATTTGGAATACGATACACGAACGAAGATGACCCTATTCCTGTAAGTCAGTACGTGAATGTCATTATTGAAGAAGTGAAAAAACAAACAGAAGCGATGAATATAGGCATTCCGGAAATTTGGATTGAGCCGGGCCGTTCTCTTGTTGGCGATGCCGGCACTACTCTATATTCAATCGGTTCAAGAAAAAATGTACCAAATATTCGCGAATACGTATCCGTAGATGGCGGCATGAACGATAACATTCGTCCGGCCCTGTATCAAGCAAAATATGAAGCTGCACTTGCCAATCGTATGAACGATGAAGTGGATGAGGAGGTTTCAATAGCAGGGAAATGCTGTGAGTCCGGTGACATGTTGATTTGGGATTTACCTTTGCCGAACCCACAGCCGAAAGATATACTAGCGGTATTTTGTACAGGAGCTTACGGTTATTCGATGGCTAGTCATTACAATCGAATTCCAAAACCGGCTGTTGTATTTGTCGAAGACGGGGAAGCCCAATTAGTGGTCAAACGTGAAACATATGAAGACCTTATCAAGAATGACTTACCCTTTAAAGCAAAAGTAAAAAACTAACGAAGAAGATGACTAAAAAGGGGCGCTTTGCCCCTTTTAGTCATCTTCATGAAATGGGCCGTCACGTGAACCGGAATAACATTCAGGTTTTTAGTGACGGCCCATTCCATATAAAACCTCTATTTTTAAGATAGATTAGAAAACTCTTTGTTTATTAGGCAAAGAGCGCGCGGATGGCATTTATTAAACTGTTTAAAAACTCTTGAAGCTTTTGCAAGAATGATTGGCCTTCTTCAGATTGTAAGAAAGTGGAAATTTTCTCTTTCGTTACACTTAATTGTTCTTTTACCTGATTCCAATCAATATCCATTGATTTTAACTTGTTAAAGAAATCTACTAATGTATCTAATTCTGCATCTGTTAAAGTAATCCCCATTTCTTTGGCGACTTGTTCAATTAATGCACGTAAATCTGCCTCTGTTTTCGGCTCGTTTTTAGCAATCTCGTCTTTTACTTTGGCCATAAGTGCCGCAGCATTTTCAGCTCCAATGGAGTCACCCAGCTCCGCTGTTTTTACCATTTCTTCATTCGCCACTTTTTTGATATCTTCAGGAATTTCTTTATTTGTAGTCGTTTCATAGGCCTTCATAATACCGGTTAAAGCAGCTGTGCCGGATACAGCGAAGGGTGCCGTAATGCGAATTGTTGCATCTTTTACGCCTGCTGTAATCAGGGCATTTGTATACATTTCATCTGTAACCCATGTAATGTTATTCGTTTCAACATCTAACCCGGAATCTTTGGCTCCGATTGTAATGCTTGCTGACGAAATAGCGCGAGAACCGATTTGTGATTTTGGAATGAAGTCTCCCAAATATTCATGTTCTTCTTGATTGGATACGGTGATGGTTTGTGCGTTTTCAGGTACATTTAATTCTGCTAATATTTCATTTTTTTGCTGCCCGGTTAAGTTTTCTCCCAATGTAACAATGACATCTCCTTCTGCTGCATCTGCAAAGCTGATGGAAGGAACAGAGAAAAGCATGGTTATAGCCAGAAACATTGCTTGTAATTTTCGTTTCAAAAAAAGACCTCCTTTTATACATGCAACCATTCATATTATAGTATGATTTCGCCAAATATGATAGGGTTTCTCTATTTGACACTAGATCCGGCTCTCACGGGCGTTAGAATCTCCGTTGCTTCACGGATGAGTGAAACGGTCTCTATGTGCCGGATTAGTTCATTCTATTAGACGAATAGAAGGCGAAATAGGTTTCAAAAAATGATGATGCCAAAAAATCGGAAGATGAAGAGATTGGATTTGTCTCTTAAATTGTAGTAGAATGAATGAAGAATTTTGTAATGGAGGTTACATAATGAAAAAAGCAAGCATTGAAATGCAAAATGGGGAAAAAATCATGATTGATTTATTTCCGAATGAGGCTCCTGGCACAGTAGCGAACTTTGAAAAGTTGGCAAATGAAGGGTTCTACAATGGATTAACATTCCATCGTGTGATTCCTGGTTTCGTATCCCAAGGAGGCTGCCCTCACGGAACTGGAACAGGCGGTCCTGGCTACACAATCAATTGTGAAACAGAAGGAAACCCGCATAAGCACGTACCAGGTGCTTTGTCCATGGCACACGCTGGAAAAAATACAGGGGGAAGCCAATTCTTTATCGTGCATGAGTCACAGCCACATTTAAATGGTGTACATACTGTATTCGGTCAAGTAACAGAAGGTATGGACACTGTGTTAAACATGAAAAACGGCGATGTAATGAAAGAAGTTAAAGTTTGGGAAGAATAAAAGAAAAGAGGCCGTCCCATAAGTCTCGAATTAATGATAAAAGTTGATCTTTACTGAAAGGACCCGTCACGGAATCCTCTGATTTTGCCGGATTTTCATGACGGGTCCTTTCAGGAGGATGACTCAAAAGGTATGGCTTTTTATACCTTTTGAATCATCCTCTTTTTTATACGTTAAGAAAGTATAAATGGGCAATGCAGCGGCAGGTTCGACGAAGCGGCCTATTTTAAGTTTGAAGTATACGGACAACTGCGCCTCAGCCACCGTCTTTACAGGCCCGCCAATCGGCTGGTTTTCTTTATGAAACGCTTTCACGATTGGGTTGTCATTGTGTCATTTTCGGTATAAAATTTTCATTAGGGGCAATTGAAGAAACAGGGGTGTCGTTTGGTGAATAAAAGGAATTGGGTTTTACTGTTTATATTGAGCGGAATAGGTATTGTATGGGGATTCATTTATTGGTTATATGTTGTCTAATGGATGGTTCCATTTGGTGTATGTTGATTACACCTTGTAAATTAGGTATCATAAAACACAAATATGACTTTTTTGTTAAAAAAATTACCTTTTGTTTAAATATGCATAACGCATGAAGGGAAAAGCAGGTTGTAACGGGTATTGGTTCATGAATAGAAAGTAAATGACAGTTTTCAATAATGAGGGAGAAATATATGCTTATTCGGTATAAAAAAAATTACGAAAAAATTGCAATGGGGCTTTTATCGTTCATGCCAACGGAAAAAGACTTGAAAGCATTGCAGCAAACGATGAAAGAATACGAACAAAATGATCAATGGAAGCTTTTTTTATGGAAAGAAGAAGATGACATTATCGGGATTATCGGCATTGCAATTGTAAGTGAGACACAGCTGGAAGTTCAGCATATTAGTGTTAATCCTTCACACAGACAACAAGGAATTGGTAAGCAGATGATCAAGGCGCTTCAATCTCTTCATCCGAACATGACTTTAAAACCAAATGCGTATGTAGCTCCGTTTTTTGAAAAATGTAATGCGTTCGAAGATGAACAATGACAAAATAGCAGACAAAATTGAAGCAATTATTGCCTGCTGTTTTGCTTATAGCGTAGATTTTTTTCGCGTTCTGCGATTACAGAGGTCCGGTCACGAAGTGTATGACGATGAACAAGCGAGATATTATTCAAATCTGACTCGCTCCACCAGGTGATTCCTTTTTCATTGCTTCTTTCTATACATACAGTTGTCAAAGATGGATCGTTGATCGGTAAATAGAGGCTTTCATATTTCTTCTGTTGTTTCATTTCTTCTGCACGTTTATGCAAAAGCTTAAGTAAAGCATCGTAATCTAAGCCAAGTTTTTGTACTTCTGCTTTTTCGTTGCTAACAATGCGGATGGCGCTGTTCATCATTCGATATGCTCCGTTGTAATTCTCGCGCCGCTGATGATATAAAGAGACAGCTATTTGGATAAGACCTACCCATATGTGTTTGCGCGTATCCAGCTCTTCAGATTTCCAGTGTTCTTCCAACAATTCGTGACATTCAAAATAATCACGGTCACCGTGAAAATGTACAAGATAGTCAACATAAGCAATGGGATAATTCATGGGAAATCTCCTTTCCGTTGATGCTAAGAGTGTACCATAAATAAGGAAAAGTGTTCAGCAGAAAGGCTGAACGCTTTTTTATGTTAGCCATATGAATCCACATAAATAGTGGAGCGTAGATAAACCATGATCCATGCTCCATTATTTACCTTTATAAGCTCATTCAAGATGAGAGAACAGAAAGGCTGTGAATAGCATAAACGGCAAAAACTGATGCTAAATTATTAAGTTGGATTTATATATATAATGGACTATACTTAAGAAGAAAAATGCAATAGAATTTGGAATGGTTAAATGTTGGTGGGATGATAGTGGAATATAATGTGAAAGTAGATGCATTTGAAGGTCCATTAGACCTTTTGCTTCACTTAATTAATAGATTCGAAATTGATATTTATGATATTCCGGTAGCAAAAATTACCGAGCAGTATATGAGTTACGTTCATGCCATGAACGAACTTCATCTTGATGTAGCGAGTGAGTATTTAGTGATGGCCGCAACGCTGTTAGCCATCAAAAGTAAAATGCTGCTCCCAAAATACGAAGATGACACGTTGGATGATATGACCGAACTGGAAGAAGAAGACCCACGTGAAGAGTTAATGCAGAGATTGATTGAATATCGAAAATATAAAGAAGCTGCCCAAGAGTTAAAACGGATGGAGGAAGGACGAGGGCAGTATTATACGAAGGCGCCGAGCAATCTTAATCATTTAGCAGCGGAAGTGCAGTTGGAAAATAATGAATTGGACGTCACTCTGTACGATATGCTGAGTGCTTTTCAAAAGCTGTTGAAACGAAAGCAGATGCAAAAACCGTTAAAGACAACGGTCACTCGTCAAGAAATTCCGATTGAGCAGCGAATGGAAGAGATTTTGTATGAGTTGAAAACCTTTGAAGGAAAAAAACGTTTTTACGATTTATTTCCAAATCCGGAGCGGGAGTATGTTGTCGTTACCTTTTTAGCTGTGTTGGAGCTCATGAAACATAATCAAGTCATTGTAGAGCAGCAAGATAATTTTAAGGAGCTATATGTTTCGTACTATGGAGGGAATGAAAAAGGATGAACATGACAACGAAAAAGTCTGTCATTGAGAGTCTTTTGTTTGTGGCAGGCGATGAAGGTTTAGCACTTGCCCAAATATCCGAGGTCTTAAATATAAAGAATGAAGAGGCTGTCCAGGCTGTTCAGGAACTGCAAAAAGATTATCAAGAGACAAAGAGGGGAATTGAGATTATAGAAATAGCTGGTACATATCAGTTGGCAACCAAAACTGAAAATGTGGAGTATGTCAAACGGCTTATCGAAGTACCGACCAATCAGTCCCTTTCACAAGCTGCGCTCGAAACGTTAGCTATTGTAGCTTATCGGCAACCGATCACAAGAGTAGAAATTGAAGAGATCAGAGGCGTAAAAACGGAACGTCCGCTTCAAACACTGGTGGCAAAGGCCTTAATCAAAGAAGTAGGAAGAGCGGAAGGAGCGGGAAGAGCCATATTATATGGAACGACAAAAGAATTTTTGTCTTATTTTGGTTTGAAATCTATTGACGAATTGCCGCCGTTATCCAATCAAGTAGAACGGGAGTCTTTAGAACAAGAAGCCGATTTGTTTTTTGAAAAATTCCAAGAGGCGTTTGAGTAAATATGTAAATCCATATAAAGCATTTAGCATGGGCAAAAACCCCGTGCTAAATGCTTTACGCATCAGGCTGTGCCAGTCTACCTTGCGGTCTCTTGGCACAGCCTGATACGAGAACCTTTGTAAGCTTATTTAAGATGAGAGAACAAAAAGGCGTGAAAAGAAGAAAACCCGATGATAGAGGTTAAAAAGTTATGTGGATTCATTATATATTCCTTGTGGGATATGTGGTAATATTATAAAAAACAATCATTTTGTGAAAAATCTCTATTCATTGCAAAAGATGGCAGGGGGACGGAGCGCTATGGCGAATACGGTTGTAAAATCACAAATCGAACTTGTGGAGCAAAAGTTAGCATCTTCGGTAGGGGGACTAAATCAATATTTGAATCATGTCACCATTTCGAATTTAAAGGAAGAAATGGAAGCAGATGAAAGTGAGTATGGGCTTTTACTGTCTAACTTAAGAAGACTTGCGGTTTTTTGTGAAGAAGGTTTTGATGCGTGCCGTGTCATTTCAAGTACGGAACCATTCAGAAAGGCTGCGGCTGAACGTACACTTTATCGTGTTTATCATCAATGCATTGAAGAGTTTTTTAATCCAAAGCATGATTTATGGTATGAAGACAGCCGTTCAGCTTATACGGGACGAAATTCCATTAAGTATCGCAAGGCGGCGCCAGAGTCCGTCAAACGGCTTATATCTTCGCTTGAAAGTGATTTCCAGTTAATGAGAGAAGAGCTGCAATTCTATGAAACGGATTATGTAACCAAAATGAAGCAGTCACAGTAAAGAGGCAGGGGAAACCCTGCTTTTTTTCTTTAGCCGTGCTCTTTTATAATCAAAGCGGTGTAGATGTGGGCAGTTTTCCGCTTTTGTCACGTTATCTGTTTGAGTGAATACGATACTAACGATGAACAAAAGGGGGCTTTATGATGAGCATGCCGGAACAAGTAAGGCAATATTTGTATGATATCGAAAAATGGCTGGAGGAAATAAAAGAGTGGCTGCTAGAGCGCCAACAGATAGAAGATAATTCCCTATTCGTCGATCTAGACAATATCAAGGAAGACATTAAGAAGCAATTAGAGATGGATGTCTTAAATGAAGACTGCCTCATGCAAACGAACGAGATTTTAAAAGAGGTAACAGAACGTATTCAAATGTGTGCTCAAGAAGAAAATCGAGAGCGCGACAGTGTGCCTATCGGAAAACATCGGCTGCCACCTTTGCCATATGCATACGACGCTTTAGAACCTTACATTAATAAAGAAATTATGAGGCTGCATCATACAAAGCATCATCAAAGTTATGTAGATGGTTTAAATAAAGCGGAACAAATGATGAAAGAAGCGAGGGAAGCGAATCAGTATGAGTTGATTAAGCACTGGGAGCGGGAAGCCGCTTTCCATGGTTCAGGGCACTACCTTCACTCGATTTTTTGGGAAATTATGAATCCGAGGGGAGGTGGGAAACCGACGGGGGCATTACTTCAACAAATCCAGCAAGATTTTGGAACGTATGAACAGTTCAAGAAACATTTCTCAGAGGCTGCTAAAAAAGTAGAAGGTGTCGGCTGGACCTTATTAGTATGGTCTCCCCGGTCCCGAAGGCTTGAGATCTTACAATCGGAACGTCATCAATTAATGACCCAATGGGACACGATTCCGCTTCTTGTACTGGATGTATGGGAACATGCTTATTATCTGCAGTATAAAAATGACCGCGGGCAATATGTAGACAATTGGTGGAATATTGTATATTGGCCTGCAGTTTCACAGAGATTCAATGAAGCAAAAAAATTAAAGTGGCGGCCTTATTAACATATCGAATAACTGTAAGTGAAGAAAAAAATGGAAAGGGATGTTTGGAAAGTTTGATATTTAGACTTTTAGAACATCCTCTTTTCTTTTGGAAGAAAAAATTGTAAATTTAAGAAAGGTAAATTTGGAGTATTGAATCTTTAGATTGGCCATATGCTTGATGAACAAATGGTTTTCTTTCAAATGGAGAGATTTCATTCATAACCGTTCAAGACAAGCATACACTTGTACAAACAAGCAAAGGGACGGGATGATATGAATGAAACGAATTAACAAAAAAGTGTTAAAAAAGACTGGCTTGTTTTTGATGGCCGTTTTCATTAGCTTTCAGCTCTTCGTTCCAGCCGTATTTGCACAAAGTGTTAGTGCACAAAGTGCCATTTTAATAGAGCAGCACACGGGGCGAGTATTGTACGAAAAAGAGGCGCATAAACGGCTTCGGATTGCGAGTATTACTAAAATCATGACAGCAATTCTAGCAATTGAATCAGGCAAGATGGAAGATACCGTAACGGTGAGCAATCGGGCTGTCGGCACAGAAGGATCTTCCCTTTATCTTGTACCAAATGAAAAAATTAAGCTCAAGGACCTTGTCTATGGATTAATGCTTCGCTCGGGTAATGATGCGGCTGTCGCGATTGCAGAGTATGTGGGCGGAAGCCTGGATGGTTTCGTCTACCTTATGAATCAAAAAGCTGCAGAGATTGGAATGAAGGATACCGGGTTTGCCAATCCCCATGGACTGGATGACCATGAAAATCATTATTCAACAGCCTATGATATGGCTATTTTAATGAAATATGCGACCGCAAATAAAACGTTCCAAGAAATATCCGGTACTAAAATTTATCGTGCTCCCCACCCTGAGGAAAAGTGGGACCGTGTGTGGAAAAATAAAAATAAATTGCTGACAAGTTTATATCCATATTGCACGGGGGGGAAAACCGGTTATACAAAGAGAGCGAAAAGGACGCTCGTCACTACCGCTTCAAAAGATGGAATGGATTTAATTGCGGTCACGCTCAATGATCCCGATGATTGGCAAGATCATATTTCCATGTATGAAACGGGATTTGACAAGTTTAAGCTGACGAAAGTGGTAAAGAAAGGAAAAGTCAGCGACATCGATGATTCATATTATAAGAAAAAAGTATACGTGAAGCGCGATTTTATTTATCCGCTTACAGATGATGAAAAGGATTCTGTAAAATTAGAGGCCACATTGATTAAACCAAACAAAAAATTATGGGAAGATGAGCGAAACATCCCTGATATCGTAGGCCGTCTGGATATTTATCAAAACGATGAGGGGATTGGTCGTTTACCCCTTTATTACAAGAAAGGATTGGATATAGAAGAAGACGTGTCTTTCTTTGAAAGGATCAAAAACTTATTCTTGTTTATTTTAGGGGTGCGATCTGATGGTTAATATAATTTGGGTATTATTAACCATTATAGGCATTGGGTTTGCCATCATTAACGGACGTATTGAAGAAGTAAACAAAGCGGTTTTTCAAGGGGCTTCTGAAGCTGTGACACTCAGTATCGGCTTGATTAGTGTGCTGGTATTTTGGTTAGGGATGATGAATGTTGCTCAGCAGGCAGGATTGTTAGATAAGCTTGCCTGGTTATTCCGTCCGGTTGTAACAAGACTGTTTCCGGATATCCCCAAAGACCACCCTGCGATGGGGTACATCTTATCCAATATGATGGCCAATATGTTTGGGTTAGGAAATGCAGCTACTCCCTTGGGACTTAAAGCGATGGAACAGTTAAAAAAGCTTAACGGAGATAAAGACGAAGCCAGTCGTTCCATGATCACCTTCCTCGCCATCAACACTTCCAGTCTCACCCTTATTCCAACAACGATCATCGCTATCAGGATTACATACGAATCTTCCAATCCGGCTGAAATCATTGGAACGACGCTTATCGCGACCATCTGCTCGACACTTGGAGCCATTTTACTCGATCGATACTTCTATTATAGAAGGGCAGGGAAAGGGGGAAGACGCTGATGGCTATCATTAATCAAGTTTCTCTTTTGTTGATTCCTCTAATTATTGGCGGTATTTTACTGTACGCAACTTTTAAAAAGGTTCCCACATATGAAGCGTTTGTGGAAGGGGGAAAAGAAGGAATTCAAATCGCGTTTTCTCTCATTCCTTATTTAGTGGGGATGTTAGTCGCTATCTCTGTTTTCCGGGCTTCAGGGGCGATGGAATACTTCATTTCTTTTATACGTCCCTTTTTGCAAGCGATTGGAGTCCCCCCGGAAATTGCTCCTCTTGCCCTTATCAGGCCCATTTCCGGTACGGCGGCGCTGGGCCTGACGACAGATCTCATCGCAACGTATGGACCGGATTCATTTATTGGAAGGCTTGCTTCTACGATGCAAGGAAGTACCGATACGACTTTCTACGTGCTGACCGTTTATTTTGGAGCGGTTGGCATCAAGAAAATGGGTGACGCGTTAAAAGTCGGATTATTGGCGGATTTAGTGGGGTTTGTGGCTTCTATTATCATAGTGACACTTGTATTTGGATAAAAAATGTTCAGATTGTTTGAGTGAGGGCGAGATCTTCAAGCACAATTTTTTTGTGCCTGAAGGCCGCCCTCATTTCATTTCTCAGCTAAAGAATCATCGGTTGAGTGCAGGTTTTTATTATCGTTGTTTTTTGGGGTGTAGAGCCGCTGTAAATTTGTAAAACTAATAGGTGGAACACTTGTACAATTAACACTAAACAAGTAAGATGTTACAAGAGGTGAAAACAATATGGAACGATTGCAAAAGGTGATTGCACATGCAGGTATTGCATCAAGAAGAAAAGCAGAGGAACTCATTTTAGAAGGAAAAGTGAAAGTAAACGGGAAGGTCGTAAAGGAATTAGGTGTAAAGGTTGGACCTAACGACCGGGTGGAAGTGAACGAAATTCCGCTTGAGAGAGAAGAACCTGTTTACTTCTTATTTTATAAACCACGTGGTGTTATTTCCAGTGTACATGATGAAAAAGGTAGAAAAGCGGTAGTAGATTATTTTCCACATATAGATGCCCGCATTTACCCTGTCGGTCGTCTCGATTATGATACGTCAGGTCTTTTACTATTGACCAATGATGGTGAATTCGCCAACCTGCTGATGCACCCAAAACATAACATAGAGAAAGTGTATATTGCAAAGGTAAAAGGCATTCCATTCCGTGAAAAGCTAAAACAGCTCGAAAGAGGCATTCGTCTTGAAGACGGAATGACAGCTCCTGCCCGTGCGAAGGTCATATCGGTTGATAAAAGAAAACAGACAGCGTTAGTAGAGCTTACGATTCATGAAGGGAGAAATCGCCAAGTGCGCAGAATGTTTGAAGCGATTGGTCACCCTGTCATGAAATTAAGAAGGGACCGCTATGCCTTTTTGGATTTAAAAGGATTAAATGCTGGTGAATCCCGTGAGTTAACGGCCCACGAAGTGAAACAGCTATACGCATTAGCCAACTCTACCAGATAGACTATAACGTACAGAGTTCTTAGGGGCGGTTCTTCTTCAAACGAAAAAAGCGAGATGTTACCGCCCGTTAGAGAAGGGAAAGACTTGATTAAAAAAGCCTATATTTTTATATAAATCCAACTAAAATAATGCGTCACATAACCTTCATAATCTTTCCAAGGCATTTAAAGTGAAAAATGATATAATTTATACTGTATTTTCAGACTTTTTTGGGGGATACTTGCCATGAAAAATCGTCGATTAGTCATGAGAACGGTTATTTTGGCTGTGCTCGTGGCTGCTTTAGGTTATACATTATATGTAAATTTTTTTACGAGTAAAGAAAAAGTAGCAGTAGGAGATACGGCACCAGACTTTGTGTTGTCGGACTTGGGGGGGAATACTCATCAATTGTCTGATTACCGGGGAAAAGGAGTATTCTTGAATTTTTGGGGGACATGGTGCAAACCGTGTGAAAAAGAGATGCCTGCCATGCAAAGGCAGTATCAGATTTACAAGGATCAAGGAATAGAGATTCTAGCAGTTAACGTAGATGAAACGAATATAGCGGTTACAAAATTTGCAGAGCGTTATAATTTGACGTTTCCAATCATGATTGATAAAGGTTCCCAAGTGTTAAACGCTTACGGGGTAGATCCGTTGCCAACGACTTTCCTTATTGATAAAAATGGGAAAGTGGTAGATGTTTTTCTTGGTGGTTTAGACGAAAAGAAAATCAATGAATACATGGAAATGATTAAACCGTAAGGAGTTTTCAGCAATGGAACATGTAAAATGTGAATGTGGACATGTAAATCCGCATGGGACGATTTTTTGTGAATCATGCGGAAAACCGGTAGGTGACGAGAGTTCAAAGAAACTGTTGGACATGCGCTATGAGGGAAGTGCCAGACGATCACAAACATATGATAAAACGATGATCGATAAAATTTGGAATTTTTTCTCTTCTGTTAAAGTCGGTGTTTGGCTGATTGTTATGACGTTGGTTGCTTCTGCTCTTGGAACGATTTACCCGCAAGAAATGTACATACCTCCCAATGTTAAGCCTGCTGAGTATTATGAAGACCAGTACGGATGGACAGGTAAGTTGTACTATGAATTAGGATTCCATGATTTATACGGTTCATGGTGGTATATGATTTTAATAGCTTCTATTGGTATTTCACTTGTCATTTGCAGTTTGGATCGTGTTGTCCCGCTTTATCGCGCTTTAAAAAAGCAGGGGGTCACACGCCATTCTAATTTTTTAAAGAGGCAGCGCCTGTTTGGCATCAATACCAATTGGACCGAACAGGACTATGAAACCTTGAAAAAGGCATTGAAGCAGCGGCGATATGAGGTCCGCGAAGAAAACGGTAACATTTTGGCGGAAAAAGGCCGGTTCTCCAGATGGGGGCCCTACGTCAATCATATAGGACTCATCATTTTCTTGATTGGAGCCATGCTTCGCTTTGTTCCCGGCATGTATGTCGATGAAGTGCTGTGGATTCGTGAGGGGGAAACAAAGGTCATCCCTGGTACAGAAGGGCGTTATTATTTGAAGAATGACCGGTTTATTTTCCAAACATATGACAAATCGAAAGACAAACAAGTATTTGAGGATGCGATCAACCGTGTCGGCAACGGAATGATTGCCAAAAACTATCAATCTGACGTTACGCTTTACGAACGAAAAGGAGAAATAATTCCGGGCGCTAAACCTGAACTCAAGAAAATCAAAGAATACCCTATTCGTGTCAATGAGCCGTTAAAGCATGATCGCTATGCTTTATATCAAACAGATTATAAGCTGAATGAACTGAGCTCGATGTCTTTAAAATTAATTGATAAACAGTCAAAACAAGAATACGGGGTAGTGAAACTGGATTTACATGACCCAAAACTAAAATATGATTTAGGAAACGGCTATCGCGTTGAACTATTAAGCTATTTTCCTGACTTTTATTTTGATGATGACGGCAATCCTAACACCAAAACCCGTATTCCGAATAACCCGGCGTTCGTGTTTAAAATGTTTGCTCCTGACCGTCCAAAAGGGGAGGTCAGTTTTGTAGCCATTCGTCAAAACCTCGAACCGCTGGGGGATAACAAATATAAGATGGCGTTTGCGGGTATTGAGACGAAAAACGTTGCCGGATTAACCGTACGCAAAGACTTGACATTATGGATTTTGGGGATTGGCGGAGCCATTTTTATGATCGGCGTCATCCAAGGAATGTATTGGAACCATCGTCGTATCTGGATTCAACGTATGGGGAACGAACTTTGGATTGCAGGCCATACGAACAAAAATTGGTATGGGCTCAAAAATGAAATTAACCTCGCATTAAAAGATACAAACATTTTGGCTCCTGAGGATCAGGTGGATAAGGAGAAAAAAGTAAGCTAAGAGGGGGAACTGGAAAGTGGACCTGGCTAGTTTAAGCAGCAACTTGTTATATACAGCATTTATTTTATACCTTGTGGCGACGTTTTTTTTTGGTGGAGCCATTCGGGATAAACGCAGTACTTCCGATGTAAGCCGCTGGTCAAAGCTTGGCTTTTTAGTGACGGCCATTGGATTTGCGGCCCAGCTTGGTTATTTTATTACAAGATGGATTGCAGCAGGGCATGCCCCTGTCAGTAACTTATTTGAATTTACAACCTTTTTCGGCATGATGCTGGTAGGAGCCTTCATTATTATTTACTCTATCTATAAAGTAAGCATGCTAGGACTATTTACATTGCCGATTGCCATTTTAGTCATTGCTTATGCAAGCATGTTCCCAAGGGAGATTTCGCCGCTTATTCCGGCATTGCAAAGTGATTGGCTGCATATTCATGTAACGACTGCAGCGGCGGGGGAGTCCATTCTTGCGATCAGCTTTGCAGCGGGATTAATTTATTTAATTAAATTGATTGACCAAACAAAAGCCAACAGCAAGACGTTTTGGCTGGAATTTATTTTATTTTGTTTAATTACTGTAGTCGGTTTCGTTCTTGTCACAACCTCATTTAAAATGATGGATTATGAGGCGGCATTTCAATGGATTGATAAAAACAACCAGCAAGTAGAAGAAACCTATCAGATGCCGGCATTAGTGGGTTTGCATAAGGGAGAACTAAAAACAGAAGGACGCTTCGAACCTCTTGTAGACATGCCGGCCATCATTAACGCTAAAAAGTTGAACACGGTTATTTGGTCCTTGTTTAGCGGCCTCGTATTATATGGATTATTACGTGTCATCTTGAGAAAACGAATTGGAGCTGCTCTTCAGCCGTTTGTCAAAAACGCGAATCTGGATTTGCTTGATGAAATTGGCTACCGGTCTGTTGCGATCGGATTTCCGGTCTTTACGTTAGGTGCTCTTATTTTCGCGATGATTTGGGCTCAAATGGCCTGGACAAGATTCTGGGGATGGGATCCAAAGGAAGTGTGGGCACTCATCACATGGTTATTTTATGCAGCCTTTTTACACTTGCGTTTGTCAAAGGGATGGCACGGCGAAAAATCTGCATGGCTTGCAGTAGTGGGCTTTGCCATTATCATGTTTAACTTGGTTGCTGTTAACTTGGTTATTGCCGGTTTACATTCATACGCATAGAAAAATGTCAGAAAGATGGACCTTTCCGTTTATTTCGCTGGGAAAGCAGCGATATGGCGAAAGGTCCGTTTCTATATCGCGTCCTTTTGGAAGAAAAGGAAGGGCAGCATTTCTCGATAAAGGCAACAGTCTTCATGTTTTGCAGCGAAATCTTAATATTGAAGAGATTTTACAAAAAAATAACAGGGATACATACAGGAAAAATCACTGATCAATCTAGATATCAAAATTCATTTTTTGTAAACTAGAAGAAGGAGGAACGATACTATGCAAAATGAAATGAAAATTCTGGTTGTGGATGATGAAGAAAGAATTAGAAGGTTATTGAAAATGTATTTAGAGCGGGAAAATTATGTGATTGAAGAAGCAGCCGATGGTGAGGAAGCATTGGAGAAAGCTTTAGCAAATCATTATGATTTGATTTTGCTTGACCTTATGATGCCGGGAAAAGACGGCATTGAAGTATGCAAAGAGCTGCGTGAGAAAAAAGCGACCCCCATTATTATGCTGACCGCTAAAGGGGAAGAAGCAACCCGTGTACAAGGGTTTGAAGCAGGAACAGATGATTACATCGTGAAACCTTTCAGTCCGCGTGAAGTTGTATTGCGCGTGAAAGCTTTATTAAGAAGATCCTCTCCTACTACATATATACAAACTGAAACGAGCGCAAAAGATTTAATTGTATTTCCGCATTTAACGATAGATAATGATGCCCATCGTGTCACGGCTGACGGCCAGGAAGTAAGTTTAACTCCAAAAGAATATGAGCTTCTATGCTTTTTAGCAAAAACCCCTGATAAGGTGTACGATCGTGAGCAATTGCTTCGCGAAGTATGGCATTATGACTTCTTTGGGGACTTACGTACAGTAGATACACATGTAAAACGGTTGCGTGAAAAGTTAAATCGTGTGTCACCGGAAGCAGCCAAGATGATTGTAACCGTATGGGGTGTCGGATATAAATTTGAGGTTGGCAATGAATGATGTTTTGGCGAAGTGTTGTAGGTAAACTATGGTTTACCATTTTATTGCTCGTTTCATTTGTTTTATTCACACTGACCATTTTGCTGTTGGAGTTTTTTGAGAATTATCATGTAAATGAAGCGGAAAAAGAATTGACGAGAAAAGCGGTCAAAATCTCTCATATCATGGAACGAACAGAGGCTGAACAAATGGGCTTGTCTATTGTCGGCGAACTTGTAGATGATTCAAGTCTTGTTATTTTGCGAAACAAAAATCAACCTCCCGATTTTAGAAATGTGAAAGAAGATGAGAAGAGTTATATCGCCAAGCTTCTTCACCAAGATAAAAAGTTAAAGAGTGTTGCCCAAACGGGAAAAAATGTTCAGAAAAAAACATACCTCGGAAATCCTGACGAAAAAGATAGTGATGATTTGATTTATATTGTCGGTGTCCCTTTATCCGCTGATGGAGAGCAAGGAGCCATCTATTTATATGAATCGCTCTCGTCGATCGCTGAACCTTCCAAACATACAACGAAGTTCATTTTGCTCGCAGCCGGTGTCGCCATTATTTTGACGACGATTTTTGCGTTTTTCTTATCGACGCGTATTACGGCACCGCTGCGCAAGATGAGGCAAGCTGCTTTTGAAGTAGCAAAAGGAAAGTTTGATACGAAAGTGCCGATTTTAACACATGATGAAATCGGTGAACTGGCCATCGCGTTTAACCAAATGGGAAGACAATTGAAATATAATATCAATGCCTTAAGCCAGGAGAAAGAACATTTAGCCAATATTTTAAGCAGTATGGCCGACGGTGTTATTACGTTAAGCCGGGATGGTTCCATTTTGATTACGAATCCTCCTGCCGAGCGCTTTTTGCAAGCGGCTGATCATGAACAGGGCGATAAGGGGCAAAGTGAACTTCCTGCGAAAGTGCACTATTTGTTTCAGAAGGTCGTGGCGACAGAAGAGGAACAAAGTATTGAAATCACGATTCAAGGGCATAGCTGGGTTATTTTAATGTCTCCTTTATATAACCAAACGAAAATTCGTGGAGCAGTTGCCGTTGTAAGGGATATGACGGAAGAAAGAAGATTGGACAAAATGCGCAAGGATTTCATTGCCAATGTTTCCCATGAACTGCGTACACCGATTGCGATGCTTCAGGGTTACAGCGAAGCGATTGTTGATGATATCGCAAGTACGGATGAAGAAAAGAAAGAAATTGCCCAAGTCATTTACGACGAATCCCTCCGCATGGGCCGTCTTGTAAATGAGCTTCTCGACTTAGCGCGAATGGAAGCAGGACATATTCAACTGAATGTGGCCGATGTGTCCATTGCAGAGTTCTCGGAACGGATCGTCAGAAAATTTCAAGGCTTGGCAAAAGAGAAGCGTGTTTCGGTCACTCTGGAAAAAAAGGCCTTATCAAACGACGGAGCCACTTTTGACCCTGATCGAATGGAGCAAGTGCTGACCAACTTGATTGATAATGCGATTCGCCATACGCAAGAAGGCGGAAAAGTCGTATTGCATGTTGGAAATGATGAAACGGAATTGCTGCTGAAGGTGCAAGATAACGGAGCTGGCATCCCAGAAGAGGATTTGCCATTTGTGTTTGAGCGTTTTTATAAAGCGGATAAAGCAAGAACGCGCGGAAAGTCCGGCACAGGTTTAGGGCTCGCGATTGCAAAAAATATTGTTGAAGCACATGGTGGAGTTATTTCCGTATACAGTAAGCTTGGAGAAGGAACGACATTCTCGATCAGCCTGCCAACTAAAATAGAATAAAAGAATGATAAAGTGAAACTTCCATCGGAGGAGGTATGGCTCTGATGATTAGTTGAACCAACCGGGCTCTTACGGGCGGTTATCCCGTATTTAAAAAGTGGGGTTTTACCGTCCATTAGAGCGGGATAAAGGGTAAAGGTGTTTTTATTATAAAACTTAAAAGGGAATCTGGTGAAGATCCAGAACTGTCCCCGCAACTGTAATTGTGGACGAAATAAGCGAATACCACTGCATGGTATGACTGTGCGGGAAGGGCTTAAAGTAGGAAGAAGCAAAAGTCAGTAGACCTGCCTTTCCTTTACATAGTTTCACCTCTTCGGGGAGTAAGAAGTGTAAACGATAAAATGTGGCTCATATCATGTTTTTTCGTTAGAAGAGGGTGTTCAAAAAAGTACGATTTCTGGTACTTTTTGAACACCCTTACGTTTTTTGCTCGACAAGAAAGTATAAGGTGCACGTTGAAATTATCCAGCTGCACGAGCCAGCCCCCACGGTAATTTCGCTTCTTCCTGCGGAACCAAAAAGCGGTTCCTTCTCAGAAGCTCCAATTCCCTATGGGGCTAAGCGGGCTCGTTTCGCTTTTCTTGATTGTCCAGCTGCACGAGCCAGCCCCGCTTTTTTTAATACATAACAGGGATAAAAGGAGTTAAGCAGTTTGAAAAATAATAGAGAAACTCATCGTTTATTCATGGTATATATGTCCAGTATAGGTTTTGTGATCATTACGGCATTAATGGGAATTAGCATTGGCTCTATTCATATCCCCATTTCGATGATCGGTAAAATTTTGGCGGGTTTTTTGTTCCAGCTGCCCATTCCTATTGAGCAGCAGGAACAAATGACGCCCCTTATTACATCCATTCGTCTTCCCCGCGTGATTTTAAGCTTTTTGATTGGAGCGGCTCTTGCTGTCTCAGGGGCAGCATTGCAGGGACTACTGAAAAATCCACTGGCTGATCCTTATACACTGGGGGTTTCATCAGGAGCCTCGTTAGGAGCGGTGGCCGTTTTATTTTTTCATCTTCAGCTTCCTTTGCTAAAAGGGTATACATTGCCTTTGGTTAGTGTCATGACCGCTCTGCTGGCATTGGCCTTTATTATTTTCACCTCCACAGTCTTACTAAAAAGACTAACAATTGAGTCGATCATTTTAATAGGCATTATCTTGAGTTCTTTTTTGAGTGCGGTTATTTCCCTGCTCATTGCTTTATCCGGGGAAGAGTTGCGCCAAATTATGACGTGGTTATTAGGGAGTGTATCCATGCGCGGCTGGGCATATATCCAGTTGTTTCTTCCTTTCTTCACGACCGGTTTATTAATCATGTTATTATGTTTAAGAGACTTAAATGCGCTAACGTTTGGCGATGAAGTCGCCCAATCACTCGGGGTGAATGTGGGGAGATCCAAAATCCTCCTTTTATTTGCTTCTTCTTTATTAACAGGGGGGGCTGTTGCCGTTTCAGGAACAATTGGATTTGTAGGGCTGGTTATCCCGCATGTCACCCGTCTGTATATCGGTTCTAATTACCGTCATCTGTTGCCGTTATCATTATTAAACGGAGGTGCATTTTTAGTGCTGGCCGATTTGATCGCCAGGACTATTATCACACCGCGTGAATTGCCGATAGGGGTTATCACGGCTCTTGCAGGTGCGCCAATATTTTCCATCTTATTTATCCGGAGATATAGAAAATGACTTGTAACTTTTTAAAGAGAGAAAACGACTAAAATAATGAGAGCGGGAGGGAAGAACGGTGAACGCGGTCTTTCAACAGCTTTACGAAAAATATCATCAAGATCTCTTTCAATTTTTAATGTATATGGTTCGCAGCCGTGAAATGGCTGAAGATCTCGTACAAGAGGTCTACATTCGTGTTTTAAAATCGTACGAGCGGTTTGAAGGCAAAAGCCATGAGAAAACGTGGTTATTTTCGATTGCCAGAAATGTTGCTATTGATCACTTTCGAAAGCAAAAAAGCTGGAAGCAAAAAGTGTTGGATGTTTTTGATTGGAATAAAAACTCCTTAGTGGACAACACGCCTTTACCAGAAGAGTTGGCTGTGAAAAATGAGGAAATTCAAATGATGTATCAATGTCTGGAAAAGTGTACAGTAGATCAACGATCTGTTATCATTCTACGATATATGCAATCACTATCCATTTCCGAAACTGCACAAGTGCTTGGATGGACAGAGAGCAAAGTGAAAACGACTCAGCATCGTGCGCTTCAGGTGTTAAGGAAAAAAATGATGGTGCTTTCATCAAGGGGAGGGAGCAAGTGTGAAGATGGGACAGTGGAACGAAAAACAAATTGAGGAATTACTGACCCGCATGCCAAAGCCGAATGATGACCGGTCTTTACAAGAGGTTTATCAAAGCATCCAAAAAAAGATGGAAAGAAAGCCGCAAAGGATGTGGATTTTGTCAGGCTTAGCATCAGCAGCTGTTGCGTTGCTTTTAGTAGTATTGGCTCTTCCGCTTTTTCCGCCAGAGGAGAAGCTAGAGCCATCTTCCGCTCAAAATCAGGCTGGAATGGAAAAAGGAGGGCAACCTGCCGTTGAAGTTCAAAAGCAAAACGGGCAAGGAATTATGGTGAAGCCTTCTCTTTTAAAACCGGAAGGGAAAAACTACATTACGGTTGCTGCGCCTGATCAAAGTATTCAGTTTGTGGTTCCTCTTACTTATATGGTCAAGGATGAGGGCGACGCGATTGTTCAATCCATAAAGAAGAAGGCTGGTGAATTGGATGAAGAGAAGCTTGGTTTGTCCAAAAATATCATTCAGGATCTAAACCTTATGGAAAGCCAACATTTAGTAAAAGTAACGGTGGAAGCAAATCATCCTTATGGAATCGGATCGACCGCGGAGACGATGTTTATAGATTCACTTGAAGAAACTTTTCGCTGGCTTCCATATGATGAAGTAGAGTTTGAGACAGATGGCCGTAAAGGGATTAGGTTAGGGAACACAGGTGAATTGAAGACACTTCCGATACATCCCATCTTACGAAAAGCCTATTTAATTTATCAACTGGACAAAGACCATCCGAAGTTGTTAGCTCCAACACATGAATCATACAAAACGTTTGGTGAAGCGATGGAAGCCATGAAGAAAGATGATGAATTAGATAAGCTCCATGCTTCTATTCCAGATGATGTGAAAATTGAAAAGATTAAGAGTGATGAAACCCATCTAATAATAAGATTTTCCAATGATACGAAACTGCGGAACGAGGAGCAATATGTTTATATGCTGCATGCCATCATGCTCACCGCCCGCGACTTTGGCTATAAGTCCATCAAATTCGAGGGGGGCACCATCGATAAAGTTGGTGACATCCGTTTACAGGAACGCTACACAGTTCCGGCAGCTCCAAATGTTATTACTCCAAAGAATGAAGAGAGGTAACAGAAGGCTATTGAGGCAACCGAAAGTCAGCTTTCAACGGCAGAACAGAAGCTGTCTCATAAGCTTCGAGTATATTACAAGAATCGATTTTTACTGAAAGGGACCCGTCATAAAATCTCTTGCTATTGCTGGATTTTCTTGACGGGCCCTTTCAGGAGGATAACTCAAAAGGGATGATTTTGAGTTATCCTCTTTTTCATTTTTTAGGTCTATAAAATAATGGAAATGCGTAAAGTATATGTATGTACAAAATATACATAGGAGGATCAGAATGCTTGATTTTGTTAGGCGCATTTTAGTCGTGGTCATTATGGCACTATGTATTGGCCTTCTGTTTGTGGGCGGGAAAATGGCAAAAGCGGAAGAAAATGGGAGCTGGCAATGGCCGGTTGAAGGAAAAATTTCGGATGTGTTCGGTTCTCGTGATGCGCAGCATCACGGAATCGATATCGCCGCCCCGGTTGGAACAGATGTCATGTCCGTAAGTAAGGGGATTGTTTCCCGTTCTTATTTTTCCGATACATATGGACATGTCATCTTTGTCCAGCAGGAAAATGGTTACGAAACTGTTTATGCACATTTGCATAAACGGTTTGTTTTTGAGGGCAATGTGGTACAAGCCCGTCAAAAAATTGGAGAAGTAGGGAACACAGGTAGATCATCGGGAGCCCATTTGCATTTTGAAGTACATAAAGGTTCTTGGAATAACGAGAAATCAAATGCTTTAAATCCCCTTTTAGTATTAGACCAAAAGCGTTTGTATGCATATTTAGATGACCGCTATACAAGTAAAGAGGTGTTTAAACAAACAACAGAGGTAGAATCGAATCATAAAATAGAAGAGACCGTTCAACAAGGGGACACGCTTTGGGAATTGGCCAATAAATATAACACCACTATCGGACAAATCAAAAAATGGAACACTTTAAAATCAGATTCGATTTATATTGGACAAACAATAGTTATTTATGCCGCTACCGTACAGTCCAATTCTTAAAAAGAAGAGGATGATTCAAAAGGTATAAAAAGACATACCTTTTGAATCATCCTCCTGAAAGGACCTGTCATGAAAATCCAGCAAAACCAGAAGATTCCGTGACGGGTCCTTTTAAAGGCCAACTTTTGTCATGGATTAGAGACTTATGGGACAGCCTCTTTTTTATTATAGCTCAATTTTATGAATAGATACGATTTCACTGACACTTTGTAGAGTTGCAAGTATATTGTCATCCAGTTGTTTATCAAAGGAGAGCATCATGATTGCCTCTCCGCCCTTTTGTTTACGTCCTACTTGCATCGTCGCGATATTGACATTGTGATCACCGAGCACTTTACCTACATTCCCGATTACACCCGGCTTATCGGTGTGCTGAATATACACTAAGTGTCCTTCCGGCGCAAAGTCGATATCAAATGCTTGAATGTTAACAATCCGAGGACCATAGTCTTGAATATAGGTTCCCGTAATCGTAAATGAGTTATGATCTCCTTTAACCGTTACTTGAACAATATTGGAGTAACCTTGTGTGTCATCAGATACTTTTTCTCCAAAAGTAATCCCTTGTTGTTTGGCAACCATAGAGGCATTGACTTCGTTAACCGGGTGATCAACACGAGGTTTTAAAAACCCGGCTAATACGCCTCTTGTGATATAGTTGGTTTCTAAATCAGCGACTGTTCCGGCATACGTTACGGAAATTTCTTGAACCGGTTCTCTCATACATTGTGAAATAATAGACCCCATTTGTTTTGTTAATGTTGTGTATGGGTATATCTTTTCAAATACTTCTTTTGATATGGCAGGCAAATTAATAGAAGAGCTGACAGGCTTTCCTTCAAGAAATTGCAGCACTTCAAAAGCCACATCTTCCGCAACGTTAAGCTGTGCTTCTTTTGTAGATGCGCCAAGATGAGGAGTTGTAATCACTTGGGCAAAATCAAGCAATTTATTGTCAATAGGAGGTTCTACTTCAAATACATCAAGTGCCGCTCCTTTTACATGCCCGATTTCTAAATAATGAATGAGTGCTTCTTCATCAATGATGCCGCCTCTCGCACAGTTCAATAAATAAACACCTTTCTTTGTTTTGGCAAGTGTTTCACGATTTAGTAGCCCTTTTGTTTCTTTTGTAAGAGGAGTGTGGACGGTGATGATATCTGCTGCCGCTAATAATGAATCTAGCGATACTGAGTTAACGCCTAGTTTTTCCGCTCTTGTTGCGGTTAAGAATGGGTCAAAAACACAGACCTTCATTCCAAACGCTTTTGCCCGTTTCGCAATTTCTGAGCCGATACGGCCAAATCCTATGATTCCAAGTTGCTTGTTGTATAGCTCTGTCCCGACAAAAGCAGAGCGATTCCATTCTCTTGATTTAACAGAGATATTTGCTTGTGGAATATGACGAACTAAGCTTGCCATCATGGCAAAAGTATGTTCCGCTGTAGAAATGGTGTTACCGTTTGGTGCGTTAATGACGACGATTCCACGTTTTGTAGCTGCATCAGCATCAATGTTGTCAACGCCAACACCCGCGCGCCCAACAATTTTTAAGTTAGTCATTTTAGTTAATAATTCCTCTGTGACTTGTGTTGCGCTTCGGACAAGAAGAGCGTCATAAATATGTAACGAATCTTCTACTTCCCCTACTTTTTTCTGTATTACCTCAATATTCTCCGCCTTTAGTAATGGAGCCAAGCCCTCACTGCTGATAGCATCAGCGACAAGAATGCGATACATCGTAATCTCTCCCTTTATGGACTTAAATATTTGATAATTTAACATAATATAAAAATTCCGTCAATTGGTTTTGGCAAATGTTCATAATGTAACCGTTACCAATAAAAGAAATCTTATTTTCACGAACATTATATCTCGTTTTTTTAAGAATGTTCAGTTTTACCGATTGTTATACTCGGATTTTAAGGCGCGGAGGCAGTTTAGTAAAGTAAATTATAATTTATAATATTCTCAAATAAAGAAATCTCTTCTTATAAAAGGACAATTTTTTCATTTGATACTTACCATTTTGTTCTTGGAGTTCTTTACACTCTTCAATTCATTTAGCGGTAGCTTGCAGGTGTTTCCGAGTGCTGATTTCTGTTTTGCCTTTATAGCGCTCAAAGAAGTGAGAGGTTCGTTATTTACTTTTAATTCGAGATAAGTTATAATGGACCATGACAATAGCATATGGTCTATCTTCGGGCATGTTTTTTGAACCTATCCTCTTTTCGAGAGATGGTTTGATGAACAAACAGCATACTAATATAAAAAAGCGACTCTTCTATAGGAGTCGCTTTTAAATTGAAGAATTATTCGAATTTAGTTGCGTCGCCTTCAAATGGCTCATCAGCAACTTTAATAGAGTCGGTAGGACAGCCTTCTGCTGCATCCATCATGTCATCTAATAATACATCAGGAACTTCAATGATTCCCTGGTTGTCATCTAATGTTACAAATGCGATGCCTTCATCGTCGTAATCGTAAATGTCTGGTGCAGCTGCTCCACACGCACCGCATGCAATGCAAGTTTCTTTGTCAACAATTGTATACTTTGGCATAACAAGACCTCCTATAATCTCTCACGTATAATGCTAATTTCTACCTCTTTTGAGGTTTGCTTATTTTAATCTTCGTTTTTATTTTAAAACTGTTTTGATAACTTTTCAATAGTAAAGTCATTGAGAATACTTATCAGACAAGGACTTTCCCGTATATTGATGCCCGTAAATGAAAAGAAGTAAACATGGAAAAACATGTGAAGTGGTTCTTTTGGTACAATAAAGAGGAAAGGGTGAGAAGTCAATTGAATTTTTTGTCCACTATTATCTTATATTGTTTGAATGAGTTTAAAGGGGAAAGGACGGTATTTGGAATCTACCATTTGTTGACAGGGAAAAAGTCAGCCCAAACCATCCAGGACGGGAAATTATATCGAATTTCTCAATTATTTCAAAGCTTTCCTTATTTAAAAAAAGAAACTTTTGCTCAATATGTCAAACGGTTAGAAGGTAAAGGGTACATAGTAGAAAGAGAGCAGGCAAAATGGATACTGACACAAGAGGGACAAGGATATTTACAGGAACAGCTGGATCGATTTCCGCTATCTCCCTATTTAGACGGATGGCGTTATATGAATGTAAGTTTATTGTTTTTATCACGGCTTACACTCTTGATTCAAACCCTTTCTCACTTAGTGTATCATGAAACGTACTTTTTGCCTGTTACCCATGATATGAAGGTGCTAAATTGGACAAAAGGTTTTCTGAAACGACAAAGACTGTCCAGATCGGATTTAGCAAGGCAACTGTTTTATGAGTTATCCGTTTGCCTGGAGAGACGCCATTCAACAGAAGCTGATCTTTTCGTTCTCCAGTTTTCAGGTTTTAAAAGAGCTGGTCTTACAAAAAAGCAAATAGCCGACTTATATGGAATGGATGAACATCGGGTTCATTATTTACAAGTGAGTGTACTGCATTTTTGTTTGCAAAAAATAATGGAAGATGAAAAGGCTTTTCCGATTCTTGCTTCACTCATTCCGGAAGCCGCCTCATCCGTTCCGCTTACCATCTCGACCATGAAAACCCTTGAGTTATTAAAGCAAGGGAAAACGATAGAGGATATCACAGCTATTCGTCGATTAAAACAAAGTACCATTGAAGATCACCTCGTTGAACTTGCTCTATTTGTTCCAGATTTTTCAATTGCGCCATATGTATCGGATCAGTTGCAGAAAAAGATTATGACAGTGATTGAACAGGCACAAACAAATAAATTAAAAGATATTAAAGAAGCACTTCGTGAAGAGGCAACGTATTTTCAAATTAGAATGGTATTGGCAAGGTATTTTGGCTAGGGAGGTACTATAAGTGCTGAAAAAGACGGCAATCAAGTTTTAAACCAAAATGAAACGTCAAGGAACCATTGGATTTCGCCAATTTTTCATGGCGGTTCATTTTCAATTCTACTCATTCCATGTCTTTGGAAGTATAATGAAAGAAAAAGATGAGTAATATTTGGAAAAGCGGTGATAGGTTGAACATCGATGAAGTGTTAAAACAGAGATTTGGTCATAGTCAGTTTCGCTTAGGTCAGCGTGAAGTGATAGAGACGGTTTTGGACGGAGAACATGTGATTGCAGTTTTGCCCACGGGAACGGGGAAATCTTTATGTTATCAACTGCCCGCTTATATCTTACAGCAGCCCGTCCTAATCGTCTCTCCTCTTCTTTCGCTTATGGAAGACCAAGTACAGCAATTAAAGGCAAAAGGGGAAAAACGGGTTATCGCATTGAATAGCTTCTTATCTAAAAGCGAAAAACAGCAAGCACTAGAGCGGTTATCTACTTATCGATTCATTTATGTATCACCGGAAATTTTGCAAAATCCTTTTATTATTGAAGCGCTAAAAAAGGTGAACATCGGGTTATTTGTCGTAGATGAAGCTCATTGTATTTCACAATGGGGACATGATTTTCGCTTGGATTATTTACAACTGGGGGATGTGTCGGAATCCTTGGGACGGCCGACTTGTCTGGCTCTTACAGCTACAGCTACACCAGCTGTCATTGATGATATTATGACCCAATTAAAGCTTGCGGATGTCAAAAGGCTCATCTACTCGGTGGACCGTCCTAACATTGCTTTACAGGTACAGCGTGCAGAAGATTTCGAACATAAAAAGGAACTGTTGTTGCAATACGTGCGAAAATTAAAATCACCCGGAATCGTTTATTGTTCCAGCAGGATGTGGACAGAAACGCTGGCGTTGTTTTTAAAGGATCACGGCATAAAGAATGTCGCATTTTACCACGGGGGAATGGAACAAGACCAGCGCATGCTGATCCAGCACCAGTTTCTTCAAAATCAATTAAATGTTATTTGCTGTACAAGTGCATTTGGAATGGGGATTAATAAGCCCAACATCCGCTTCGTCATTCATTTTCATTTACCTATACAAATGGAAGCTTACTTACAAGAGATTGGACGGGCAGGCCGTGATGGGAGTGACAGTCTTGCAGTTTTGCTGCACAGTGAGAAAGACGATGAATTGGCTTATTCCCTCATGGAAATGGAACTTCCTCATCCGGATGTAATTAAGGAAGTATTATTATATATTAAAACTTTTCAGCGCTCATCGTATGAAAGAGTAGATTTATCTTTGCTGGAGCAGCATCTTTTACAAATAGCTCATATCCATGAGGTGCATTGGCGTTTTATCCGTTATCATTTAGAGAAAAACGGCGTGATTCACCATCGTATTGTCAAAACAGATTTTAATGTTGAGAAATTAACATGGGTCATTGCCAGGGTAGTGGCTGAAAGAATGGATCACAAGTATGCAAAATTTCGGGCAGTAAAACAAATGGTTGTCAATACGGATTGCCGTCGAGAGTTTCTTTTGCATTATTTTGGTCAGCAGCTCCAGAGAAAACCGGCGAATTGCTGTGATCGATGTGGGATAGAGTTTCTTCATTATGAAACAACCAGAAACGAACAAAAACAAAATCAATGGGAGTTTAAAGGATGGAAGGAGGAGCTTGCTTCACTTCTTCGTCAAAGTGAATAAGTACGTATGTTTAACAATCGAAAAGATATGATAAAAAACTTGACTGATCGAGAGCTGCTATTAAATTTATACATCACCCAAGCCCTGTTGCTTTTTATCGCTATTGTCATCGGAATATGGCAATACGATCATTTTTCCTCTTTTTTGGCGATTTGGCAATGGGATGTATTTGAATTGTTCGTTATCGGAGGAATAAGCGGTATATTGGTTGTCATCATCGATTTGTTTCTCATGAAGATTCTTCCAAAGGACTGGTATGATGATGGAGGCATTAATGAACGGATTTTTCAATATCGTTCTACGTTTCATCTGTTTATCTTATGTCTGCTCATCTCTCTTACAGAAGAAATTCTATTCCGGGGAGTGCTTCAAGCCCATTTCGGATTATTTTGGGCCAGCCTGATTTTTGCGCTGGTACATTTGCGCTATTTATCAAAGCTGTTTTTACTCGTTTCCGTAATGATCTTAAGTTTTTTTCTTGGTATTCTTTTCTGGTGGACGCACAATTTATGCGTCACAATCGTGACCCACTTTCTTATCGATTTTTTATTAGCATTAAATATTAAACGTCAAACCAAACAGAATCAAAACATCAGAGGTGATGATGGTGGAACATCGGGTGGATCGGCCTGAAAGAGAGCAATATCAAAGAAACTCCGAAAAAGAACGGAGAGAAGAAGCGGGACAGACGCTCCCGCCAAGAAGTAAAGTTCGCCGTGAAAAAAAGAAGAAGAGCAAGTTTAAACTGAAATATCCTCTTATTACTGTATTATCTATCTTCTTCATTTCTTTGCCCATCGTTGCCTACTTTGTTTATAAGAATTATGCTGCAAACCAGGCTGTGTTGTTATCTTTTTCGCAAGAAGAGGATGAAACCGGGTATGAGGTCGTTGATTTTGCGGAACCATCTGATGTAACCGTCATACCCCAAAAAGAAAAGGAAAAACCGGCTCCTGAAATCAAACAAAATCAATCGGCTCCTTTAAAGGAGCAGGCAAGGCAAAGCGAAACTGTTTTTCCTAAAGAACAGCAAGAGGAGAAAACAGAGGGTGGAGAGGAGCAAAAATCTTCATACAAAATTATTAAACATACTGTTCAAGGCAATGAAACGTTATTTAGTATCGCCATGAAGTATTATAATGATGTGAAAGGGACAAAGCTCATCCGCAAATGGAATAAATTGGAAAACGGAAAACTTAGGCAAGGACAAGTGTTAAGTATCCCAATTAAAGAAAGTGGATCTTCGAATTAATTTTAATAAATTATGAGACAACCTCATATGCTGTACTGTAAGTACGGAGGTGAGGGGTATGGATGATCAAATCAAACAGTTAAACCACTTAACGGATGAAGTGGCGAAACAGATGCTGCAAAGTGTTGTCGATAAAAAACGGAAATTCGATAAGGTGAATGAAAAAGAAAGACGAATTCGATGGTTATTGCTCGGTTGTTTAGGTCTTATATGCATCTATTTATTTTTCTCTTTTCAACAACTGTCACTCATTACTTATCGTTCAGTGATTTCATTTGTACTTTCAAGCTTTTATCATTTATTCATGATATTGATTGTTTTTTCTCTATACTATTATTTGCTGCAAGTTCGAAAAAAAAGCGAGAAGGTTGAAAAGGAGTTTCATGATCTCCGCTGTGAAATCATCCAAAAAAGCTCTGATTTATGGAGAGGGGACGAAAAGTGGGGAGAGCGGAAGCATGTCTTCAGCATGATGAAAAAGGAATTTGACGTGAATCTGTATTATGAAAATAAGTAAATGATAACAAAATACATGAAATCCCCTTTCTTTTCATAAAACTTTATAAAGAAAGGGGTTTTTTATCATGCTAAGAAAACTGATGTTACTAGCAGTGGCTACGGCAAGCAGTTATTTGTTTATACAATGGCTTCCTGTACCTAAACCAATCTCCCTGGCACACATCATCCTTGCTTTGGTTATGGATCCGCTTCATTATTTTGTCGCGATGGTCGCCTTTTTTCTCGCTTTTCTATCTCACTCTATATTGATAAAGTCCGTAGTAGAAGAAACGTACTCGTTTATGAAAGGGAGGCAGGTGCGCTGGGGAGAGGCGGTTATTTGCTACGGGGCCGCCTGCAGTTTTTGGTTTTTATGGCAGGCAGGGCAGTGGCAAACCATCCTCATATTATGTTTTTCTATCGTTTATGGTATGATTTCAGTAGATTTAAGAAGGAACCAGGTTGTTGATACACATTATTAGGAGGCAGTATGGAATTTTTTGTTTTATTGTTTTTTTTCTTGATAGGGCTTATATTTTATATGTTTGCGCAAGCGAAACGCAACAAAGTAGTAGAGCATCATTTAGCATTTAAAGAGTTTCCTTCTACCTTTGGGGAAGTTCGTATTTTTTTTATTTCAGATATTCACCGCCGCCATGTTTCCAAAAAGCTTTTAGAGCAAGTAAAACGGAAAGTTGATTTTGTGGTTATGGGCGGGGATATAATAGAAAAAGGGGTACCTTTTGAAAGAGTGCGGGAAAATTTGCGAACGCTGAAAAAGCTGGGTCCCCTTTATTTTGTTTGGGGCAACAACGATTATGAGGTCGATTTTCATCAATTGGATGCCCTTTTATTAGAGGAAAACGTAAAAATATTGGATAATACATCTGCTTTATTTGAGTCAGAAGAAGGAGAAATGCTCGAACTTCTCGGTGTGGACGATGTCTCAAAAAACCGGGCACATCTTCATTTGGCTCTGGCAGACAGTCAGCCAGGAAGCTTTAAAATCCTCATCTCCCATAATCCATCCGTACATAAAAAGGTGAAGAAAGAAGACGGCATCGCATTGATGCTAAGCGGTCATACACATGGAGGGCAAATTCGCCTATTTGGGTTCGGACCTTATGAAAAGGGTGGAATCAAATCATTAGAACATACTACCTTATTTGTAAGCAATGGTTACGGTACAACAGGGGTCCCTTTCCGTCTTGGTGTGCCAGCCGAAGCACATGTGATCGTCATAACAGGCGAGAAATAACTCCCAATGAAGCTCGGGACGTACAAGCGAAGGCATTGCAACAGGGCGTTACGGTTTTAGCCTTGGGTCCTTTTGACGTTTCGTCGCAAATTTGGCCTTCAATCTTTTAACAAAACATATACAAATTTTACATAAAAATGGTATTGTCCTATAATTCATATAATGAACAATATGGTGCAGTTGGAGGTTACACATGGCTTCTAAAGAAGGCAAATACAATATTAAAGCAATCTCTAATTTGGTGGGCATTCAGCCCGGGACCCTTAGGGCCTGGGAAAGACGTTATCAAATACTGAGCCCTGTTCGAAATGAATCGGGGCATCGCTTATATACAGAACAAGACTTAAAAGTGCTAAAATGGTTAGTGGAAAAAGTAGACCAAGGCTTTACAATCAGCCAGGCAGTCGCATTGCTTGAAAGTGAAACAACAGGCATCCAGGGCGATATAAAGGAAGATAATGCCGATTCTCCGAAGAAAATAAGGGATGAACTGCTGCGCTTATTACTAACGTTTCAAGAAGGTAAGGCTCAGGAGCTGATGAATCAGGCATTCAGCTTGTATTCTGTCGAAAAAGTGGTGATTGATATTTTAGGATCATTGCTTGTAACTATCGGTGATCTATGGGAAAAAGGAAAAATCACAACGGCACATGAACACTATACCAGTCAACTTTTACGAACGCGCATTAGTATAATTATGCATTCGCTGCCATCAAACGAATTGCTTCCAAAAGCTATTGCAGTATGTGGACCTAATGAACATCATGAAGGCGGCCTTCTCATTTTCACTTTATTTTTGAGAAGAAAAGGCTTTGAAGTAATCTACTTAGGGACAAGTATCGCAGAGGGGGATATTCAGTTGATTGTAGAAGAAGTGAACCCAGGGTTTCTATTTATGTCTTGTTCTATGCGGGAAAACGTGGAAAAAACGGTAAAAATCGCTCAACATGTAGCACAGTTGCACCCGTCGGTAAAAATCGGCCTGGGAGGTGCGGCTTTTTCATATGTACCAGCAAAAGAGAAAGAAGCGATGGAACCATTTTTGCTCGGGGATACGAAGGAAAAATGGAACGAATGGCTAAATAGTAAATTAGCGGAGCTTGAAAACGGATAGTTGTCTTTTCAAAAATAAACAGGTAAACTCGTAATAAAATAGAAGAACCTTATTGCATTTTTTTCATATACTACATTGTCTAGGTCAGCGCTGATTGGTGTAAGCAGGGAGGGTGAAAAATGAGGCTTGAACGTTTAAATTATAACAAAATCAAAATCTTTTTAACGTTCGATGATTTAACAGAACGAGGATTGACGAAAGAAGATTTGTGGAGAAACTCATTCAAAGTTCAGCAACTTTTTCGAGAGATGATTGAACAAGCATCCGATGAACTTGGATTTGAGCCGACTCACTCTTTATCTGTTGAAGTGTTCTCCTTGCAAGCACAAGGAATGGTTGTGATATTAACCACTAAGAATGAGGCTGTTGAGGAATTTGACGAAGAATACATGGATGATTTTATTGAAATGCAGGTTACATTAGATGAAAGCACAGACGTTTTCTTTGAGTTTCATTCCTTTGAGGATCTCATTCAATTAGCTCATAGACTCTCCCCGCTAAACGTGGACGGAGGCACAGTGTATTCCTTTAATGATCGCTTCTACTTATTAATGGATTTTGATACGTATGCTTTTGGAAATACGGAAGATTTGATTGCGATACTAGCGGAATATGGAAGCCCTTCAACCATTACCAAATATCGCGTTCATGAGTATGGCAAAATTTTAATTGATTATGATGCTTTACTGTATATTAAACAAACATTTTCTTTATAAAATGGCTTTGTTAAAGAACAATCCTGATATTAAATCAGCTAATAAATAAAGCCGGCCGAGAAACGAAGATTGATTTTTCGGCTGGCCTTATATTTTTTGCTAATAAGAAAATATAAATAAATACGCCTTAAAACTTATAAGAAGAAATGAAAGCATATGTGTGAAAGGGTTTGGCCCATGTTAATTTTTTAACTTATAAAAAAAGTTGGATTGCGCGTTGGAGTTTTCCAGTTCCGAAAGCCAAACCGTACGGTCATTTCCCTTCTTCCTGCGGAGTCAAAAAGCGACTCCTTCTCAGAAGTTCCAATGCCCTATCGGTTTAAGCGGGCTTTCTGTGCTTTTCTTGTATATTTACGATTTTTTTTATAATATTGGAAGCGTTTACAAAAGCATATTGGAAAATAAGAAAACTTAATTTTTTTCTTTGCATAAATTATGGAAAGGTGTATACTATGTCATGAAAGAAGCACCATTCAACATATAATTTGAACGATTCTAGGAGGTTCACAGATGGTAGCCGACAATACTCAAAATCAGCAGAACATACAAGAAGAAGAAAAACACGATGTTTTAAAATCAACACAAACTGTTATACATAGAGCTTTAGAAAAACTAGGCTATCCTGAGGAAGTTTATGAGTTGCTAAAAGAGCCGATTCGCATGATGACAGTTAAAATACCTGTTCGCATGGATGATGGGTCTGTTAAGATCTTTACTGGTTATCGCGCTCAGCATAATGATGCTGTAGGACCAACAAAAGGCGGAATTCGCTTTCACCCTCATGTAACTGAACGTGAAGTTAAAGCGCTTTCAATATGGATGAGTTTAAAATGTGGAATTGTAGATTTACCATACGGCGGCGGTAAAGGTGGAATCATATGTGATCCGCGTAATATGTCGTTTGGCGAGTTAGAGCGTTTAAGCCGCGGGTATGTAAGAGCTATTAGCCAAATCGTAGGACCAACGAAAGATATTCCGGCTCCGGACGTATTTACAAATTCGCAAATTATGGCCTGGATGATGGATGAATACAGCCGAATCGATGAGTTCAACTCACCAGGATTTATTACAGGTAAACCGCTTGTATTAGGCGGTTCACACGGCCGGGAAACAGCAACGGCGAAAGGCGTGACAATATGCATTCGTGAAGCTGCAAAACGACGCGGGATCGAATTGAAAGGAGCTCGTGTCGTTATTCAAGGCTTTGGAAACGCAGGTAGTTTTTTAGCGAAATTTATGCATGATGCAGGAGCGAAGGTAATTGGTATTTCCGACGCATATGGTGCACTTTATGATCCGGCCGGTTTGGATATCGACTATTTATTAGATCGCCGCGACAGCTTCGGTACAGTCACTAAATTATTTAACAACACGATCACTAACAAAGAATTACTGGAACTGGATTGTGACATTTTAGTACCTGCTGCCATCGAAAATCAGATTACGGAAGAAAATGCTCACCATATTCACGCAAGCATTGTTGTGGAAGCTGCAAATGGTCCAACAACGCTAGAAGCCACGCGAATTTTAACAGAACGCGGCATTTTGCTTGTGCCTGATGTTCTGGCAAGTGCAGGCGGTGTAACCGTATCTTACTTTGAGTGGGTACAAAACAATCAGGGTTACTATTGGACTGAGGAAGAAGTAGAAGAGAAGCTGGAAAAAGTAATGGTTAAATCTTTTACGAATATTTATGAGACCGCTCAAACACGTAAAGTGGATATGCGTTTAGCCGCTTACATGGTAGGGGTACGCAAAATGGCCGAAGCGTCCAGATTCAGAGGGTGGATTTAATATAAGAGTCAAAAAAGGGATGTTTGAAGGGGAAAGCCTTGAAACATCCCTTTTTTCAATGTATATGAAAGTATAAGTTGCACTCGGTTTAAGCGGACTTTCTCCGCTTTTCTTATCTTCACTTCAAGCAAAGTAACTTACATGTTCTCCTTCTTTCGATATAATATATAAAGTGAGTGTTACACTAATAAAGAAAGTGTGTTGTGCGTTTTAAAGGAGTGACATAATAAGTGAAGGAAGAACAAGTTGTTATTGTGGGCGGAGGGCCGTGCGGATTAGCGGCTGCCATCGCTTTGCAGGATATAGGAATTGATGCGCTGGTTATCGAAAAAGGAAATATCGTCAACGCCATTTATCATTATCCGACTCACCAAACGTTTTTTAGTTCTAGTGAAAAATTAGAAATCGGGGATGTTGCTTTTATAACAGAAAATCGTAAGCCGGTACGCAATCAGGCATTGTCGTATTATCGTGAAGTGGTGAAAAGGAAAAATCTTCGCATTCAAGCGTTTGAAAGAGTAAATAGTGTAGAAAAACAAGAAGACGGAATATTTGTGGTGCAAACATCAAAGGACACATATAGAGCAGGCTATGTCATTATTGCAACCGGGTATTATGATAACCCGAATTATATGAATGTACCGGGGGAAGATTTGCCTAAAGTTTCCCATTACTTTAAAGAGGCACATCCATATTTTGACAAAGATGTAGTCGTAATCGGCGGGAAAAATTCAAGTGTGGATGCAGCACTTGAGCTTGTTAAAGCAAGTGCACGTGTTACTGTGTTATATCGAGGCAATGAATATTCGCCAAGCGTCAAACCATGGATTTTGCCTGAATTTGAAGCGCTTGTACGACATGGCGTCATTATAATGGAGTTTGGTGCGGTTCTCAAAGAAATTACAGAAAATGCTGTGACATATATAAAAGACGGCAAGGAGAGAACGATTCAAAATGATTTTGTCTTTGCGATGACAGGCTATCATCCAGATCACCAGTTTCTTATTAAAATGGGTATCGGAATTGACGAAGAAACAGGAAGACCTTTATATAATCCGGAGACGATGGAAACGAATGTAGACGGAATTTTTATTGCGGGGGTTATCGCAGCCGGCAACAATGCAAACGAGATTTTTATTGAAAACGGCCGCTTTCACGGTGGGATGATCGCAAATCGAATTCAGCAATTGATGAATGATTCAAACTTGTGAACAGGACAGAGGTAAAAAAACGCTCCTCCATATTATAAAGGAAACTTCCATCAGTGGAGGTCTTACTGCCCGTTAATGCGGGATAAAAATCTTTTAGGGAAGAGAATGGTCTGTTCCCTAATTTTTAATGAGCTGATGACTTCATCAGCTTTTTTTTGTTATAATGGCAGATATATGAGTAAGATTAATTAATCACTATAAGTATAGATGGGTGAGAAGAATGCGCAAAGTAGTCTTATTAACAACCGGGGGAACTATTGCAAGTAAACCCAATAAAGAGTCAGGGCGTCTTGCATCTGGAGCAATATCTGGAGAAGAATTGGCATCAATGTGTAATTTGCCTGAGGACATTGAAGTAATTGTTGAATCGGCATTTCAAAAGCCAAGTATTCATTTGACTTTTGAGGATTTAGTTAAATTAAAGGATAAGATTGACCACTATTTTCAAGATGAAAGTATCGATGGTATAGTTGTTACTCATGGCACTGATACACTAGAGGAAACGGCTTATTTTTTAGATTTAACTATAGAAGATGAACGAACAGTGGTTATTACGGGCTCACAACGTTCTCCAGGGGATTTGGGGAGTGACGTTTACATCAATATAAGGCATGCGATTTATACAGCTTGTGCAAAAAAATTAAGGGGCGCGGGAACTGTTGTTGTATTTAACGAGAGGATTTTTCCTGCAAAGTATGTAAAAAAAGAACACGCTTCTAATATTCAGGGTTTTAACGCTTTCGGTTTTGGTTATTTAGGTATCATTGATAATGATGAGGTATATGTTTATCAAAAACCGATAAGAAGGGAACATTACGAATTAGTAAAATCCCTGCCTTCGGTGGATATAATTAAATGTTATGTTGAAGCTGATGGTAAATTTATTAAAGCAGCTCGTGAAAGTGGAGTGAGGGGGATTGTTCTCGAAGGAGTCGGTCGGGGGCAAGTTGCTCCTAAAATGATGGATGAAATTGAAAAGGCATTAGAAGATGGCATTAAAGTAGTCATTACTACAAGCGCTGAGGAAGGTGCAGTTTATACTACATATGATTATAAAGGAAGTGCTTATGACCTTTATAATAAAGGTGTAATACTGGGAAGCGACTATGATTCAAAAAAGGCAAGAATAAAGTTGGCTGTTGCTTTATCATCTGATATTTGCGATATTAAAGAGATTTTTGTATAAGGGTTTGCCCGAGGGCTGCCAGGCCGTTTAATCAACCTTTATATATAAGGAATGGGACATGATCGGTTTTTTGGGTCATGTCCCATTCCTTTTAAACTATTTATAAGTTCATAGAAACGATTCTTCTCTATAAATCCAACTTAATTTTTAAACCTTTGTTACCGGTCCTTCTTCTATTTGCGTCTTTCTGTTTTTTCATCTTGAACAAGCTTACAAAGGTTCTCGTATAAGCGGCTGACAAGAACCCTTAATGTCGATTGGCAGCCGCTTATGCGTAAATCATTTGCGTGGATGTTTTTTATCCACGTCAAATGATTTATGTGGATTTATATAGCAATAACTGATACGATTAGAAAAAAAGAGGAAATGAGGCGCGATTATGTTGGCAATCATTTCTGCGGGAATTGCCCCCAGTCTTGCGCTGTTGAGTTACTTTTATCTAAAAGATGAATATGAAACAGAGCCAATTTCTATAGTCTTGAAAACATTCATTTTCGGTGCCATGCTAGTGCTTCCGATTATGTTTATTCAATATGTATTAACAGAAGAGCATGTACTCATGTCTCCGTTTGTACAGGCGTTTTTGGCAACGGGCTTATTGGAAGAGTTTTTTAAATGGTTTATTTTGTTTTTTACCATTTATTCACATGTTGAGTTTGATGAGCATTACGATGGAATTGTATACGGAGCAGCTGTATCGCTTGGATTTGCAACGGTCGAAAATATTTTCTACCTGTTCGCAAATGGTCTTCATACCGCCTTTGGCAGAGCTGTGCTTCCTGTTTCGAGCCATGCATTGTTTGGCGTCATTATGGGGTATTATTTAGGAAAAGGAAAGTTTTCGAGCAATAACCAAAAAAAGAAATGGATTGGATATTCTTTGGCTGTTCCTGTGCTCTTGCATGGTATGTATGATTACATTTTAATGACAATTGATAACTGGACGTTTTTAATCATTCCATTTATGGTGTACTTATGGTGGCTGGGTTTGCGGAAAGTAAAACAAGCGAAAAAACTATCGATTTAGAAAGCGGAAAAATCGTTGTTTCCCTATTAAAAAGCAGGGGGAACGGCGATTTTTTATTTTGGTCTTCAGATGATTAATACTTGTTGTTTGATGTTTATCCAAATCATTGATTTTATGCTGTTTAAAGGAAAGGTTCATTGCATGAGGTTGGGTTAAAAGGAGTTTTTCCTCTATTAATCCAACCTCGTTGTATAAAATAACATTCTTTACAAAAAATACTCTTATCATAACTTATGCGTGATATAGGGGGTACTTATATGCGATGGTTTAAAAGCAAAAAATTTCTCTATGCAGTATGCAGCTTTGCTGCAAGTATAGCACTTTTCTTTTCAGTTCACGGCGAAAGACATTGTGCCCATGCTTTTACAAATCAAGTCATTCAACATGGAGCAGTAGGGGACGATGTTATCGAATTGCAATCTCGGCTTCAATACATTGGGTTTTACAATGGTCCGATCGACGGTGTATTCGGTTGGAGTACTTACTGGGCAGTCCGAAATTTCCAATATGAATTTGGCATGGACATCGACGGGCTAGTAGGAGCAGAAATGAAAAGAAAGCTTGTCGCTAAGACAAAATACAATGAAGGATTTGTAAAAAGGCAGATTAATAAAGGAAATAAGTTCACTCATTATGGCGGCACTCCGCTAAATCAGCAAGCCAAGGAAAGCAAAAAACAAGGAACCGCACAACAACCAGCAAGAGGCGGGGCCCCTGCAGCCCCTGCTAAAAAACCAACGGCCAGAGGAAACAACCGTGCAGCCAGAATACCTCAAAAGCCAACCTCAGTAAATGTGCCAAACGGTTTTTCGCAAAACGATTTGAAAATTATGGCTAATGCGGTTCACGGGGAGTCACGCGGAGAACCATATATAGGACAAGTGGCGGTAGCTGCTGTTATTATCAACCGCATAAACAGCCCTTCGTTTCCTAACACAGCAGCAGGAGTGATTTTTGAACCGGGAGCCTTTACGGCGGTAGCTGACGGACAGATTTGGCTTACTCCAAATGAAACATCGAAAAAAGCCGTATTGGATGCATTAAACGGCTGGGATCCAACGGGAAATGCTTTGTATTATTTTAATCCAAACACCGCGACGAGCGCATGGATTTGGTCAAGACCGCAAATTAAACAAATTGGGAAGCATATTTTCTGTAAATAAAGAGGGGTGAAGAAGAATGTTGCGAACAATATTAATCGCTGTCCTAGTAGTCGCAGGGGCAGGATTGGGATACTGGGGTTATCAAGAGCATCAAGAAAAAAATGCAGTGCTACAGCATGCGGAAAATAACTATCAGCGAGCGTTTCATGATTTAACATACGAAGTGGATTTATTGAACGATAAGATTGGTACGACACTTGCCATGAATTCGCGTGACCAGTTGTCACCTGCTCTTGCTGAAGTTTGGAGACTCACTTCAGAAGCTCACACTAACGTAGGGCAGCTGCCTTTAACGCTGCTTCCATTTAATAAAACAGAAGAGTTTTTGTCTAATATCGGAAATTTCAGTTATCGTACGGCAATTCGTGATTTAAGCAAAGAGCCGTTGAATGACCAGGAGTATAATACATTAAAGGCACTTTACAAAACATCTGGTGATATTCAAAATGAATTGAGAAAAGTACAGCATTTGGTTATCCAAAACAATTTGCGCTGGATGGATGTAGAGCTGGCGCTTGCTACAGGTGAAAAACAAGCGGATAACACGATTATCGACGGTTTTAAAACAGTAGAGAAAAATGTAGAAGGCTATGCAGAAACCGATTTCGGCCCAAGCTTTACAAGTGCTGAAAAACAGGACCGTGATTTCTCGCAGTTAAAGGGAAGAAAAGTCAATGAACAAGTTGCCAAAGAGGTAGCAAAGTCATTCTTAAGCCTAAAAGGAAATGAAAACATTCGGGTGACTAAAAGTGGAGATGGGTCTGATTATGGATTTTACAGTTTAACCATCACAGATCCAAAGACCAAGCAAAAAACATACATGGATGTGACCGAAAAGGGCGGTTATCCAATCTGGGTTATCCAAAATAAAGAAATCAAAAAGCAAAACATCAGTTTAAATGAAGCAATGTTGAATGCAAAGAAATTCCTTAAAAAACATCGGTTTGAGAGCTTGGAACTGTATGAGAGTACTCAATACGACAACACTGGGGTGTTTACGTTTGTGGGTACACAAGATGGAGTCCGTATTTACCCCGATTCCGTCAGAATGAAAATATCGCTTGAGGATGGTAAAGTCATTGGATTTTCTGCCCGCGATTTTCTCATGGCCCACAAGATGCGGAAGATACCAAAACCGATTCTTTCCAAAGACCAAGCAAAAAATAAAATCAATCGCAAGGTAAAAATCATGGAAGACCGACTGGCCATCATTACAAACGATTTAAAAGAAGAAGTATTATGTTATGAATTTTTAGGGGTTATCGGTAATGATACGTACCGCATTTTCATCAATGCCCAAAATGGCTACGAAGAAAAAGTAGAAAAGCTGCAAAATGCAGAGCAAGTATACGACCAGGTATAACGTGATGAACTGTCATCAAAATCCAAGAAAATCAACGGTTTCAGTGACGGTTCATCCCAGAAAAATAAATAATTGTCATCCTCGATTTCCTTAATGCTTCACTTCAATTTAAAAACATAGCGGATTTTTAGGGCTTATGGTTCAACATCTTTCATTTTCATGTTTATGAACCGAGCCTTTTTTTCTTGAAGAAATTACGATAAAATAGTGATTAAGAAAAAAGGTCTAGTAATAAAAGATTAGACAATGTTCAATTTTGATAAATCTACATAGAAGGTTAAAGGGAAGAGGGAACAAAATGATCAAAGAGGGGTTGCTGTTAAGACTTGAGCCTTTTGCGGAAGATATAGATGATAAGTTTAATAGTAAAGTGGTTGAGAGGGAAGACGATCGATTGTTTATCAGTTACCCGGTTAATGAAGAAACAGGAAAAACAACGTTTATGTTGGATGGCACTCAATTAAAAGTTTCGTTTATTGGAAAAGACAATGTCATATATTCGTTCCAATCAGAGGTTATCGGACGGGCCAAAAAAACGTTTCCGGTCCTTGCCTTGCGATATCCCGGCGATAAGAGAGTCATACGTATACAAAGGCGCCAGTATGTAAGGGTTCCAGCTTCTATAAGTATTGCCATTCACCCTTTAGAGTACAACTTTGAGCCCTTTGTCACGGTTACGGAAGATATAAGTGCGGGGGGAATTGCTGCTATTGTGAATCACCCTGTCCATATACCTTCAAATGTTAAAGTGAATGTATGGCTGACGCTTCCTATGCATTCCAATGAAATGAATTATCTTCAGTTGCAGGCGAGGGTCGTTAGATTGGATCAAAAGAGTGAGAATAAATTAGGAAAACTATCTTTGCAGTTTTTAGACATGGATGAGCGTGATCAAGACAGAATCATTCGCTTTGTTTTTGAACAGCAATTTGAATTAAAACGAAAAGGGTTATTGTAGGAGTTATTTTCCAATGAGTTGAGTTATGTGGAGAATTTACGCTAATTTTGGATTTGTTCATATGAAATGGAGATGCCGCGTGAATGAGTTCAAAATAGTAAAAGTTCACATGGCTCTTTAGCCAAGCTATAGAATAAAACCCACTTTTTATAAGCATACTGTTTAGTAAATGAAGGGTGAGGTTTTATGAAGAGTATTGAAAGAATTTTAATAAAATTAGCGATTATCCAGTTTATCTTTTTGCTCATTGCACAGATTGTGCTTTTATACAGTGACTATGGCTCCTATTTTTCTAAGATTATTCAATATGAGGGCGTTACAAAAAATAATTTCAGTAAAATCATTGAAACATTCGACCAGTAAAAAGACGTATGCTAAAATAAAGTTAACTATATTTTTAGGAGGAAAGAGGCAGGATGAAACCTGCTCTTTTTTTCGTCAATGCTAAATTTTTTTGATTGTCATATATTACAAGGAGGATTTATGAACAAGCCAATTTCTATTGCCATTGATGGACCGGCGGCTGCGGGAAAAAGCACCGTTGCCAAAATCATTGCGGAAAAACTTTCTTATATTTATGTAGATACAGGAGCGATGTATCGTGCCCTGACGTATAAAGCAAAAAAAAACCACATAGATTTACAAAATGAAGAGGCTTTATTGCAGCTTCTTCAAAAGACTAATATCGAGCTGCGCCCTTCAGAAAAAGGGCAGCTTGTGTTGGTGGATGGAAAGGATGTGACGGAGGCTATCCGTTCCAGTGAAGTCACCAATTCTGTATCCGTTGCAGCTAAGCATAGAACCGTAAGAAAAGAAATGGTAGCCCGACAGCGCCGTTTTGCCGTGAACGGAGGAGTTGTGATGGATGGGCGGGATATCGGTACACATGTGCTGCCTGATGCAGAAGTAAAAGTATTTTTGCGAGCTTCCGTGGATGAGAGAGCGAAACGTCGTCATGAAGAAAACCTTGCAAAGGGTTTCGATTCCGATCTGGAAACGCTAAAACAAGAAATTGCTGCAAGAGACAAACTTGATTCCGAGCGTGAAATTGCACCGTTAAAAAAAGCCGATGATGCTGTAGAAATTGATACAACTTCGCTGACCATTGAGCAAGTGGTGGATAAAATCATTTCATTAGTAGATGAGAGGGTTTAATTAAAATGGCTGATCTCTATAATGTTGGAAAAAATTTGTGCCGGGCTATCCTTGGGCCGCTTTATCGTGTGGAAGTACATGGTCGTGAAAATGTGCCAAAAGAAGGGGCAGTGCTTCTTTGCTCCAACCATATCAGCAATCTGGATCCACCTATTGTGGGTATGATGTTTCCAAGACCGGTTGCGTTCATGGCAAAAGAAGAATTATTTTCGGCGCCTATTATCAAACATATCTTGCCGCATTTAAAGGCATTTCCCGTTAAACGCGGAATGAGCGACCGGGATGCTCTTCGGAAGGCACTTGCTGTTTTAAAAGAAGGAGAAGTGCTCGGTCTCTTTCCGGAGGGGACAAGAAGCAAAGATGGAAAACTTGGGAAGGGAATGGCAGGAGCAGGTTTTTTTGCTCTCCGATCCAATGCTGTTGTGGTGCCTTGTGCCGTCATTGGTCCATATAAGCCATTTGGTAAATTAAAGGTTGTATATGGAAAGCCGCTGGATATGGAAAAATACCGACAAGAAAAAGTATCAGCGGAAGAAGCGACAGCCATTATTATGAATCAAATTGCGGAATTAATAAAAAAATATCAATAGTTTCACACTTTTTCACTTGACAACAAGGGGTTATTTATTAGAAGTTAATAAAAAGAAGTTTTTTACATTCACTCCTTGGATGGATACAAAGAGCCAGTAGCAAAGGGCATGAATTCATGCTTTATATATACATATTGTAGGGGCTAAAGAAGGAGGATCAGACAATGGTAGAAGATATGAATCAAGTGGAAGTAAAGACGCTGCAAGTAGGAGATGTTGTGAGCGGCGTCGTGACAAAAGTAGAAGAAAAACAGGTGCTTGTAGAGTTACAAGGAAGTAAATTAGACGGTATTTTGCCAATCAGTGAACTATCTAGTTTACATATCGAAAAAGCAAGCGATGTAATCGAAGAGGGCGCGCAAGTAGAGGCGAAAGTAATTAAAGTAGAAGATGAAGCACTTATTTTATCAAAGCGTGCCGTAGATGCAGAAAAAGCATGGGAAGAATTAGAGCGAAAGCTTGACTCTGGCACAGTATTTGAAGCCGAAGTAAAGGATATCGTAAAAGGTGGTCTTGTAGTAGATATTGGGGTGCGCGGTTTCATTCCAGCATCACTTGTAGAAGCTCATTATGTAGAAGATTTTACAGATTATAAAGGAAAAACGTTAACTGTCAAAGTGGTAGAACTTGATCGTGAAAAGAATCGCGTTATCTTATCGCATCGTGCTGTTGTGGAAGAAGAAGCGGCGAACAAAAAACAGCAGGTTCTCGAATCTTTAGAGGCTGGTCAAGTGCTTGACGGTACCGTTCAGCGCTTAACGGATTTCGGTGTATTTGTAGATATCGGGGGAGTAGATGGATTAGTCCATATTTCTCAATTATCTTATTCACATGTAAACAAACCTTCAGACGTTGTAGAAGAAGGTCAACAGGTAAAAGTGAAAGTGTTATCTGTAGACAAAGAAAACAGCCGTGTTTCACTTTCAATCAAAGATACGCTTGAAGGTCCCTGGTCTAATATTTCTTCTACAGTGAAAAAAGGAGATATTGTAGAAGGTACAGTAAAACGTCTTGTGTCTTTCGGTGCATTCGTTGAGGTAGCACCGGGCGTTGAAGGTCTTGTTCATATCTCCCACATTGCCAATAAACATATTGGAACTCCTCATGAAGTATTAGCAGAAGGGGATAAGGTTAAAGTAAAAGTATTAGATGTGAATGAGGCAGAACAGCGCATGTCATTGAGTATGCGTGAACTTGAAGAACAAGAACCTGAAGTAGATTACAGCGAGTATCAAAAGCAAGAGGATTCCGGCGGATTTCAACTTGGCGAAATGATTGGTGACAAATTAAAAAAATTAAAATAATGGTGATGATTCGTGAGTAGAGCACAACGTAAAATTGATCACATCCATCACGCCATCCAAACAGGTCAACATCGTTTACACGGATTCGACGACATTATATTTGTTCATAATAGTCTTCCGAATTGTGCGGTGAATGATGTTGATTTGCAAACAAAAATCGGCGAGCTTACATTAAGTTCGCCGATTTTTATCAATGCAATGACGGGCGGCGGCGGTCAGAAGACAGAAAAAATTAACCGTTTACTAGCACAGGCAGCCAATGAATGTCAAATTGCTATGGCGGTAGGTTCACAAATGGCGGCTCTTAGAGATCCGCTGGAAGCCTCCTCTTATAAAGTGGTGAGGAAAGAAAATCCGAAAGGTATCGTATTTGCCAATCTAGGAAGCGAAGCAACGGTTGAGCAGGCAGAGCAAGCAGTTGACATGCTGGAAGCTGACGCCATGCAAATCCATTTAAATGTCATTCAGGAATTGGTCATGCCGGAAGGAGATCGTGACTTTACAGGAGCATTAAAACATATCGAGCAAATCGTTCGGCGCTTGCCTGTTCCTGTCATTGTCAAAGAAGTGGGATTCGGTATGAGCCATGAAACGGTGATGCAATTAAAAAATGTAGGGGTCTCTATAGTCGATGCAGGTGGATATGGAGGTACCAATTTTTCTATGATCGAAAATGAGCGAAGACAAAGTCAGCTTTCCTTTTTCAATGAGTGGGGAATCACGACCGCTGCATCGCTTGGAGAGGTGTGCACCCGTCATTCAGATTTATATGTGATTGGCTCGGGCGGCATCCAAACATCAATGGATGTTGCCAAATCTATTGCTTTAGGGGCTTCTGCAGTAGCGATGGCTGGGCGATTATTGTCGGTTTTAATGAAAAAAGACCAAGAAGCGCTCATTGAGGAGATAAGAATGATCCATGAGGAATTGACGGTGATCATGGCCGCGCTTGGAGCAAAAAACATGGAAGATTTAAAATGTGTGCCTGTTGTCATTCGGGGGGAAACGCATCACTGGCTGCATGAGAGAGGTATTGATACGACAAGGTACAGCAGGAGAAATGGTACGTATCTAAACTAATTATTGATTTGTTAACAGATTACCTGGACCGTCATCAAAAATTTCATTTTGAGAGGCTTGCTATGACGGTTCACTTACAAGAGGGCGACTCAAAGGTATAAAAACATGCCTTTGAATCGCCCTCTGTTTTGAGTCTAGCGCTTAATTTCCCGCGCATCCTCCGGACTTTGAAGTCTTGTAGCTCCCGGGTAATGAAGTCCATGATCACGATCAGACTCCACTCGTCCCGATTTTTTCAATTTTTTCTCCTGACGGTCTTTCCCCATTTCAAACCCTCCTTTTTTATACCTGGCTTCACCTTATAGGTTCACGCATTAAATGTAGATTTATGCAGAAGAAAGACTATTTTATATGCGTTTGATACATAATGAAGGTAATAGGAGGTAAAAATATGGAAGGAATCTTTTTTTATTGGTTTGCCTGGATGGGGTGGATAGCCTCGACTTTTTTGATGAGCAAACAATCCATGCGCAGTTTCTACGCATCTGCATTATTGGTTTGTATCATGTTTTCGACAACTAGTTTACATATCGGGTCTTATACATTCAGCGGTACTTTTTTTTGTTTTCTTTTGTTTAGTTCTGTTTATATTGCTCTGTATAAACAGCTGTTTTCAGGATATTTGCTGCTGGCGAGTTTTATTACGATGATGGCGTATGCTGGTTTTTGTTTATTCGAGCTATTTGATCCTGTATGGATCTTCATTGATCGAAGGTGGGCAATGGGTTTTCTCATGCTTTATCTTATTTGCATGCTCGTTAAATCTGTTCAGGAGCGTATTGTTTGTTTAATCATTGGAATTTGTTATGGAGATTTCTTATTTTCCTATATTTTACATGACTCCCACATGTACTATACGATTGGCTCTTTGGCTTTCCTTGATATTGTAGCCATTTCATGTATGCTGATTTTGGTATGGGCGTTATTTGTTCAGCTTGCCCTTTATTTTGATTCTTATTTATTGAAATATGCAAAAAATAAGGCAAGTAAAATGAGGGTGTAAAATGCAGAAAGTAAAAATATGAATTGTCCAACCGATAAAACGGCTCAAAGATCGCTTGCTGATGATCTTTCCCAGAGAAAGACATTGTTACCAATCATGTTTTTTGATAAGATGGTAAGGTTAATGGACCCTCTCTTTTTATTAGAAAGAAGGGTTTTTATTTATCCCGCCCGTAAGAACCCGATTAACTCAAGCATAAGTATCGGAGACTAATGAAGTAATATCCGAGTTATGGCTAAAGATACTTATATCCTGTAAGCAATGCTGCTGCTCTGCGAGAATGGTTTTCCCGGCACATCCCGTGTGCCGGAGCTGGTAGACAGTCGATGGATGAAGAATGGGAATATGGTTTACATAAAACGGTTAGATAAAAAGGAGAGACGGTTATTATGCCAAAACCTGTTATAGCGATTGTAGGTCGACCGAATGTTGGAAAATCTACAATCTTCAATCGTATTGTTGGAGAAAGAGTTTCCATAGTTGAGGACTTGCCTGGTGTTACCCGTGACCGCATTTACAGTTCAGGCGAATGGTTAACACACGATTTTAACATTATTGATACGGGTGGAATCGATATTGGTGATGAGCCATTTTTGGAGCAAATACGCCAGCAGGCGGAAATTGCCATTGATGAAGCGGATGTCATTATTTTTCTTGTCAGCGGAAGAGAAGGTGTAACATCTGCTGATGAGGAAGTAGCCAAAATCTTATACCGTTCTAAAAAACCGGTCGTATTAGCGGTAAATAAAATTGATAATCCAGAAATGCGGGATATGATTTATGACTTTTATGCATTAGGTTTCGGAGAACCAATTCCAGTTTCAGGTTCCCATGGTCTTGGGATTGGAGATATGCTGGATGCGGCCGCTGCTCACTTTCCTAAGCAAGAAGACGATGAATATGATGAAGAGACCATTAGATTTTGTTTAATTGGACGCCCGAACGTTGGAAAATCATCGCTTGTAAACGCGATGTTAGGCGAAGAACGTGTTATTGTCAGTGATATTGCCGGTACGACAAGGGATGCCATTGATTCCACCTTTACAAAAGATGGACAAGATTATGTTATCATCGACACGGCGGGTATGCGAAAAAAAGGGAAAGTGTATGAGAGTACCGAAAAATATAGTGTACTGCGTGCTTTAAAAGCGATTGAGCGCTCTGATGTCGTCCTTGTCGTATTAAACGCAGAAGAAGGGATTATCGAACAAGATAAGCGCATTGCAGGGTATGCTCATGAAGCGGGAAAAGCGGTAGTGATTGTCGTAAACAAATGGGATGCTATTGAAAAAGATGAAAAAACAATGAAAGACTTCGAGCAAAGCATTCGTGACCATTTCTTGTTCCTTGATTATGCACCGGTTGTGTTTTTGTCGGCTAAAACAAAAAAACGCATTCACACCTTGCTGCCAATGATCAATATGGCAAGTGAAAACCATGCAATGCGTGTGCCGACGAACGTCATTAACGATGTAATTATGGATGCTGTAGCGATGAATCCGACACCAACTCATAAGGGCAACCGTTTGAAAATTTATTATGCAACTCAAGTGGCAGTTAAGCCGCCGACATTTGTTGTGTTCGTTAATGATCCAGAATTATTGCACTTCTCATACGAACGTTTCTTGGAAAATAGACTCCGTGATGCATTCGGATTTGAGGGGACACCAATCAAGATTTTTGCTCGACCTCGAAAATAAGAATAGGGATGTGAGACAAGATGGAACGTATAGCTGTGCTCGGTGCCGGCAGTTGGGGAACCGCCCTGGCATTTGTATTGGCGGATAACGGCCATGATGTGCGAATTTGGGGCCACCGAAATGAAGTGGTTCAAGAAATAAATGAACGACATACAAACTCGAAATATTTACCAGATGTCCAACTCCCGGACGGCATCAAAGGATATGGATTACTGGAGGAGGCAATTGAAGGTGTGGAAATCATCGTACTTGCCGTTCCCACGAAGGCTGTTCGTGAAGTATGTCATCAAATCAGTAAAGTAGGCAAACACCCTTATACCATCGTTCACGTTAGCAAAGGAATTGAGCCGGACACTCTTATGCGTATTTCCGAAATGATCGAAGAAGAAATATCTTCTTCCGTATTGAAAGATGTGGTCGTTTTATCAGGACCTAGTCATGCAGAAGAAGTAAGCCGTCGTCAACCGACAACGGTGACGGTTTCGTCCCGGAATATGAAGGCGGCAGAAAAGGTCCAAGATTTGTTTATCAACCAACAATATTTTCGCGTCTATACTAATCCGGACCTTGTAGGAGTAGAAATAGGCGGGGCTTTGAAAAATATTATCGCATTGGCTGCCGGTATTACGGACGGATTAGGATATGGTGATAACGCGAAAGCTGCTTTGATTACAAGAGGCTTGGCCGAGATGGCCCGAGTGGGGAGCGCGATGGGGGCCAATCCATTAACGTTTTCTGGTTTAACGGGAATTGGTGATTTAGTTGTAACATGCACAAGTGTTCACTCGCGAAATTGGCGGGCCGGCCATTTACTTGGAAAGGGTCATAAACTGGATGAAGTTTTGGCAAACATGGGAATGGTAGTAGAAGGAGTAGGAACCACAAAGGCTGCCTATCAACTTGCCCAAAAGCTGCAGGTGAAAATGCCGATTACCTCTGCTTTATACGATGTTTTGTTTAATGGCATTCATCCAAAGGATGCGGTCGATAAACTGATGTCACGTGGAAAAACGTATGAAATGGAAGATTTGGTGGATATTTTGGGAGACCGTATGTGTTAACAGGGGGCAGGCAGTTCTCGACTGCTTGTCTTTCTTTTTTTATCATGGTTAGAAAAAAGGACAGATAGGAAAGAATTTGGTGAATTGGTGATACAAAAAGGAGAAGAAGTGCATACGATACAATGTACGACAACATGAGTCGAACTGTTGGTGTATGGGATGTTTAGTTGATGCTGAAGCAAAGAAGCCCCCTTTGCTTCAGTTTTTTCGTGGTCATAATGTAGTAAACTATGAATTGTCTTTTTATATAAATCCAACTTCATCTTTCAACGCGAGTTCTTCTGTCTTATGCTATTCGCGATCCTTCTGTTCTAACATCGTAGATAGGTTGAAATAATTGGGCATGAATGCTTTTTGTTCATGTCCGTTTATTTATGTAGATTCAGATAATTTTAGCGCTTACAAATAACTTTCCTATGTTATAATGAGTGTCGGAAAAGGAGTTGAGAACATGTCGCCGGCATTAATGAAAATGTGGATTTCTTTTGGGTCTATGGGATTGATGTTTCTTGCAGTTATCTTTATTTATTTGAGCCGTTTTAAATTAAAAGGCTTCTTTAAGTTTTTAACCGCTCTTATTGCTTATTCGTGTATGATTGTTGCTGGAATTATTATTATTTTCGTTGTATTCAGCGGACCTGTTCAACAGTAATTTGCATAAGGTAGGAGTCAAAAATATGAAAAAATCGTTCATGCTGCTTGTCAGTTCCTTGATGATCGTTCTATTATCAGGCTGCTTGTATCCTAACGAAAAACTGGTAAAAAATCAGGTGGCTTACAAAGATCAACTGGCAGCTGTACAAACGGCAGTTAATCAATATCGTACAGACAGCGAGGGACTATTGCCAATCAAAACGCGCGATATGAATACGCCTATCTATCAAAAGTATCCAATTGATTTCAATAAGCTAGTCCCGAAATATATGCAAGAACCTCCGGGAACAGCTTTTGAAAATGGAGGAGTCTTTTCATATGTGTTGGTGGACGTAGAAACGAATCCAACCGTTAAGTTAATTGATTTAAGAATAGCGGAACAAATTCGCGATATCAAAATAAGAATGAAAGCTTACAAGTATCCCCCGTTTAAAGAGATGATCGCCAAAGGCATCTTTACGATCGATTACAAAAAAATCGGGTATGAAGAGGAACCATATGTTATAAGCCCATTCAGCGGGAAAAACTTGCCTCTTGTGATTAATCATAAGGGAGAAGTATTTGTTGATTATTCAATGGATTTATATGATCGTCTGCAAAAATACAAACGTACGTATAAGCCAGGGGAGGATATTCTTCCTTTACTCGTGCAAGATTCGGATTTTGTTCCGGCATACTCGCTTCCATATACGATTGATTCAAAAAAGAATGAACCTGTCTTTTTAGTACATTAAGAAAGTATAAACTAAAAACGAAGTGCCGGGCCGATGAAGCTGCCAGTTTTAAGTCAAAAATATAAGGGCGATTGTGCCCCTGACTTGGTTTTTACAGACTGGCTAACGGGCTGGTTTTCTTTAAAAAATAAGTCATGAACCCCTTCGCGCTGAAATACAATCAGAGAGAAGGGGTTTTTATTATGCAATTTAAGGGCCAAAACCATAAATCATTAAAATTTATTCCAGAAGTCATATTTTAATAGGACAACGTCATACACATATAGTGTCCTAATCTATCATGGCAATGGATACTATAATCCCATGAACTCTTAGATCGGAGGGAATCTCGTGGAAAAAGTCGATATTTTTAAAGATATTGCAGAACGAACTGGAGGAGACATATATTTAGGTGTGGTAGGTGCCGTACGAACAGGAAAATCTACCTTTATAAAAAAGTTTGTGGAACTTGTGGTATTACCGAATATTGAAAATGAGGCAGACCGTACAAGAACCCAAGATGAATTGCCGCAAAGTGCAGCAGGACGAACCATTATGACGACGGAACCGAAATTTGTTCCAAACCAAGCGGTGAACGTTCAAGTCGAAGATGGACTGCAAGTTAATATCCGTTTGGTCGACTGTGTAGGTTATACGGTTCCGGGAGCGAAAGGATATGAAGATGAAAATGGACCAAGAATGATCAATACACCTTGGTACGAAGAGCCAATACCGTTTCATGAAGCAGCTGAAATCGGTACAAGAAAGGTCATCCAAGAGCACTCTACCATCGGCGTGGTCATCACGACAGATGGATCCATCGGAGAAATTCCACGCCAGGACTATGTAGAGGCAGAAGAAAGGGTCATTGCCGAGTTAAAAGAAGTGGGTAAGCCGTTTATTATGATCGTAAACTCTGTGCACCCCCATAATCCGGAAACGGAAAAATTACGTGCGGAGCTAGTGGAAAAGTATGATATCCCAGTGCTTGCGATGAGTGTGGAAAGCATGCGCGAAAGCGATGTGTATAATGTTTTAAGAGAAGCGTTATTTGAATTCCCTGTACTTGAAGTGAATGTCAATCTACCAAGCTGGGTAATGGTATTAAAAGATCAGCATTGGTTGAGAGAAAGCTACCAAGAAGCTGTTCAGGAAACAGTGAAAGATATTAAGCGTTTGCGTGATGTCGACCGTGTGGTAGAACAATTCGGGGAATATGAGTTTATTGATAGTGCCAGGTTAGCGGGCATGATTATGGGGCAGGGAGTAGCGGAAATTGACCTTTATGCACCAGATGATCTATACGATCGAATTTTAAAAGAAGTAGTTGGTGTGGAAATCCGGGGACGCGATCATTTGCTTCAGCTTATGCAGGACTTTGCACATGCAAAGGCGGAATACGACCAGGTATCCGATGCGCTTAGGATGGTGAAGCAGACGGGATATGGTGTAGCTGCTCCTTCCCTTGCTGACATGAGCTTGGAAGAACCGGAAATCATTCGCCAAGGTTCTCGATTTGGTGTTCGTCTCAAAGCGGTTGCTCCTTCTATTCATATGATTAAAGTGGATGTCGAATCCGAATTTGCGCCAATTATCGGAACAGAAAAACAAAGTGAGGAGCTTGTCCGTTATTTAATGCAAGATTTTGAAGATGATCCGCTGTCCATTTGGAACTCAGATATCTTTGGACGTTCGTTGAGCTCCATTGTAAGGGAGGGGATACAGGGGAAATTATCTCTTATGCCGGAAAATGCGCGCTATAAGTTGAAGGAAACATTAGAGCGCATCATCAATGAAGGATCCGGCGGATTAATCGCCATCATTTTATAGGAAGACTCCTTTTATAAGGGGTCTTTTTTTAGCGTAATAGTAATGCCGAGATCTTTTATACATGGTTAGTTTGTCAGTTTCACTAGGAATTTTACAGATTATAACATTCGGTTTTTGAAAATGTAAAGTCGATGAAGTGAAAGAAAAGGGAAAAAAGAGCGTAAAAAGGGCATTTTCACATAGATTTAACTTGATATGGGCTTATGGTTATGTTAATCTTTTATCAGAAATTCATTGATATTAATAGTTTTTCCATATCTGGATAGGTTTTCCCCGGAAAACCGTTGAATTCTCGTTCAGAATCGTTTATGATAAGGCATATTAACAAAAAACGCTTGTTTTAATGTATAAGAATGACATAATTTGTGAAGAAATGAAAATACGAAGAATTACTAGATTCCCTTTACAAAAAGGTTTCTAGCTATTATAATACGATTTCTCTTTGGGAGGAGGTGAATGGCATGAACAAAACAGACTTAATCAATGCAGTTGCTGAAGCAAGTGAACTTTCTAAAAAGGACGCTACAAAAGCAGTTGATGCTGTTTTTGATACAATTTTAGATGCTTTAAAAGATGGTGATAAGGTGCAGCTTATCGGTTTTGGTAACTTCGAAGTACGCGAACGTGCTGCTCGCAAAGGACGTAATCCACAAACTGGTGATGAAATTGAAATCCCAGCAAGCAAAGTTCCTGCTTTCAAACCAGGTAAAGCATTAAAAGACGCTGTAAAATAATCTCTACATAGAATAAATTGGTTAAAACCAATTATTAAAAAGAGAGGAGAAAGGTCGCGCATTCAGCGGCCTTTCTTTTTTGCCTTTATATACGGCTTATGCTAGAATTTCTTTGAGTTATTTAACATAAGGTTATGAACTGGGGGACGCTACTATGTCATCTGTGAATAAAGAACAAATCGAACAGGCGGTAAGATTGATCCTGGAAGCAATCGGTGAAGACCCAAATCGCGAAGGATTATTAGATACACCAAAACGTGTTGCCAAAATGTATGAAGAAGTGTTTGCTGGGTTAAATGAAGACCCAAAAGAGCATTTCAAAACGGTATTTGGCGAAGATCACGAAGAGCTTGTCCTTGTAAAAGACATCCCTTTTTACTCCATGTGTGAGCATCATTTAGTGCCGTTTTACGGAAAAGCTCATGTTGCCTATATTCCAAAAGGCGGAAAAGTGACAGGATTAAGCAAACTTGCTCGTGCAGTAGAAGCTGTTGCCCGCAGACCACAGCTTCAAGAGCGCATCACTTCAACAATTGCTGATTCCATTGTCGAAACGTTAGAACCGCATGGTGTAATGGTTGTCGTGGAAGCCGAACACATGTGCATGACGATGCGCGGCGTGAAAAAGCCTGGCGCTATGACGGTTACGTCTGCTGTAAGAGGCGTGCTAGAGACAGATGCAGCAGCGCGTGCTGAAGTACTTTCTTTCATCAAATCATAATAGGGGGGCATCGTAATGTCATCAAACCAATCGAGTGATTTTATTGTAATCAAAGCTGTAGAAGATGGCGTGAACGTTATTGGTTTAACCAGAGGATCTGATACAAGATTTCATCATTCCGAGAAATTGGACAAAGGTGAAGTAATGATTGCGCAATTCACGGAGCATACTTCTGCCATTAAAGTAAGAGGAAAAGCGCTCATTCAAACTTCTCATGGAGAAGTGGAATCAGAATCTAAAAAATAAAGTGGCGGGGACAGCGGAAAGATTGTCATGTGATTCGCTGTCCTAGCTGATGCCTTTGTTGGATGTGAGCGGTCCCGTTGGGATGAAAATGTCAAAAGTTCGAACAAAACCTTTTTTGCCCTTTCAAATTAACACCCTTCCCTGTTCCAAAATGAATGATTTGGAAAAAGTATAAAATTTTAAAAGGCAAGGCTAGAATAGAGAAAATAATAGTTTTTTTAAAAGGCAGTTATGTTATAATTGACATTGTCTATTTGTTTGCAGCAAATGGGTGCATTGTAAGATGAAAGGGAGACAAGGGTGATGATTGTGCAAAACATCATTGATATCGTAGCTGAGATTAAAGAGCGGCTGCAAAGTGAATTAAATCATCCATATGTAAAAAAGTTTATTCATCATCCAATCATAGATGAAGACAAATTACTATACTTATGTTCCTTCATGCAACAAGCTTCAGTGAAAGAGGAGCAATTGAAAGTTTATGTCATTTCGGTCATGCTCGTTCAAATTGCACTTGATACCCATGATTTAGTCTCCACTGAACCTGTAATGAATGACCAACATCTTCTGCAAGAGAGGCAGCTGACGGTATTAGCTGGTGTTCACTACAGTAGTCTATACTATAATTATCTTTCCAAAAACGGTTTTCTTCAATTTATGAGTGAGACTGCATCTGCTATTAAGATGATCAATGTAGAGAAGATGAAATACTATAAGCAGGAGTTTCAATCTGTTGACGATATGATGAACAGCCTATTCACCATTGAAACAGCCTTGATTCAAAGCGTCTGTTCTTATTTTCACAATGAAGAGTGGAAGCGGCTATTGGCTCATGCCCTATTTATCAAAAGACTCATTCATGAGAAGATGGTTTATATAAATCATGGGACCTCTAGATTATTCGATTGGTTAAGAAGCTATTTGTCTATACATAAAGACGACCATCAAGATATACTGGAGATCGTAGAGCATTATATTAGCAAATCGAGAAAAATCATTGATGATTTGAATAGCTCCCTTCATTTTAATGAACAATTAAAAATGAATCTAAATCAATTAATAATGAGTACGTCAAACCACTGAAAAAAATAGTTGTGGAAGAAGGAAAAATGATGCAGCAATCAAAAGAAGAACGAGTTCATGGAGTTTTTGAGAAAATTTACGAAAACTACGATAAAATGAATTCGGTGATCAGTTTTCAGCGTCACGTAGCGTGGAGAAAAGATACCATGAAGCGAATGAACGTTCAAAAAGGGGCAAAAGCCCTTGATGTTTGCTGTGGTACGGCGGATTGGACGATCGCTCTTGCTGATGCGGTCGGGAAAGACGGTCATGTGACTGGGCTTGATTTTAGTCAAAATATGCTGAAGATTGGTCATCAAAAAGTAGAGGCGCACAAGTTATCAAATGTAAAGCTGGTGCATGGGAATGCCATGGAGTTGCCTTTTGAAGATAATTCATTTGATTATGTAACAATCGGATTTGGGTTGCGAAATGTTCCTGATTACATGCAAGTATTGCGTGAAATGTACCGAGTGGTGAAGCCGGGCGGTAAGGTCGTTTGTCTTGAGACTTCACAGCCTACTTTAATCGGTTATCGCCAGCTTTATTTGTTATATTTTAAATATTTCATGCCGCTGCTTGGAAGATTGCTGGCCAAAAGCTATGGTGAATATTCATGGCTTCAAGAGTCAGCTCGTGATTTCCCAGGAAGAAAAGAGTTAGCTGATATGTTCCGTCAAGCAGGCTTTAAACAAATAGAAGTAAAATCATATACCGGCGGGGTAGCGGCGATGCATTTAGGATATAAATAACCAATTATTTCTAGGTTGTAGGGAGCCTAACGTTGTCTAATTCAAAATCCCTATTTCGCATGTTTTCTCAAAATTCAACATAGTTTATTTGTTATGAAAGGTCATGTTTCTTATTGCGACCTTTCATCTTTTTATCCCGCCCATTAGAGCCTAATCGGTTCAACGGGTCACTAGCGGGAGATCAAGAAAACCCTTTGCTGATGGAGTTATATTTAATTGGCAGTCATTGGTGCCAATAGCGGAGAGCGAATATAAATAACAAGGTGAATGTAATGAAATTGAAAATGATGTACGGCTTTTTAAATTCAGATATTGCGCTCATTGAGAAAGAGTTGGAGCAGGCAATCCAAACCGATTATGCATTGATCAGTGAAACTTCTCTTCACTATTTACAAGCAGGGGGAAAGCGAATTCGTCCTGTGTTTGTGTTGTTATCGGGAAAGTTTGGCCATTATGATATCGAGATTATTAAAAATGTAGCTATTGCGCTCGAGCTAATTCATATGGCCTCGCTCGTTCATGACGATGTCATAGATGATGCGGACACAAGAAGAGGGAAGCCGACCATTAAGGCAAAATGGGATAATCGTATCGCAATGTATACAGGCGATTATGTTTTCGCGCGTTCTTTAGAATTAATGGCCAATATTCAAGATGTGAGGGCACATGAGATTTTGTCTAAAACCATTGTAGAAGTATGCTTGGGTGAAATTGAACAAATTAAAGATAAATATGATTTAAATCAGAACCTTCGCACTTATTTACGTCGTATTAAACGAAAAACGGCACTTTTGATTGCCGCCAGCTGTCAATTAGGAGCAATTGCTGCGGGGGCACCTGAAGCGGTACATAAGCGTTTATTCTGGTTTGGCTATAATGTGGGAATGGCCTTTCAAATTACGGATGACATTCTTGATTTTACTGCGTCTGCTGAACAACTCGGCAAACCGGCTGGAAGCGATTTGCTGCAAGGAAATATTACACTACCTGTTTTATATGCCATTCAGGATCCTGAAATGCGCAAAAAAATTGAGCAATTGTTCGAATCCGATCACCCTGAATATCATATCGACGAAGTGATTTCACATATAAAATCTTCCGGTTCCATTCAGCAATCATTTAAGATGAGCCAACGCTATTTGCAAAAAGCGTTAGTCCTGTTGGAAGAACTCCCATCCAATAAAGCGAAGAGTACACTACACAAAATTGCCGAATTTATTGGAAACCGTAAATTTTAAGGACGGGACGTTGTCAAAATACAAAAAGAATGTTAATATTTTTGTTGGATGTGATTACGCTTCCAATATACATACTTCGGGGGTGGAGAATTAAATGGAAAGAACATTTCTTATGGTCAAACCAGATGGAGTTCAACGAAATATTATCGGGGAAATCGTTTCCCGTTTCGAAAGAAAGGGCTTTCAATTAGTCGGGGCTAAATTAATGCAAATTTCACCAGAGTTAGCCCAGCAGCATTACGGCGAGCATAAAGAAAAGCCGTTTTTCGATAATCTTGTTAGCTTCATCACTTCAGGTCCTGTGTTTGCAATGGTATGGCAAGGAGACGATGTCATTGCAACAGCACGTCAAATGATGGGAAAAACAAATCCGAAAGAAGCATTACCAGGTACTATTCGTGGAGACTATGGTTTAGTCGTAGATAAAAATATTATTCACGGATCGGATGCTCCTGAAAGTGCCGCGCGTGAAATCGGTCTTTTCTTTAAAGAGGAAGAGCTTGTAAGCTACGAAAAAGCAGTTAATAGCTGCATTTATTAAAAAATCTGCCCCGGATTTTGCCGGGGCAGATTTTTTATAGAAACAGGCTAAACTTTTGTATTAGGCGGGCGATATACTAATAAACCTTAATTTTGGATTTTATCATGTGCGGGGAGTATGGACAATGTCGAATGATTATCAAGACTTCGTTGGAAAAATAAAGCGAAAAACAGGAATAGATTTATCGCTCTACAAAGAAGCACAGATGAAAAGGAGGTTGATATCCCTTTACGAAAAAAAAGGATATCAGTCATTTTCTTCATTTTTCGATGCTATGAATCGGGACACGGACTTGTTTGCTGAGTTTTTGGATCGAATGACAATCAATGTGTCGGAATTTTATCGAAATGCAAAGCGATGGGAAGTGCTTGAAAAAAAGATTTTACCCAATATGGTTCGTGATAAACGAAAGTTGAAAGTGTGGAGTGCAGCATGTTCAACGGGAGAAGAACCGTATACGCTGGCCATGATTCTATCTTCTTTTTATCCTCTGTCCCAAATACATATATTAGCAACAGATATTGATGACAATGTCATTCAAAGAGCAAAGATCGGATTTTATAATGAAAGAGCGATGCAGGAAGTTCCACCGTATATAAAAGAAAAATATTTTACGAAAGAAGGCATGTTTTATAAAGTGTCCGACGAGATTAAACGCACGGTGACATTTAGAAAACATAATCTTCTTTCAGATCCGTTTGATCAGAATTTTGATCTTATTGTGTGCCGAAATGTTTTGATATACTTTACGGAAGAAGCAAAACATTTACTCTATCAAAAGTTTAGTAAAGCATTAACGAAAACAGGAATTTTCTTTATTGGGAGCACGGAACAAATCTTTAATCCTTCAACATATGGACTCGAAACAGAGGATCCCTTTTTTTATCGGAAAATGTGATACTTGAGAAAAAAATCACATTGTGAATATAATAGGGGAAAAGTATAAAAGAATTCATCGACAGGGTGGGTTCTTTTTGTACGTTCAGAAAGGATAAAGGGTCAACACTGAAGCCGATGCGAGGAAGCAGCCCATTTGAAGTGTGAAGTATAAGCGCAACTACGCCCCTGTCTTCACCTTTATAGCTCGTCAATTGGCGAGTTTTCTTTATATTTTTGTTCAGGATGCTGAAAAGAAAGTACCATGAAGAAAAAAAATGTGCTATATTCATACATAAAAGTAAAAACATTCAGATTTTATCGAGTGCATAATGAACGGAGGATAACAAATGAGATACTTAACGGCAGGGGAATCACACGGCCCTCAACTCACAACCATTTTAGAAGGAATTCCGGCAGGACTGCCTTTAACTGCGGAAGATATCAATGAAGATTTAGCGAGAAGGCAAAAAGGGCACGGACGCGGCAGACGAATGCAAATTGAAAAAGATAAAGTCCAAATTTTGAGTGGTGTTCGCCATGGTTATACGTTAGGCTCTCCTATCACACTTGTAGTGGAAAACAACGACTGGAAACATTGGACCAAAATTATGGGGATTGAACCGATTGCGGCAGACGAGATGGAAGAAGTAAAACGCAAGATTTCTCGCCCAAGACCGGGGCATGCCGATTTAAACGGGGCCATCAAATACGGTCATCGTGATATGCGCAACGTGCTAGAGCGTTCCTCGGCACGCGAAACGACAGTAAGGGTAGCGGCTGGAGCGGTAGCGAAAAAGTTGTTAGAGCAGCTCGGAATTAAAGTGGTCGGTCACGTTTTGGAAATTGGCGGAATTGAAGCGGCTTCTCCAATATATGAATCACTTGAGCAATTGGCAGCTGTTACAGAAGAGTCACCTGTCAGATGCTTTGATAAAGAAGCAGAACCGAAAATGATGCAAGCGATTGATGATGCCAAGCAAAACGGTGATTCCATTGGCGGAGTCGTAGAAGTGATCGTAGAAGGTATGCCCGTTGGAGTTGGCAGTTATGTGCAATATGATCGCAAATTGGATGCTAAAATCGCAGCTGCGATGATTAGCATCAATGCTTTCAAAGGTGTAGAATTTGGAATTGGCTTTGAAGCGGCAAGATTGCCGGGAAGCCAGGTGCATGATGAGATTTTATGGAATGAACAAGAAGGATATACAAGGAAAACGAACAACTTGGGCGGCTTTGAAGGCGGAATGACAAATGGAATGCCGATTGTCGTGCGAGGTGTCATGAAGCCGATTCCGACTCTATACAAGCCATTAAAGAGCGTGGATATTGAAACAAAAGAAGAGTTTGAAGCGAGTATCGAGCGTTCAGACAGCTGCGCTGTTCCGGCCGCAAGCGTTGTCGCCGAAGCGGTCGTGGCATGGGAAGTGGCCAATGCGATCGTTGAACAATTCGGGCAGGATCGTCTAGACTTGATTGCCGACAATGTTGAGAAGATGCGTGCATATGCGAGGGAATTTTAATGAAAACGATCAATATCCATACGTCTTCTAAAACATATCCACTATTCCTTGGTGCCTCCATGTTGGGGGAACTGCCACGCATAGTGTTGGACATCAAGCCGAATGTAACCAAAGTAATGGTCATTACAGATGAAGCGGTACATCGTCATTATGGATCAAAAATGATGGATGTTTTATCGCAAGCTTTTCCGACATGCTTATATGTCATACCGAGCGGAGAGCAAGCTAAATCGTTTGAACAGTTTTATCAATGTCATACATATGCCCTTGAACAGCAACTGGACCGCCATTCCATTATTATTGCTTTCGGGGGGGGAGTAGTCGGTGATTTGGCTGGTTTTGTTGCCGCCACTTATATGAGAGGCATCCCGTTTATTCAAGTCCCCACGACTTTGCTGGCTCATGATAGTGCGGTCGGCGGTAAAGTGGCCATCAACCATGAATTGGGGAAAAATATGATCGGGGCTTTTTATCAGCCTGAAGCGGTGTTTTATGATATGGATTTCCTGCAGTCTCTTCCACCAAAAGAATGGCTTTCAGGTTTTGCTGAGGTCATCAAGCATGCCCTGATCAGTGAATATAACTTCTATGATTGGCTGACGACACATATACATCGTATGACCGATTTAAAAGGTGAGCATTTGTCCTATGTCATTGAAAAAGGGATTTTGGTCAAAGCGGGCATCGTAGCGGAAGATGAGGCGGAAAAAGGGATACGTGCATTTTTAAACTTTGGCCACACACTCGGCCATGCTATTGAAGCAGCTTTAGGATACGGAAAAGTGACACATGGAGAAGCGGTTGTCATTGGAATGGTATTCGCTCTCAAGCTAAGCCGGAAAGTTCATCAGCTGGAGTTTGACCTTCAAGGCTTTTGCCAATGGCTTGAGCAATTGGGCTATGAGACGTCCATACCGGCTTCTTTATCACCGGCCATCCTGTTGGATAAAATGAAGGCAGATAAGAAAAATGAGGGAAGCTCAATTCGGATGGTATTGCTAAAGCAAGTAGGTGTGCCGACTGTAAATGAAGTGGAGAACGAGCTATTACTCACTTTATTGGAAGATGAAATAAAAGGAGGCTGAATCGTTGATTCGAGGAATTCGAGGAGCGACAACCGTACACAGAAATGATGGGGATGAAATAATAGCAGAAACGGAGAAATTGGTTCTTCAAATGATCGAGGCCAACCAGCTTGTGCCTGAGCAAGTGGCTTCTGTCCTTCTATCTGTCACAGACGATCTAAATGCGGCCTTTCCGGCAAAAGCGTTGCGCACCATTGAGGGGTGGGCGCACGTTCCGGTAATGTGTATGCGAGAAATTCCTGTGCCTGATTCACTTCCTAAATGCATTCGTGTCATGATGACGGTTAATGTAGACATTCCTCAAAAGGAAGTCAAACATATTTATTTAAGAGAGGCTGTTTCGCTAAGACCAGATTTTTCCTTGACAAGGGATGAAAATTCGTAATAGAATGAAAACAGTTGAGATTAATTTTTAGTTTAATGATATATAGTTGAGTTTAGGGTAGATGAGAATGAGAGAGTTGAGAAGAGGTTAGCTGAGTTTGTTTTTTAATTTGTCCATTTACCCAAAGGCATATTACTGTCTTTGGGTTTTTGTGTCTTTGTTTTTATATCCTCAATTGATAAAGACAATTTATACCTAAAACCTCATTCTTTTCTCATTCTCCGTCCTTAATGGATATGGAGGAGTGAGTAAAATGAATCAGTCACAAAATGTTTCCACGTTTTTAGAAGATTCTTTCCATCATTTAACAATTCCCATTGCAAGAAAAATGTATTTAGATGCCTTAACGCCGGTTGAGATGTTTCAACGCTTACAGGAAGAAGCCGTGTATTTGCTCGAAAGCAATGATTCTAGTTCCCCATGGGGCAATTATTCCTTTATCGGCTTGAATCCCTTCTTATACTTGGAAGAGGAAAAGGGAACGTTTCGCTTAAGCGATGCCAACCATCAGCCTTTTTGCGAAAAAGGAAGTTTTAAAGAAATCTTTGACGAATCGTTAAAAATCTTAAAGTTAAAGCAGGTGGATATTCCTCTCCCGTTTAAAGGGGGAGCAGTCGGTTACATGGGGTATGATGCAGTTTCCATGGTGGAGAACATTTCTCTTCCAGCCAATAACGACCTTGCCATGAAACGTTTTTACTTTGTCTATTGCGAAACAATTTTGGCCTATCATCATCAACAAAAAGAGCTGACAATGATTCATTATGTGCGTTTAAACGGGCAGGAAACGGAGCAAGAGAAAAGATCCATTTATGAAAAGGCCATCGGAAAAATGAATGACTATATTAAACAGCTAAGTGACTCAACAGTAAAAGCGGCACCGCTGGTGTTTGAGTCGAATCAAGGAGAAGTAGATTTTACAGCCGTTCAATCGACATATGAAAAAGAAAAGTTTTTACAGGATGTTGACACAATCAAAGAATACATTCGGAGCGGCGACATTTTTCAGGCCGTGTTATCGCAACGGTTCGAGATGCCGGTAAATGTATCCGGTTTTCAAATTTATCGTGTATTGCGCCTTGTCAATCCTTCTCCTTATTTGTTTTACATTAAAGTGGAGGGAGCGGAGTTAGTCGGGAGTTCACCTGAAAGGTTGATCCAAATCGAAAACGGGCACCTTGAAATTCATCCGATTGCCGGGACAAGACGGCGAGGGAGAACAAAAGAAGAAGAACAAAAACTCCAACAAGATTTGCTGCATGACCAAAAGGAACAAGCGGAGCATTATATGCTTGTGGACCTGGCAAGAAACGATATTGGAAGAGTTGCCCAATATGGTTCGGTACAGACACCTGTTTTAATGGAGCTTGTCACATTCTCTCATGTGATGCATCTCATCTCCAAAGTCACAGGCCGTTTAGCGGAAAATGTTCACCCTGTTGATGCGCTGTTTTCAGCATTTCCTGCCGGTACAGTTTCCGGTGCTCCTAAAATACGCGCGATGCAAATTTTGAGCGAGCTTGAGCCGACAGCAAGAAATGTATATGCAGGAACGGTGGCTTATTTGGATTTCGACGGAAACATCGATTCATGCATTGCCATCCGTACGATTATGTTGAAGGATGAGCGTGCCTATGTTCAAGCAGGAGCCGGTATTGTCGCTGATTCCATCCCTGAGCTTGAGTGGAAAGAAACCCGCAATAAAGCCAGCGCTTTAATCCGGACAATTCAACTTGCTAATCAATTGTACGAAGAGAAGGGGGATCTTTATGTTTCAAGATTTGCTTAAAAAATGTGTGAAAGGTGAAACGCTAACGGCTTATGAAGCGGAGAAGCTCATGGATGAAATTATGGAGGGGGAAACAACGCCTGTACAAATCGCCAGCTTGCTTACATTGCTGACATACCGGGGTGAAACAGTAGAAGAGATTACAGGATTTGTCCGCGGGATGAGAAAGAAAATGATTCCGATTAACGTAAACACAGATGATGTTGTAGATACATGCGGGACAGGAGGGGATGGCGCCTCAACATTCAATATTTCAACTGCAAGTGCCATCGTGGCTTCTTCCCTCGGGGTGAAAATCACGAAGCATGGCAATCGCGCCGTTTCATCCAAAAGCGGGAGCGCAGATGTATTGGAACGTCTTGGGATTCCGATCCAAGCAACAGAAGAACAGGCCATCCGCTCTCTTGAACAGACAGGGATGACGTTTTTATTTGCGCCGATGTATCACCCGGCAATGAAGCACGCGGCACAGCCCCGCAAAGAACTTGGATTCCGTACCGTGTTTAATGCCCTTGGCCCTCTCGCCAATCCGGCTCGCTGCAAAAGACAGGTAATAGGGGTGTACTCTTTGCCTTTGGCCAAGAAGCTGGCGGAAACGTTAGTAAAGCTGGAGGCCCGGCATGTCATGCTGGTGGTGGGAAGAGATGGTTTGGATGAGATAAGTGCCACTGCTGAGACCGATGTTGTGGAGGTAAAAAACGGGAAAATATCTCAATATGTCATCAAGCCAGAAGATTTCAATTTAAGAAGAGGCGATATGGCGCATATGGTCGTCCAAAATGCGGAGGAAAGCGCTGAAATGATTATAGATGTATTGCAAAACAAAGGAAATAAAAGTGCGACAAATGCCGTGTTGTTGAATGCGGCAGCGGCGCTTTACGTAGCCGGAAAAGCGGATTCTTTGCTGCAAGGCGTTCATTTGGCCCGTTACTCGCTTGACAGCGGGACAGCGTATCGTCAGCTTTTAGCATTACGGAATGATGAGGTGGTTCAACATGCTTAAACAAATTATTGAAACGAAAAAAGAGGAAGTAAAAAAACTAGTTCTTCCAGAGATACAAAACGTACCTAAAAAATCTTTCTATAAAGCGCTTGCTGCACCTCGTCGGGAAGTGGCTCTTATTGCCGAGGTCAAAAAGGCTTCTCCTTCAAAAGGAGTAATCCAGCCAAACTTTCATCCGCTCCAAGTTGCCTCACAGTACGACAAGGCAGGGGCCGATGCCATTTCTGTTCTGACGGATGAACAATATTTCCAAGGCAGCACTGACTACCTAACCCTAATCAAAAAGAATATTGAACGTCCTGTATTGCGCAAAGATTTTATTATTGATTCACGTCAAATAGAAGAAAGCGTGAGAATCGGCGCCGATGCCATTCTTTTGATCGGAGAAGCTTTGGAGCCCACACAGCTTCAAGAATTTTATGAAGAAGCGCAAGAAAAGGGGATGGATTGTTTAGTTGAAGTTCATAGTACCAAAACACTTGAGGGGATTTTGCGCTTATTCCAGCCGAACATCGTTGGAGTGAACAACCGGGATTTGCATACGTTTCAGACAACCATTCAGCAAACAATCGACATTGCCAAGTCCATTCCAAGCGGCAGCTTGCTCGTGAGCGAGAGCGGAATCAATCATCACCGCGATATTGTGAGAGTGAAAGAAGCAGGGGCTGGAGCGATTCTTGTAGGCGAATCGCTCATGAGAAAAGAAAATCAAGTCGAAGCTGTATTTGAGTTGTTTGGAGAGAGCACTTATGCAGATTCTTAAATATTGCGGTATGACATGTGAAGAGGACTATCAGCTCGTGTTAACGAGCAAAGCTACTCATATCGGTTTCATTTTCGCAAAAGAAAGCAAGCGATATGTAGAACCAGAAGAGGTAAGGCGATGGGTGACGAAATTCGGCAAGGGCCAAAAAAAGCTTGTTGGAGTATTTGTCAATGAATCGATGGAGCAAGTGTGGAACACAGCCTTACAGGTGCCTCTTGATGTCATTCAGCTTCATGGTGCTGAAACGATAGAAGACGTCCGGGGATTGAAAACGCAAGGGGCGGCTGAAGTTTGGAAGGCCATCCCTCATTCTGATCAAACGATTGAGAAAATGCAGGAATACGCTGATGTGGTCGATGCCTTTTTGATTGACAGTAAAGTAAAGGGACAATTCGGCGGAACAGGACAGGCATTCAATTGGGGATTTGTCCCTGTTTACCAAAGATTTGCTAAAACGGCAGGAATCCCTTGCATCATAGCGGGAGGAATTGATGCTGACAATATGGTGCAGTTATCTTCTTATGGCATAGACGGAATAGATGTATCAAGCGGAATCGAAACAAATGGGCGGAAAGATGGCGAAAAAATACAAAAAATAGAAAGGGAGATACCTCATGACATATCAAGTTCCAGATGAATTCGGGAGATTTGGAGAGTTTGGAGGAAAGTATGTACCGGAAACACTCATGTACCCGTTAGAAGAAGTAGAAACAGCGTTGGATAAAGCGATGGCTGACCCGGAGTTTTTGAATGAATACATCCACCTGCTGAAGGAATATTCAGGCAGACCGACTGCACTGACATACGCCGGAAATGTAACCAAAAAATTGGGGGGCGCAAAAATCTATTTGAAGCGTGAAGATTTAAACCATACGGGGGCTCATAAAATCAACAACGCGATTGGCCAGGCGCTGCTGGCCAAACGTATGGGCAAGACAAAGCTGATCGCAGAGACGGGTGCGGGACAGCATGGGGTTGCAACGGCTACAGTCGCCGCTAAGTTCGGCATGGAGTGCAAAGTGTTCATGGGAGCTGAAGACATTGAACGCCAGGCACTGAATGTGTTTCGCATGAAACTTTTAGGGGCTGAAGTCATTCCTGTTTATTCGGGAACGAAGACACTGAAGGATGCCACAAACGAAGCGATCCGCTACTGGGTACAGCATTGTGAAGACCATTTCTATTTGATTGGATCCGCTATCGGTCCTCATCCGTATCCGAAAATGGTGCGTAATTTTCAAAAAGTGATTGGGGAAGAGGCAAAACAGCAATTTTTAAAAGTGGAAGGAACACTGCCGTCAGTTGTTGTGGCTTGTGTCGGCGGCGGGAGCAACGCAATTGGTATGTTTTATGATTTCATTCAAGAAGATGTGAAATTGATCGGGGTCGAAGCCGGGGGGAAGGGGCTGAATACGAATTTGCACGCAGCTAAAATGGCGCAAGGGACAAAAGGGGTCATTCATGGCACGCTGACTTATTTGCTTCAGGATGAAAACGGCCAAATTACCGAACCGTATTCGATTTCTGCCGGACTGGATTATCCGGGAATTGGTCCTGAACACTCATATTTATCAAGCATCGACCGGGTGAGCTATGAGAGTGTGACAGACGAAGAAGCAATCGAGGCACTTCAGTTTCTCACAAAAGAAGAAGGCATCATTCCGGCGATTGAGTCGGCTCATGCTCTTGCGAAGGCATTTCAATTGGCCCCGACTTTAACGAATGGGCAATCCATTTTAGTGTGCTTATCCGGCCGCGGTGATAAAGATGTACATTCCTTAATTTCATTACTTGAGGGGGAGACGAAAAATGACAACAACGTTTCAGAAGCGCTTACCGCAGAAAAATAACTTATTTATTCCGTTTATTACAGCGGGTGATCCGCATCCTGATGTAACGGTCGATTTAGCGGTCACATTGCAAAAAGCGGGAGCTTCCATATTGGAATTGGGGGTGCCGTACTCGGACCCGCTTGCGGACGGCCCCGTCATTCAAGAAGCATCCAAACGAGCATTAAGCAATGGAATGTCCATTAAGAAAGCGATGGAGCTTGTGCCGAGGATGAGAAAAAAAGGACTGCAAATTCCGGTCATCCTCTTTACCTATTTTAATCCTGTGTTACAATTAGGATTAGAACACTTTTTCACTTTACTGCAAGAAAATGAGATGGATGGAGTGCTTATTCCCGACTTGCCGTATGAAGAAAGTGAAGAAGTCCGCAGGCTCGCAAAAGAACATAATGTTGTATATGTATCAATGGTGGCTCCGACGTCTAAAGATCGCATTCACAAAATTGCAAAAAGTGCAGAAGGGTTTTTGTATTGCGTGTCATCTTTGGGAGTCACAGGTATGAGATCGGAGCTGCCTGAAGGGATTTCCACTTTTCTTCAAGAGGTAAAATCTTCAACGAACATTCCGATAGCCGTTGGATTCGGCATTTCGGCGGCGAATCAAGTAGAGCTGCTCAAAGGTGAATGTGACGGTATTGTCATCGGAAGCGCGATTGTTCATAAGATTGCTAGTTTAGAAACGTCCCTTCTCGAGGAGGAAACGAGGGAACGGTCGCTCCAAGATTTTCAGGAATACGTAACTTCTATCATTTCGCCTATTATCACATGCGAGGTGTAAGATAGTTGAAGGTAAAAGAACAGTTACTCACATTATCTCCGTATAAGCCGGGGAAGCCAATCGAAGAAGTCAAGAAAGAGTATGGCTTGCGTGAAGTCATTAAATTGGCATCGAACGAAAACCCATATGGTTGCTCACCGAACGTGAAGGCTGCAATCGAAGCGGAATTGGAAAATATGGCATTATATCCGGACGGCTATGCTGCTGTTTTGCGCGAAAAACTAGCCAAACATCTTCAGGTAAACGAGAAGCAACTGATTTTCGGAAATGGATCGGACGAGGTCATTCAAGTTATTTGTCGTGCTCTATTATCTCCTGACACAAACACGGTAATGGCAACTCCTACATTTTCGCAATATCGCCATAATGCAATTATTGAAGGAGCGGAAATTCGTGAGGTGCCGCTTATCGATGGCGATCATGACTTACAAGGGATGTTGGGAGCAATAGATGAGAACACTCGTGTCGTGTGGGTATGTACCCCGAATAATCCGACTGGTACATATGTCAATGAAGACACATTAATATCGTTTTTAGATAAAGTCCCAACCTCTGTTCTTGTCGTGTTAGATGAGGCGTATTATGAGTATGTGAGTGCTCCTGATTTTCCGGAAAGTGTCCCATTGTTGGAGAAGTATCCAAACTTAATGATTTTAAGAACGTTCTCAAAAGCGTACGGCTTAGCTTCGCTGCGTGTCGGATACGGCATTGCCAATGAAGAGTTTTTACAGCAAATCGAACCTGCAAGAGAGCCGTTTAATACAAATAGAATTGCACAAGCAGCTGCCTATGCGGCTTTAGGAGATCAAGAGTTTATTAAAAGCTGCAAGCAGCTGAACAATGAAGGGTTGCAGCAGTTTTATGAATTTTGCCAGCAGCATCAATTGAGTTATTATCCTTCTGAAACCAATTTTATTTTAATCGATTTTAACCGTCCGGGAGATGAAGTGTTTCAATATTTATTAGAAAGAGGCGTTATCGTACGCTCTGGAAATGCGCTTGGCTTCCCGACTTCTGTACGCATTACAGTAGGATCAAAACAACAAAATGAAAAAATTATTTCATTGCTTGAGCAGTATATCCAATAAAGCGAAACTCAATCGGGAATCTTTATCCTCCTTGGAGGATTTATTCCCAACGAATCGAGAGTTAGTTGAACAAATCGGGCTCTTATGGGCAGTTTTATCTCCTGCTCAGCGCAGCTTGAAGTGGAGTCTTACTGCCCGTTAGAGTGGGATAAAAGGAATGGGCGTGGAGATTTGTGTTTTTATTGCATTCTTCATGAAGATTCATTCATGGGGTGTTCTGAAGCCAACGGTCTTTTCATGGTTTTGGGACACCCTCCTTTCCTATTTTTCATCTATGTGAAAAAATCAAAACATATGGTGTTTAAGATTTGAGGTGCCCAAATTGGAAAAGAGCGTTTTTGTCATCGGCTTAGGTTTAATTGGCGGATCACTTGCACTTGCCATCAAAGCGGAATATCCCCAGACCACCATCATTGGGTTCGATGTGAACGAGGAACAGCTGAAACTGGCAAAGTCGCTGAAAGTGGTGGATGAAGCAACTTCTTCATTGGAAGAGGGAGTAAGGGACGCTGATTTCATTATCATTGCTGTACCGGTTACTCAGGCAGAGCATGTATTAGTTGAACTTTCTTCTTTACCTTTAAAACAAGACGTGATTGTGACGGATGTCGGAAGTACAAAAAAGCAAATCGTGGAAAAGAGTGAGCTGTTAGCAAATCAAGGGATTCGCTTTATCGGGGGACATCCGATGGCTGGTTCGCATAAAAGCGGCGTAACGGCTGCTAAAGCTCATTTATTTGAAAATGCTTTTTATATATTGACACCTTCTGCAGAAGCGTCAAAAGATGATATTCATGTTTTAACTCACTTATTGAAGGGGACGAAAGCCAACTTTATTACGTTGTCTCCTGAAGAACATGATCGGATTGCGGGTGTCATCAGCCATTTTCCGCATATCATTGCTGCCAGCCTTGTTCATCAAACGGAAAAATATCAGCGTCAGCATGAGCTTGTGACAAAACTCGCAGCAGGAGGATTCAGGGATATTACGCGCATTGCTTCAAGCAGTCCCGCTATGTGGCGCGATATTTTATTGCATAATAAAGAAGCGCTTCTTTCCATGTTTGAACAATGGTTAGATGAAATGAACGATGTTCGTAATATGATTGAAAAAGGAGATGCGGAACGAATTTACCACTATTTCTCTAAAGCGAAGCAATTTCGTGACGGATTGCCTGTGAGAGCGAGAGGAGCCATTCCTTCGTTTTACGATTTGTATGTGGATGTTCCCGATTATCCTGGTATTATATCAGAGGTAACGGGTTATCTTGCTGAAGAAAAGATTAGTATTACCAATATTCGCATTCTGGAGACGAGGGAGGACATTTACGGGGTTTTACGTTTGAGCTTCCAGACAGAGGAAGATCGTAAAAAAGCCCAAAATTGTCTTCAGTTGCACTCTTATGAAACATTCATCCAGCTCTAAGATGCTGGTTTAAAAGTACAAAAAACATACTTTCGGACCGGCATCCTGAACATGGACTGTCATAAAAAATGAAGAAGGACGGTGTTTATTGATGCAGCAACGCACATTGCTTACAAATATTGATGGTCTTCAAGGGAGGATTTCCGTTCCAGGAGATAAATCCATTTCTCATCGCGCCGTGATGTTCGGAGCGCTTGCGGAAGGAAAAACAACGATCCATCACTTTCTTCCGGGTGAAGATTGTTTAAGTACCATTGACTGTTTTCGTAAAATGGGTGTTTCAATTGTTCAAGAAAACAATTATGTGGAAGTAGAAGGAAAAGGAATAGCAGGTCTTAAAGAGCCTTCAGAAATTTTAAATGTCGGAAATTCAGGTACTACAACGAGACTTATTTTAGGGATCTTATCAGGCTTGCCGTTTCACGCCTGTTTAATCGGCGATGATTCCATCGCAAAAAGACCGATGGGACGTGTCACGGTTCCTCTCCGTTCAATGGGGGCCAAAATCGATGGGCGCGAAAATGGCCAGTTTACACCTCTTTCTATACGAGGAGGGACATTGAAGGGAATCCATTATCATTCACCTGTTGCCAGCGCCCAGGTCAAATCTGCTCTCTTATTGGCCGGCTTGAGTGCAGAAGGGAAAACGAGTGTAACAGAACCGGAAAAATCACGTGATCATACAGAACGCATGCTGCAAGCTTTTGGCGTTCAAGTGGAGGTAGATGGCAATACAGTATCGGTTGAGGGAGGACAGCCGCTTAAAGCGACAACGATTCATGTACCCGGCGATATTTCCTCTGCTGCCTTCTTTCTTGTGGCAGGTGCTGTCGTGCCTAACAGCCGTATTGAATTACATAATGTGGGGCTCAATCCGACACGTACAGGCATCATTGATGTTCTAAAGGAAATGGGAGCCAATCTAGAAATCCGAAATGAAGAAATCAGGAACGGGGAACCGGTAGGGGATCTTGTGATTTCTACTTCCGATTTAAAAGGAATTGAAATAGGCGGGGACATCATCCCGCGTCTTATTGATGAAATCCCGATCATCGCATTGCTCGCTACTCAAGCGGATGGAAAAACGATTATTAAAGATGCCCAAGAATTAAAAGTAAAAGAAACGAATCGGATTGATACGGTAGCGACTGAACTGGAAAAACTCGGTGCCCGTATCACACCGACTGAGGACGGCATGATCATTGAAGGCAAAACAAAGCTTCATGGTGATCTTGTAGACAGTCATGGTGATCACCGTATCGGTATGATGCTGGCCATTGCTGCTTGTATAGCTGACGGTAAGATGGCACTTCAAAATGATCAGGCCATTGCTGTATCGTATCCTCCGTTTTTTGAGCATCTGCAAAATCTTGTTGTGAAAAAATGACCGTGTGTTTTACGCACGGTTATTTTTCTTTTAAGGGAGGAAATCGGTTGCTTTCTGGCGATTATGTAGAATAGTTGAATAAATGACGATTGTCCATTATCATAAACATATCTTTTACTATAAGCTATGTTAAAGTTTGATGTGAAATGAACATGTTGAACGAATGAGCCAAACATGTTAAAGCTAACATTGTTTTTTAACAAAATCTTACTATAAGCCTTTCGGGTATCAGAAAAACTGTAAAGGATTCACTTTTAAGACAATCTATTTTATGACATCTTGGACCTCGGGAGTTTCGCTGATATATATCGTTATGGAAAGAATAAAGAGTCTGGTATTAAAGGGAGATTGAATAATGACGGAATTAGAAAAGGCAATTTCTTATATTGAAAACGATGAAGTAGAGAAAGGGCTGAATCTGCTTCATCAAATTAAAAAAGAGGCATCGCCGGAAGAAAAGTTTCTTATAGCAGAAAAGTTATATAGCTGGGGGTTAGTAAATGACGCGCTTGAAATCATCGATGAACTGTTGGAGTTTTTCCCGCTGGAAGGGGAGCTTCTTCTTTTAAAGGCAGAAATTCTCATTGACCGTGATGATGAAGAGCAGGCAATTGAGCTGTTGAATGACATAGAAAGTGATGACCCTATCTATGTACAGTCCTTATTGCTGCTTGCCGATCTTTATCAAATGCAGGGATTGAACGAAGTGAGTGAAGCGAAGCTTTTAAAAGCAAAGAAACTGCTCCCGCATGAACCTGTTATTGATTTCGGTCTAGCAGAGTTTTATTTAAGTATTGGGCAATATAACAAGGCTGTATCTTACTACCATTCTTTATTAAAACAAAATCAGGGTTCTTTCAATGGAGTCGACTTGCATCAGCGTTTGGCCGAATGTTTATGCGCGATGGGGCAATTTGAAGAATCATTGCCTCATTTCGATGAAGCATTAAAAAACAAATTAGAGATCAATACATTGTTTGAATATGCATTTGCTGCTCTGCAAGGGGAATATTATCAAACGGCAATCGAAAAATTTAATGAATTGAAAGAAATCGATCCCGAATACCATTCTCTCTATTTGCATTTAGCTAAAGCGTATGAACATGAGGACATGTTAAACGAAGCATACCAAGTGATAACAGAAGGAATTTCTCAAGATGAATTTAATAAAGAGCTGTTTATGTATAAAGGGAAAATAGCCTTAAAGCTTGGGAAAGAAGAGCAGGCGGAAGAAGCATTTAAACAGGCCATCGCCCTGGATCCCGGCTACATTGAAGCGATTTTAACTTTATCAAAGTTGTTTTTCAGTCAGGAAAGATATGAGAGTGTAATCGACAATATTCAAACAGCCATCAGTTATAATGAATATGATCCGCACTTTGAATGGGATTTGGCAAAAGCATATCAGGAAACGGAACAATATGAAGATGCATTAAAACATTACGAAACGGCATATAATTTATTTAAAGATCAACATGCTTTTTTGGAAGACTACGGTTATTTTTTGTTAGAGGAAGGACAGCGTGAAAAAGCAAAAGAAGTATTTAACAAGCTTTTAGAATTGGATCCAGCGTCAGTGGAAATTCAAGACATACTTTTTCAATTAGAAGAATAAATAATAGTTCAAAGGATTTTTTTTCATTCATGTGGAATATGTATTCCTAAAGATTTAAAACAGAGGAGGGAAGTAGAGATGGCCACCCCTGTTTCTGTCAACGAGAAAAAAGAGTTTGTTCGTTGGTTTTTAACGAATTATCAATTGAAGCGTCGTGAATGCGTCTGGATATTGAATTATTTGATGAGTCACGATCAATTAATGAGGAAAGTCCACTTCGTAGAACAAGCACAATTTTGTCCAAGGGGAATGATTATGTCTACACACTGTGTAGATGACCCGCCATTCCGTTTTTATAAGGAAAATGTTATGACAACAGATGCAGAGAAATCATTTCATGACATCCGTTTAAACAGGGATGAAGATATTTACATTCAATTAAATTTTCGTTCTTCTTTTTTATCTCCTCAATACGTCGCTGTGTTGGAAGAAAACCCGTATATGCCAAAAAATATACAGGCAAATGAGAAGGATCGGGTCCTGGTGGAAAAAATCCTGGAGGAATCCATTCTGTCTTTCCAGCGTTCCAAAATTATGGAGCTTATTGATGAGGCGCTCGATAACCACGATGAGGAAGAATTTAAACGGCTAACGGATTATTTGAACAAACATTATCGTTCCTCATAGAAAGGAGAGACCTGGGCGGGTCTCTCCTTTTAGGTTAAAAAGATAGAAATCGGATAAAGATGAAGAACAATCGGAAAATCGCCTTTCACCTTGCTTTTTAGTCAGGTGAAAGGCGATTTTTCGCTGAGGTGAGGCAGTCCTGCATAGTGAAATATTCTCGTGTTGGGACCGTGATTGTTTCTTCTTTTTGGAAAGAATTTATGATATGTTACATACTGTACAACTTTGAAAGAGGTGGCCGTGTATGAAATGGATAACAGAAGATGTAGATATGTTTTTAAAAGAAAGGGATTACGTAGACACCGTGTTAATCCCGATGATTCCTCTTGATTTCAAAACCAACGTGAAATCTACTGCAGCGATGGGAGAGTACATTTTCGCACTTACACAGGAAATGGAGCGCCAATTCAAAGGAAGAGTAATGCTGCTTCCTTCCTTTACCTATTTAAAAGGCGAAAATGTCCAAACGTATAAAAATGAAATAGTAAAGTGGGTTCAGCATTTACAAGAACAAGGATTCCAGCATATTTTTCTCATGACAAGCGACAATGAATGGAGAGAAATAGAACTAGAATTACAAAGCATGCTTTTATGGCTTCCGGCACTTCCTTTAGAAAATTTAGACGCTCAATATAAATTTAAGGTAATCCAAGAGCAAGTGAAACAGCTCATTCCACTTTTTATCGATAAATGGCAAGGTTAAAATTGTAATTGCTTTCATATGAAAATATGTAAAAATATGATAAAAATAGAAAAAGTCACATGTTTGCCAAGTTTAAACCAAATGACTGTATTGACCTTGGATAAATATTGATATATCATGAGAATGTCCTAGTTTTATATGTTCATGGTGTGTCCAGATGGACTCAACTTTTTATAGAGGGGGGAAAAGCATGAGCGAGAAAAAGCATCGGGTATCAAGAAGACAATTTTTGAATTATACCCTAACTGGTGTTGGTGGATTCATGGCTGCTGGTATGTTAATGCCGATGGTTCGTTTTGCCTTAGACCCTGTGTTGCGCCCAACTGCCGGACAGGATTTGGTGGCGGTTACACAAGTCAAAGACATTACGAATGAACCGCAGCGTTTCGACTTTAAAGTAAAAGTAGTCGATGCATGGCATGAAGCAGACGAGCCTAGATCTGCTTGGGTTTACAAGAACGACAAAGGGGAAATTGTTGCATTATCACCAGTGTGTAAGCATCTTGGCTGTACCGTAAACTGGAACGGCGACAAGAAAAAGCCAAATCATTTCTATTGTCCATGTCATGGGGGGCTTTATACGAAGGATGGCAAAAACGTGCCTGGAACGCCGCCGGTCAAAGGACTGGATATTTATGTGCAAAAGGTAAAGGACGGTACTTTATATTTAGGCAAAGCCAAACCGAGAGAGGGGGCGTAATTACATGTTAAATAAAATTTATGACTGGGTTGATGAACGTCTGGATATTACGCCTTTGTGGCGCGATATTGCAGATCATGAAGTACCAGAACATGTTAACCCGGCTCACCATTTTTCAGCATTTGTCTACTGTTTCGGCGGTTTAACCTTTTTCGTGACAGTCATTCAAATCCTGTCAGGCATGTTTTTGACAATGTACTATGTACCAGATATTAAAAACGCCTGGGAGTCTGTCTATTACTTACAAAATGAAGTCGCTTTCGGACAAATTGTACGTGGGATGCATCACTGGGGAGCAAGTTTAGTTATCGTTATGATGTTTTTACATACACTTCGCGTCTTCTTCCAAGGGGCATACAAAAAACCACGTGAATTAAACTGGATTGTCGGTGTTCTTATTTTCTTCGTAATGTTAGGTTTAGGTTTCACGGGTTATCTTTTACCTTGGGATATGAAAGCGCTCTTCGCGACAAAGGTAGGTTTACAGATTGCGGAATCTACGCCGCTCATTGGTGTGCAAGTGAAAACGCTGCTGGCGGGTCACCCTGAAATCGTCGGGGCTCAAACATTGACACGTTTCTTCGCGATTCACGTATTCTTCTTACCGGGAGCCTTACTTGGTTTAATGGGAGCCCACTTCTTAATGATTCGTAAGCAAGGTATTTCTGGTCCACTATAAAATTCAGCAGTTATGGAAAATATGAAAGTACAAACGTATCACCCTACAACAAAAGGAGGGAGAAAAAGAAATGCATCGAGGCAAAGGGATGAAATTTGTCGGAGATTCGCGTGTTCCAGCCGTAAGAAAACCGAATATTCCGAAAGATTACTCTGAATATCCAGGAAAAACAGAAGCTTTCTGGCCAAACTTCTTGTTAAAAGAATGGATGGTAGGTGCAGTATTCTTGATTGGTTACTTATGTTTAACAGTAGCCCACCCATCACCGCTGGAGCGTATCGCTGACCCTACGGATACAGGATATATTCCGCTACCAGACTGGTATTTCTTATTCTTGTACCAATTATTAAAGTATTCATATGCATCTGGTCCATATAACGTAATCGGTGCATTCATCATGCCGGGAATCGCATTTGGTGCATTACTACTGGCTCCGTTCATTGATCGCGGTCCTGAGCGTCGTCCTTCCAAGCGTCCGCTTGCGACAGGATTCATGCTTTTAGCTCTGGCTTCTATCTTCTACTTAACCTGGGAATCTGTTGTCACCCATGATTGGGAAGCGGCAAAAGCCCAGGGTAAAATTGTAAAAGAAGTAGCCATTGACAAAGAGGCTGATGGATATAAAATCATGGAAAAACAAACATGTTTAACATGTCATGGTGAAAACCTTCAAGGTGGTCCTGCAGCACCGGCTTTAACCGAAGTTAAACTTTCTCCGGAAGAAATCGCTAATGTAGCGAAGAATGGTAAAGGCAATATGCCTCCTGGTGTCTTTAAAGGAACGGACGAAGAGTTGAAAACATTATCAGAATTTATTGCAAGTATCGGAAAGCAAGAATAAAGCGCATACAAACCCTCTGCTTTTATTAGCAGGGGGTTTAGCTTATTATAAAAGCTATATTGAGATATGTTGTTTCTCCATCCATTTCTGTCAAAAATGTAAAAATCAACTTGTTTCTTCAACAAATCCATACATAATCGAAAAGAACTGATAAAAGAGAGGGATGCGCATGTACTGGATTACATACATATTAAAGGATAAACGCTTTTTATCGTTAATGCTGCTCATCAATGTTTTAGGTACGGTATACGGCTATATTTGGTATGGGAGTCAACTGGCGGATACTCCTCCAAAATTTTTGGCATTTGTGCCTGACAGCCCGACGGCAAGCTTATTTTTTGTCATTGTTCTCGTGGGGTTTTTATTGAAACGAAATTTTCCGTTGTTTGAAGCACTGGCCATCGTTACTTTATTTAAATACGGTATTTGGGCTGTTGTCATGAACTTATTAGTCTATGCTGTAACAGGTTCATTGGGTATTGTTGGATTGATGCTTATCCTTTCCCATTTAGGAATGGCTGTTCAGGGATTGCTTTACGCCCCATTTTACCGCATCAAGCCGATTCATCTCGCTGTGACGGCCATCTGGACCTTACATAATGATGTCATTGATTATGTATTTTTCATGATGCCCCGCTATAGCATGCTGGATGAATATATAGCGCAAATTGGCTATTTTACATTTTGGCTTAGTATCATTTCAATTCTTCTTACCTATTTTTTATGCATTCATAAAAATGGGCGCACCTTTTCTGTTTAATTGCCTACAATATAGTAGGCTAATGACATACGAGGTGAGTTGGAATGAGTAAAACAACAAAAGAGCTCCATCCGTCCATTGCCCAATTTAAAGAGTTTGTCAAAAGATACCCAAAACTTGTAAAAGAAGTGCGAGCCGAACGGAAAACTTGGCAAGAATTATATGAAGACTGGTATTTGTTTGGTGAAGATGATCCAACATGGAAACAGTATCGGGATGAGCGAGCAGTAAAAGAAGAGAAAAGTGAAGAAAAAAATGAAGAAAAAAATGACTTTTTGGGGAAAGTTTTTCAATCGTTAAAAAACATGGATGTCAATCAGATGCAGCATCATATTGCAAATGTCAATTCAGCCATTGCAAATATTCAGCAAGTAATCCAACAATTCCAGCCGAATAAACCTTCTGGCGGTTCCGGTTCATCAGCTCCCCAACACCCATTTGGTTTTCGAAAAGATTAGGATGGATAAGATATGCGAAAAAACGTGTACGAATACTTGCGGTCGAAACCAAAACTGATTCAGTTTTTAAGGGAACAGCCGATCTGGTATCGTAGGTTAACAAGAAATCCAAATGAATTGGAGCAGTTTGAACTGGCTTCTATGAATTATTTTAAACAAACCATTCCAGATAAAGTTCAAAAGTTTACCTCTTCCGTTGAAATGGCCAATATGATGCTTCATATGTACCAAGCAATGAGACAACAGGGCTAGCTCATAATCAATCTCCTATTGATAAAAATCAACAAACTGGCAAACACTATGCTCAAAGGAGTGATGGTGTTTGCGTATTCCTGTTTCGATTTGTTTAGCTGCTTTATTGCTCGGAGCATGCAGCAATGATAAGCCAAAGCCTGAAACACGTATGGAAGTGGTTCCTATGAACGTTGTCCAAACAAAAGAAGAAGCGGTGGAAACCTTAAAATCTTCTTCCAATCGATCCATGATCGTTCATCAGCATGTAAGAGGAAACAATGTATATGTAGAGTGTATTGTAAACAATTTTTCATTTGCAGAAACGGGACAAAACACTCAAGATGGAAAAGGTTATTTGCAGCTTTATGTAGATGGCAAGAGAATGGAGCCCATCTCCCAAGCCGCTTTCATTATTAAAAATCTTGCGCCTGGAAAACATACAATCCAATTGGAATTAATGAAAAGCAGTAAGAAAAGCTATGGTTTAAGTAAAACATTTGAAGTGGTCATCTAGCAGTTAAAATGTTACCCAAGATTTGCTGTATAAGCTTTAAAAGATGTTTTCCTATTTTAAATTGAAATGAAACCCTTGATTTTTCTCGATCTTTCATGACGGTTCTTTTTTTGGAGGAGGTCTTTTCCTGCATGTTCTTTATGCAGGCGGAAGCTTCCTCTTTCTTTTATTTTTCATCTAGGTTTATTTCATGGTAAAATGAAAAAGGAGGTGAAGCATGCAACATGCTCGCAACATTAGAATTAGTTGACATACTTGAAGAATCTGAAGCGATTGCCCAGATGATCGTTCACTCTGAAATTGGAGTGCAATATCGTCACAGTTTAAATAAATTAAAGCAAGACAAGGAAGCACAGCGTTTAATTTCGCAGTTTGTACAGATGAAGGAACGATATGATGAAGTCCAAAGGTTTGGTAAATACCACCCGGACTACGAGATGGTGACAAAAGAGATTCGCTATTTAAAGCGTGCGGTAGACTTAAATGAAAAAGTGGCTGCATTTAAGAAAGCAGAAAATGAAGTGCAAAAGCTGCTGGATGAAGTGAGTGTATTGCTCGGTAAATCTGTTTCCGAATATATAAAAGTGCCAACTGGAAATCCATTTTTCGATTCGCTTTCCAGTTGTGGAGGCGGTTGTGGAGCGGGCGGCAGCTGTGGCTGCAGCTCGAAGTAAGACTGCCATTTATTGTTGAGGCCCTTTTCTAAAGGCCATGTTATTTATAAGGTTTTTGGACCGTTAAGCAAGAAAAAATGTTTACGAAAGCATTCATTGTTTAAAACGGGTGCAATCACTGCATACATTTCCGCAGCAAAACATTTTTTGCTGCGGAACATAAAAACGATGCCTGTAAATTAAAAGGTTTTTTTCTGAACGAACGAAAACGGTGTCGAATGTGATGGACTTTCCTTGAATAGCTTGTTTGGATGAGGCGGCAATCGCCTCATCTATTTTTAATTGTGGTGTATCGGGAAGAGCAAATTCAATATAGATAAAGGGAATACCGGCAATCACTTTTTTTGTACAAGTTCTGACATGAGGATGCCGCTGCAATTGGATCAGGAAAGTATTCCATACTTCTTCTAACATTTTGTTCTCACCTTTTACGCAGGATGAAATGAAACTAACGTTTTATCATACATATGCAGAATAATTGAAATGATGAATGGTTATTGCCATACATAAAAACGATATGCTAGACTGATATAAAGTTAGGTTAAAGGGGATTGGCTATGTTTGTGGAACGACAAGGCTTAATTGTTTATATACATTCTGTAAAACAGGCAAAGGCATTGAGGAGATATGGAAATGTTCACTACGTATCAAAGGATTTAAAGTATGTTGTATTGTACGTGAATATGGATGAGGCAGAGGCGGTAATGAAAAAACTGCAATCCCTTCCGTTTGTGAAAAATGTCCAACCTTCTTACAAGCCGTATTTGAAAACCGAGTTTGAGAACTCTAAACCCGATAAAGCAAAAGAATATGATTATAAATTAGGGATCTAAACATAAAGGGATGGCGAAACTGCTCGCCATCCCTTTATGTTTATTGCATGAACGGAATGTAGCGGTTCATGCGTAGAATACCTATTAAATGTTGATAGTAAAGCTCCTTCTCAGCAAATATTGTAGAAGGCTTAACATCTAAAGTAATGATGTTTTTGTTCAGTTCTTCTGCTAATTGCTCAAATAACCGGATTCGTTTGCTCGATTTTCCAGGTGTGTACGTGATTCCTTCACGGCATATATATAATGGCTGGAAATCTCCTTCAGCAGTTGGATGAAGCACCACGACAAACGAAGCCGCTGACTTGTCCCCTTTTGTAGTTTGTAACATCATCAGGTGGGCTAAACGATGCTGATTGCTTTTTGCAAGTTCAAAAAGCTCATATATATCTGAATATCCTTCTCCGAGTTCAATAAAACGCTGTATCATAAAAGACCTCCTTCAATCCAAAAACAGTTATCCCGCATTAACGGCCAGCAAGATCCCCACTGATGGAAGTTTCCTTTATGATAAATGTACCATTGAAAAAGGGGAGAGTAAACAGAAAAAAACCCTGCAACTTACGCTGCAGGGCCCTTCCAACGTTAATCAACAACACATATGAGTTGTCAATCAAATTAAGAAGGCAAAGGGAGAGGAGAAACCGGAGGAAGAACTTATGGGGAAACGTAAGTCTTCTCCGCGGTTGGCAACAACATCCCATCGAGATGTTGTTACTATTAAGTATGACCATTTCATGTAGGCCTATACATAACAATAAAATTTTTTGTCATCGATGCATATAAGGACGATTTTTACTAGGCGTATGAAGGGTTTTTATGTTAGGATAGGAAAGAATATGTATATAAATCCACCTAAAGAATAGAACAGGGATAAAAACCATCCATGTTACATTCTTTAGGTATGAGCCTTCGCCCATTTCCCTTACGGATCTTGGTCGAAGGCTTTACGAGAACCTTTTTCACGTATTCAAGATGTAAGAACAAGAAGGCGTGAATAGGGGAAGGATCGATAGCAAATGTTAAAAAAATTAATTTGGATTTATATAGTAAACATATGAGGTAGTGATAAGAATGAGAGTAGTATCAGGAAACTGCAAAGGACGGCCATTAAAAGCCGTACCTGGCATGACAACACGCCCAACAACAGATAAAGTAAAAGAAGCCATTTTTAATATGATTGGTCCTTATTTTACCGGAGGAATCGGTCTTGACTTGTTTGGTGGCAGCGGGGGACTAGGCATTGAAGCATTGAGCCGCGGTTTTGATAAAATGATTTTTGTTGATCGGGATGGGAAAGCGATTCAAACGATTAAGGCAAATTTAGCGGTATGCGGCTTCGAAGATCGAGCTGAAGTGTATCGAAATGATGCTGAAAGAGCATTGAAGGCCGTCCAAAAGCGAGAAATGATGTTTGATTTAATTTTACTGGATCCGCCATATAAAGCCCAAAAATTGAAAACGCTTATCGAAATGATTGATGGGCAGCGATTATTATCAAAAGAAGGAGTAATTGTTGCGGAGCATGACAATGATGTTGGCCTTCCTGATCAAATCGGACGCTTTTCAAAAGTGAAGTTTGAGGTATATGGAATTACGGCCATTTCTATTTATCAGTATAGCGATTGAGAAACGAAAGGCTTTGTCATAATAAGGGGGAAGCAGAATGGGGAGTATTGCAATTTGTCCGGGGAGTTTTGATCCGGTTACAAACGGTCATCTGGATATTATTAAAAGAGGGGCAAAAGTATTTGATACAGTCTATGTGGCAGTCTTAAATAATGCAGGCAAAAATCCTTTATTTACTGTGGAAGAGCGTGTGGAATTGTTAAAAGAAGTCACAAGTTCCATTCCCAATGTAAAAGTGGAATCCCACAGCGGTTTGCTCATGGAATACGCCAAGAATAAACAAGCAAATACCATTTTGCGTGGATTGCGTGCTGTCTCTGATTTTGAATATGAAATGCAAATTACGTCTGTTAACCGTGTCATCGAAAAGAATATTGAAACGCTGTTTATGATGACAAACAACCAATATTCCTTTTTGAGCTCGAGTATCGTAAAGGAAGTTGCTAAATATGGGGGAGATGTTTCCGAACTGGTTCCTCCGATTGTAGAAGAAGCGTTGCTTAAAAAATTTAATTTGTAGGCTGTACTGAATTTTAGTGTTAATTTTTGGCCCATACGGAGAAAAAGTATTTTCTCAACGTTTTCATTTCGAACGAATGAATCAAAATAGTGTAAATTAACATTGTTCTTTCACAACCCAGTTTGTATATGAAAAAGCTTGCCTAATTTCTATGGCAAGCTTTTTCATATGGGAGTTAATTTGTTTTCCATCTATTTACACGCAGGTGAATGTAGAGGCAAAGAGAAAAAATGGTTAGCAACGGACCGTACTGAATGCATGTTTGTACGTATTCATTCAAAAAGTCAAACGAGTATGTATGACTCAGGAAATCGGGCTCCGCTGGTCTTACAGTCGGCTGTGCTGACAGTATATAGGGACTAAGCGGCTTCCATAGCAAGAGAGAAAATATCACCGAAAACAGGCCGTGAAAGAGGCGGGCTATAAAAAAAGGTGAAAATCGAATGTCAGTCTCGGATAAAATGCTTGCTACCTGCGCTTGCACGGAAAAACCGCTAAAAGCCAAAATGAAACTGACAATCACGATTTGCTGCCATAATGCGGCCTCGTTTACCTGGCTTGTCATCTGGCTGCCAAGGGTGATTTCAAATATTCCGGAAATGAGCGGAAGGCTCAAATCTTTTGATACCCCAAAAAGCGTTAAAAGATAAGAGAAGAAGCTGCTTATCATAGTGGTTATGCTCATGATAGAAAGTAAGCGATTTAGCACAGAGAACAAAATAATGAATCCGCCAATCATGAGTAAAGTTTGAATAGAGGAAGTAACGGCATCTCCCAATAGTTTGCCAATTGGTCTTTTATCTTTCAATCGGGTCTCATGCATTTCGAGCAGAGCGTTTTTAATAGAGCATGCCCTTTTTTCCCGTTCATCTGTTTTATTTTTAATCCCGTGAAATCTCATTACGAAACCGACACAAAGGTTTCCCAGATAGTGAGATAAAGCTAATATGATGCCGACGTTAGGGTTTTTGAAAAAACCGACCGCAATGGCCCCGAAAATGAACAAAGGATTTGACGAGTTTGTAAATGATACTAACCTCTCCGCTTCTGAAGAAGTAATCTGTCCTTCCTGACGAAGTCTTGCTGTTAGTTTTGCCCCTGCAGGAAAGCCTGAAGCCATTCCCATAGCCAGGACGAATCCTCCGACCCCGGGGACGCGGAATAACGGCCGCATAAAGGGTTCTAATAAAACACCTATAAATCGGACGACTCCAAAGCCGATGAGCATTTCTGAGAAAATAAAAAAAGGAAGCAAAGAGGGGAACACAACAGTCCACCACATGTTCAAGCCACGAATAGATGCATCAAAAGCTTCTTTTGGATAAATAATGAGTGCACTTGCTAATATGGAGGCTGAAACCGCGAGAGCAAGTGTTTTAACAAACGATTTATTCAACCACGACTCCTCCTATCCTTTCTTCCATCATGCATTGTATATAGAAAAGTGATAAAATCACATCTAAGGGCACTTTGCGCTTCAATGGAAAGTTTGTACATATATTACTATACGAGTTTAGGGGATTGATTTAGACCATAAGAATAATATAGAGGACAACGGAAGGAGGCATGTGGATTGAGCGGCCCGAAAATTGGATTGGCGCTTGGGTCAGGTGGAGCAAGAGGATTTGCTCATCTTGGAGTCATTAAAGTGTTGACGGAGGCTTCCATTCCGATTGATTATATCGCTGGAAGTAGTATGGGAGCATTGATTGCTGCATTTTATGGAACGGGTTTGGATGTTGAACGATTATATAAAATTGCTCAAGCATTTAAGCGGAAATATTATTTAGACTTTACGGTGCCTAAAATGGGGTTTATTGCAGGGAATCGGATTAAAGAATTGGTGCGTGTGTTTACTCATGGAAAGCGGATAGAGGAATTAAATTTGCCGATCGCGATTGTGACAACAGATTTAAAAACGGGGGAGAAAGTGGTGTTTCGTGAGGGACCTGTTGCGGATGCTGTGAGGGCCAGCATTTCCATTCCGGGAATTTTTGTTCCGGAGAAAATCAACGGGCGCTTGTTAGTAGATGGTGGTGTGGTGGATCGTATACCGGTGTCTGTAGTCAAGGAGATGGGAGCTGATTTTATTATAGGTGTTGATGTTTCCCGTGTTAAGATCAACGCGGAAATTAGTTCTATATTTGATGTGATTTTACAAAGCCTCGATATTTTGCAGGATGAATTAGTGAAACACAGAGAGGTTGCCTCTAATATTATGATTAGGCCTCATGTTGAAATGTTCAGTTCCAGGGCGTTTACCAACATCCAAGAAATTATTGCAATCGGTGAGGAGGAAGCTCGTAAACAATTACCGAAAATTCAGGTGTTGATTGATAAGTGGAAGGAGAAACAACAAGATGAAATCTAGAAGAAATATAGCCGCTGTGACGTGCGGGGTGATTCTTGCCTTTATTCTTTCTTTTTATCCTCTGCCATATTACATAACAAAGCCCGGCATGGCGCAAGACTTATCTCCGATTATTAAAGTGGAAGGGGGGTACGAAGAAGAGGGAAATTTAATGCTGACAACTGTCAGCATGGCAAAAGCAACTCCTTTAGCCTATGCCCTCGCTCGTGTGCAGGATTTTCAAGAAATTTACCCTGTTCAGGACATTCGGCAAGAGGGGGAAAATGACGAGGAATATACATATAGACAATTAAACATGATGGAAACCTCTAAAGAATCTGCCATATTAATTGCCTATAAGCATGCAGGCAAGAAAGTGGAGATTAAAAATCATGGTGTATATATCCTGGGAATTATTCCTAACATGCCTGCAGAAGAAAGGTTGCAGGTAGGAGATCGTGTATATAAAGTTGATGGGAAAAATATTGAGACGAGCGAAGAATTTGTCGAATATGTGACAAACAAGAAGCTTGGGGATAAGGTGAAGATCGAATTCCAGCGGGACGGAAGCAATCAAGCAGCAGAACTGAAGGTTGCACCATTCCCGCAATTCAAGAACAAAGTTGGACTGGGCATCACATTAGTCACAGATCGAGAAGTGAAGGTGAAGCCTGATATCAAAATAGATACAGAGAAAATTGGCGGACCATCCGCCGGATTGATGTTTTCACTGGAGATTTACAACCAGCTTACGAAAGAGGACTTAACGAGAGGATACGAAATTGCAGGAACGGGGACGATTGATGATGAAGGGCGTGTCGGTCCAATTGGCGGCATATCTCAAAAAATTGCAGCGGCTGCCAACTCGGGGGCAGAAATCTTTTTCGCCCCGAATGAAAATGGAGCCAAGGGTTCAAATTATCGTGAAGCTTTGGCGACAGCCAAAAAAATCGATACGGATATGAAAATCGTGCCGGTAGATACATTTGAAGAAGCTGTGAACTACTTGAAATCTTTAAAAGAAAAGAAATAAAAGAAGAGGGCAGGTCAAGAGCATAAAGAATATGCTTTTGACCTGCCCTATCAGTTCATCTAATCCTTGGGGAGAGACAGAAAGCCCCTGCCAAGTGAAGTTTCACTTTATATAAAATGGTTTCAATCAACTAAAATAGGCGGGATTCGATATTCGTTAAATAAAAATTTAGACCGTATCGGTTCCGGCAGTGCCAGCCCGTATATGCTCGTTGCTTTTATGTCTTGCTCTAGTTGGGGGTGTTGAAATTTCGATAACGTGGAAATGAATGGGAGACCCAGTTTTTTCTTTTGGAGCTTTAAATAAGCTTGTCCCTTTTTTGTCATTCCCAATAGACGGATATACGAGGCGGTTTGTTCTTTAAGCGCTGTCTCCATTTGTTCTTTTGTCGTATGATTTAAAATATGGACACACATCCGTTGCAATCTTGTCCATGTATAGCGCTTGTTCTTTACCGACCGAATAAACTCAGAAAAAGTTTTGCTCTGTTTAATATAATGCAAAAGTCGATACTCAATTCCTTCTTCTATTTCATATATCTCTTGCAATTGCTGAGGTGTCATGGTCAACAATTTATATTTCAAATAGGAAAAATAGTTTTCCCACTCATGGTAAAGTCCGTAGGTTAATAAATATTCATGCAAATACTTCCCTGTACTTTCAGGTATATATCGATCCACCGTTTGAAGGTTGGATTTTTTGGCAAAAAGAGCTTTGCGGATGCTAGTGGCACTTGTTACAGTAGAAGATGAAAGCTCTTCATCATGATAGTGAGATTGAATTCGTGTAATCGTATATGGTTTTATCGGGTAATTTTTTTGGACCAAAGTTTTAATATATGCATAACCTAAAATATTGTTAGGCTGGGATAGATCAAGAAGATTTTCTAAAGCACCAACTGTTTTTAGAGCAAGTGACAGGGCTCTTGGGTAGCTAAACCCCTCTTCCATGGCTCTTTGAACGTATAGGGATACTTTTTCGTGATGCCTGTGGTAGAAGCGTTCTGCGTGAAGAAAGGATTGGATATCTCCGTTTTCACTTCCAAAACAAAAGCTATCAACGTTCAAAGCAGATAAAATAGACATGGCGCCGCTTGCAAATAAATCTGCGTGCTGGGTGGAAAAGGCGTAAGGGAGTTCAATGACAATATCGACCCCGCCTTCAAGTGCCATTTTCGTTCGTGCCCATTTCGAGACAAGAGCAGGTTCACCGCGCTGTAAAAAATGGCCGCTCATAACAGCGACAACACAATCGGCTTCCGTTTGTTTTCTAGATTCCTGGACATGATAAAAATGTCCGTTGTGAAAAGGATTATATTCTACAATGATTCCAACAGCCTTCATCATTTTCCCCTCTTTGTATAATAAAATGAAACTTCCGACGCACAGAGTTTGCCGCCCATTGAAGCGGAATAAAGTGACACTAATCATGTTCTTTTGGGACACCTCATCAAGTGAATCACCGTGGAGGATTTAGTAAAATCAAGAGTTTCCGTGACGATTCATTTGATTAAAAAATGTTATAATATAGAGGAAGACCTTTTGAGTAGCTCCAGACGGCCGAATGAAAGTAACTGTTTTTGGTAAATTGCCAAAAAACGTGGTAAAGTAGTATGTAATGCTTAATACAAGTTAATTATAGTGTAAAGAAAAAATATTGACAAATAATCCTGCCAAAGCTATAATTACCTTTGTTGCCTTGAGGTGATGAAATTGAAATGGTCTGTACATCAATTATATAAGTTACAGCAAAAAGGCTTAAAACTAGATGAATATGTGGATATGAGCGAAGCGAAAGAGGTTGAACCTCAAATTCGCGCAATCAAGCCTGTTCATGTAACGGGAAGAGCTGACATCAGCACGACGAAGGTTACGTTTCATTTGAATATTTCCGGTGAGATGACACTTCCTTGTTCGCGAACGCTTGTGGATGTTCCATATCCGTTTCAGGTAGAAACAACAGAAACATTTATGTTAAAGCCCGTTGAGTTTGAGCTTGAAGAAGATGTACATTATGTCAAAGGAGAAGTAGTGGATCTTGATCCCATTATAAAGGAACACATACTTCTTGAAGTCCCAATGCAAGTATTCTGTGAGAATCCTAATGCTGAGGGAGCTGCACCGCAATCAGGAAAAGATTGGGAAGTCGTCACGGAACAAGAAAAGATCGACCAAATTGATCCCCGTTTAGCGGCGTTGCAGAACTTCTTTAAAAAAGATGACAAAAAGTGAAAAAATAGCGAAGAACCGGCATTATCCGGCCTTCAATATGATTAAATCCTGTTAAGGAGGTGGGAATAATGGCTGTACCTTTTAGAAGAACATCTAAAACAAGAAAAAGATTGCGTCGTACGCACTTCAAATTACAAGTTCCTGGTATGGTAGAATGCCCAAATTGTGGTGAAATGAAACTATCACACCGCGTATGTAAAGCATGCGGAACTTATAAAGGAAAAGAAGTAGCTAGCAAATAATATTTGTTAACCTTCTGGAAGCACAGGCTGAAATGGCCTGTGCTTTTTTATTTTTGATTTAAAACCATTCTCCCTTGAAAGGATTCCGGGAATAAGGCAGAGAAATAGTGGGGGAAAGGGGAGGAAAAGGTTGAGTAAAACAAGTTTTATAGTGAATCAGGATGGACTTGCCATTTTTACCTTTTTGCGGCCGGAACGCCGAAACGCCATTGATTATGATGTAATGGAAGATTTGCGTACGGCACTTATACAGGTGAAGGCAAGCAGCCGCATCAAGATGTTGATGATTACAGGAGAAGGAGAAAAAGCCTTTTGCAGTGGGGGAGACCTTGAAGTTTTTCACAAATTAAAAACAGAAAAAGAAGCATATGAAATGTTAAATAAAATGGGAATGATTCTTTATGATTTACTGACATTGCCGAAACCAACTGTGGCCCTGTTAAATGGAGCAGCCGTAGGCGGGGGGTGTGAAGTTGCGATTGCCTGTGATCTCCGCTTAGCGAGCGAGTATAGTAAAATGGGCTTTGTACAAGGTAATTTAGGGATTACAACGGGATGGGGAGGCGCTTCGATTTTAATGGAAAAACTTCTGCCCCAAGATGCTTTATTTATGCTTTATACAGGCAAATTGTTCACAGCTGAAGAGGCGAGACAGATTGGCTATGTACAAAAAGTGTTTTCGAGTCATCATTTACAAGAGCAAGCGATAAACCATTGCGGGGAAATATTAAAAAAACCTTACAGTGTGTTAACTGCTTATAAGGAAGCGATGATTCGAAAATGGACATCTCAAAACTTGTTTGCTCAGATTCAGGAGGAAATTAAGCAATGTGCAAAATTATGGGAAACGGATGAACATCATAAGAGGGTCGATTCCTTTATGAACCGTAAATCTTAAAATCATTCAATTGCTGTTTTAGTATACATAGGCTGTTCAATGTGAATAGATGAATCTAAATTAATTATTTGCGTAAGTTATTAAGTTATTTTGTTCTATCTATTTATGGCCCTTCTGTTTTCACATCTTGAATAGGCTTGAAAAGACCTTCGTATAAGCGTTTGCCAAGAGACCGCGAGGTTGTTTGGCAAACGCTTATGCATAAATAATGTCACATGGGCGTTTTTTTTGCCCATGTGACATTATTTATGTGAATTTAAGATAGTCTATCTTTTCTATCAGTTGCATATTTATGTAGTAAACCATTGTAGGAGGGATAGAGGAATGACTTCTTCTCGTCAAGATGCATGGACACAAGATGAGGATTTGTTGTTAGCGGAAGTGGTATTACGCCATATCCGTGAAGGAGGAACGCAGCTCGCGGCTTTTGAAGAGGTAGGAAAAAAATTATCCCGTACAGCAGCTGCCTGCGGCTTTCGGTGGAATTCATATGTTCGAAAACAATATAAAACCGGAATTGAGCTTGCTAAAAAACAGCGAAAAGAATTAAAATCCCAGCTTACGGTAAAAGATCATTTTAAAGAGCCTGATCAGATTGTAACATACAATGAAGATCCAGCTCTTCATGAGAATATGACACTGAGGGATGTTATCCGGTTTTTGCAAAAAGTGGAGAGAAATCAACAAGACTCCGGGAACCTGCTAGAGAGAAACCAAGACTTGCAAAAAAGAGTGCAGTCACTGGAGAATCAATTAGAACGGTTAGAGAAAGAAAAACATATATTGCAAAATAATTTACTTATTGTAGAAGATGATTATAAAGCACTCATAGAAATTATGGAGCGTGCTAGAAAAATGGTTGTACTAAATGAAGAGGAAAAAGAAAAAAAGGCAAGGTTCCAAATGGATAAAAATGGGGACCTGGAAAGAATAGAGAAATAAAACAAACAGCTGATGTAGTCCATCAGCTGTTTGTTTTTTCTCCTGAAAGGCCCTTTGGGTGCCAGATGAGCGGATTTTCGCCTAAATCGCGATCCATGTCATATTTGACAGGCGTAAAGCCCATTTTATTCCAGAACTCACTCGATTTTACACGTGGATTCGTTTTGATCGGCAAGTTGAATGATTTGGCGAAATCTACCAATGCGCGGCCAAATCCTTTTCGTTGATAATCATTCAACACTTCTAGTTTCCAAAGCTCTAAATAATCTTGAGAAGGCTCAAAATATTGATCGTATTTTTTGTCGCGCTTATATAAGCTCATTCGTGCTACTAGGATATCACCGTAATATATACCGTAGAAAGGAGAATTGATTTCATTTTCGGATAAATTTGCCTGCAGTTCTTCAAGCATGGACAATTCTTGCAGACCATACTCTTTAAATTTTTTGAACTCTTCCAATGTTTTATAGTTGATTTTCAGGCGTTTTACTTCTGTAGTGACCATATATTTACCCCCTTGGATTCTTTGATGAACTCACATTCAAATATAATTTCATTATATAATAAAAATACGGAAAATTCTGCAATGAATATCGTAAGCGATTACAAAAAAGGAGGAATTTTGTGAAAAAATGTAGAAAATATACCGGGGGATAGGAGAATAGTGTGAAAGGGGATGCCGTTTTGCAAAAAATATTAATTGCCAATCGGGGCGAAATTGCCTTGCGCATCATTAAAACGTGCCAAGCGTTAGGGATTGAAACTGTCGCGGTTTATTCTGATGCAGATGCAAATATGCCTTATGTAAAAGAGGCAACAACCGCTGTACGAATTGGAGAGCCACCTGTACAAAAATCATATTTAAAAAGTGATGAGATTTTAGCGGTTGCCAAATCGGAAAATGTAGATGCCATCCATCCCGGCTATGGGTTTTTATCAGAAAACAGCGCTTTTGCTAAAACGGCGGAAGAAAATGGAATTGTTTTTATCGGGCCGTCACATGAGGTTATTGCACTGATGGGAGATAAGGTAGCTGCTCGAGAAGCGATGAAAAAAGCGGATGTTCCGGTTGTTCCGGGCAGTGAAAGCGGTGTTCAAACACTAGAGGAAGCATGTGAATTTGCCGCGGCCATCGGTTACCCTATTATGCTGAAAGCAAGCGGTGGAGGCGGAGGAATAGGTATGCAGCTCTGCGTCAATGAGGAAGAGTTGAAAAAGGCCTATGTCTCCACGAAATCTCGTGCGAAAGCCTATTTTGGAAATGATGAATTATTCATTGAGAAATATATTCCGAACGCAAGACATATCGAAGTCCAAATTTTTGGTGATACAAAAGGAAATATCGTCCATTTGTTCGAGCGTGACTGCTCCATACAAAGGAGAAATCAAAAGGTCATTGAAGAATCACCGTCTCCATTCTTATCACAGGAAGCGCGTGAGAAGATTTGCCAGACTGCGGTAGAGGCTGCAAAGGCAGTTGGTTACTATAATGCGGGAACCGTTGAATTTATTGTAGATGAACATGAACAATTTTATTTCTTAGAAATGAACACAAGACTGCAGGTGGAACATCCTGTTACAGAGGAAATGACAGGGATTGATTTGGTAAAGTGGCAGCTTCTTGTTGCTGAAGGTGCATCATTGCCATTGAAGCAACAAGAAATCCGGCGTCAAAAGCACGCAATTGAATTTCGGGTTTATGCAGAAGATCCGGCAACGTTTCTGCCATCGCCGGGCACCATTACGTCTATGAATTTAAGCCAAACTTATTCCGTCCGTATCGATAGCGGCTATAGCGAACAGACAACTGTGACCCCATATTATGATCCGATGATTGCCAAGGTTATTGTGAGCGGGGAAAGCAGAGCCGCGGCTATTGAAACAGCAAGGCAATTTTTTAATCAATCTTTTATTGAAGGGATCAAAACAAATCTGCCGCTATTCCGGCGAATTTTGGAGGAAGAGGAATTTAAAAAAGGCAAGTATACAACATCCTATCTATCTAACATTCCAATCAAGTGAAGCTTACATCAGCGGAGGACTTACCGCTCATTGCAGATACATAAAATATAAGTGAGGAGAGGGAACGATGAAAGAAATTACAGCAAGCATGGCAGGTATGGTGTTGAATGTCCTTGTTAATGCGGGAGAAGATATTGCTGCAGGTCAAGTAGTGATTGTACTTGAGTCAATGAAAATGGAAATACCGGTAGAAAGTTCCGTTTCAGGAAAAGTGGCAGAGGTAAAAGCTTCAATTGGGGATTTTGTCAACGAAGGGGATGTATTGATTACGGTTGAATAATCATTTCTGTTGAACAAGGGGGATGGACATGGTACATACAAACGCAATGCAAGAAAAATATGAGCAAAAGCGAAAAGAGATTGAGGCGGGGGGACAAGAGAAATATCATCAAAAACTGAAAGAACAAAATAAATTGTTTGTCCGCAATCGATTAGCTCTTTTATTTGATAATGGCGAATATATCGAAGACGGAAAATTTGCCAACAACATGGCGGGGGATTTGCCGGCTGATGGAGTTGTGACGGCTATTGGAAAAATCAACGGGGAAACGGTTTGCGTGATGGCTAATGACTCGACGATTAAGGCAGGTTCCTGGGGGGCAAGAACAGTTGAGAAAATTATCCGCATTCAAGAAACCGCAGAAAAATTAAAAGTGCCTCTTCTCTATTTAGTCGATTCAGCCGGGGCACGCATTACCGACCAAATCGAGATGTTCCCGAATCGCCGCGGTGCAGGGAGAATCTTTTACAATCAAGTAAAATTATCGGGTATGATTCCGCAAATCTGCCTTCTTTTTGGCCCTTCAGCAGCCGGGGGGGCTTATATACCGGCATTTTGTGACATTGTCGTAATGGTGGAAGGAAACGCGTCCATGTACTTGGGATCACCTCGCATGGCGGAAAAAGTAATTGGGGAGAAAGTAACGCTTGAAGAAATGGGCGGCGCGAGAATGCATTGTACAGTCAGCGGTTGTGGAGATGTACTTGTTCGAACGGAAGAAGAGGCTATTGCAGAAGCCCGTCGTTACCTGAGGTATTTCCCGCAAAATTTCACGCAGCGTTCAAAGGTATGTGAGCCCGTCTCACCTAAAGAAGGAAGAAAATTGGCCGATATTATTCCGGAAAATCAAAATGTTCCGTTCGATATGTATGAAGCTATTGATGCCCTAATCGATGCAGGAAGCTTTTTTGAAATCAAAAAATTATTTGCACCGGAATTAATTACAGGTTTAGCAAGGATAGACGGAAAAGTGGCGGGAATTATCGCCAATCAGCCAAAAGCTAAAGGCGGCGTTTTATTTGTTGATTCAGCGGATAAAGGAGCAAAGTTTATCCAACTTTGCGATGCATTTCATATTCCTCTTCTTTTCCTTTCGGATGTCCCGGGCTTCATGATCGGAACAAAAGTAGAACGAGCCGGTATCATTCGTCATGGAGCAAAGCTAATTGCGGCGATGAGTTCCGCAACGGTTCCTAAAATTTCCGTCATTGTTAGAAAAGCATATGGTGCCGGACTCTATGCGATGGCAGGTCCTGCGTTTGAACCGGATTGCTGTATTGCTCTTCCGACAGCTCAAATTGCTGTAATGGGGCCGGAAGCTGCGGTGAACGCAGTGTATTCAAATAAAATCAATGCAATTGAAGATCCAAAAGAACGGATTGCTTTTGTTCAAGAAAAACAAAAGGAATACAAAGAACATATTGATATTTATAAATTAGCTTCGGAACTCATTGTGGATGATATTGTTCCAGCAAATGAGCTGAGGGAAACGTTGATAGATCGCCTGCATTATTACGATACAAAAGAACTGGTATTCAGTGTTCGTAAACATCCCGTCTATCCTGTATAATTTGGGAAGGGGCTGCCCCGGGAGACCCCAATAGACAGAAATCCTGTTTTTAAACTGAAGAAAACGAAAAGAGCCGTCAAGAAAACTTCGGATTTTGCTGAGTTTTCCGTGACGGTTCTTTTTTTAGGAACAAGCCTCTTGTTTCTAAGCTCCTTATTTTTTGCTAAAATATGAGAAGAAGTTCAGGGTAGAGGGATGTTGAATGAAAAAAATTGCAATTATCGGCGGCGGCTCCGTCGGGCTGCTGTTTACCGCTTATTTATCCAAGAAGTTTGATGTCATGTTGTATACAAGAACAAAAGAACAGGCGCAAGCCATAAGAAGGGAAGGCCTCAGCCTTGTGAATAAAGGAGCTGTGCAGAGGATAGAAGTGCAGGCCCATCCTTTATCGGAAGGGATATTCGATGCCGATCTTGTCGTTATAGCTGTGAAGCAGTATCACATGGAGGATGTGTTATCTGCGGTTGATCCACAATTAAAGAAGGATGTTCCCCTCCTTTTCGTCCAAAATGGTATGGGACATATACATAAAATAAAAGAATCCAAATATAAGCATGTGCTTTTAGGAATTGTGGAACATGGTGCTTTAAAAAACGGTGAAAATGAGATTCATCATAAGGGGATAGGTGCGACAAAAATTGCCTGCTACAGAGGAGACGACCGATACATAGAAGAATTGTTAGAGAGACAAATAGATTTTTTTCCTTTTATACAAGAGGAAAATTGGTACGGCATGTTAGTGACCAAATTGGTCGTCAATGCTTGTATTAATCCGTTAACCGCTCTTTATAGAGTGACGAACGGTCAATTGGTTGAGAACTCCTTTTACCAACAAAACTTGCAAGTCGTTTTCAAGGAAGTTGCAGAAGCATTGAATCTGATCGATGCTTCAAGCTATTGGACAAAAGTGATAAATATATGCCGTCAAACAGCTTTGAACCGCTCTTCCATGCTTCGGGATATAGAGGAAAGAAGAGAAACAGAAATTGAGGCAATCTTAGGTTATGTGCTGCAAGAGGCGCGTTCACGCGATGTGTCCACGCCTTCTTTGAACTTTTTGTATAAGTCGATAAAAGGTATGGAGAAAAGGGGAGGGGGATAAGTTATATGGGTAATGTGTTAGCAAGTGTTTTGGCCACTTTTGTGACGATACCTGTTCTTTCGTTTCTAATCAGTTACATGATTTTACGCAAGGCAACAAAAAATAAAAGAAAATCATTGCATATTTCAACAGACATTATGACGTTATTTTTGATTTTGTCCGTCAATTATTTAATCCTAACCATTTGGAAAGAATCATTTTTATGGTTGATTGCCCTTATTTTACTTATGATTGCGATGGTTGCCGTTTTTATGCAGTGGAAAATTAAACAAGATGTTCAATTGAAAAAGGTGATAAAAGGTTTTTGGCGTCTAAGCTTCTTTTTGTTCTTTGTAGGGCACGTAGGGCTTACGGTTTATGGCTTGATTTTTCGAATTTATTCCTTGTAAGTCTTGTTACTAGACGACAGGCCAATCATTATGGATAATGAAGCTATATGTTTTGACTCATGGGAAAAACGAATTCCTTTCCCTAAAGGAGATTTAGGGAAAGATCCGTTTTTCCTATAAATAGAGTTTAAGAAAGGGAGTTCTTTCATGGAGATTAATGACATCTCTTTTTCATCCGCAAATCAGTTGCTTGAAGGATACAAGCGAGGAGAGGATGTTGTTGCATCTTTCTTCCATTACAACCTCCACGATAAAAATGTATATGAACAGCGAAGAAGCGATTTAGCTCAAGCCACTCATCCTCGTGAGGAACTTGTAGCATATTTATTTGCTTATAATGAAAAATACGGCGCTGATGAGAAAACGATGAAAAACATTTTAAAGTTAAAAGATCGCCGTTCTGTAGTGGTAGTGGGAGGCCAACAGGCAGGTCTTTTAACAGGACCGATGTATACGGTCAATAAAGTGTTATCGATTTTAAAATTTGCTAAACAACAAGAGGAGCAATTAAAGGTACCTGTTGTTCCAGTGTTTTGGATAGCCGGGGAAGATCATGATTTTGCGGAGATTAATCATGTGTTTGTCGAACAAGACGGGGTGCTGACGAAACGAGCGATTCCTCAAAAAGTGTTGGGAAAGAAAGCAGCTTCAGATTTACCGATAGACAAAGAAGTTTGTCAAAAGTGGATTCAAGAAATATTTCAGGCCTTTGGAGAAACGAACCATTCTAGAAGGGTAATGGAATTTGCTTTGCAATCTCTTGAAACATCTCATACATATACGGACTTTTTCGCAAGTTTAACAACCAAGCTTTTTGCCGGCACAGGTCTTGTTATAATGGATTCAGCTTCACCGGAGCTTCGTAAAATAGAATCCTCGTTTTTTGTTCACTTGATTGAGGGAAATAGGCAGCTTTCTAAAGCGGTAATGCAACAGCAGGAGCTTGTGGAACGGCAATTTGCCCGTTCAATTCAAGTTGACGAGCAAACGGCCCATCTATTTTATTATGAGAATGAACGAGTTTTACTTGAAAGGCATCCGGATAATCGATTTGCAGGTAAAAACAATGAAGTTTCATTAACAACAGAGGAATTATTAAAGATTGCAAGAACAAATCCTGAGCTATTAAGCAATAACGTTGTTACGAGACCGTTGATGCAGGAGTTTCTACTCCCGACTTTAGCCTTCATTGCAGGACCGGGAGAAGTAGCTTACTGGGCAGAGTTGAAAAAGGCATTTGAGTTGTTCGGGTTAAAAATGCCTCCTATCGTGCCGCGTCTCTCCTATGCAGTTGTCGAACGAAGCATTAAGCGAAAGATAGAGGAACTGCACTTAACGGTAGAACATGTATTGCAAAGGGGGATTCATCAGGATAAGGAGAAATGGATCAAAGAGAATGTAAAATACCCGTACGATGATTATTTTGAAAAGGCTAAAGAAGAGATGGAAGCTGTTCATCAAAGATTACGAAATAATATCTTGCGGGAAGATGAAACGTTTAAAAAAGTGCTAGAAAAAAATCGCAATATCTTACAAGGCCAACTGGATATCGTTAGAAAAATCGTCGAATCGAAACAGCTAACGAAACATAAAGTGACAATTAAAAAATTTGCCGACATTGAGCATGCTTTAATGCCGATGGGCTCTCCTCAGGAAAGAGTATGGAATATTTTTTATTTTCTGAATAAATACGGGTTGGATTTTGTTACCCGGTTATCGAATCTCGACGTCGAATTCAATCATAATATAAAGGTCATTTACCCATAGGGAAGTCCTGCTGTTAGGCAGGACTTTTTTTATAAAAGGAGAATAGGAAGAAAATAGAAAAAGTAATGGACGATGCTATGGATGTAAGCTGAGTACTGTATTTGCTTCTTTCTTTTTAGTGAAACGGTCCATGAAAGTTTTCCGTTCTCGTTCAAACAGTTTTCCATTTTAATTAGTTGAGAAATGGGAGGCGAAAATAGACGCCTGGAAGAAGGCATAAGCCTTTTGGAACAATTTATGACAAAAAGTCGAGAATCTTTGTAGAAATTGCTGAAAAAATGTTGAAGTTTGATATATAATAAAAAGGCAGTCTATTTTGGTCAACGATTACGGAAAAAATGATCGTTAGTATAAAAGCGAACCATGTTGGTTTGCATAGGAGAAAGAAGTAGGTGTCATCATGTTCAAGCATACAACAGTGCTTTTAAAAGAAGCTGCAGAAGGACTACATATCCAGCCAGATGGAACTTATGTTGATTGTACGTTGGGCGGAGCGGGGCATAGTGAATATATTGTGCAGAAGCTCTCCTCAAACGGAAGATTAATCGCATTTGACCAGGACGAAACAGCAATTGAAAATGCGAAGGTAAAGCTCGCCCCTTATATGGATCGAGTGACGATCATCAAGAGTAACTTTCGCCATCTGCGTGAAAAGTTGGAAGAGCATGGAATCGTCCATGTGGACGGGGTTTTATTTGATTTAGGGGTCTCCTCTCCGCAACTGGATACACCAGAGAGAGGGTTCAGCTACCATCATGATGCACCTCTTGATATGAGGATGGATACTCATGCTCCTTTAACAGCGTACGATATAGTAAATCACTGGCCTTATGAAAAATTAGTGAAGATTTTCTTTCAGTATGGCGAGGAAAAATTTTCGAAACAAATAGCCCGCAAAATTGAAGCTTATCGGGAACAAAAGCCGATTGAAACAACGTTTGAATTAGTGGATTTAATTAAAGAGGGAATTCCTGCACCTGCCAGAAGAGCGGGCGGTCACCCTGCCAAACGAGTATTTCAGGCTATACGAATTGCGGTAAATGATGAACTGCAAGTGTTTGAAGATGCATTGGAACAAGCGATGGATGTGATTAAGCCTGGTGGGAGAGTTAGTGTCATAACATTTCACTCACTGGAAGATCGTATCTGCAAAGTTGCATTTAAAAATGCAAGCACGCCTCCGCCGCTTCCTCCCGGCATACCTGTCATTCCAGATGAATTTAAACCGAGGTTTAAAATCATTACAAGAAAACCAATCTTGCCTTCTGAGGAAGAATTACAAGAGAACAACCGGGCACGGTCGGCAAAGCTGCGCATTATAGAGAAATTGTAAGGATAAACGATCAAAAAGGAGGGGAACTGTATTGGGGAATTTAGCTTATCAAGTAAAAGAGAAAAAAAACGAACAGCAAAAACAAGTTCAAAAGGTACTTAAAAAGAAAAAATTCCGCTTTTCCGTCGGAGAAAAGATTTTATACAGCGGATTTTTTGCTGCTATGCTTTTCGGTTCGGTGCAAATCGTTTCAAATCATGTTAGTTTGTATGATGTGAATTCGGACATTCAAGCACTCGAGTCGAAAATTAACACTCAAGAACGAGTGAACAACGAATTGAAACTGCAAGTAGTAGAATTAAGCACATATGAGCGTATTTGGGCAAAGGCGAAAGAACTTGGATTAGACTTAAATGAAAATAACGTTAAAGTTGTTCGGGATTGAGGATTATGCTGAATAATAAGAAAAATACAAGCAGAGGAGCAGCAATATTAATTTTAATATTTGCTACCCTCTTTTTTGTATTAATAGCTCGATTTTTTTACATCCAAGCAACTGGAAAAGCGGAAGGCCAAGCATTGGCTGCCATTGCCCAAAAAAACCATACACGCCAGACCGTAATTGAAGGGAAGCGCGGAACGATCTATGACCGTAAAGGCCTGCCTGTTGCCCATGATACGGGAGCATATACGGTTGTTGCCATTTTAGACCCGTCTCAAACAAAAGACCCTAAAAAACCAATGCATGTAACAAATCCCGAAAAAACGGCGAAAAAGCTGGCTCCTTTGCTTGATATGAGTGAAGAGAAACTGGAAAAGCTGATGTCTAAAAAAGGGCGTGTTCAAGTAGAATTAGGGCCAGGAGGCCGGGACATCAGCAATACGCTTAAAAATAAAATTGAAGATTTGGAGCTTCCGGGAATCACTTTCATTCAAGACTCAAAACGATTTTATCCAAACGGCGTCTTTGCTTCTCATATTATTGGATATGCCCAAAAGAATGAGGAGGGAAAAACGGTTGGTAAAATGGGGATCGAGAAGAGTTTCAACAAAGAGCTGACGGAAACAGACGGCTATATGAGGTACCAAAGTGCAAGAAACGGATTAAAGCTTCCGGATCCAAAAGAGTCTATTGTTCCTCCCAAAGATGGAGATGACATTTATTTAACCATCGATGAGAAAATTCAAACGTTCTTGGAAGATGCCATGAATAGAGCAGTGAAGGAGTATGATCCTGAGAGAGTGATAGGGATTGTAGCCAATCCTAAGACAGGAGAAATCCTGGCGATGGCAAACCGTCCAAGCTTCAATCCTAATATTCGGGATATCGACAATTTCCTCAACTACGCCATCGGTGATAGCTTTGAACCGGGATCAACGATGAAGATCTTTACATTAGCGGCTGCCATCGAGGAAGGAGTCTATAACGGGAACGAGTATTATAAATCTGGTTCTTATAAGGTAGGGGATCAGCAAATTCGTGACCATAATAAATCCGGCTGGGGAACGATTACCTTTAATGAGGGGGTCCAGCGTTCGTCTAATGTGGCATTTGCCATTTTAGCCAATGAAAAGCTTGGTCCAGACCGCGTGCTCCAATATTTAAACCGTTTTGGCTTCGATCGTCGGACGGGTATCGATATACCAGGGGAAGCAACAAGTAAAATCTTATATCAATGGCCTTTAGAAAAAATAACAACTGCTTTTGGACAAGGATCAACCGTCACACCGATTCAACAAGTGCAGGCAGCTACAGCCATCGCGAACAAAGGCAAAATGATGAAGCCTTACGTCATCAAAAAAGTGGTTGATTCTACGACGAATAAAGTGATAGTAGAGAAAAAACCTGAAGTGGCCGGGAAACCTATTTCCCCTGAAACAGCGGAAAAAGTACTCGACATTTTAGAAACGGTTGTAACGTCTCCGAATGGGACAGGCAAGCCGTATGCGATTGAAGGTTATCAAGTGGCGGGAAAAACGGGGACGGCTCAAATTCCAAACCCGAATGGCGGCGGCTATTTACATGGGGTTGGTAAAAATACGTTCTCATTTTTAGGAATGGCCCCTAAAGATGACCCGTCCCTAATCGTTTATGTGGCGGTGAAGCAGCCTAAGCTGAAAGCCATGGAGGCAGGCTCTGCACCTGTATCCCTCATTTTTAACTCTGTTATGAAAAACAGTTTGCAATACTTGAAGATTGAGCCTGAAGAAGAGAAGGCCACGGCAGTGAAGAAAACAAAATATGGCGTTAACATGGATTCATACATCGGGGAGTCAACAGAATCAGCTGTGGCCAACTTGAAAGAAAAAGGGTTTGCGCCTATTGTAATCGGAAAAGGAAACAAGATCGAAGCACAATCTCCCAAGGCGCAAGAGCGAAGTATGAAAGGCGAGCGTGTTTTCTTAAAGACAGATGGAGAACCCACCATTCCGGATTTAGCAGACTGGTCATATCGCGATGTGATCCGTTTAAGTGAATTCTTATCGCTTGAACCAAGTGCCATGGGAAGTGGATATGTTGTTAAAGATTCCCAGAATATTACGCCGGGAGCGCCTGTTAAAAAAGGAGATTATTTGATTGTTAAGCTGCAATCGCCCGAGGAAATGATAAAAAGTAAACAAGAAGAGGAAAAAGACAAAGGTAAAGTGAAAAAAGAGGACGATAAGGACAAAGGGTTCCCTCTCGATCAGTGAGTTCTATCTTAATCGGTACAAGCATATATTGGAACGAGCCGTAGTAAAGGAGGTTCCAATAGGATGCGTGTCTCGACTGTTACCGTTCGCAAGCGTCTTACATTCGTCTTGCTTGCTGGTATCTTGATTTTTTCGATCATAGATGTTCGACTTGGGTACGTTCAATTTGTTCTGGGTGACATGTTAACAGACAAGGCAAAAGGTTCGTGGAGCCGTAATTTGCCGTTTGAGCCGGAACGGGGAGAGATTTTGGATCGTAACGGCGTGGCGCTTGCGACAAATAAAAGTGCCCCTACAGTCTGGGTTATGCCAAGACAGATTGAAGACCCCGTTAAGACCGCTGAAAAGCTGGCGGCTGCTTTGAATATGCCGAAAGAAAAAGCGTATAAGCATATAACGAAGAAAGTATCGATCGAGCGTATTCCAGAGGGGCGCAAGATTACGAATGAAAAAGCAAATGAAATCCACGATCTTGGTTTAAAAGGAGTTTACATTGGGGAAGATTCAAGAAGGTATTATCCGTTCGGAAGCTATTTATCCCATGTTTTAGGCTTTACGGGCATTGATAATCAAGGTCTAATGGGCCTGGAAGCATACTATGATAAACAATTAAGCGGCGAGCGGGGATTCGTAAAATTGTATTCCGATGCAAAAGGGAAAAAAATGCCTGATATTGCCGATGACTATACGGCACCTGTTGATGGATTGAACTTAAAATTGACGATCGATTCCCGAGTTCAAACTATTGTGGAACGCGAACTGGACATCGCCCAGGCAACATATAACCCCGATGGCATCATTGCGATTGCGATGAACCCGAATAATGGAGAAATTTTGGCCATGTCAAGTCGTCCAAATTTCCATCCTTCCGATTATAAAAATGTAGACCCTGATGTGTACAACCGTAATCTGCCTGTTTGGAGCGCCTATGAGCCAGGTTCCACGTTCAAGATTATTACGCTTGCTGCTGCTTTGGAAGAAAAAAAGGTTGATTTATTAAAAAATCAATTTTATGATGATGGAGCAGCCGAAGTGGCCGGAGCGAGGCTGCGTTGCTGGAAAAGGGGAGGACATGGACATCAAAGCTTTTTAGAAGTGGTCCAAAACTCCTGTAACCCGGGATTTGTCGAACTTGGGGAAAGGTTAGGGAAAGAAAAACTATTTAAATATATTCATAATTTCGGGTTTGGGGAAAAAACGGGAATCGATTTGCAAGGTGAAGGAAAAGGAATCCTGTTTCCTTTAGATCGTGTGGGTCCTGTTGAACAGGCAACAACAGCATTCGGCCAAGGGGTTTCCGTTACGCCTATTCAGCAAGTTGCAGCCGTCGCGGCGGCTGTGAATGGGGGAACATTGTATCAGCCCTATATCGCAAAGGAGTGGGTAGATCCCATAACAGGGGATGTGGTAAGTCAACAAACGCCTATAGCGAAGAGAAAGGTCATTTCTGAAGAAACCTCCAAGCAAGTTCGCTTTGCCTTAGAAAGCGTTGTGGCACAAGGATCAGGTAAAGGAGCGTTTGTGGACGGGTATCGGGTCGGAGGGAAAACAGGAACCGCTCAAAAGGCTAAAGATGGAAGGTATTTAGAAAACAACCATATCGTATCTTTTATCGGCTTTGCCCCTGCGGATAAACCTGAAATCGTTGTGTATATTGCAGTGGATAATCCGAAAGGAACGGTACAATTCGGTGGTGTCGTCGCAGCTCCGATCGTTGGGAAAATCATGGAGGATACCTTGCCTCTTATTGGAGTAAAGCCAAGAAAAGAACAACTTGAAAAAGAGATGGCATGGAACGATACACCGGTCATAAAAGTACCTGATTTAGAAGGGCTTTCAAGCAAAGAGCTTCAACAGCAATTATTAAATTTACGGCTGGATGTCAGCGGAAATGGTGAAAAAGTCATAAATCAATCACCATCTCCTGGTACAAAAGTAAAACAAGGCTCCACCATAAGGGTATATATGGGGGATTCTTAATGAAAGCCTTGGGGGAATTCCCCCGTGGCTTCTTTTTCTGTAAAATGGAGTTTGTCCTGCATTAACGGGCAGTAAAATCCCCGCTTCAAAATTTAGCGTAATCGGAGAAGGTTAAGTGGGGAACACTGCCCGTAAAAGCCCGATAAGGTCAACTAACCATCAGTGGGGGGAAGGAACCCCCTGATGGAAGTTTCCTTTATATATTGTGAATTAGAGAGGATCGATTAAAACATGGATTTACAAACATTATTATCTTATTTGCATGATTTTACGGTAATACCAGCAGAAAACATATCTATCAGATCGATTGAAATGGATTCCCGTGAAGTGAAGCCAGGATCTCTTTTTATTTGCGTTGAGGGATACACAGTGGACGGACACGATTTTGCCAAAATGGCGGTTGAAAAGGGAGCGGTTGCTGTTCTCGCAGAAAAACCGCTTCAATTGGATGTCCCGGTCATTCTTGTAAAAAATACAAAAAGAGCTATGGCAGTATTAGCCGACGCTTTTTATGGCCAACCTACTCATAAGATGCATGTAATCGGTGTAACCGGAACAAACGGCAAGACAACGACAACACATTTAATGGAAAAAGTATTTCAAGCGGCCGGGCAAAAAACGGGCTTAATCGGGACTATCGAAATTCGCATCGGCGACAAGGTGTTTGATGTCAAAAATACAACGCCGGAGTCATTAACATTGCAAAAAACGTTTCACCAAATGGTTGAAGAAAAAGTCGATACAACTGTAATGGAAGTGTCATCACATGCTCTTGATTTAGGCAGGGTACATGGCTGTGATTTCGATGTGGCTGTTTTTACGAATTTGACGCAGGACCATCTAGACTATCATCACACAATGGAAGATTATCGGCGGGCAAAAGGGTTATTGTTTGCGCAGTTAGGCAACAGTTACGACCATCAAAAACCGAAGTTTGCTGTGTTGAATGCAGACGACGCTGCAACAACCGAATTCATAAAAAATACAGCAGCAACGGTCATTACATATGGAATTGACCAAAAAAGCGACATAATGGCGAAGAATATTATGATGACAAGTTCGGGTACATCTTTTGATCTTGTAACGCCATTGGAGACGTTTAACGTAAGAATGAAACTAATTGGAAAATTTAGTGTATATAATGTACTAGCTGCCACTGCTGCATGTCTAGTTTCAGACATTCCCCTTTCCCTTATCGTAAAAGAACTGGAACAAATTGAAGGGGTGCCGGGCCGCTTTGAAGTAGTGGATGAAAAACAGGATTTCACAGTGGTTGTTGACTACGCCCATACGCCGGATAGTCTAGAAAATGTATTAAAGACGGTTAAACAATTTGCAAAAAGAAATATATATGTTATTGTTGGATGCGGCGGTGATCGTGACCGTACGAAGAGACCAATCATGGCCCAAATTGCTGTCCAATACAGTACGAAAGCGATTTTTACATCTGACAACCCGCGCAGTGAAGACCCGGAACAGATTTTAGAAGATATGACGAGAGATCTTGAAGCCACCAATTACGTCTCAATTGTGGATCGAAAAGAAGCCATTGCTTATGCGATTAATGAGGCAAACACGGATGATGTCATTTTAATTGCAGGAAAAGGCCATGAAACGTATCAAATTATCGGAAATCAAGTATTGGATTTCGATGATCGCGAAATAGCACGTAATTTAATTAGGGAGCGTAATTCATAATGCACACGAACAGTCAGTTTTTTACCCATCTTCGCATGATGGACATTCATAACAAAGAACCGAGGGAGCGAATAAGATGTTAGAGCAAGTAATATTATTTACAATGGCAGTAGCCTTCCTAATTTCAGTTTTACTTTCTCCCATTTTTATTCCCTTCCTAAGGAGACTGAAATTTGGTCAAAGCATAAGGGAAGAGGGCCCAAAATCCCATCAAAAGAAATCAGGGACTCCTACAATGGGAGGGATCATGATTCTTCTCTCCATCATCGTTACCACATTGGTAATGACGAATAAGTATTTGGAACCGACTTTTAAAACGTACCTGTTATTGTTGGTAACTGTAGGATTCGGTTTATTGGGCTTTTTGGATGATTTCATTAAAGTTGTACTAAAACGAAACTTGGGATTGACGTCCAAACAAAAGTTCCTTGGGCAAGTATTGATTGCCATTATCTTTTACCTGGTAGCAAAACAAAATGAGTTTTCTACGGCTGTTTCTATTCCAGGAACGGATTATTCCTTTGATTTAGGTTGGTTTTATGTTGTCTTTCTCATCATTTGGCTGGTCGGATTCTCTAATGCAGTCAATCTGACAGATGGACTGGACGGCCTTGTTTCAGGTACGGGCGCAGTGGCTTTTGGAGCATTCGCTGTGCTTGCATGGAACTACTCACAGTTTGATGTGGCCATTTTTTCTGTCGGGGTCGTGGGTGCAGTGCTTGGGTTTTTAGTGTTTAACGCTCATCCCGCAAAGGTTTTTATGGGGGATACAGGTTCTCTTGCTTTAGGTGGGGCAATTGCAACGATAGCCGTTTTGATGAAGCTTGAAATTCTGCTTATTTTAATCGGCGGTATTTTTGTTATTGAGACATTATCTGTTATTATTCAAGTTATTTCTTTTAAAGCAACTGGAAAACGTGTCTTTAAGATGAGTCCGCTTCATCACCATTACGAGCTGAGCGGTTGGTCAGAATGGCGAGTGGTAGTTACTTTTTGGGCGGTAGGTTTATTATTTGCGATGCTTGGAATCTATGTCGAGGTGTGGATCTAATTGAAAACAACTAACTTTTATCAAGATAAACATATATTAATTTTGGGATTGGCCAAAAGCGGTTCGGCTGCCGCCAAGCTTGTTCAACAATTGGGTGCAAGCGTAGTGGTGAACGACAAAAAGCCATATGAAGAAAACGAAGCGGCCAGACAGTTAGAAAAATGCGGAATTAAAGTGGTGTGTGGAGCCCACCCGTTGGAATTGCTGGAAGGAATCCATATGATCGTGAAAAATCCGGGTATTCCGTATTCCAATCCTTTATTAGTGGAGGCTGCAAAGAGAAGCATACCGATTGTGACGGAAGTAGAACTTGCAGCCCAAATCAGTGAAGCGCCGTTTATCGGCATTACAGGAAGTAACGGCAAGACGACAACGACGACTCTTGTGTTTAAGATGTTAGAAGAAAGCAATAAGAAACCCCTTATTGCAGGGAATATCGGAACCGTCGCTTGTGAAGTCGCCCAATCGGCAAAAGCGGATGAAGTGATCGTCACAGAGCTTTCTTCCTTTCAATTAATGGGAATTGACACGTTTCAGCCTAAAATTGCAGCATTGCTGAATCTGTTTGAAGCGCATTTAGATTACCATGGGACAAAAGAAGAATATGCGAAAGCAAAGGCCAATATCTTTAAAAACCAGTCAGAAGGCGATTATGCGGTCGTTAATGCGGATGATGCATTTGTAATGGGGATTGCAGAGCAATACAAAGGCAAAATTGTTCCTTTTTCAGCGACTAAACAGCTAAAAACGGGTGCTTATGTAAGGGACGGCTACGTTTGTTTTAATGACGAGCAAGTAATGAAAGTGAGTGATATTGTCCTTCCAGGACAGCATAATTTAGAAAATATTTTAGCGGCTGTAGCGATGGTGAAATTATATGGCGGCTCAAATGAAGCCATTCACAAGGTTTTAACTACCTTTACTGGTGTGAAGCATCGCGTCCAGTTTGTTGGTGAAATAAATGGACGGAAATTTTACAATGACTCCAAAGCAACAAACATTCTCGCTACAAAGGTGGCGCTTTCCGCCTTTTCTCAGCCAATCATTTTACTTGCGGGCGGATTGGATCGCGGCAATGAGTTTGATGATTTAAAGCCGTCTCTTGAAGGGGTAAAAGCGATTATTACCTTCGGACAAACTGCAGAGAAAATTGAGCGGGTAGCGAGTGAGGCTGGAATACAATTCATTAAACGTGTCGATAATGTTGAACAGGCAGTTCCTGCAGCGTATGAGTTATCTGAAAATGGTGATATCATTCTATTATCACCGGCTTGTGCGAGCTGGGACCAATTTAAAACTTTTGAAGAACGTGGTGACATGTTTATTCAATCGGTGCATAAGCTTAAGTAAGGGCTTGTCTGTTTGAGATGGAAAAAGGGTTAGATAAAGAGTTTGCACATTTTCTTTTCATCATGTGTTGCATTCTTTTTCTAACTCTTTTTTCAAACGCCCTAATTTATGGAAGCTAGAGGTGGGTCACATTGTCGACGAAAAGGTCTGCTCCCGATTTTATCCTTGTATTTCTCACACTTTCCTTGCTGGCAATAGGCCTTGTGATGGTTTACAGTGCAAGTGCGGTATGGGCTACATATAAGTTTGATGATTCTTTTTTCTTCGCAAAAAGACAAATGCTATTTGCAGGGCTTGGGGTTATCGCTATGTTTGTTATTATGAATATTGATTATTGGACATGGAGAACGTGGGCAAAAGTTATTTTAATTGTTTGCTTTGTATTGCTTGTTCTCGTTTTAATTCCAGGTGTAGGACTTGTTCGTAACGGGTCGCAAAGCTGGATCGGTGTGGGGGCTTTTTCCATTCAACCTTCGGAGTTTATGAAGTTCGCTATGATTGCCTTTCTTGCCAAGTATTTGTCTGAGAACCAAAAAAAGATTACCTCATTTAAACAAGGTTTAATGCCGTCATTATCACTTGTTTTTTTGGCGTTCGGGATTATTATGATGCAGCCGGATTTAGGGACGGGTACGGTAATGGTAGGAACGTGCGTTGTCATGATTTTTGTGTCAGGTGCCCGTGTCAGCCATTTTATGTGGCTGGGATTATTGGGGGCAGGAGGATTTGTGGCACTTGTTTTATCGGCTCCTTATCGGATTAAACGGATTACCTCTTTTTTAAATCCGTGGGAAGATCCATTAGGCAGCGGGTTTCAAATTATTCAATCCCTGTATGCGATAGGACCGGGAGGATTATTGGGGCTTGGGCTTGGGCAAAGCCGGCAAAAGTTCTTTTATTTGCCAGAGCCGCAGACGGATTTTATTTTCGCTATTTTAGCGGAAGAACTTGGTTTTATCGGAGGTTCGCTTGTTCTTTTATTATTCGCTTTATTGCTATGGAGAGGGGTTCGGATTGCCCTCGGTGCTCCTGATTTATACGGAAGTTTCTTGGCCATTGGAATTATTTCCATGATTGCCATTCAAGTGACGATTAATATTGGGGTTGTAACGGGTCTTATGCCTGTTACGGGGATCACCCTTCCGTTTTTAAGTTATGGCGGGTCTTCCTTAACACTCATGTTAGCAGGGGTGGGAGTTTTATTAAATGTTAGCAGATATGCTCGCTATTAGACAGTGATATATGTATAATAAGAAGGGTGATCAGAAGCTGGTTCGGCCGTTTAAATAAGTAATCAAATAAAATTGTCTGGAAAGGCCTTTCTATTAAAATTTCATGATCTGTATAAATCAATACAAAAGGCCCTTTTCAGGAGGATGTCCCGAAAGTCTGCTTTTAGACTTTCGGGACATCCTCTTTAAATGTAAACAAAATGTAACTTTAAGATAGTTAAATGAACATGGATTTGTGATATGATGTGAGAAGTTGAATTGAACGAGGTGGATTTATGATGAGAGTTTTAGTAAGTGGCGGCGGTACGGGAGGACATATTTATCCGGCACTCGCGCTTATTAACGAAATTAAGAAGTATCACCGGGATGTAGAATTTTTATATGTCGGTACTGAAAAGGGGCTGGAAAGCACGATTGTAAAGAGAGCTGGAGTCCCGTTTAAGTCGGTCGAAATTTCGGGATTTAAACGAAAGATATCATTTGATAATGTGAAAACCATTATGCGATTTTTAAAAGCCGTTCAGATGAGTAAACAATACATACGGGAATTCAAGCCGGATGTGGTGATCGGTACGGGAGGATATGTATGTGGCCCGGTTGTATATGCAGCCCACAAATCGGGAGTACCGACCATTATTCATGAACAAAATAGCGTACCGGGTTTAACGAATAAGTTTTTAAGTAAATATGTAGACAAAGTCGCTATCTGTTTCGAACAGGCCGCTGCTTATTTTCCAGAAGAAAAAGTGGTGTTAACAGGTAATCCCCGTGCATCGGAAGTTCTTCACCAAGACGGTGGCAAAGGAAAAGAATCGGTCGGACTGACTCAGGGGAAAAAAGCCGTTCTTATTGTAGGAGGAAGCCGCGGGGCAAGGCCTATTAATGATGCCTTTTTGCAGATACTGGACAAAGTTGGCAGCAAAGATTATGAGATTTTGTATATCACAGGGGATGTACATTATGATAAAGTGTTGGATGAGGTCCGAAAGGTTGGCAACCCGAGTAATGTCATCATCAAACCTTTCGTCCACAATATGCCGGAAGTGCTCGCAGGTGTTGACTTAATTGTGGCTAGGGCTGGAGCAACGACTCTTGCAGAAATTACAGCACTTGGTCTCCCGAGCATTTTAATTCCGAGCCCTTATGTAACGAATAATCATCAGGAGAAAAACGCCAGGGCACTTAGTGACAAAGGTGCCGCTGTCCTTTGTTTGGAACAGCAATTAAGCGGAGAACAACTACTACATAACATTGATAACATCTTGACAGATTCCAAGTTACTGCAGGAGATGAAGCAAGCATCGAAACGACTTGGAATATCGGATGCGGCGAATCGCTTATACAAAGTAATGATTGATTTAGTGAAATGAAGTAAGCACCTAAGCTGGGCTTCGGCTCATATGATAAAGAAACAACATCATGAATAACGTACAAGAATGTAGGAGGATGTCATGGAAGTATTAGAAAAGGAATTGTTAGAGGCGGGTGTCGGTAAAGTTTTAAAAGATGAACCGCTTGCGAACCATACAACGATGAAAATTGGCGGACCGGCTGATTTACTGGTTGAGCCAAGCAGCTTTGACAATTTAAAGAAAACGATGCAACTTATTACGAAGCATAGCGTGAAATGGCGTGCAATCGGCCGCGGTTCCAACTTGCTTGTATCGGATAAGGGAATTCAAGGAGTCGTTGTAAAGCTGGGCAGCGGTCTTGATCACTTAGAAGTAGAAGGTGAAACAGTTACAGCAGGCGGAGGGTATTCTTTGATTAAACTTGCCACAGTAATCAGCAAGCAAGGATTATCCGGCTTGGAATTTGCGGGAGGCATTCCAGGCTCTGTCGGCGGAGCTGTTTATATGAATGCAGGGGCTCATGGATCTGATATGTCCTCCATTTTAGAAAAGGCGCTTATTTTATTTGAAGACGGCACAATAGAATGGTTGACAAATGAGGAGCTGGAGTTTTCATACCGCCATTCCATTTTACAAACAAAACGCCCGGGAATTTGTGTGGCAGCGGTGTTAAAGCTTAAAGCAGGATCCAGAGACGAAATTGTGGCAGCCATGCAGAAAAACAAAGATTACCGCCGAGAAACACAGCCTTGGAACTACCCATGTGCAGGAAGTATTTTCCGAAATCCGCTTCCTAATTATGCGGGTAATCTTATCGAAAAGGCAGGATTGAAGGGATATTCGGTCGGCGGGGCCAAAATCAGCGACCAACACGCCAACTTTATTGTCAACACCGGCAATGCGACCGCAGAAGATGTGTTGAATCTGATTGAGCACGTAAAAGCAACAATCAATGAAAAGTTCGGTGTAAAAATGCAAACTGAAGTAGAGATTGTTGGCCGCTAGAATATCATCTAACAGCAAAATAAGCAGCTGGAGGCATTCATATGATGCTTCTTGACTGTTTTTACCAGGTTGCTTCTATGATATAATGGTCATATCTAATATATGGTCGCTGACGAACAAACGGCACAAGGGATGCCGTTTGTTCGTCTAACTGACAAGGGTGAAAGGATTTATGGAAAAAGGAAAAGTAATTTCATTAGAAGACCGCGTGCCGAAGCTGAAAGAGCAGAGAAAACAAAAAATAAACAGAAGGCTTATCTTTTATATTTCACTATTTTTCATCCTTATTTTATGCATTATTTACACCCAATCTTCCCTCAGCAACATTGCTCATGTTAGAGTAATGGGAAATCGTCATGTACCCGAAAAAGAGCTGATTTCCCTAAGTAAGCTTTCAACTAAAGAAAGTTATTGGAAGCTTGACAAGGAAGAAGTGGAACATCGCTTAGAGCGTCATCCTGAAGTAAAAGAGGCCATCTTAGAAACGAAGTTTCCTAACACAGTAGAAATCCACATTAGGGAATACAAGCGAATCGCTTATGTCGTGAAAAAAGGGAAATACTTACCAATCAATGAAAAGGGGAAAGTGCTCAAAGCAGTAGAAGGAAAGCCATTATCTTCTGATGCACCGCTTCTTATTAACTGGGACAAGCCCGATGAAATTCAAGAAATGATAGAAGAGTTGAACCATCTCCCGAAAAGCATTGTATCTGCTATCTCTGAGATTCACCATACACCGGAAGAGGGAGATCCACTTCATATTAGTCTTTATATGAATGATGGAAGAGAGGTCAGTGCAACCATCCGAAATTTCTCAAAAAAAATGATGGCTTATCCGGGGATTGCAAATCAGCTGGGGCCGGATCAACAAGGAGTTATTCATCTAGAGGTAGGATATTATTTTGAAGCATACGAGGGAGTAAAAAAGGGAGATGAGAAAAATGAGGAAGAGAGGTAAATATGTTATTTTATCCCTCGTTTTTCTTGTCCTGGGCTTTATGATTTCCTATTCGTATCAGTTTACAAAATGGCACTCAGCCAATCATATTTCAAATCGTCAATGGACGAACGAATATCAATACCGACGAATGCTCATTGAACAGGAACAGTTAAATCGGGACCTCCAAAAAGAACTATTTGAAAAACAAAAGAAAGTCCGGAAGATTGAGGAAAAGTTTGCGAATGAAGAGCAAATCTTGTTTAACCTTGTTGAAGACGTTGAAAAACTGCGTATGTATACAGGGAAAATTGCTGTAAAAGGAAAAGGAGTAGAAGTCACATTGGCTGATGCTTCTTATGTTCCGACAGAAGAGAATGCGAATAATTACATTGTTCATGAAAGCCATGTGTTTAAAGTGGTCAATGAGTTATTGATATCCGGAGCCTCCGCTGTGGCGATTAATGGACAGAGATTATCAAAGGATTCGTACATCTCGTGTAATGGACCTGTTATTACGGTCGACGGCAATCAGTTTCCCGCACCTTTTGTGATTACGGCTATCGGTAATCCCGACGTATTGTATCCTGCGTTGAATATTGCCGGTGGGGTAAGAGACCAGCTGATAGAAGATAATATTGTTGTTAAAATGGCTAAAAAGGATGAAATCGTTTTAGACCCAATCATTCACTCAGAACAAAATGCATAGCGATTCTTTCCTTTAAGTCCTGCAGGGTTTATAAGAAGGAAGGGGTTTACGATTGACGAGCAAAAAAAAACTTCAATTCGCATTTATAACGGTAGTCATCGGTTTTATGATTGCTGTTCAGTTTCAAACGACGAAACAGCCTGTTGTCCGTGACACAAGGGATATGTGGGAGCTTCGAGAAGATTTGAAAAAGGAGCAGCAATCACAAGCAGTCATTTTAAAAGAAATTCGGACATATGAAGAGCAGCTGCGAAATTATGAAGTAGAACAAAACAACAGCAAAAAAGTGGCTCTTCAAGAAACGCTGTTCGAATTAAAAAAAGAAGCAGGATTGACGGAAATGGAAGGGCCCGGCATTGTGTTGACCGTAGAGCCCCTCTTTGATGAATCTCTCATTGGACAAGAAGTGAAAAATGTTTCCCCGGAATTACTGAAGCGTCTCATAAACGAACTTAACTCTTATGAAGCGCAAGACATTGCAATCGCAGACCAGCGCATTGTCGCCACTTCTGTTATAAGGGATATAAACGGTCGTACGAAAGTGAATGATTATTGGTTGACACAAGTTCCATTTAAGATAAAAGTCATCGCAAAAGATGCTGAGAAGCTATATAACCGTATGCAAGTTTCGAATGCACCTGATGAGTTTGCAGTGGAGAACTTGAAGTTAACGATTTCCCAGCCTTTAGATCAAGTGACAGTACCGGCTTATAACGATGCGATTCGCTTGAAGAACATTTCCCCTGTAAATTCGAAATAGAAAGGAGAACCAGACGGTATGTGGCTTCCTTTGTTAGGTTTAATACTCGGCATCGCGCTTGGCTTGCTTTCGGAAATTCGCATACCAGATGAATATACGAACTATTTATCGATTGCGGTTCTTGCTGCTCTTGACACGCTTTTTGGCGGAATTAGGGCTCATTTACAAAATATATACGATGAAAAGGTATTTATCTCCGGTTTTTTCTTTAATATCATTTTAGCTGCAAGTTTAGCTTTTCTCGGTGTACAGATTGGTGTAGACTTATATTTAGCAGCCGTTTTTGCTTTTGGTGTTCGCTTATTTCAAAATATTGCAGTAATTAGAAGAATTTTATTGACAAAATGGTCAGAAGCAAAAGAAAAAAACGAAAAAAATTGATTTTACAAAAGGGGAAACCGCTGTATTTGTTGAATATTTTCATGTAATAAAGAAAATGATTGTTGTTCTTCTATTCAAAAGTATTTGATTGATGTCAAAGGAGGTGCCAAAGAATGAACAGCAATGAAATATATGTAAGTCTTGACATCGGTACATCCAGTGTAAAAGTAATCATTGGTGAGATGAATAATGACTCATTGAATATAATTGGAGTTGGAAATGTAAAGTCACAAGGTTTGAAGAAAGGCTCGATTGTTGACATAGATGAAACCGTTCAATCGATTAAGAAAGCGGTAGAGCAAGCCGAGAGAATGGTCGGTATTGAAATTCAACGCGTAGTAGTTGGAGTTAGCGGCAATCACGTTCAATTGCAAAAATGCCATGGCGTAGTGGCAGTATCAAGTGAGAATCGTGAAATTAAAAACGAAGATGTTATGCGTGTTATTGATGCGGCACAAGTTATGTCGATTCCACCGGATCGTGAAGTGATTGATGTGATCCCAACCCAATTTATCGTAGATGGTCTTGAAGGTATTACCGATCCAAGAGGCATGCTTGGTGTTCGCTTGGAAATGGAAGGTACTCTAATTACAGGTTCACGGACAATTCTACATAATTTATTACGCTGTGTAGAGCGTGCTGGCTTAGAGATTACAGACATTTGTTTGCAGCCTCTTGCAGCAGGCTCCATTGCCTTGTCAAAGGATGAAAAAAACCTGGGCGTTGCATTAGTCGATATTGGCGGCGGTTCTACAACAGTGGCCATATTTGACCAAGGCAGTTTGCAAAGTACAGTTGTACTGCCGGTTGGCGGGGATCATATTACAAAAGATTTATCGATTGTATTGCGCACATCGACAGATGATGCGGAGAAGGTGAAAATCCAACATGGACATGCCTTCTATGATTATGCATCTGAAGAAGAAGTGTTCAGTGTGCCGATTATCGGCAGTGATCAACATCAGCAGTTCAACCAGTTGGAAGTCTCAGAAATTATTGAAGCTAGATTGCAAGAGATTTTAGAGCTGGTTGCACAGGAAACACAACGATCAGGCATGAAAGAGCTGCCTGGCGGTTATGTGTTAACCGGCGGTGTAGTCACAATGACAGGAGTGCTGGACCTAGCACAACACATATTGAAAAATAACGTAAGAATTGCAATTCCAGATTATATTGGTGTCAGAGAGCCTCAATATACAACCGGTGTAGGTCTGATTAAATTTGCTTATAAGAACGCAAAGATCCAGGGACGAAACATAAGTGCTCCGGTTCACCAGCCTGTAGAAGAAGTAGTTGTTGAGAAAGAACCGATTCCTCAACAACCTGCCAAACCAAAGCAAAAGAAAAAAGATGAAAATTTTTCGAATAAGATGAAGAAGTTCTTCGGATATTTCTTTGAATAGTGTGAAACAAACAAGGTAATTTCGATGAATTAGGAGGAACCATAATGTTGGAGTTTGATACAAGTGTAGACCAATTAGCGACGATTAAAGTTATCGGTGTCGGCGGTGGCGGAAACAACGCCGTTAATCGCATGATCGAGCACGGAGTTCAAGGCGTAGAATTTATCGCTGTCAATACAGATGCACAAGCTCTTAATTTATCAAAAGCCGAGATTAAAATGCAAATCGGTGCTAAATTGACAAGAGGTTTAGGAGCAGGTGCAAATCCGGAAGTAGGTAAAAAAGCTGCAGAAGAAAGCAAAGAGCAAATTCAAGAAGCGTTAAAAGGCGCAGACATGGTATTCGTTACGGCTGGCATGGGCGGCGGTACAGGAACAGGGGCTGCTCCAGTTATCGCCCAAATTGCCCGTGAGCTTGGTGCATTAACAGTTGGTGTAGTGACACGCCCTTTCACATTTGAAGGTCGAAAACGTGCAACACAAGCAGCAGGCGGGATTGCATCCATGAAAGAAGCGGTTGACACATTAATTGTCATTCCAAACGATCGCTTATTGGAAATCGTAGATAAAAACACACCAATGCTTGAAGCGTTCCGTGAAGCGGATAACGTTCTTCGCCAAGGTGTGCAAGGTATTTCTGATTTAATTGCGGTACCAGGTTTAATCAACCTTGACTTTGCAGATGTGAAAACCATCATGTCTAACAAAGGATCTGCCTTAATGGGAATTGGGATTGCAACAGGTGAAAACCGGGCTGCTGAGGCGGCGAAAAAGGCCATTTCAAGTCCGTTACTTGAAACTTCGATTGATGGAGCTCAAGGTGTGTTAATGAACATCACAGGCGGGACAAACTTAAGCTTATATGAAGTACAAGAAGCGGCGGATATTGTCGCCTCTGCTTCGGATCAGGAAGTTAACATGATTTTCGGTTCCGTCATCAACGAAAACTTAAAAGATGAAATTGTGGTAACGGTTATTGCCACAGGCTTCAACGATCAGGATGTTCCATCATTAAAACCGTCTGGCCGCCCGTCTATGACGGGGATGTCAAAGCCGCAACCACAGTCACAGCCACAGCCTAAGCGCGAGCAGATAAAGCGTGAAGAACCAGCTCAAGATTATGGCCGGCCATCGCAACAACCAGAGGAAGCGTTAGATATTCCAACGTTCTTGCGTAATCGAAATAGAAGATTCTAATGTTTGAAAAAGCTGCCTTATCATAGGCAGCTTTTTTTGTCGTTTTTACTATGAGCGATGAAAAAGAAAAGCGGAAAATGACAAAACTCGAATAAATTTTGCAAAACTTCTTCTCGTTTATCAGCATGAACTGACAGACTTTAAAATAGGATGTACTATATACTAGGTTTTAACAAAGTATTTCTTTTAGGATTGGAGTGGACTTAGAGCTTGTCCATTTACTTAGATCTTATTTGGCTTTTGAATGCTGGATTGGATACAATGCTTTTACTATTATGCAGTGTATTGCTAAAGAGAAATGTGAAATGGTGGAGATTGCTGCTTGGAGGGTTAATTGGTTCGCTTATTGTTCTTCTCATGTTTACACCATGGTCAACGGTTATGCTGCATCCTGTTACCAAGTTGCTTTTTTCTGTTGCGATGGTATGGGTTACTTTTGGGTTGAAGAGATTCCGTTTCTTCCTGGAAAACATCCTTACCTTTTATTTTGCAACCTTCGTAGTAGGCGGAGGGCTAACAGGGCTCCATTTTATGTTTGACGGGCAGTATTTACTCTTTGAAAGTACGTCCCAAACCATCGGTTATCAATACGGAGATCCGGTTAGCTGGTTGTTTATTATCATTGCTTTTCCGATCTTATTTTATTTTTCTAAAACGAGAATTGAAGATTTAAAGATGAAAAATATCACCTTTGACCAGCTTGTTCCTGTCTCTATTATTATCCAGCAACAAGAGCTTCCTGTAAAAGGACTCATTGATAGTGGAAATCAGCTGTACGATCCGCTTAGTCAAACACCTGTCATGATTGTGTATTCAGAAGCAATCAAGGAAATGGTACCTGCGGAGCTGATTGAAGCGACTAAAAATGTGGACGACATGATGTTTTATGAACATTTGTCAGAAGAATGGCAATCCAGGTTAAGGATTATTCCGTTTCGAACGGTCGGGCAATCCAATCAGTTCATGCTTGCTATCAAGCCGGATTCCGTTACGATCCAACATTGTAATGAACTCATTAATGTTCATAAAGTATTAATTGGAATTAGTCATACCAACTTATCTCCGGAGAATGCTTATCAATGTATTGTACACCCAAAATTACTGGCAATCGGTACTATCTCGCCCGCTTCATGAAAACCCTTCGATGCACAACTTATGCCGGCTAAGGCTTAGAAAATACACAAATGTACAAAGGCAATCTTTCAGAGCACGTAAGGATGTGACACCGCTTACATGGTGCGAGAGGTCTTAGCTGAGAAGTTCTTAATATTATCATACTCGTAAAATTGATAAATAGAAGGGAGATATGTAATGTCTACATATGTAATTCGCTTGAAATTGTTATGGTATAAACTGTTGATGAAGTTGGGTCTTAAGATAGATGAAGTACATTACATCGGTGGAAGTGAAGCGCTGCCGCCTCCTTTGACAAAAGAAGAAGAAGAAGTACTGCTGCAAAGACTGCCGACAGGCGATCAGGCTGCCCGTTCATTATTGATTGAAAGAAACTTGCGGCTAGTGGTTTATATTGCCCGCAAATTTGAGAACACAGGTATCAATATTGAAGACTTGATTAGTATTGGGACAATCGGGCTCATTAAAGCCGTTAATACGTTTAATCCTGAAAAGAAAATCAAACTGGCCACTTACGCATCCCGCTGTATCGAAAATGAAATTTTAATGTATTTACGCCGCAATAATAAAATACGTTCTGAAGTCTCGTTTGATGAACCGCTAAATATTGATTGGGATGGAAACGAACTGTTGTTATCAGATGTATTGGGAACAGAAGACGATATCATCACGAAAGATTTAGAAGCCAATGTAGACCGAAAGTTATTGCTGAAGGCACTACACCAGCTCAATGATCGGGAAAAACAAATCATGGAGCTTCGTTTCGGTTTGCAAGGAGGCGAAGAGAAAACCCAAAAAGATGTAGCCGATATGCTGGGGATTTCCCAATCTTATATTTCTCGGCTTGAAAAACGCATTATCAAGCGTTTGAGAAAAGAATTCAATAAAATGGTATAAAATTCCGAAGTGGGTTCTTCCCACTTCGGAATTTTTCATCCTTGGGGAATGTTCTTAAATATTCCCCAAGGATGAAAGGAGAGCTAATAAGCGGACGTCGCTTTTCAGTAAAGAAAGGTTTAATGTTAAATTCGGTTAATGGCAATTAACTTATGGGATTTCTTTGAGACCGCTAATAGTCAGAATTGTTGAAGTGCATATTTTTTCCTCCCAGGGAGATACTGAACTCTGAACATCATCTCCTGTTAGGAGGGAAAGAATTGACAAGAAACAAAGTAGAAATTTGTGGCGTAGATACTTCAAAACTTCCTGTACTAAAGAATGATGAAATGCGTCTATTATTTAGACAAATGCAAAGTGGGGATTCCACAGCAAGAGAAAAGCTTGTCAACGGGAATCTACGACTTGTCTTAAGTGTAATTCAACGCTTTAACAACCGAGGAGAATTTGTGGATGATCTATTTCAAGTTGGTTGTATCGGACTAATGAAATCTATTGATAATTTTGATTTAAGTCAAAACGTAAAGTTCTCTACTTATGCAGTACCCATGATTATTGGAGAGATTAGACGATATTTACGTGATAATAATCCAATCCGTGTATCTCGTTCTCTTCGTGATATAGCTTACAAAGCGTTACAAGTGCGTGAGAAATTAATGAGTGAAACATCAAAAGAACCAACGGCTGAAGAAATTTCAAAAGTCTTAGAGGTTCCACATGAAGAAATTGTATTTGCGTTAGATGCCATCCAGGATCCCGTTTCACTATTTGAACCGATATATAATGACGGAGGCGACCCGATTTATGTAATGGACCAATTGAGCGATGAGCGCAATCGCGATTCAAATTGGATTGAGGAAATCGCGTTGAAAGAAGGAATGAGACGTTTAAATGAACGTGAAAAACTCATTTTACGTAAGCGCTTTTTCCAAGGGAAGACACAAATGGAAGTGGCAGAAGAAATCGGGATTTCCCAAGCGCAAGTATCAAGGCTTGAGAAGGCAGCGATTAAACAGATGAATAAAAATATCCAAAGTTAAAAAATCTCTTCCCCAAAAGGGGAAGAGATTTTTTACTGAGGTGAGAAGAGTATTCACCTCAGCAGAAAAGCGAAGCCAGACAATTTCAACGCCCGATTTATATTTTCGTATGCGCTAAAAAAAGGGCAATAATAAAAGAGCAAACCTTTCATGAAGCAGGTAAAAGAAAAATATATATAGTAGGGAGGAAGAATGGAGAGGAGATAAGATAATGATTAAGATTTCAGATTTTCAGACGAAAGATGTCGTAAATGTGGCAGATGGCAAAAAATTAGGAAATGTTGCCGATATTGATATTAATTTGAATACAGGAAAAATCGAGGCGGTTGTGATTCAACATACAGGCAAAATGCTCGGTTTTTTCGGAAAAGATGATGATATTGTCATTCCTTGGCGAAATATCGTTAAAATTGGAACAGATGTCATTTTGGTCAGATATAAAGAAACGTTCGAATATGAGAACGAATAATTCATTTTTTGCAAACAGTTTTTATAAATCTATGGTACAATAAATGCAAGTAACCGAGAATAAAAAAGGGAAGTGCGCAATTTGAGGAATTTGGAGCCGTTTCAATGTGAAAATGTCGAATCCCTACTTTTTTTACAACCTTGGATGAAGGAAAGCGACAAACTTGTCGTAGGCTTTACGACAAAAAATGGAGGATTCAGCATCGAAGGCTATCAAACGCTTAATTTGGGCTTACATGTTCAAGATGTGCCATCAACTGTTGTTGCAAACCGAGAAGTCGTAGCCAAGCAGCTTGAGATGCCCCTTTCCAAATGGGTATGTGCTGAGCAGGTGCATCAAAGCCGCATTGCCAAAGTAACAAAGGCAGATTCCGAAAAAGGGGTTTACGATTATAAAGAGGGAATTCCGCAAACGGACGGCATCTATACGAATCAAACGAATATATTGCTTACTTTATGCTTTGCTGATTGTGTTCCGCTGTATTTTTTTGCTCCCAAGTATAACATGATTGGTTTGGCTCACGCCGGCTGGAGGGGAACGGTTGAAAATATTGGAGGGAAAATGATTGAAAAGTGGATGCAAGAGGAAGGGATTCCTCTTCATGATATTTATGCAGCAATAGGTCCGGCCATCGAGGCTTGCTGTTATATCGTTGATGACAAAGTGATCGATTTAGTTAAAAATGTATTAGATGATCAAGAAACCAGCTTTTATAGTCTTGTAAGTGAAGGACAGTACGCACTGGATTTGAAAGAAGTGAATAAGCAGCTTCTCCTAAAAGCAGGAGTTTCCAGAGAAAACATCCTCATGTCAACCTTATGTACAAGCTGTGAGAAAGATGTATTTTTCTCGCATCGCCGAGATCAAGGAAAAACGGGACGAATGTTAAGTTTTATTGGTTATAAGGAGGATTGAGCACAAAGTGACAGTTCAAGACAACCTAGAACAAATTAAAAAGCAGATCACAGAAGCCTGCTTACGAACAGATCGCAATCCTCAAGATATTCACATTGTAGCGGTAACAAAATATGTGTCGATCGAACGGGCAAAAGAAGCAGTAGAAGCAGGCGTCATTCATATAGGAGAAAACCGGGATGAAGGGTTATTGGCAAAATATGAGATACTAGGCAACGATGTACAGTGGCACTTTATTGGAACACTCCAATCTCGAAAAGTAAAAAACATTATTGATAAAGTCGACTACATCCATTCGTTGGATCGCCTTTCATTGGCAAAAGAAATACATATTCGTGCCCATCAAAAAGTAAAATGTTTCGTTCAAGTAAATGTGTCAGAAGAGGACTCCAAGCATGGCTTACACACCGAAGAAGCGGTTTCTTTCATCCGATCTCTTGAGCCGTATACAAATATCGAAGTAGTAGGCTTAATGACAATGGCACCGTTCACGGAAGATCGAGAGCTTATTCGGAATTGCTTCAGAAGCCTTAAACAGCTTCAACAGGATGTACAAGCTTTAAATCTTGCGTATGCACCTTGCACGGAATTATCCATGGGCATGTCAAATGATTACGAGATTGCGGTTGAAGAAGGCGCAACTTTTATTCGATTAGGGACAACTCTTGTTGGAAAAGAATTTTAAGGAGGCATCTTATTATGGGTTTGAAAAATAAATTCAAAAATTTCTTTGCCCTCGAGGATGACCATGAGTACGTAGAAGAAGAACAACCAGAGATTGAAGAAGAAATCGAACCAGTTAAACAATTTAAACCATCAAAGGGGCAAAATGTGATTAGTTTGCAAAGTGTTCAAAAATCAGCGAAAATGGTGTTATGTGAACCGAGAATGTATGCTGAAGCACAGGAAATTACCGATCACCTGAAATCGAAAAAAGCAGTTGTGGTCAATTTGCATCGGGTATCTCACGACCAGGCCGTTCGAATCGTTGATTTCTTAAGTGGGACTGTGTATGCATTGGGTGGAGACATTCAAAAAATTGGTCCAAACATTTTCTTGTGTACACCAGATACAGTGGATGTGGCAGGAAATATTTCAGATATGATTCCTGAAAGTGAACAGATAGTAAAGAGGTGGTAACCTTATATGGCAGTAGTAGCGGCTTTTTTAGTTAAACTTATTGAAATTTATTCATGGGCCCTCATTATTTATATTTTAATGTCATGGGTTCCGAATGTAAGAGAATCGAGATTTGGACAAATCCTTGCCAATATTTGTGAACCTTATTTAGAGCCTTTCCGAAAAATCATTCCTCCTGTTGCAATGATCGATTTTTCGCCTATCGTGGCTATTTTTGTGCTGCGCTTCGCTTCAACAGGTGTGTATGCATTATTCAACATGCTAAATCTCATTTAGCCTAAAGGAATCTGAGCCGGTTCCTTTTTTAGCTATTAAGAAAGTATGCGTTGATTGTTAAAATTGTCCAGCTGCGCAAGCTACATCCTACGGTCATTTCACTTCTTCCTGCGGAGTCAAAGAGCGACTCCGCAGGAAGAAGTTCCAATGGCCTATGGAGGAGAGCCATGGATGGCGAGGGTTACAGCGTTGCTCACAGGACGTGAGCGTTTTTAGCTGTAATTTGGCTTGCTCTACTTTTGTTAAATGTCTAGCGGCAGCGGCTAGGGACTCGCGTCGCTTCACCTTCTTCCTCAGAAGCAAAGAGCGCTTCTGGTGAAGAAGCTTCCGGCTTGTTTCGTCCCTAAACGAGCCGCTTCCGCTTTTCTTAATTACGTACAACGGAGAGAGTTTATGACGATTTACCAGCATTTTCGCAGGGAAGAGCATGATTTTATTGATGCTGTCCTTGAGTGGAAAGAAGATGTATTGACACAATATGCTCCGAAGCTGACCGACTTTCTCGATCCGCGTGAACAGCAAATTGTAGAAAGTATTGTAGGACATGATGGAGAAGTAAAGGTGCAGTTTTCTGGAGGAGCGGATGGGGCGGAAAGAAAGAGAGCGCTCTTATATCCGGACTATTATGAACCTTCCGCCGAAGATTTTCAGCTTACTTTTTATGATCTTGTGTACCCATCAAAATTTGTGACGGTGGAACATCCTCAAATATTGGGAACCTTAATGTCCCTTGGGCTGCGCCGATCCAAATACGGGGATATTTTAATCAATGAAGGCCGAATCCAGCTTATCCTTGCTTCGGAAATTGCCCCTTATGTGGAAATGAATATGCAATCAGTTGGAAAAGCGAAAGTGACATTAAAATCCATTACAGAGCAAGATTTGATCCAATCAAAAGAAGAATGGGTCGAACAGTCTTTAACTGTTTCATCGTTACGATTGGACGTTGTTCTTTCCAATATTTACCGCTTATCAAGGCAAAAAGTGCAGCCCTTTATTGAGCAAGGAAATGCAAAAGTGAATTGGAAAGTGGTAGACCAGCCGTCTTTCGAATGTAAGGAAGGCGATATTCTTTCACTGCGGGGACATGGAAGAAGCCGGATTTTAATGATTGAAGGAAAAACAAAAAAAGAAAAATGGCGAATTGTCGTCGGAATTCAAAAATAAACTACGTAAAAAGCAGGAAAAAAGAAAAAAACGTCGAAAATTAAAGTTCAGAATGGGAGAATGAGACAACTTGGAGGTGGCTGAAATGCCTTTAACCCCTTTAGATATTCATAATAAGGAATTCAATAAAGGATTTCGCGGATATGATGAAGATGAAGTAAACGAGTTTCTTGATCAAGTCATTAAAGACTACGAGCAGGTCATCCGTGAAAAGAAAGAATTAGAAAACAGAGTTCAAGAATTAACAGAAAAAATCGGGCATTTTACAAGCATTGAGGAAACATTGAACAAGTCGATTTTGATTGCGCAAGAAGCTGGAGAAGAAGTAAAGCGAAACGCACAAAAGGAAGCGAAGCTGATTATTAAAGAAGCGGAAAAAAATGCGGATCGCATCATCAATGAAGCATTATCGAAATCTCGAAAAATCGCCATTGACATTGAAGAGCTCAAAAAGCAATCGAAAGTTTTCCGCACGAGATTCAAAATGCTTATTGAAGCGCAGCTTGAAATGCTTGATAATGACGATTGGGATCATTTAATGGAATACGAGGTATCTGCACTAGATCCGAGAATTGAAGATTAAGAAAGCTTTCTTGACTTCTTTATAAAAAATGTCATATAATTTTATCACGATTTCTTTCAATATTGATCATCGTAACGAGGAAAGGGACAGTAATTTCTTCAGGTGTTTTATCATAAGCGAATCGAGGATGGTGGGAGCTCGAGATAAGACGAAGGAATGAATATCACCCTGGAGTTCCTTGTCGAACTAGGAGTAGACAACGGCGTTTCATTCGCGTTAAGAATGTAAAGAGGACTTTACCTTATTTTGATACATACAGGTACAGTCTATAAGGGTGGTACCGCGGGAGACCTTCTCGTCCCTTTTGGGGATGAAGAAGGTCTCTTTTTATTTTTTCTATAGATGCAGGAGGTTTAAAGATGGAATACAAAGATACGTTACTTATGCCGAAAACGGATTTTCCAATGCGTGGAAACTTGCCGAAACGTGAGCCGGATATGCAGCAAAAATGGGAAGAAATGAACATCTATCAAAAAGTACAAGAACGGACAAAAGGACGTCCTTTCTTTATTCTGCATGACGGCCCTCCGTATGCAAATGGTGATATCCATATGGGGCATGCCCTTAATAAAATTTTAAAGGATTTTATTGTTCGCTATAAATCAATGGCAGGATTTTGTTCACCGTATGTGCCGGGTTGGGATACACACGGATTGCCAATCGAAACGGCATTAACAAAAAATAAAAAGGTCAATCGCAAGGAAATGAGCGTGGCGGAATTCCGTAAGCTCTGTGAAGAGTACGCATGGGAACAAATTGATCGCCAGCGTGAGCAATTTAAGCGTCTTGGCGTGCGCGGTGACTGGGATAATCCTTATGTTACATTAAAGCCGGAATATGAAGCACAACAAATTAAAGTATTCGGTGAAATGGCTAAGAAAGGCTATATTTATAAAGGGTTAAAGCCTGTTTATTGGTCACCTTCAAGTGAATCAGCATTAGCAGAAGCAGAGATTGAATATTATGATAAGAAGTCTCCTTCTATTTATGTGGCATTTCCTGTAAAAGACGGAAAAGGCGTATTAAACAGTGATGAACAAATCGTCATCTGGACAACAACACCTTGGACAATGCCTGCCAACCTTGGTATTTCCGTACATCCAGACCTTGAATACAGTGTGGTTGCTGCAAATAACGGAAAATATGTAATTGCCTCTGAATTATTAGAGTCAGTTGCAAAAGCGGTAGAGTGGGAAACATATGAAGTCATTCGTACGGTAAAAGGTGCTGAATTAGATCGTGTAGTAGCCAAACACCCTTTATACGACCGTGATTCACTTGTCATGCTTGGAGAGCATGTCACAACAGATGCCGGTACAGGCTGTGTTCATACAGCACCAGGTCATGGGGAAGACGACTTTATCGTCGGTCAAAAATACGGATTGGACGTATTATGTCCGGTTGATGAAAAAGGATACATGACCAAGGAAGCGGGAGAGTTTGCTGGTCTATTTTATGATGAAGCGAATAAGCCGATCACACAAAAGCTGGAAGAAGCGGGTGCCCTATTAAAACTTACATTCATTACACACTCTTATCCACATGACTGGCGTACGAAGAAGCCAACTATTTTCCGTGCAACAGCTCAATGGTTTGCCTCTATCAAAGACTTCCGCGATGATTTATTAAAAGCGGTACAAGAAACAGAGTGGGTGCCTGCATGGGGTGAAACACGGCTTTATAACATGGTTCGTGACCGCGGTGATTGGTGTATTTCCCGTCAGCGTGCATGGGGTGTACCAATTCCTGTATTTTATGGCGAAGACGGTGAAGCGATCATTACGGATGAAACGATTGAACACGTATCGAACTTATTTAGAGAACATGGTTCAAATGTATGGTTCGAACGTGAAGCAAAAGAATTATTGCCTGAAGGATTTACACACCCTTCAAGTCCAAACGGCCTCTTTACAAAAGAAACAGATATCATGGATGTTTGGTTCGATTCCGGTTCTTCACATCAAGCCGTTCTAGAAGAGCGTGACGACCTGCAGCGTCCTGCTGACCTTTACCTGGAAGGATCTGACCAATACCGCGGCTGGTTCAACTCTTCTTTATCAACAAGCGTCGCAGTAACGGGTAAAGCTCCGTATAAAGGGGTGTTAAGTCACGGTTTCGCTTTAGATGGAGAAGGCCGCAAAATGAGTAAATCGTTAGGAAACGTTGTCGTTCCTGCAAAAGTCATGGATCAACTCGGTGCCGACATTTTGCGCTTATGGGTAGCTTCAGTTGACTATCAAGCCGATGTACGTGTATCTGATAACATTTTAAAACAAGTAGCGGAAGTATACCGTAAAATCCGCAATACGTTTCGTTTCTTGCTCGGCAACTTGTCTGACTTCAATCCTGAAACAGATGCAGTTGCTTACACCGAGCTTCGTGACGTCGATCGGTATATGCTTGTCAAATTAAATAAATTGATCGCTAAGGTGAGAAAGTCATATGATACGTATGATTTTGCAGCGATTTATCATGCGGTAAATAACTTCTGTACCATCGATTTAAGTGCGTTTTATTTAGATTTTGCGAAAGACGTGCTTTATATCGAATCAGCAAACAATGAAGAACGCCGAAGCATCCAAACTGTTCTTTACGAAACGCTCGTTTCGTTAACAAAACTTGTGTCGCCCATTTTATCGCATACAGCAGATGAGGTATGGAGCCACATTCCGAATGTAAAAGAAGAGAGTGTTCAGCTGGTCGATATGCCGGAAGCTCGGGAACTGGAGAATGCAGAACAGCTTGAGAAAAAATGGGATGCATTCATGGAGCTTCGTGATGATGTATTAAAAGCTCTTGAAACAGCCCGTAACGAAAAAGTAATCGGTAAATCGTTAACGGCGAAACTTGTTCTATATCCAAATGCAGAAACAAAAGCGCTGCTTGACTCTATTCAAGAAAACGTGAAACAATTGTTTATCGTTTCAGACCTTGAAATTGCAGGAAATGCAGCAGAAGCACCAGAAGACGCACAAAAATTTGGACGTACGGCGATTGTCGTTGAAAAAGCTGAGGGTGAAACATGTGAACGCTGCTGGGTAGTGACTCCGACAGTTGGTCAAGACAAAGACCACCCGACATTATGCCCTCGCTGTGCAGACGTCGTAAAAAACCATTACGCTAACTAATTCATTTACGATAAAAAA
>NZ_JBHRZT010000020.1:0-147904 GCF_042649685.1 Bacillus songklensis | reverse complement strand
ACCGTTAATCAAAACCCTTGGTATTACTGGATTTATATAACGGTCCATTTTGCGTGGGGTGACTCAAAAGGGGCGATTTTTCTCCTTTTGAGTCACCCCCTTTTACTGTCCAGTATTTTTGTTGAAAAACAATGGAGACTCTTAACAAATTATGTTCATTTTTTAACGCTATCTCTTGGCTTCGATCTTCTTCATGGTCATTCTGTTCTCTCGACTTGAATAAACTTACAAAGGTTCTTACATAAGCGGCTGACAAGAACCTGTAAGGGAGCTTGTCAGTCGCTTATACGTAAATAATGGCACACGGATATTTTTTCCGTGTGCCATTATTTACGTGAATTCATTATGCATTAGAAATGCTGCAGTAAATTGGCAAACACCTTTACAAGCGCCTTCTTTTTCATTAGGTAAAAGTTGTGAGTGAGGCAAAGAAAAAGCACGGATACAATATAGATACTATCTTGATAAAGCAGTTAAGTTAACTAAGTTAACATGAACTTATTTTTCCCTCGTTCATCGAACGTGCACAGCAAAGAAGGAGGTACAATCGATCATGCAAAATCATCCATATTCACTGCTTAAAACAGAGCTTGAAACGATGAAGCAAGAACTTACCGCTTCTTTAAGAAGGCACGAAACGGAAATTTTATGGAATGAACATGGCAAGCGGCCGGATGTTGTCCAATATATTAAAGATGATTTAGATGATGTAGAGAGGGCTTTATTTAAGTTTCAAATCGGTTTGTTTGGAATAGATGAAGCAACAGGAGATAAAATCCCTTTAAAGAAATTAAAAGTGCTGCCGACAGCAAGAACAGAAAAAGATGTTTATTTTATACATTAAAAATAGCTTTAAAAGAACAATCCCTTTAAATAGAGAGAACAATTATGCTAAAATGCATTAGGACATATTCGTCATTTTTTAATAGGGGGAACGAGCGTGCTTTATTATATGATTGCTGTTTTGATTATTGCCCTTGACCAAATCACAAAATGGATGGTTGTAAAGCAGATGGAACTAGGGGAGAGCATTGAAATTATTCCGAATTTCCTTTACATTACTTCTCACCGTAATCGCGGAGCTGCATGGGGCATTTTACAAGGGAAAATGTGGTTTTTCTATATTATCACCATCCTCGTCATTGTGGCTCTTGTCATCTATATTCAACGGCTGAAAAAAGAGGAGAGATGGCTCGGAATTGCTCTTGGATTGATGCTTGGAGGAGCAGTTGGAAACTTTATTGATCGAGTATGGCGTAAAGAGGTAGTAGATTTTATTAATACATACATTTTTACGTATGATTTCCCGATCTTTAATGTGGCGGATTCCGCGTTGGTAATTGGAGTAGGGCTTATTTTTGTCCTTATTTTATTTGAAGGAAAAACAAAAAAGGAGCACAATTAATGGAAGTAATTGAACTAACCATTGATGAACAACAGCAAAATGAACGTCTTGACAAAGTGTTATCCACCATAAATTCAGAATGGTCGAGAACACAAGTTCAACAATGGATTAAAGATGAAGTCGTTAAAGTAAACGGAAATGCTGTCAAAGGGAACTATAAATGCAAGATTAACGATCGGATCGTCATTGAAATACCCGAGCCGGAGCCGTTAGATGTCATACCGGAAGAAATGGATTTGGATATTTATTATGAGGATCAGGATGTGCTTGTCGTTAATAAACCAAGAGGAATGGTTGTTCATCCAGCACCCGGTCATATGACAGGGACATTGGTTAATGGGTTGATGGCCCATTGCAAAGATTTATCCGGCATTAATGGAGTCTTAAGACCGGGAATTGTCCATCGCATTGATAAAGATACATCGGGTTTATTGATGGTTGCCAAAAACGATATGGCTCATGAATCGCTCGTTAACCAGCTAGTGAACAAAACCGTTACGAGACGTTATAAAGCCATTGTTCATGGAGTGATTCCCCATGACCATGGAACGATTGACGCCCCGATCGGCCGAGATAGACATGACCGTCAAAGCATGACGGTCACAGATGAAAACGGAAAAGAGGCCGTTACTCATTTTAATGTTCTTAAGCGTTTTAATGATTTCACTTTTGTAGAGTGTCAATTAGAAACCGGGCGTACACATCAAATCCGTGTGCATATGAAGTATATCGGTTATCCGTTGGCGGGCGACCCGAAATACGGTCCGAAAAAAACGCTGCCGATAGATGGACAAGCGTTACATGCAGGCATTCTAGGTTTTACGCATCCGCGCACAGGTGAATACAAAGAATTTGAGGCTCCCCTTCCGAAAGATTTTCAAGACATGCTTGAATTACTGGAAAAAAGAAGTTGACGTAAAATGAAATCCATGCAATAATACATGTAGTTGAGTAAATGACCCTTTAAGAACAGTCCCGTGAGGCTGAGAAGGAAACGGTTTGGATATACTATAGGTATGTCCACTAGGAAGATAACTGTGCCCTCTCGCCTTCTAGGTGAGAGGGCTTTTTAGCAGCTAAGAAGGTAAACGAGGTGATGGTCGTGAATATAAAAGCAACGGTTCTAGATCAACAAGCCATTCGGCGTGCTTTGACACGTATTGCCCACGAGATTATCGAGCGCAACAAAGGAATCGATAGTTGTGTGCTAGTCGGAATTAAAACGAGGGGCATTCATTTAGCAAAACGATTGGCTGAACGCATCGAACAAATTGAAGGCAGATCCATTGCGGTAGGAGAGTTGGATATCACATTATACCGTGATGATTTGACAAAGGTAACGAATAATGATGAGCCGCTCGTAAAAGGTTCTGATATTCCGGTGGAGATTAACAACAAAAAGGTCATTTTAGTCGATGATGTATTATATACAGGCCGAACAGTCCGGGCTGCAATGGATGCGCTCATGGACATCGGCCGACCTGGCCAAATTCAATTGGCCGTATTAGTGGACCGCGGGCATCGTGAATTACCGATTCGCGCCGATTATGTAGGGAAAAACGTTCCAACGGCAAGTAGTGAAAAAATCGTTGTTCAATTAACGGAAGTAGACGAAATAGATCAAGTCAGCATTTACGAAAAAGAATAAGAAATCCTTTTAAAGGTGGTCCTGTGAGGCTGCAAAAGGAGCAATACAAATGCGAGTCAGCTTGTGCAATCAGCGCAAGTATGATGAGTGCATGTGTATGTTACCCTCTTTGTGCACCTACATAGGCATAAAGAGGTTTTTTTATGGCTGAAAATATGTCAGGGAGAGGAGAAACACAAATGAATAAAAAACAAGATATTGTCTTAGATGTTTTAGATAAACCAAAAGCATCACAGTGGTTCATTTTAAGTTTGCAGCACCTGTTTGCGATGTTTGGAGCAACGATTCTTGTTCCATACTTAACGAAAACGAATCCAGCTGTCGCTTTAGTTGCAAGCGGATTAGGAACACTAGCATTTCTTTTAATTACGAAAGGAAGAGTTCCAGCTTACTTAGGTTCATCATTCGCCTTCATTGCCCCGATTTTAGCTGCTAAAGCGTCGGGAGGTCCGGCTGCTGCGATGATGGGAAGCTTCCTGGCAGGTCTTGTTTACGGGATTGTCGCTTTAATCATAAAGAGAACGGGAATCAAATGGCTGATGAAGCTGCTCCCGCCGGTTGTAGTAGGACCTGTCATTATCGTTATTGGTCTTAGCCTGGCCAATACAGCAGTAGGAATGGCAACAAACGATACAAACGGAAATTACAGTACGCCACACATTTTAACGGCTTTAGTGACACTGGGAATTGTGATTATATGTTCTATCTATCTCAAAGGGTTTATGAACCTGATCCCGGTTTTAATCGGCATCGTCGGCGGCAGCTTGTTTGCTTACACACAGGGCATCATGGATTTTTCTAAGGTAAAAGAAGCCGCATGGTTTGAAGTACCGGATTTTTATATCCCATTCGTCTCCTACACACCTGAATTTTCTTGGGGAATTGTCTTGATCATGGTTCCGGTGGCAATTGTAACACTGTCAGAACACATTGGCCATTTGCTTGTACTCAATAAAGTAGTAGATCGAGATTACATCAAAAATCCTGGATTGCATCGCACGATTTTAGGAGATGGTGTGGCGACAATGGTTGCTGCGCTCATCGGCGGGCCTCCAAATACCACTTACGGTGAAAACATCGGGGTCCTTGCCATCACGAAAGTATTCAGCGTGTTTGTAATCGGCGGTGCCGCTGTGATTGCCATCACGTTCGGTTTCATCGGCAAAATCACTGCTTTGATTTCCAGTGTGCCATCGGCGGTCATGGGCGGTGTATCGATCCTGTTATTCGGAATCATTGCATCTTCAGGACTACGCATGATGATTGAATCAAAAATTGATTTAGGCGATAAGAGAAACCTTGTAATCTCTTCTGTCATCCTTGTGCTGGGGATAGGAGGAGCAGTCATCCGGGTTTCAGATCAACTTGAAATTCACGGTATGGCATTGGCGGCGATTGTCGGAGTCATCTTAAACATAGTACTACCGCATGAAAAAGGGGCGAAGCAAAAAGAGACAACCACTTCTGAAAATACAACACCAAAAACATACGCTTCATAGTTAAGCACCTTTTAAATAAGTCCAGAGAGGCTTGGAAGGGTGAGTGTGCGGAAAGCTGATGAACTAGTCGGCTCAGCTTTGTCACACCCTTTCCAACTCTGGAAAGGGTTTTTTTGTGCCTAAATCTTAATAGGAGGAATGGATATGAACCACTTACTGACCGTTTCATCGTTAACAACGGATGAAATCATGCACTTATTAAACCAAGCGGAGCATTACCGACAAGGAAGAATGGTGTGGGAGCCGCGTCAACAAATGTTTATTTCTAACTTGTTTTTCGAACCGAGCACAAGAACGAAATGCAGCTTTGAAGTGGCTGAACGAAAACTCGGATTAGACGTGATACCATTTGAGGTGTCGACATCAAGCGTCCAAAAGGGAGAGACGCTTTATGACACGATTGAAACGCTTGCTGCCATTGGTGTTAACGCTGTGGTCATTCGTCATCCGCAAGATGCTTATTATGAAAATTTGATGGGCAAAGTATCCATTCCAATCATTAATGCAGGCGACGGGTGCGGACAGCATCCTACACAATGTTTGTTGGATTTAATGACCATCCGCCAGGAATACGGCACCTTCAGCGGGCTGAAGGTGGCCATTGTGGGGGATTTGCGCCACAGCCGCGTAGCCCGCTCGAACGCGGAAATGCTGACAAAACTCGGCGCAGAAGTTTATTTATCCGGCCCAAAAGAGTGGCACGATGAAAACATTCCGTATGGAACATATGTAGAGATGGATGATGCGATTCGAGAAGCTGATATCGTCATGCTTTTAAGAATTCAATTCGAGCGCCATGGACAGCAAACAGAAGCTGCTAAGAACTATCACTCTTTATACGGATTGACAGTAGAGCGGGAAAAACAAATGAAAAAAGAAAGCATCATTCTTCATCCAGCCCCTGTGAACAGAGGAGTAGAAATTGCGGATGAATTAGTGGAATGTGGACGCTCAAGAATCTTCAAGCAAATGCAAAACGGTGTGTTTGTTCGCATGGCCGTATTAGCAAAAGCTTTGCAAACAATTGAAGGGGGAATGAACAATGACAATCGTTATCAAAAATGGCATGTGGCTCAATAAACAAGGAGAACTTGAAAAAGTAGACATCAAAATCACAGGAAACCGAATCACAGAAATCAGTTCGAGCTTGGATGAAACTGTGTCAGATAAAGTGATTGATGCAAGAGGAAAGTTCATCGCTCCTGGTTTTGTAGATGTACACGTCCACCTGAGAGAACCGGGTGGTGAACATAAAGAAACGATTGAAACGGGAACACTGGCGGCGGCAAAAGGCGGCTTTACGACGATTGCAGCAATGCCGAACACAAGACCGGTGCCGGATACGAAAGAACAAATGGAATGGATGCAAAAGAGAATAGCCGACACTGCTCATGTGCGTGTGCTGCCGTATGCGTCCATCACCGTGAGACAAGCGGGAAAAGAACGAACAAACTTCGAGCAGTTAAAAGAAGCGGGAGCATTCGCTTTTACAGATGACGGGGTAGGCGTACAGTCTTCAGCAATGATGCTTGAAGCAATGAAGGAAGCTTCAAAGCTTGATATGGCAATCGTTGCCCACTGTGAAGATAATGAACTCATCAACAAAGGCTGCGTACATGATGGGGAATTTGCGAAAAAACATGGCGTAAGAGGCATCCCATCTATATGTGAGTCACTGCAAATTGCGAGAGATGTCTTGCTGGCAGAAGCGGCTGATTGCCATTATCATGTTTGCCATGTGAGCACGAAGGAATCCGTCCGTGTCATCCGCGATGCGAAAAAAGCGGGCATCCGTGTAACGGCAGAAGTGACGCCGCACCACTTATTGCTAAGTGAAGATGATATTCCAGGATTGGATCCTAACTTTAAAATGAATCCGCCTTTAAGGGCAAATGAGGATAAACAAGCATTAATCGAAGGGCTACTGGACGGCACGATCGATTTCATCGCCACAGATCATGCCCCGCACACAGCAGAGGAAAAAGCGGAAGGAATGGAACTGGCTCCGTTTGGGATTGTCGGGTTGGAAACGGCTTTTCCGCTCATGTACACAAACTTTGTACAAAAAGGCGTTTGCAGCTTAGCACAGCTCATTGAGTGGATGGCAATCAAACCAGCCAACACATTTGGGCTATCGGCCGGATGTTTAAAAATCGGAAGTCCCGCCGACATTACAATCATTGATTTAAATCATGAAGAAAAAATTGATCCAGCAAACTTTGTATCAAAAGGGAAAAACACACCGTTTACGGATTGGACTTGCAAAGGCTGGCCAGTGATGACAATTGTAGATGGAAAATGCGTATGGGAGAAAGGAAGTGTAACGGTATGAAACGTCAACTCATTTTAGAAGATGGTACCGTATTTGTAGGAAAAGGATTTGGCAGTGAAATCGGGTTAACTGGTGAAGTTGTGTTCAATACAGGGATGACTGGTTATCAAGAGATTTTATCAGACCCTTCTTATTGTGAACAAATCGTGACGTTAACATATCCGTTAATCGGAAACTACGGAATCAACCGCGATGATTTCGAATCCATTGAGCCTGTTGTAAACGGCTTAATCGTGAAAGAGTATTGTGATGCTCCATCCAATTTCCGCAGTTCGATGGCACTGGATGAGTTTTTAAAGCAAAAGAACATTCCGGGATTAGCCGGGATTGATACGAGAAAGCTGACAAGAAAGATTCGCCAGCACGGAACGTTAAGAGGAAAAATGTGCAGTATGGATGTCAATGTACAGGAAATCGTTGATTCATTAAAGAAAACGGAGCTCTCGACGGATCAAGTGAAAAAAGTTTCCACAAAACGCGCTTATCCTAGTCCGGGACGCGGACATAAAGTTGTCCTTGTGGATTTTGGAATGAAGCACGGCATCTTACGAGAACTAACGATGCGCAACTGCGACGTATTGGTTGTTCCTTACAACACAACAGCTGATGAAATTTTACGGTTAAATCCAGACGGCATTATGTTAAGCAACGGACCTGGAGATCCGAAAGATGTTCCTGAGGCAATCGAAATGATCCAAGGTGTGTTAGGGGAGGTTCCTTTATTCGGCATTTGCTTAGGACACCAGCTCTTTGCGCTTGCTTGCGGAGCAGACACGGAAAAGATGAAGTTCGGCCACCGCGGATCCAATCATCCGGTGAAGGAGTTAGCAACAAACCGCGTTTCTCTTACATCGCAAAACCATGGATACACAGTACGCGAAGAATCGCTGCCAGGAACAGGGTTATCTGTCACTCACGTAGCCTTGAACGACGGAACGGTAGAGGGCCTAAAGCATGGTATACATCCGGCATTCACAGTGCAGTACCATCCGGAAGCATCACCAGGGCCGGAAGATGCGAACTACTTATTTGATCGTTTTATCGAATTAATGGAAACAAACAAGAAAGTGGGGAATGAGTTATGCCAAAACGCTTAGACATTAACACCATTTTAGTAATCGGATCAGGACCAATCGTCATCGGGCAAGCAGCAGAATTTGATTATGCGGGTACACAGGCATGTATCGCTCTTAAAGAAGAAGGATACAAAGTGATTCTTGTCAACTCGAACCCTGCCACTATCATGACAGACTCTGAAATCGCGGATAAAGTTTATATAGAGCCGCTTACACCTGAGTTTTTAACTTCCATCATCCGTAAAGAACGTCCGGATGCCCTTTTACCGACATTAGGAGGCCAGACAGGGCTAAACCTTGCTGTAGAACTGGCAAAATCCGGTGTGCTGGATGAGCTGGGAGTAGAGATTTTAGGAACAAAGCTAAGCGCAATTGAGCAAGCGGAAGACCGTGAACTGTTCCGTTCTTTAATGAACGAATTAAATGAACCGGTACCGCCAAGCACGATCATCCATACATTAGAAGAAGCATATGCCTTCGTTGAAGAAATTGGCTATCCGGTTATCGTTCGTCCAGCATACACACTCGGAGGAACAGGGGGCGGAATTTGCCAGAACGAAGAAGAATTGATTGAAATTGTGACAAGCGGATTGAAACACAGCCCGGTTACTCAATGTTTACTGGAAAAAAGCATCGCTGGCTTTAAGGAAATCGAATACGAAGTGATGCGTGACAGCAACGACAACGCGATTGTCGTTTGTAACATGGAAAACATCGATCCGGTCGGAATTCATACAGGTGACTCGATCGTTGTGGCTCCAAGCCAAACGTTAAGTGACCGTGAATACCAAATGCTTCGAAATGCTTCGTTAAAAATCATTCGTGCCTTACAAATTGAAGGAGGCTGTAACGTTCAGCTTGCGTTGGATCCATACAGCTTCAACTATTACATCATTGAAGTGAATCCCCGTGTCAGCCGTTCATCTGCGCTTGCGTCCAAAGCGACAGGTTATCCGATTGCGAAGCTTGCAGCGAAAATTGCGGTAGGATTAACGCTTGATGAAATGATGAACCCTGTCACAGGTAAAACATATGCATCATTTGAACCGGCATTGGATTATGTAGTAAGTAAAATCCCGCGCTGGCCGTTTGATAAATTCGAAGCAGCCAACCGTAAGTTAGGCACGCAGATGAAAGCAACAGGAGAAGTCATGGCAATTGGCCGCACATTGGAAGAATCATTGTTAAAGGCTGTTCGCTCGCTGGAAGCGAAAGTATATCACCTTGAATTAAAAGATGCTGACCAAATCGATGACGAATTACTTGAAAAACGTATTCGAGTGGCTGGAGATGAGCGCTTATTCTACCTTGGAGAAGCAATCAGACGCGGCATTAGCATCCAAACACTGCATGAATGGAGCAAAATCGATCTCTTCTTCTTAGTGAAAATGGAAAATATCGTGAAACTTGAAGAATCTTTAAAACAAGCTGTTGGTGAAGTTGAAGTTTTACAAGAAGCAAAGAGAATGGGCTTCTCCGATAAAACAATCGCCAAGTTATGGAATATGAGTGAACGTGAAGTCTATGATTATCGTAAACAACATGGCATTATACCGGTCTATAAGACGGTTGATACATGTGCAGCGGAATTCGAATCAGAGACGCCTTATTTCTACGGCACATATGAAGAGGAAAACGAGTCCATCGTGACAGACAAACAAAGTGTGATTGTCCTAGGATCCGGTCCGATTCGCATCGGTCAGGGCGTCGAGTTCGATTATGCGACGGTTCATAGTGTCTGGGCAATTCGTGAAGCTGGATATGAAGCGATCATCATCAATAACAATCCAGAAACAGTCTCGACAGATTTTAGTATCTCTGACAAACTTTACTTCGAACCATTAACGGTAGAAGATGTGATGCACATCATTGAACTGGAAAAACCATACGGTGTAGTTGTACAGTTCGGCGGTCAAACAGCGATCAATTTGGCAGAAGAATTATCAAACCGCGGTGTCCGTATTCTTGGTACATCCTTAGAAAGTCTCGATACGGCGGAAGATCGCGATAAATTTGAGAAAATGCTTGTGGAGCTCGGTGTTCCGCAGCCGCTTGGCAAGACAGCTACTTCTGTAGAGCAAGCAGTTAAAATTGCTGAAGGCATCGGCTATCCGGTATTAGTGCGACCATCTTATGTATTGGGCGGCCGTGCGATGGAAATCGTCTATAAAACAGAAGAGCTTCTTCACTACATGGAACATGCCGTGGAAGCAAACCCTGATCACCCGGTTTTAATTGACCGCTATTTAACAGGAAAAGAAATTGAGGTAGACGCAATTTCTGACGGAGAAAACGTGTATATCCCTGGTATTATGGAGCATATCGAACGTGCAGGAGTCCACTCCGGGGATTCAATTGCGGTCTATCCGCCTCAAACGTTATCAGCTGAAATTAAAGAAAAGATTGTCGATTATACAATTCGTCTTGCAAAAGGCTTAAAAATTGTCGGATTATTAAACATCCAGTTTGTTCTTTCTAAAGGTGAGGTATATGTGCTGGAAGTCAACCCAAGATCAAGCCGTACAGTGCCGTTCTTAAGCAAGATTACAAGAGTTCCGATGGCTAATATTGCAACAAAAGTCATTTTAGGGGCAAAATTACCAGACTTCGGCTATGAAACAGGTATTCATCCGGAAGAAGAAGGCGTGTACGTGAAAGCACCGGTCTTCTCATTTGCGAAATTAAGAAGAGTGGACATTACATTAGGCCCTGAAATGAAATCCACAGGGGAAGTTATGGGACAGGATACAACCCTTGAAAAAGCATTATACAAAGCATTAATCGGTTCCGGCATCTCTATCAAGCCTTATGGGTCGGTTCTTATCACGGTGGCAGATAAAGATAAAGCTGAAGCCATCAAGCTGGCAAAACGCTTCAACAATATCGGCTATCGCATTTTAGCCACAGAAGGAACAGCAGCCGTGTTTGAAAAAGAAGGCGTTCCGACAAAAGTTGTGAACAAAATTGGCGAAGATGAAGAAAACTTGCTTCAATCCATCCGTCAAGGGGAAGCACAGCTTGTCATTAATACATTAACAAAAGGAAAACAGCCTGCACGAGATGGTTTTAAAATCAGACGTGAAGCGGTTGAAAATGGTATTCCATGCTTAACATCATTAGATACAGCAGTAGCGATTTTACAAGTGCTTGAAACGATGGGCTTCCATACAGCGCCAATGCGTAAAGCCGAAACGACACGTGAGGTGGTGCCTTCATGAAGAAAACGGAATTAATGGAGATCGTCGAGCAAAAGAACATTGCCCGCCATATTTACGAGTTGACCTTAACAGGTCAGCTTGTCGGGCAAATGGAGCAGCCTGGACAATTTGTACATTTACGCGTAAACGGTGATTACCTTCCGACATTAAGGCGTCCAATCAGCATTTCTGCAATCGATCGTGAGAAACATCAATTCACGATGATTTACCGTGCTGAAGGAGCGGGCACGAAAAAGCTGGCAGAAAAGAAGCCGGGTGATAAAGTGGACGTGCTGGGTCCTTTAGGAAACGGATTTCCGACAGATGCGGTGGAGAAACATGAAACTGCCTTGCTTGTAGGCGGAGGAATCGGAGTACCGCCTCTTTATGAACTATCTAAACAGTTAACCGCAAAAGGTGTAAATGTCATTCATGTTTTAGGATTTCAATCAAGCGAGGATACATTTTATGAAGAGAAGTTTTCAAGATTAGGAGAAACATATATCGCGACGGTCGATGGAACGTGCGGAACAAAAGGGTTTGTGACAGATGTCATTAATCAGTATGGTCTTCAGTTCGATACGCTGTTCTCATGCGGGCCGACCCCGATGTTGAAGGCACTTGAGCAGGCATATCCTCATAAAAAGGTGTATTTATCGCTGGAGGAGCGTATGGGATGCGGCATCGGAGCTTGCTTCGCCTGTGTATGCCGTGTCGATCACGAAACGGCCAATTATAAAAAAGTGTGCAGTGATGGACCAGTATTTAAAGCCGGGGAGGTATTATTATGAGTATGTTAGCGATGGAGTTGCCGGGATTATCATTGAAAAACCCCATCATGCCGGCATCAGGATGCTTTGGTTTCGGTCGGGAATACGCGCAATTTTATCCCCTCGATGTGCTCGGTGCCATTATGATTAAAGCGACAACTCATGAGGCGCGTTTCGGTAATCCGACACCAAGGGTAGCGGAAACACCTTCAGGAATGCTGAATGCCATCGGGTTACAAAATCCTGGATTAGATAAGGTGATGAACCAGGAATTACCATGGCTTGCACAGTACGATGTGCCGATTATTGCAAATGTAGCAGGTTCATCTGTAGAAGAGTACGTCAATGTGACAAAAGAAATTTCAACCATTGAGAATGTGAAAGCCATTGAATTGAACATTTCCTGCCCGAATGTGAAAAAAGGCGGCATCACCTTTGGGGTTGATCCTCAAATTGCAGCGGACTTAACGAAAAAAATAAAAGAAGTGTCAGCCGTTCCTGTGTATGTGAAGTTGTCACCAAACGTATCCAATATCGTCGAGATGGCTAAAGCGATAGAGCAAGCGGGTGCAGACGGCTTAACAATGATCAATACATTGCTTGGCATGAGACTGGATTTAAAAACAGCCAAGCCGATTTTGGCGAATGGTACAGGAGGATTATCCGGTCCTGCGATTAAACCTGTAGCGATTAGAATGATTCATGAGGTTAGTCAGCAAGTCAAAATTCCGATTATTGGAATGGGTGGAATTACGAATGCAGAAGACGTACTCGAATTTTTCTATGCAGGGGCAAGTGCGGTAGCGGTTGGAACGGCTAACTTTGTGGATCCATATGTATGTCCGAATATCATTGAAGAGTTGCCTCGTGTACTGGAAACGTACGGTTATGAACACATCTCAGAATGTATCGGAAGGAGCTGGAAACAACGTGAACAAGCCATTAATCATTGCTCTTGATTTTCCGGGCCTGCAAGAGGTCAAGGGTTTCTTGAATGAATTCGATGGAGAAAAATTGTTTGTCAAAGTCGGAATGGAGCTGTTTTATAAAGAAGGGCCGCAAATTTTAACGTATTTAAAAGAGCAGCAGCATCAAATTTTCCTTGATTTAAAACTTCATGACATCCCGAACACGGTGAAGAACGGCATGAAGTCACTTGCCTCTTATGAAGTGGATATGGTCAATGTCCATGCCCTTGGAGGAAAAGCGATGATGGAAGCGGCGTTAGAAGGACTGGAAGCAGGAACGCCATCCGGTCAGCAACGTCCGGCATGCATAGCGGTTACCCAGCTTACGAGTACGTCAGAAGAGCGGATGCAGCAAGAACAACTCATCGGGCATAAACTCCAGGAAGTTGTTCTTCATTATGCGGCATTAACGAAGAAAAGCGGATTGGACGGCGTCGTATGCTCGACGCTTGAAGTTCCAATGATTCGTCAGAAAGTAGGAGACAAGTTTTTAACAGTTACACCAGGCATCCGCCTTGCGAATCAAGGAGTGGATGACCAAGTAAGGGTGGCGACACCGGAAACGGCGAGAATGAACGGGACGAGTGCCATTGTCGTGGGACGTGCCATTACTGGTGCAAAGCAGCCGCTGCAAGCATATAAGCAAGTAAAACAAGAATGGGAAGGTGTACAAGTATGAAAAAAGAAATCGCAAAACATTTAATTGACATCAAAGCTGTTTGTTTAAATCCAAACGAACCGTTTACTTGGGCATCAGGCATTAAATCCCCCATTTATTGCGACAATCGTTTAACATTATCGTATCCGGCTGTTCGCAAGGAGATTGCCAAAGGATTGCAGCATTTAATTCGAACGTATTTTGGAAATGCTGAAGTGATTGCGGGTACGGCAACAGCAGGTATCCCTCATGCTGCCTGGATAAGTGAAGCGCTTGAGCTGCCCATGTGTTACGTGCGAAGCAAGGCGAAAGGGCACGGACGGGGCAATCAAATTGAAGGAAAAGTAGAAGAGGGGCAAAAGGTAGTTGTAGTGGAAGATTTGATCTCCACGGGCGGAAGCGTGATGACAGCCGTGAACGCCTTGAGAGAAGCTGGGTGTGAAGTGCTTGGTGTCGTCTCCATTTTTACTTACGAGATGGAACGGGCAAATCAACTATTTAAACAGGAAGGTATTAAAGCTTTTTCACTCACGGATTATTCTTCTTTAATCGAAAAAGCGATTGAGGAAGGATATATCCAAGAAAAAGATTATATAAAATTGATTAAATGGCGTGAAAATCCATCATCAGAGGATTGGATGGCATAAAAAACTGCCTTACAGAGACATTGAAAAGTCCCTTTCTGTCTAGAAATCTTAACAGAAAGGGACTTTATCTATATTTTCATAAACATCAGAACGAGTCCTTGTCTTTTTAGGCAGGGACTCGTTCTGATGGATTTGTTTATTTCATTGTGATTCTACTCGGAAACGATGGAAAGGCTTGTTAAGATGACCTGTGCCCTCGGCCCGCTTCTCCCTTCCCCATATTCTTTTCCCTAAACTGGATTTTCATTACTTTATACCCGGTCCGTAAAGGATAGTATATGTAATTAAATGGTATTTTAACAATTTATTTACATATAAAAACCGAAAATCTATAATTCAGTTTGGGAACTAGTAGGTATAAAATGACCATCAGGTCTGTTTTGCATTATGGGTGATTGTTAAAACACTCATCTCCAAGTGATTAAGGGGAAAAATGGAGGCTTTTTAACTCATAGAAAAATAGAGGGGGAGCAAAAGAAGGTGAGAAAACGTTGGCCTTTAATTATGACAGCCGTGAGTTTGACTTTTGTGTCGGCAGCTTGTTCGGCAAAGGAAACGAGCGGTGTTCAGGAAGTAAAGAAAGAAGCAAAAAATGTAGAAGTAGCAACTGTAAATAAGGAAATGCTGGATGTTATCTCTAATCTTTCAGGAACGCTCCTGCCTTATGATGAAACAGTCGTTTCATTTGAGGTGGGAGGTCGAATTATTGACATGAGCGCTAAGATAGGCGATTCCATCAAGAAGGGGAGCGTTCTAACGAGATTGGACCCAACTGAATATCGGCTTCAAGTAGAGAAAGCGAATAAAACGATTCTTGAAGCTCAGGCAGCCCTAAATTCTTCGGATGCGGCGATCCAGTCTGCGGATGCAGGAGTTCAATCTGCGGATGCAGGCATTCAATCCGCGGATGCAGGCATTCAAACTGCGGATGGAGGCATTCAAACTGCGGATGAGGCCATCAAGTCTGCAGAGGCAAATATAAAGGCGGCGAATTCATGTATACATAGTGTACAAGCGAGTTTGGAAGAGTTGAATAAAGGAGCGCGCGAACAAGAAAAGACTCAAGCAAGACTTGCGGTTGAAAGAGCGAAAGATGCCTACAACAAAGTAAGTGCCGACGCCGGGCGTATGAAAGGTTTATATGAAGAAGGTCTTGTATCGAAAAAAGAATATGAAGAGGTGCAGCTCCAGCTTTCCAATGCCCAAAAAGACGTGGCAAACGCCGAGCAGTCATTATCATTGCTTTTAGAGGGAGCAACTGAAGAGAAGCGCAAGCAAGTGTATGCATCATTGGAAGAAGCACAAGCAGGAAAGGAACAAGCTGAGGCAGGAAAGGGACAGTCAGTAGCCGCCAAAGGACAATCGGTTGCTTCAAAGGGGCAAGCAATGGCTTCAAAGGAGCAAGCAATGGCTTCAAAGGAGCAGGCGATTGCTTCCAAACAACAAGCGGTAGCTGCCAAAGGACAATCGCAAGCGGCTTATGAACAGGCCCTTGTCGGGAAAGAACTGACGGAGTTTACTCTTTCTAAAACGGTATTGAAGGCTCCAATTTCGGGTGTTGTATTAGAAAAGCTCGTTTCTAACGGTCAAATGGTCAATGCCGGAACATCTGTTTACCGATTGGGCCGTACAGACCAGCTGAAGGTTCTTCTTCCTGTGCTGGATAAGGAAATCAAGGATTGGAAAGTTGGACAGGAAGTAAATGTTGCGTTATATGATCAAGTGAAAGAAGGAAAAGTGAACAAAATCTATCCGTTAACAAATGCTAGCACAGGAACGATCAGTGTTGAAGTAGTAATTCCAAATACCAAATTTGATTGGTTCCCGGGCCAGGTAGTAAAAGCGAATCGGGTTTCTTCTGATAACAGCGGCATCCTTGTCCCTGTTGAAGCAGTCATCAGCAATGGGGATAAGCCTTATGTGTTTAAAGCGGTAAATGGAAAGGCTGTCAAAACGGTGGTAGAAACGGGAGAATTAATTAACAACAAGATTCATATTATAAACGGCTTAAAAGAAGGCGATAAAGTTGTAACCCTAGGGGCGGACTTGTTGTTTGACGGCGATCCGGTAAAGACAGCTGGGGGTAAAAAGGAATGATCGAATATATCGTCAAGAAGCGGAAAATCACTCTACTTTTCTTTATGCTCATCGTGCTTGTCGGATGCTTGAGTTTCTTTCAGCTGCCGCAGCAGGAAAACCCTGATATTGTTATCTCGCAAGCCATTGTCACTACTACTTATCCGGGAGCAACACCGGAGAAAGTAGAACAAACGGTCACGAAGAAAATTGAACAAAAGATTAAAGAAATGCAGGGAATCGCTAAAATTACTTCCACTTCGAGTAGCGGAACGTCAAGTGTTATGGTTGAGTTAAAAGATGGAGAGAACGCAAAGCAAAAATGGGACGAGCTTCGCAAAAAAGTGCAGGATGCGGAAGCGGAGCTGCCGGAGGATGCCAACCAGCCCAATATCAATGATGATTTAACTAAATCGTTTATACAGACCTTCACCATTTTTGCTGATTCCAAGGAAGAGGTTTATAAATTAAATGACTTAATGAAGTCGTGGAAGGATCAGCTAAGAACGATTCCAAGTGTGTCAGAAGTAGCCATTGAGGGGATTCCTGAGCAGGAAGTCCGGATTGATATTGATACACAAAAAATGCAGCAGTACGGCATTTCATGGGAACAGCTGATGCAGGCCGTTAAAACGGAAAATGAAAAAGTGCCAATCGGGAATTTGGACCATGGAGCACGTACATATCAGCTGAAAGTGAATGAGATAGAGGATGTAGAAGAACTAAACAAAACGATTATTGCAAGAACGGCAGATAGATTTCCTATTTATTTACAAGATGTAGGTGAGGCTAAGCTTACGACCATGAAGCCTGAGTACATTACATATTATAATGGCAAGCCCGCTGTTTCACTGAGCATCAGTGCTGAAACAGGCAGTGACGTTCCGACAGTGCATAAGAATGTAAACAAAATGATGAAAAAGCTTGAGAAAAGCTTGCCAAAAGGGACTAAGCTTGAATCACTATATGCCCAAAAGGAGCAGGTAGATGAAATCTTTGCCGATTTATCAAGAGAAACTTTTATTGCGATTGCAGCGGTTATTTTAATTTGTACATTGGGATTAAATTTTGTCACCTCTGCTGTGGTTGCCTTGGCGATCCCAATTTCCATTGCGGTCGGGTTACTTTTCCTTCCTTATTTAGGAATTACACTGAACTTTATTTCAGTCATTGGCTTGATTATTGTGTTGGGAATTTTAGTGGATGATGCTGTTGTCGTGAATGACAATATTGAGCGCCGATTAACCGTATTGGGGGAAGGACCGTCTGCAGCAGCAGTAAATGGAGCGAAAGAGGTGTCGGTATCCATTATTACGGCGACTTTTGCGACAATTGCGGCATTTGCTCCCCTTATGTTTTTAGAGGGGGATGCAGGACAATTTATTAAGCCGATTCCGACTATTATCACGTTAACGATGCTGGCATCAATGATAATGTCTCTTACGATTATTCCTATTTTCCGGGAGTGGTATGAAAGTCGGGCCCGTAAAAATAAAGAGGGATACAACAAGACGGCTGGTTTCTTAGGAAAACAAATACACGCATTAACACAGGCATATTCAAAAAAATTAATGCCAAAAGTGTTAAAACGTCCGCTGTTAGTCGGATTACTTGGGCTTTTAATCGGGACCTCCGCGTACGGATTAGTTCCGTTTACGCCTATCGAGCTGTTCCCGATGGATGACAGTCCTCAGTTTTTAATCGATGTCCGTTTGCCGCTTGGAACATCGATTGAAGAGACAGACCGTGTCGTCAAAGATGTATCTGATTGGGTTCAAAAGCAGCCGGGAATTGAATCAGTCGGCGCCTATACCGGCGGTGCAGCTCCTGCTATGTTTGGCGGCGGCGTCTCAGGAGACAGCGGACCGACCTCCGGACAATTGGCTGTCTTTGCAGAGGAAGGGTTCGAGGTAAAAGAGACTGCAGATGAGTGGGCAGAAGCCTTTAAGGAGAGGTATCCGGGAATTACGGTTGTTCCACAAACACTGCAGAGCGGACCGCCTGTCGGAAAACCGGTTTCCATTCGCCTTTACGGGGAAGACCTGGAGAAGTTGCGAAGAGTGTCCGAACAAATTAAAGGAATCGTTGCTGATACAAGCGGAACATATGATATTCAAGATGACTTTGGTATTGAACGATATACACTCGAATTTGCAGTTAACAAGGAATTTATGGATCAAAACCTTGTCAATTACACTGATTTATCGCGTACACTTCGGCTTATTAGCGAGGGGGTAAATGTTAGTGAATTTGACACAGGAAAAGATCTTCTCGACATAAAACTCTATTTAAAAAATGAGGACGAAGATCCCGCTTTGCTATTCCAGAAGCTAAGTGTAACAAACGCAAGAGGAGAGCAAATTCCGTTATCACAAATTGCTCAAATGAAACCATCCTTCTCTATTCAAAAAATTGCTCACTATAATCTAGCTCGAACGGTTACAGTAAGTGCTGAAGTAAAAGACCGCACGGCTACCGAAGTAATGAAGGAAATTGAACGGGAGCTGGATTCTATGAGTTTACCGGATGGTTATACATGGGAAGCGGGCGGTGAAACGTCCGACCAAGTAGAAATTTTTGTGAATATGGGTAAATTATCCATTGTTGTTGTGTTCTTAATTCTTATTTTGATTACGATGCAGTTTTACTCGCTGTCTATTCCCGTTATTATTATGAGTACTGTTTACCTTGCGGCGGCAGGGGCGATTATTGGGCTATTCATCACAAGAACGCCGCTTGGTTTTATGACGGTAATGGGGATTATTTCATTAGCGGGAATTGTTGTTCGGAACGGAATTGTATTAATTGAATTTATTGAAGAGGCAAGACATGAAGGGGTAGAACTAACAGAGGCCATTATTAAATCAGGCGAAGCGCGTTTCCGGCCGATCCTTTTGACCACTATGACAGCTATTGCAGGCCTCTTGCCAATTGCGATTGAAGGGGATGTGCTCTTTAAGCCGATGGCTGTCACCATTATCTCTGGTTTAATCTTCTCTACAGTATTAACATTAGTGGTTGTACCGTCTTTATATATGGTACTAGCAAAATATAAAAACAAGCGCCAGCAAAAGAAATGGGCTCATCAATTAAACCAGGAAAATGAACTTTCTATATAGATGCAGATAAGGATAAAGAGAGAATGTCCTAAAGGCTCCAACAAGAGGCTTTTAGGGCATCTTTGGAATACACAGCTTGCACACGGAAAACCGTTATCATCAAGAGGAAAGGCTTTCGGCCAGGAGGGATTGTGTGGAAGAGAGAAAAGAGGAGGAGATAGCGTGAAACGCAGGATCTCCTCCCTTTTTTTGTCCGGCTTTCTGGATACCGGCTTCTTTTTTATGTTGATTGTGTTAGCGATGTTGATTCTTTCCACTAGCTATTTTGCGCGAATGGGACCAGAAATCAAAACTAAATGTCAGCAAATTTCTTATTTTAGGCTTCGAAGTTTTAAAACAAGTTCTTCGTTCGGCGTGACGTACACCGTTTGCTGGTTTTCGTAAATGACAAAACCCGGCTTTGAGCCGCTTGGTTTTTTAACGTGACGAACCTTTGTATAATCGACGGGAACCGAGCTGGAGCTTTTCGCTTTACTGAAATAAGCAGCTAAGTGAGCCGCTTCTAGAATCGTCTCTTCTGAAGGTGTATGGCTCCGGATCACAACATGAGAGCCCGGTATATCTTTTGTATGAAGCCAAATCTCGTCCCTTCCTGCCAGTCGATTTGTTAAGTACTCATTTTGTTTATTGTTTTTACCAACTAAAATTTCCGTTCCATCACTCGATTGATAATGCTCTAACACTGGTTTTTGCGGTTTATTTTTTCGCTGTTGTTTTCCTAGACGGTTTCGCAAGTATCCTTCTTCGACCAGTTCTTCCCGAATTTCCGCAATATCTTTAGACGAAGCCGATTCCATTTGTTGCATCAGGCCTTCGAAATAGGAGATTTCTTCTTTTGCCTTTTCGATTTGCTCTTTTACAAAGGCAACGGAATTTTTGGCTTTTTGGTATTTTTGGAAATAACTCTGCGCGTTTTGTGATGGGGATTTTTGCGGATCCAATGCGATGGTCACAGTGGTTCCATTTTCGTCATAGTAATTGATTACCTCTATTTCCTTATCGCCTTGTTTTATATTGTACATATTGGCTGTCAACAGTTCCCCGTACAATTGATATTGCTGCGCCTTTTCTGCATCTTTTAATGTTTGCTCAAGCTTCTTGATTTTCTTTTCATTTTTCTTTTTCTCATTAGAAATGAACTGCAGCAAATCATTTGCCTGCTGCTTTACCCGGTCGCGTTCCGCTTTGCCGTAATAATAGCGGTCAAGCAATTTACTAATCGTATCGAACGTTTGAGTTTGGCCGTCCAAATGTTCAAGCGGCATGATGTAAAAATGATCCTTGCCGCGGCTTGTGATAAGAGACGGGGAAAATTGATGTGTTTCGATGATTTTCATCGTCTCTACAAACGCTTTCGGAAGGGAGGTGCGGTTTGCAATTCCTGCACGATAGACAATTTCATTTGCCAGCAGCGGTGAAAGTCCTTCAAAAGCCTGAACGAGTTGCTGCGACAATTTGCCGCTGTTAAAATCGATTTTTTTAAGGACGGTCTCTTCCGTCGCTTCCATAGGATTCGTTTTCCCTTGTTCCGGAGGCAAAACATAGGGATGCCCTGGAAGAACAGTACGGTAGCGGTTCAAGGAGATCGGGATATGTTTGATGCTGTCAATAATGACGTTTTTATCTTTATCAATGAGGACGATGTTACTATGACGCCCCATGATTTCAATGATTAGTTGTTTTTCGACGACATCGCCGATTTCATTGCGTCCTTTCGTTTCGATAATTAAAATACGGTCCAGTTCATGCTGGCGTACTTTTTCAATGATGCTTCCTTCCAAATGTTTGCGCAGCAGCATGCAAAACATCGGAGGCTCAGCGGGATTGTCATACGCTTCATTCGTAAAGTGGACACGCGCATAACTTGGATGGGCGGAAATCAATAATTTTCGGTTTACTCCGTTTGCCCGCACCTGAAAAATCAACTCGTTTGAAAAGGGCTGATGTATTTTGTTAATACGACCTGTCTCAAGGCTGGCCTTCAATTCCTGCAGCATCGCATATGTAAACACTCCATCAAATGACATATCTTCCACTTCCTTATTTCTTTAAACGTAATTGTTCAATCTATTTTACAACATTTTAATCAAATTCTTTTGAAAAAAGTATATATAAGTCCCACTTAATTTTTCAACATTAATTCGTTTTGCGACCATCTTCATGTCCTTTTAGTTTTTCTGCCTCGGATCAGCGAAAAGGTCTTCTCCTTAAATCTCTTTATTTTATGCTTTTGGTTTTCCCGGCCTGCATAAGCTAAAAGGGTCTTCGTATAAGCGGGGGGCCAGGTACCGCAGGGGAAATGGCCCCCCGCTTATACGTAAATCATGTGACATGGATGTTCTTTATCCATGTCACATGATTTATGTGGATTGAGATAGCATGTTTTAGGACGAGTCTGAATAAGCTTACGATATAGAGAATGAAGGCAAAGGGTGTGGAGAAATGGCATGAAGTGGTATGAACTGAGTGAAAAAGCCGTCTTGCAAATGACGAAATCGACAAAAGAAACAGGTCTAGCAAGTAAGGAGGCAAAGGCGAGGCAAAAGCAATATGGGCTGAATGAGCTCCAAGAAGCTGAAAAACAATCGGCTTTGCTTTTGTTTTTGGAGCAATTTAAAGACTTTATGGTGCTTGTGCTGCTTGCAGCAACGCTTATTTCCGGGCTGCTTGGAGAGTACATAGACGCCATTGCGATTATTGCAATTGTCATTATAAACGGTTTCTTAGGTTTTTTTCAAGAAAGGCGGGCCGAAAAATCACTGGACGCCTTAAAAGAGCTGTCGGCTCCTCACGTAATGGTATTAAGGGATGGGGAGTGGAAGCGAATTCCGTCAAAGGAATTAGTGATAGGGGACGTATTAAAATTCACGAGCGGGGACCGCATAGGAGCCGACATTCGTGTACTGGAAGCAAAGAGTCTTGAAATCGAAGAATCGGCGTTAACGGGGGAATCCCTGCCGGTTCAAAAACAAACCGCTCCTTTGAAGGGTGAAGATATACCTCTTGGCGATCAGGACAATATGGCGTTTATGGGAACGTTGGTGACAAGAGGCAACGGTATCGGTATTGTCGTGGGAACAGGTATGAATACAGCGATGGGGCAAATCGCGAACCTTTTGCAAAATGCAGAAACGATGATGACGCCGTTACAGCGAAAGCTCGAACAATTGGGGAAAATCCTGATTGGCGTTGCATTATTGCTGACCGTGTTGGTAGTGGCAATCGGTGTGATTCAAGGACATGCGTTATATGAAATGTTTTTGGCCGGTGTGTCGCTGGCTGTGGCTGCCATTCCGGAAGGCCTGCCGGCTATTGTGACGGTTGCACTGTCTCTTGGCGTACAGCGCATGATTAAGAAAAATGCCATTGTGCGCAAGCTTCCGGCTGTAGAGACTCTTGGATGTGCGTCGGTTATTTGTTCCGATAAAACCGGAACGATGACCCAAAACAAAATGACGGTTACCCACATTTGGTCAGGTGGCACCACATGGAATGTAAGCGGAACAGGATATCATCCGGAAGGCCGATTTTACTTAGGTCAGAGAGAAGTCAATCCTAATCAGGCAAAGCCGTTGCAACAGTTATTAATGTTTGGAATGCTTTGTAACCAAACGGATTTGATCAGGCAAGAAAAGGATTATGCCGTTGACGGTGACCCGACAGAGGCGGCTTTACTTGTAGCGGCAATGAAAGCCGGATTTAAGAGGGAATCCCTTGTACAGCAGTTTGAAATTATGCAGGAGTTTCCGTTTGATTCGACAAGGAAAATGATGAGTGTCGTTGTAAAAGACAAAAAAGATGGTAAACGATATGTCGTAACAAAAGGAGCACCCGATGTATTATTGACAAACAGCACCAAAATATTATGGGACAATAAGCTGCAATCACTATCTCTTGTAATGAGCAACGAAGTAAAAACAGCCATTGATCAGCTTGCAAGCCAAGCACTTCGGACGATTGCCATCGCTTACCGCCCTCTTATGGACGAGACGTTCGGGCATGAACGGGAAGCGGAGAAAGAACTTGTCTTTATCGGATTGCAAGGGATGATCGATCCGCCGAGACCGGAAGTAAAAGAAGCGGTAAAGGAGTGTCGTGAAGCGGGGATCAAAACGGTCATGATTACAGGAGACCATGTTATTACAGCGAAAGCGATTGCTTCACAGCTAGGCATTTTGAAGCCGGGAGGAAAGGTGTTAGACGGTTATACGTTATCCAAAATGAGTGTCGAAGAGCTCGAGGAAATGGTGGACGATGTATATGTATATGCTCGTGTATCTCCCGAACATAAATTGAAGATTGTAAAAGCCCTTCAGGCAAAAGGCCACATAGTCGCCATGACGGGAGACGGCGTCAACGATGCGCCAGCCATCAAAGCAGCCGATATCGGAATCTCCATGGGGATTACGGGTACGGATGTAGCGAAGGAAGCATCGGCCCTTGTGCTGCTTGATGATAACTTCGCGACCATTAAATCCGCCATCAAAGAAGGACGAAACATTTACGAAAATATTCGCAAATTTATCCGTTATTTACTGGCTTCCAATGTAGGGGAGATTTTAGTGATGCTGTTCGCGATGATTTTAGCCTTGCCGCTGCCGCTGGTACCGATTCAAATCTTGTGGGTCAACCTCGTGACAGACGGATTGCCGGCAATGGCGTTAGGGCTCGATCAACCGGAAGAAAATGTGATGAAACGCAAACCGCGTCATCCAAAAGAAGGCGTATTTGCACGCGGATTGGGCTGGAAAGTCATTAGCCGCGGCTTCTTGATAGGAGCCGTTACGCTGGCCGCGTTTATGATCGTGTATGATAATACACCTGAAAAACTGGCATATGCCCAAACAATCGCATTTGCCACTCTTGTAATGGCACAGCTTATTCACGTGTTTGATTGCCGCAGCGACAAATCGATCTTTGACCGCAATCCGTTTGAAAACATTTATTTAGTCGGGGCTGTTTTATCTTCCATTTTATTGATATTGATCGTCATTTACTATCCGCCGCTGCAGCCGATTTTCCATACGATGGCAATTGCTCCGCGGGAGTGGCTCGTTATTCTGGGATTAGCAAGTGTACCAACTTTTTTACTGGCAGGTTCACTTTTAACAAGAAAATCGTCTTAAACTATGTTATAATGCAAAAGGTAATAGAAGACGCTTCTATTACCTTTTCTTTTGGTTTACTAGAAAGTGTCATCTTTCTTGGTGCAAGCCAACTTTTCTTTATCTTTCCTTTCGTCATTATTTTGTGTAAGATATGTACATAGTGGATGTGATAAGATGGTTTATAGTATGACAGGTTTTGGCAGAGGTAAAGCGGAATCTTCCCAATACATGGTGATAGTGGAGATGAAATCTGTCAATCATCGTTTTTGTGAGATGGTGATTCGCATGCCAAGACCATTACTTCAAATGGAAGATAAAATAAAAAAACTGATTCAAGCATACATAAAACGTGGACGGATAGAGGTTTTTGTTGCCATATCAGGTGAGAACATCACAAAGAAAAAAGTTCAGATGGATTGGCAGCTGTTACAAGAATATATGCAAAATTTGCAAAAGGCAAAAGATGAATATAACTTGAAAGATGATATTCGTGTGTATGATTTGTTAAAGATGCCAGATGTCCTTACAACTTTTGAAGAAGAGGCGGACCATTCACCGATTTATGATCTTGTTCTTCAAGCGGCTGAGCAGGCCGTTGTACAATTAGTGGAAATGAGACGATTGGAAGGAGAGCAGTTAGTACAAGATGTTCTTGCACATCTAGAGCAGATTAAACGTGCTCGTGAACAGATTGTCTTATTGGCTCCACAAGTGGTTGAGCAATACCGCCATCGTTTGCAAAAACGATTGGCAGACTTGGCGGGTGGCGCAATAGATGAACAGCGGATAGTGACGGAAGCGGCCATCTTTGCTGATAAAGCGGATATTAACGAAGAATTAACAAGAATTGAAAGCCACCTCTCCCAATTTATCCAAACAATCCGGGAAGGAGAGGCGATGGGGCGGAAGCTTGATTTTCTTGTTCAAGAGTTGAATCGTGAGATGAACACGATTGGTGCGAAAGCAAACAATGGGGAGATTGCTCAGTTTGTTGTGGAGATGAAAACCGCTGTAGAACGAGTTAAAGAACAAGTTCAAAATATTGAATAATGGAAGTGGGGTTAGGTTACCGCCAAGACGGTTACAATATAACCCATTAGGAGGCTTGTAGATGAGCGGCAAGTTGATTAATATAGGATTTGGAAATTTTATTTCATCGCATCGCATTATTTCTGTCGTCCATCCTGATTCAGCTCCGATTAAGCGTATGATTCAAGATGCGAAAGAACGAGGTACATTGATTGATGCAACGTTGGGAAGGAAAACGAGATCGGTTGTGATTATGGACAGCGATCATGTTATTTTAGCGCCTGTTCAGCCAGAAACGGTTTCACATCGAATTACAAATAAAGAAGAACAATTATCAGAAGGGTAGGTCATTTGGGCACAATGAGAGAGAGAGGCTTATTAATCGTTCTTTCAGGACCGTCAGGCGTAGGGAAAGGAACGGTGCGTAAAGCGTTATTTTCGCAGGAAGATACAAATTTTGAATACTCCATTTCAGCCACAACGAGAAAGCCGCGTGAAGGTGAAGTAAACGGTGTTGATTATTTCTTTAAAAGTCGTGAAGAGTTTGAAACGATGATTAAAGAAAATAAGCTGCTTGAATGGGCGGAATATGTAGGCAATTATTATGGCACGCCGATTGATTATGTAGAGAAAACCTTATCGGAAGGCAAAGACGTTTTTCTTGAAATTGAAGTACAGGGCGCTCTTCAAGTGAAAAATGCTTTTCCGGAAGGCTTGTTCATTTTCCTGGCACCGCCAAGCCTTTCGGAATTGAAAAACCGTATTGTGAACCGCGGAACGGAAAGCGAAGACTTGATCAACAACCGCATGAAAGTAGCGAAAGAAGAAATCGATATGATGGATGCTTACGATTATGTCGTTGAAAATGACAAGGTGGAACATGCCTGTGATCGAATCAAAGCCATCGTCACGGCTGAACATTGCCGTCGTGACAGAATAGCAGCCCGTTATAAAAGAATGCTGGAGGTAGAATAATTTATGCTTTATCCATCCATTGACTCATTAATGAGAAAGTTAGATTCTAAGTATACGCTTGTAACTGTAGCGGCAAAAAGAGCCCGTCAGCTTCAGCTAAATGACGATTTAATGATTGGAAAGCCTGTTTCCCGTAAATATGTGGGCAAGGCCTTAGAAGAGATTGACGCTGAGTTATTAAGTTATACAAAAGCACAAAAGCAAGACAATGAAGATTCTGCTTTAGAAAGATAATCGCTGTTTTAAGAAAATAACAACCTACTGCAGGTTGTTATTTTTTTCATCATGATACATGGAATAGGTGGGAGAAGAATGGTAAAGGGAAAACGGATTTTGTTATGTGTAACAGGAGGAATTGCTGTTTATAAAGCAGCTGCTTTAACAAGTAAGCTTGTGCAGGCCGGCTTTGAAGTAAAAGTGATGATGACAAAGTCTGCGAGTGAATTTGTCACTCCTCTTACATTTCAGTCACTGTCGAGAAACCCGGTTTATACAGATACATTTGACGAGAAAAACCCGGCAGTCATCGCCCATATCGATCTTGCCGATTGGGCGGATCTTGTTCTGGTGGCACCGGCAACAGCGAATATAATTGGTAAATTGGCGAATGGAATTGCTGATGACATGATTTCAACCACGCTTCTTGCGACAACGGCGAAAGTATGGATTGCTCCTGCCATGAATGTCCATATGTATGATCACCCTGCAGTAAAACGAAATATTGAAACATTGTCCTCGCACGGTTATGAATTTGTAGAGCCGTCGGAAGGATATCTTGCCTGCGGGTATGTGGGAAAAGGAAGGTTGGAAGAACCGGAAAATATAGTGACACTTGTCCAGCAGCTTTTTCAGCGGGAATCCAATCGGCCTCTAAAAGGAAAAAATATTCTTATTACAGCCGGACCAACGAGAGAGAAGATTGATCCCGTTCGATTTATTACGAATCATTCCACCGGAAAAATGGGTTATGCGATTGCTGAAGAAGCGAGAGAATTAGGGGCTGATGTAACGCTCGTAACCGGACCGACGAATGTGGCGTATCCAAAAGGAGTTCATGTCATCCAGATTGAAAGCGCCCAAGAGATGTATGAACAAGTCATAAAACATTATCCTGACATGGACGTTGTCATCAAATCAGCGGCAGTTGCCGATTATCGACCGAAAAACGTTCATGAGCAAAAAATGAAAAAACAGCCGGGTGATGCAGTAATCGAGCTTGAGCGGACGAAGGATATTTTAAAAACTTTAGGAGAGAAAAAAGAAAAGCAGCTTTTAATCGGTTTCGCGGCCGAAACCGAGAAGGTGGCGGAATATGCCCAAAAGAAATTGCGCGAAAAAAATGTCGATATGATCATTGCCAATAACATCAGTAAAAAAGGAGCGGGCTTTGGCGGAGACACAAACATTGTAACGATGTACAAGCGGACAGGTGAAATCAAAGAACTTCCTTTACTTTCAAAAAGAGAAGTTGCCCAAAAAATATTGGAAGAAATACAGAATATGTTAGAAGGTTGACAAGTATGAAAATTGCCAGCGTCATTGTAGATGTAGCTGCCAAACAAACAGATCGTACATTTGATTATCTCATTCCTGAAAAATGGGCCGATGTGCTTCAAAAAGGCATGCGTGTGATCGTGCCCTTTGGACCGAGGAAAGTTCAAGGATTTGTGGTCGGTTTGAAAGAACATTCGGAATTCAAAAAACTAAAGCCGATTGTCGAGTTGCTTGATCCGTACCCTGTGTTAACGGAAGAATTGTTACAGCTCGGACATTGGCTGACTGAAAAGACCTTATGTTATGCGATTTCTGCTTTCCAGGCGATGCTGCCTGCGGCCATGAAGGCGACATATGATAAGGAAGTCAGGCTTCTTTATCCAGAAGATATGAGCTTATTGCATGAGGATGTGCAGCAGTATTTTAAACAAGAAGATGCCGTCCTATTAAGCGGTGTCCACCAAGATCATCTTTCTTCTTTTTACCGGGATATTCAAAAGGGGTATTTGGAAGTCATTTACATCGTGAAAAACCGTGCCAGAAAAAAGACGGTAAAAGGGATCAAACCCTTATACGCGGCTGTGCAACTTCAACAACTGGCGGAACAAATGCCGAAGCAGGCTGAAAAGCAAAAAAACGTTTTAGCCTTTTTCTTGAAACATCCCGGTGAAATTGCATTGAAGGAGTTATGCGAACAGTTAAATGTTACACAAGCCCCTGTAAAGGCGCTCGTTAATAAAGGGGTGCTGGGAGAAACAAACATTGAGGTGTATCGCCAGCCGTATGATGAAGAGGCCTTTGGGAAAACGAGTGCTTTTCCGTTGACGGAAGAACAAGAACAGGCCATCACCCCTATTCTACAAACAATAGAAGAGGCTAAGCATGATGTTTTCTTAATGTACGGAGTGACTGGAAGCGGGAAGACAGAAGTGTACCTTCAATCGATCGATCAAGTATTAAAAGAAGGAAAAGAAGCCATTGTCCTTGTTCCTGAAATTTCGTTAACTCCGCAAATGGTCAAACGGTTCAAAGGGAGATTCGGCTCCAAAGTGGCCGTTCTTCACAGTGGGCTGTCATCGGGAGAAAAGTACGATGAATGGCGAAAAATCCAGCGAAAAGAAGTGTCGGTGGTTGTAGGGGCAAGGTCGGCAGTATTTGCTCCGTTTCAAAATCTCGGAATTATTATTATTGATGAAGAACATGAAACAAGCTATAAACAGGAAGAAACTCCGAGATATCATGCACGTGATGTGGCCATTTACAGGGGGAAACACCACGAATGCCCGGTTGTTCTCGGAAGTGCCACTCCTACATTAGAATCATTTGCACGCGCAAAAAAAGGTGTATATAAGTTATTAACGCTAAGGAAAAGAATGAATGATTCCGCACTCCCGGCCGTTGATATCGTAGATATGAGAGAAGAGCTGCGCGGCGGTAATCGGTCCATGTTTTCGACATTGTTATTTGAGAAAATGCAGGATCGGCTTGAAAAGGGAGAGCAAATCGTTCTGCTTTTAAATAAACGGGGTCACTCATCTTTTGTTATGTGCCGCGACTGCGGTTACGTCCATACATGCCCCCATTGTGAAATATCGCTTACGTATCATCGGTATAATCATTTATTGAAATGTCACTATTGTGGATATGAACAGCCTGCCGCTGTCACATGTCCGGAGTGTAATAGTGAACATATTCGTTATTTCGGCACAGGCACTCAAAAGGTGGAAGAAGAATTAACGAAATTATTGCCTGAGGCAAGCGTTATTCGGATGGATGTAGATACGACAAGCAGAAAAGGAGCGCATGAACGGCTGCTGGATCAATTTGCAGAACAGAAAGCACAAATTTTGTTAGGGACACAGATGATTGCAAAAGGTCTTGATTTTCCAAACGTCACATTAGTTGGAGTGTTATCTGCTGATACAATGCTTCATCTTCCTGATTTTCGCTCGTCTGAAAAAACATTTCAGCTGTTGACCCAGGTGAGCGGCCGTGCAGGAAGACATCATCTTCCCGGAGAAGTCGTAATTCAAACATATACGCCGGAACATTATAGCATTCAGCTGGCGGGCCAGCATGATTTTGATGCATTTTATCAGCAGGAAATGATGGCAAGAAAGATGCATCAGTATCCCCCTTTTTATTATGTAGCGTTAGTAACGGTTTCACATGAAGAACTGACAAAGGTCGTGGCCGTCACCGATAAAATTGCCCAATTTTTACGGCAAAAGCTTTCAAACAATACGGTTGTTCTCGGTCCTGTCGCCTCGCCGATTGCGAAGGTAAAAGATAGATATCGTTATCAATGCATGATAAAATACAAGCTGGAACCAGAACTGATCCCATCTTTAAAGTTTATATTGGACCGTTATCAGCGGGAAATGCAGCAACAGCAGCTCTCCATTACGGTTGATCTGCAGCCATATTCCATGATGTGATGTTTGCACATGGAGAACGCAAGGCTGGTATTTCGAGCGAGACCTTGTTAAAGAACCATACCGATTTTCTTTATACGGTAGGCTTTAACATAGCTTTTCATCACTGAGTCCATACAGAGGTTTCTTAATAAAGACTAGGGTTCAAGCAAGTTGAAAAAAATGAATGATAACTTTTCAGGAGGAAACACATTGACTAAACTATCACTCGTTTATTATCCTGATCCTATTCTGGAACAAGAATGTGAACGTGTCACAGAGTTTGATAATAAATTGGCAAAATTGTTGAATGGAATGTATGATTTAATGATCGAAGCAGATGGGGTGGGCTTAGCAGCACCTCAAGTCGGGGTGACCCAACAAGTTGCGGTTGTAGATGTGGGTGACCGTCATGGCAAGATTGAGCTTATCAATCCTGTCATTCTAGAACAGCGCGGTGAACAAACGGGTCCAGAAGGCTGTCTCAGTTTTCCGGACCTTTTTGGTGAGGTTGAACGTGCCCAGTATGTAAAAGTAAAAGCACAAAATAGACGCGGAAAAGTATATGTCGTTGAGGCCAAGGGTTTCTTGGCGAGAGCCATCCAGCATGAGATCGATCATCTTCACGGCGTGTTATTCACTTCCAAAGTAACGCGCTATTATGAAGAAGGAGAATTAGAAGGGTAGTGAATGGTAAGATGTTAAATATCGTATTTATGGGAACCCCGGATTTTTCTGTACCGGTGTTACAAACACTAATTAAAGACGGCTATCATATTTCGGCTGTTGTTACACAACCAGACAGGCCTGTAGGCCGTAAAAAAGTATTGACTCCCCCCCCGGTGAAGGTAGAGGCAGAAAAACATGGAATTCCAGTATTGCAGCCGGAAAAAATTCGTGTTCAGGAAGAATACGAAAAAGTATTGGCATACAAACCGGATTTAATCGTAACAGCTGCGTTCGGACAAATTTTGCCGAAGGAAATTTTAGAGGCACCGAAATACGGATGCATCAATGTTCATGCCTCATTATTGCCGGAGCTTCGCGGCGGTGCGCCTATCCACTATTCTATTTTACAAGGAAAAGAAAAAACGGGCGTGACAATTATGTATATGGTGGAGAAACTAGATGCAGGTGACATTTTAACACAGGTGGAAGTACCGATTGACGAAAAAGACAATGTCGGAACATTGCATGACAAACTAAGCGCTGCAGGTTCAACACTGTTATCGAAAACCATTCCGTCACTTATTCGGGGAGAAATTAAGCCAATCAAACAAAATGATGAGGAAGCAACGTTTGCTTACAACATTAAGCGTGAGCAAGAGAAGATCGATTGGAGCAAAACAGGGGAGGAAATATACAATCATATACGTGGATTAAATCCTTGGCCTGTTGCGTATACGACTCTTAATGGTCAAGTGATGAAAATCTGGTGGGGAGAAAAAGTGGTTTCTTCCAAAAAAGGAGCACCTGGTGCAGTATTAGACCTTGAAGCTGATGGATTTATTGTAGCTACTGGCAATGAGACGGCGATTAAAATTACAGAGCTGCAGCCATCAGGTAAAAAACGCATGGATGCCGGACAATTTTTACGCGGCACCTCTTTGGAACCAGGTGTACAATTAGGAGATAAACATGAGTAAGTACAATGTAAGAGAAATAGCGCTGGATATTTTATTATCCATTGAGAAGAATCAGGCATTCAGCAATTTGCTGCTGAACAAGAACATTCAGAAGCATAAGCTGGCAGGCAAAGATGCGGGATTGTTAACGGAAATTGTATATGGTACGATTCAACGCAAAATTACGCTGGATTACTATTTACAGCCTTTTCTTAAAAATCCCGTAAAAATGCAGGCATGGGTAAAAGTATTATTGCGTTTATCCCTTTATCAAATCGTTTATTTAGATCGTGTACCGGAGCATGCCGTGATTTATGAGGCGGTTGAAATCGCGAAAAAAAGAGGGCATAGAGGAATTTCCTCTATGGTAAACGGGGTACTCCGAAATGTTCAGAGACAAGGGATACCGTCTCTTGGCTCCATTAAAGATCCTGTTGAAAAATTAGCGGTGGAGACGAGTCATCCATTATGGCTTGTTCAAAGGTGGGCTGACCAATATGGACTCGATAAAACCCGTCAAATTTGTGAAGCGAGTCTTTTGCCGCCTAAGCAAACCATTCGTGTGAATACATCCCGATTCACTTTGGAAGAAGTCATCGAGAAACTGGCAGAAGAAGGAATCGAGGTTAAGCGAGGCGTGCTTGCTCCTGAGGCATTGGAAGTTCAAAAAGGAAACGCCGCTCACACAGAAGCATTTAGACGCGGAATGTTTACTGTTCAAGACGAAAGTTCCATGCTTGTGGCGCATGCTGTAGGAGCAGCTGAAGGTGATAAGGTGTTAGATAGCTGTGCTGCTCCCGGAGGCAAGACAACTCATATTGCCGAAAAGCTTTACCATACGGGTGCTGTAGTATCTTTAGATATTCATGATCACAAAGTAAAATTGATCAATGAACAAGTGGAACGCTTACAGCTTCCAAATGTAACCGCTATTGCAATGGACAGCCGTCAGGTGAATGGGCATTTTGGAAAAGAAAGCTTCGACAAAATATTGGTGGATGCGCCATGTTCAGGTTTTGGAGTCATGAGACGCAAGCCCGATTTGAAATATACAAAAACCGAACAAGATATTTTACAGCTCGCCCGCATTCAACTGCAGATTTTGGAAGCGGTAGAGCCGCTTCTGAAAAAGGGCGGTACATTGATCTACAGTACATGTACCATTGACCAGGAGGAAAATAAGGAAGTTGTTGAGGCGTTTTTAAAGCATCATCCTGACTTTGGGCCAGATGATACATTAACCAATCGTTTGCCCCAAGCCGTTTCAGAAAAAGTAAAGGATGGACAAATTCAACTGTTTCCGGATGATTTTCAGACGGACGGATTTTACATCGCTTGTTTACGAAAGAAGGTGCAATAATGGAAAAAACATTAATAGACAATGAAACAAAAGAAATAACTCAAAAGCCATCCATTTATTCATATGAATTACAGGAACTAGAAAAGTGGCTCGTAGAAAACGGAGAAAAGAAATTCCGCGGCAAACAGATTTATGACTGGCTTTACAAAAAAAGAGCGACGTCATTTGAGGAGATGTCCAACCTATCAAAAGATCTTCGAGAAAAGCTGGCAGATCATTTTGTCCTTACAACATTAAAAACAGCTGTTCAGCAAACATCATCAGACGGGACGATGAAATTTTTATTTGAACTTCATGATGGATATACGATTGAAACGGTCCTTATGAGACACGAGTACGGGAATTCCATTTGTGTGACCACACAAGTCGGGTGCCGCATCGGTTGTACGTTTTGTGCATCTACGTTAGGCGGGCTAAAACGCAACCTTGAAGCGGGCGAAATCGTGGCTCAAGTCGTAAAAGTGCAAAAGGCTTTGGATGAACAAGGAGAACGTGTCAGCCATGTCGTAATTATGGGAATAGGTGAGCCTTTCGACAATTACGACTCTATGATACAATTTTTAAAAATCATTAATTCTGATGATGGTTTAAACATCGGAGCTCGCCATATTACCGTATCAACAAGTGGAATAATTCCAAAAATTTATCAGTTTGCTGATGAAAAGTTACAAATTAATTTTGCAATTTCCTTGCATGCACCGAACACAGAGCTGCGTTCTCGCTTAATGCCGATTAACCGTGCATATAAACTGCCTGATTTAATGAAAGCGGTCAAGTATTATATTGAAAAGACGGGAAGACGAGTGAGCTTTGAGTACGGATTGTTCGGCGGGGTAAATGATCAAGTCGAGCATGCCGAAGAGCTGGCCAAGCTGGTGAAAGGATTGAAATGTCACATCAACTTAATTCCTGTCAACTATGTGCCAGAACGGGACTATGTACGTACACCAAAAGAGCAAATCTTTAAATTCGAACGTACTTTAAAAGACCATGGGGTCAATGTCACGATTCGTCGTGAACAAGGCCATGATATTGACGCTGCATGTGGTCAATTGCGTGCAAAGGAGCGCAAAGAAGAGACGAGGTGATAGCATGGGAGCTGTCTTTATGACAGATCGCGGGAAGGTCCGGCAGCATAATGAGGATTCCGGAGGGGTATTTTATAATGGCAGTGGCAGCAGGCTTGCTGTTGTAGCTGATGGTATGGGAGGCCATCGTGCGGGTGATGTAGCCAGCACGATGACCATTCAGCAATTGCAGAAACATTGGGAGGAAAGTGAAAACATTTCATCCCCAGATGCTGCGCGTAAGTGGATGATCGAGCAAGTGAACAAAATTAATGAAGTGTTGTATAATCATTCAAGCGAGCATGATGAGTGCAAAGGAATGGGAACGACATTGGTCGCAGCCATTTGTACAGATAGTTTTTGTACAATTGGACATATTGGGGATAGTCGAGGCTATATTTTGAATGAAAATGGTTTTTCCCAGCTTACAGAAGATCATTCTCTTGTCAATGAACTGGTCCGCAGCGGGCAGATTTCAAGAGAGGATGCAGAAAACCACCCACGAAAAAACATTTTGCTGCGCGCTCTTGGAACAGAAGAGCGGGTAGCCATTGATGTTAAGTCGATTGAAGTGGAACAGGGGGATATATTATTATTATGCTCCGATGGTTTATCAAATAAAGTATCAGATGAAAAATTAAAGGAAATTCTCTCAGCGGACGATACGTTGAATGAAAAAGGCGGACGTCTTATCCATTTGGCGAACGATCTTGGGGGAGAGGATAATATCACACTCATTATAGTGGATTTTGCAAATGAAAGTGGGTGATAGCGGTGCTAGTTGGCAGACGCTTGAATGACCGCTACAAAATTTTGAAAGTCATCGGTGGTGGAGGGATGGCGAACGTTTACCTGGCAAGGGATGTTATCTTGGACAGGGACGTAGCCATAAAAGTTCTTCGTCTAGATTTCGCAAACGATGAATCGTTTATTAAGCGGTTCCATCGTGAAGCACAATCGGCAACAAGCATCGCTCATCCGAATATCGTGAGCATTTATGATGTGGGAGAACAGGAAGATATTTATTATATTGTAATGGAATACGTTCCCGGGCAAACATTAAAGCAATATATTCAACAACATGCCCCCCTTCCGGTAGAAAAAGCAGTAGATATTATGACGCAAATTACATCTGCCATTGCACATGCTCATCAATTTGGTATTATTCACCGGGATTTAAAGCCTCAAAACATTTTAATTGATGATAACGGAACGGTAAAAGTCACGGACTTCGGGATTGCCATTGCGCTAAGTTCTACAACGATTACACAAACTAACTCTGTCTTAGGCTCTGTTCATTATTTATCTCCTGAGCAGGCAAGGGGGGGGTTGGCAAATAAGAAGTCTGATATCTACTCGTTGGGGATTGTGTTATTTGAACTGTTGACGGGGAGAGTACCATTTTCTGGAGAGTCAGCGGTCTCCATTGCATTAAAGCATTTACAAACAGAAACTCCATCGCCGAAAAGATGGAATCCGTCCATTCCGCAGAGTGTGGAAAATATCGTATTGAAATCCACGGCGAAGGATCCTTTTTATCGTTATGATTCTGTAGAGGAAATGCAGGCTGCATTAGAAACAGCTATGAATCCAGAACGTCTGAATGAGAAAAAGTTTGAAGTTCCGGATGATGATGAAGCAACAAAAGCCATTCCGATCATAACCGATGATTACATAGATAACGCAACGGATGAAACAATTATAAGACCAATGTCCAAAACTGTTCCAATCCCTGTAATGGCTAAGGAGCCGTCTAAAAAGGCTTCAAAAAAGAATTCAAAGAAGGCCCCAAAAAAGAAAAAGCGAAAAAAGAATAAATGGTTGTTATCATTGCTCATATTATTTTTTGTATTGGCAAGTGCAGGAGTGGCTGCTGTCACCGTTGTGCCTTCTTTGTTAGCACCGAAAGATGTAACGGTTCCTAATTTGCGCGATGAAGATTATGAAGCGGCCGTTACCAAACTTGTTTCTCTTGGATTTACCGTCGATGACCCTGTTCGTATATCCGATGAGAAGATTGAAGAAGGGAAGGTCGTTCGAACGATCCCAAATTCAGGGGAAGTCGTAAAAGAAGGAACTAAAATTAAAATCTATCAAAGCTCAGGTAAAGAAAAGATCCCGTTTGAAAGCTATATAGGAAGAGAAATCAATGCTGTCAAGCGGTTATTAGAGCAAAAAGGATATCGGACTGTTGGCATCGTGAAAGTTGACAGTGATGAAGTGGCAGGGACAATCATCGATCAAAATCCGACAGAAGGGGAAGAAAGGGTTCCCGAGGAAACGGATGTCACATTTTGGGTAAGTCAAGGTCCGCCTGCCATTATATTGAAGGATTTGTCGGGTTGGACGGAAAAAAGTGTGCGAGATTATGTTTCAGATTATGAATTAGTGGTTAAAGTGAAGGAAGAATATTCGGATACTGTACCAAAAGGTCTCGTGATATCACAGGAGCCTGCATCGAAAACAGCCATACAAAAAGGGGATACTCTTACTATTACACTTTCCAAAGGATCGGAACAACAACCGCCTAAAAATGTGAAAGTAGACGTAACCATTCCTTATGAACCAGTGCAGCCAGGGCAGCAGCAGCAAGTGCAAATTTATGTGGATGATTTGAATTATGACTATCAAGTGCCTTTTGAAACATTGCCGTTGACGGAAACAATCCAAAAACAAATTCAGCTTGTCATCCCTTATAATGGGACAGCGAAATATAAAATTGTGCGGGATAATAATGTGATCGAAGAGACAGAGGTACCATATTCACAACAATAGTGTCATACAAGGAGTGAGGATATGCTTAAAGGCAGAATCATTAAAGCCTTGAGCGGTTTTTATTATGTTTTAAGTGACGGGAAGATAACTCAATGCCGAGGAAGAGGGGTATTTCGCAAACAAAAAGTCAGCCCGTTAGTAGGGGACTATGTTACTTTTCAAGCAGAAAACGAGTTAGAAGGCTATATTTTAGATATTGAAGAACGGAAAAATGAATTGATTCGTCCTCCTATTGCCAATGTCGATCAGGCTGTACTCGTTTTCTCGGCCATCGAGCCGGAATTCAGCCCTTTGTTGCTGGATCGTTTTTTAGTGTTAGTTGAAGCAAACGGTATTAAGCCGCTTATTTGCATTTCGAAAATAGACCTGGTTAGCGACGAAAAAAGGCCAGGCATTGAAAAATATGCGCAAGATTATCGAAACATTGGGTATGATGTGTTGTTGACGTCCACCATCACTGAAGACGGTATATCAGACTTACTTCCTTATTTAAATGAATGTGTAACAGTTGTAGCCGGTCAATCGGGTGTGGGCAAATCATCTTTGTTGAACGCACTCAAGCCGGAATTAGAGCTTAAAACTAATGATATATCAGCCTCGCTCGGTCGGGGGAAACATACGACAAGACATGTTGAACTCATTTCGGTTGGGACGGGGCTTGTAGCGGATACACCGGGATTCAGCTCGTTGGAATTTATCAATATAGAGCTTGAAGACTTATCCACTTGTTTTCCGGAAATGGATCGCTTAAGCGAGAATTGCAAGTTCCGGGGATGTCTGCATCTTTCTGAACCAAAGTGCGCAGTGAAGTCCGCTTTGGAAGAAGGGGACATTCCGCCTTATCGTTATGAGCATTATACAAGTTTTATCGAAGAAATTAAGCAAAGAAAGCCGAGGTATTAAACATGGTAAAGATTGGACCTTCCATTTTGTCCGCTAATTTTTCGAAGTTGGCCGAAGAAATTCAAGAAGTAGAAGCAGCAGGAGCTGACTATATACATGTAGATGTCATGGATGGTCATTTTGTACCGAATTTAACTTTCGGACCGCTTATAGTGGAAGCGATTCGTCCAGTGACAGCATTACCGCTGGACGTTCATCTCATGATTGAAAATCCTGATCAATATATTCCCGCATTTGCAAAGGCCGGTGCGGATATTATCACCGTACATGTGGAGGCATGCCCGCATTTGCATCGCACCATCCAATTGATTAAACAGCATGGAGTAAAAGCTGGAGTGGCTTTGAATCCAGCAACGCCGATCGATCAAGTGAAACATATTTTAGAAGATTTGGACCTGGTATTGCTAATGACCGTTAACCCGGGATTTGGCGGGCAAGTGTTCATTCAGAATGTGTTGCAAAAAATCGAGCAAATCTCACAATTGATTCAAATTCGTCACCTTTCCATTGATGTAGAAGTGGATGGGGGAATTAACCCTGAAACGGCAAAACAATGTGTAGAAGCAGGTGCAACCGTACTTGTAGCCGGTTCAGCTATATACAATCAAGCAGATCGAAAAGCCGCCATCCAAGAGATTCGCGGTGCCTATTAAAGATGTATGTCTAATGCTGCGCCAATAGCGGTTTTGAGACATCGAGTCAAGTGAATCGTCACAGAGAATCCGGTAAAGTTAAGGGTTTTCGTGGCGATTCATTTGATTAAAAGAGTTTTATCATATAGAGGGGTGACCTTTTGATTGAGCGGCCCCCTTTCCTTCTATTTGTGGAAGGGAGCCAGAGATAGAAATGGAAGCAGGGATGTCTATGATTATAAATATCTTAGCGGGTGGGCCGGAAACCCGATTACCTTCTTTAACAGATAAAAAATGGCAAGATGATGTATGGGTCGGGGTGGATCGGGGAGTTCTTCGTTTATTGCAGCAAAATATTCAGCCTTCTAAAGCATTTGGCGATTTCGATTCTATTACACAAAATGAACTTTCATTTGTGAGAGAACGCTTGCGTAGTTTAGAAATATCTCCAGCGGAGAAGGACGAGGTTGATCTGGAACTTGCCTTGAATTGGGCGGTTGAACAAAACCCTTCACTCGTTCGGATTTTTGGGGCCACAGGCGGTAGAATGGACCATATGTTTGGTGCTGTCCAGTTGTTGTATAAAGGATTGAATGCCGATATACCCATTCAAATGATTGATCGGCAGAACATAGTATCCATGCATTTACCCGGGTGCCATGAAGTGGAACAAGATGCCGCTTATGGTTATATTTCTTTTGTGCCATTTTCCGAAGAGATCCGGGGATTGACGCTTGAAGGGTTCAAATATCCTCTTACTAACCATATCATCACGTGGGGTTCGACGCTCTGCATAAGTAATGAACTTATTCAACAAAGAGGTACTTTTTCATTTGCGGCAGGCATATTAATGATGATAAGAAGCAATGATTAACTCATTGTTTGTTGGTACTTCTTTGAAAAGCCTTGAATATAATATACGGGATGAATAGAAACGATTTCATGAAAATGGAACGTGAAGAGATAGTTAGGAGGGGAAGTATGAAATTCTATACGATTAAACTCCCAAAATTTTTAGGCGGCCTTGTGCGGGCAGTGCTGAATTCTTTCAAAAAAGAATAAAACAGGACGTCTCCCTTTTTAAGGGAGCGTCCTGTTTTTATAGATCATGATTCATACATATCGTTAAAATAAAAGAAGCACCATAATATGGTGCTTTTCTCCTGTAATTAAACGCGCTCTACTTTACCAGATTTAAGAGCTCGAGCTGATACATATACACGTTTTGGTTTACCATTAACTAAAATACGCACTTTTTGAAGGTTAGCACCCCATGTACGCTTTGTAGCGTTCATAGCGTGAGAACGCGCGTTACCTGAACGAGTTTTTTTCCCGGTTACTACACATTTACGTGCCATGTTCAAATTCCCTCCTAACTCAAACGAAACTAATCAACTTCTGTTTTCAGAAATACTATATTAATTTATCACAGGCATTGTGAGAATGCAATAGTTCTTCACAAAAGCTTTCAAGAAATTTCCCTTGACATATAAACTTAAACCATGTTGTATAATAAGGAGTATCCATAATGGGCCAAAAGACGAATATTCTTTTAAAAATATTTTACTTATAGTAAAATGTCTGTAGTCTATAAGAAAAGCGGAACGAGCCAAGTTACAGCTAAGAACGCTCACGTCCTGTGAGCAACGCTGTAACTCTCGCCATCCATGGCTCTCCTCCATAGGGCATTGGAACTCCTGACAAAGAAGCGCTTTTGGCTTCATTTAAAGGATTGTCGACTAAGAGCGGTCACGTCCTGTGACCAACGTCGACGCTTGAACATCCTGTTCTTCGAAAATGACCGTAGGAGCTGGCTCGTGCAGCTGGACATGACAGAAAAGGGTTCATATCTAATTTCTGATGTTTTGAAAAAGAAAGGGGTAGAAGTATGTCCATCGAAATGAAAACAAAGTACGGCCAAATCGATATTTCTACAGATGTAATCGCAACTATTGCAGGTGGAGCAGCAATTGATTGCTATGGAATTGTAGGGATGGCTTCCAAAAAACAAATCAAAGATGGAATTACAGAAATCCTTCGAAGAGAAAACTTTACACGCGGCATAATTGTTCGTCAAGAAAACGACGAAATACATATTGACATGTATATTATTGTAAGTTATGGAACAAAAATATCTGAAATCGCACATAATGTTCAATCCAAAGTAAAATATACTCTCGAGCAAACGGTTGGTTTAACGGTCGATTCCGTAAATATTTATGTGCAGGGAGTTCGTGTAACGAACTTGTAGTAAGGAGGAAAATGTGTGTCAGTTACAACTTTAGACGGAAAACGTTTCGCGGAGATGGTGATACAGGGAGCACAGCATCTAACGAATAACGCCAAAATGGTAGACGCGCTAAATGTTTTTCCAGTTCCAGATGGTGATACAGGAACAAATATGAATCTATCCATCACTTCTGGTGCCAAAGAAGTGAAAAATAATGTATCCGGCCATATTGGAAAAGTCGGACAGGCATTAGCAAAGGGATTGTTAATGGGTGCGCGCGGTAACTCGGGCGTTATATTATCACAGCTGTTTCGCGGATTTGCGAAATCGATTGAACAAAAAGAAGTCATTAATAGCGTCGAATTTGCCCAAGCTCTTGAAACGGGTGTAGCAACGGCTTATAAGGCGGTTATGAAGCCTATAGAAGGAACGATCCTGACGGTAGCGAGGGATGCTGCCCAAAAGGCAACAGCTGTGGCTAAAAAACAACCGGATATCGTGAAGCTAATGGATGAAGTCGTAACAGAAGCGAAAGCATCCTTAAACCGTACACCGGATCTTCTCCCTGTTTTAAAGGAAGTAGGAGTAGTGGACAGCGGCGGTCAAGGACTTGTCATTATTTATGAAGGCTTCTTAGCGGTCCTAAAAGGTGAGGAACTTCCACAGATATCGACTGCCCTTCCTTCCATGGATGAGCTTGTAAGTGCCGAGCATCATAAAAGTGTGCAAAGTCATATGAGCACAGAAGATATTCAATTCGGTTATTGTACGGAATTCATGGTTCGATTTGAAAAAGATAAGCTGAAAGATAATCCCTTTTCCGAAGAGAAATTCCGCAACGATTTAAGTGAGTGGGGAGACTCTCTTCTTGTAGTGTCGGACGATGAGATTGTAAAAGTTCATATTCACGCGGAGCATCCGGGTGAAGTATTGAACTATGGCCAAAAATACGGCAGCTTTATGAAAATTAAAGTAGAAAACATGCGTGAACAACATAGCAGCATCGTTGCGGAGGATCATGCTGAAATGAAAACCGTTCCTGCTGAGCCAGTGACAAAGAAAGAGGAGTATGGGATTGTCACGGTAGCGATGGGTTCGGGAATCGCTGACTTATTTAGAAGTATCGGGGCAAAAGCTGTGATCGAAGGCGGACAAACGATGAATCCAAGCACGGAAGATATAGTAAGGGCCATTCAGGAAGTAAATGCTGAAAAAGTGATCATTTTACCAAACAACAGCAATATCGTAATGGCAGCACGTCAAGCTGCCGATGTTGTGGATCAAGAAGTAATCGTTGTTCCGTCTAAAACCGTTCCTCAAGGTATGGCAGCGTTATTGGCGTTTAATCCAGGGGTAGACTTAGCGCAGAATGAAGCGAACATGACCGAAGCATTAAGTCATGTAAAGACAGGACAAATTACGTATGCAGTACGTGACACGCACATTGATGGATTAGATATCGAAACAGGCGATTTCATGGGAATCTTCGATGGGAAAATCACCGTGAAAGATACGAATAAGCTTGAAGCTGCCAAAAAATTATTGGCGGCAATGATCGATGAAGCTGCTGAAATCTTAACCATCTTACAAGGTGAAGATGTTACAGACGAAGAGATGGAAGCTTTAACAAAATATTCGGAATCACAATTCGACCATGTGGAAGTTGAAGTTCATAAAGGCGAACAACCGCTCTATTCCTTCATCTTTGCTGTTGAATAATAAGAAAACTCTCTATTCCCTCTAGATAGAGAGTTTTTTGTTGTCTGAAAGTCCATTCGTATTATTTGAAAAATTTAAAAATATAAAAAAGAAAAGGGTTTGAAGTTTTTATTATATAATGGGAACAAGTGAATAGATCATCCTATCTTGAGTTTTTTTGAACGGCAAAGAAAGCGTTTTCTAAAATGGGTGACACAATTGTTGCGGTGATTAGACCAAAATCTATTAGACTGTAAGTTGCTTGTAATACAAGAACGGAGGAGACAATGCAATGAAATATAAATCAGTGTTTGATATTATTGGTCCAATTATGATTGGACCTTCGAGTTCGCATACAGCCGGAGCAGCTCGCATTGGCCGGGTTGCAAGAACACTGTTTGGCCGACAACCAAAGAAAATTGTTGTATCGTTATACGGATCATTTGCCAAAACGTACAAAGGGCATGGGACGGATGTAGCGATCATCGGCGGTATTTTAGACTTTGACACGTATGATCCGCGAATTCCGCAGTCTCTTAAACTGGCAAAGGAAGCCGGAATCGAAGTTGTTTTCATTGAGGAGGATGCAATTACGGACCACCCGAATACAGCAAGAGTCAGAATGTCGGATGAAAATGAGACAATCGAGGTCGTGGGGATTTCAATCGGTGGCGGAAAAATTCAAATTACGGAGTTAAACGGATTTGATTTAAAACTGTCAGGTGTACATCCGGCTATCCTTGTCGTTCATAATGACCGTTATGGAGCGATTGCGTCAGTAACCAACCTTTTAACAAAGTATCGCATCAATATCGGTCATATGGAAGTGTCGCGTAAAGAAAAAGGGGAAATAGCCTTGATGGCTATTGAAACCGATCAAAATATCGATGAAGCGGTCATGGAAGAAATCAAAATGCTTCCAAACATTTCACAAGTAATGAGAATGGTTGAATAGGCAACTGGGAGGAGAAGCGTATGTTTCGTAATGTGGCGGAATTGGTAGAGCTGGCGGAAAGTAAAAATGTCAAAATTGCCGAGATTATGATTCAGCAAGAGATGGATGTAACGGGTCTTTCAAGAGAACAAATCATTCGGAAGATGGACCAAAATTTAACGGTCATGGAACAGGCGGTTGAACGCGGATTAAAAGGCGTACACTCGGTTTCAGGCTTAACGGGCGGAGACGCTGTCCTTTTGCAAAACTATATTAAAAGTGGAAAATCGCTTTCTGGAGAACTCGTCTTGGATGCAGTCAGCAAAGCGGTAGCCACAAATGAAGTGAACGCGGCAATGGGGACGATTTGTGCTACACCGACGGCTGGTTCGGCGGGAGTGGTTCCGGGGACCTTGTTTGCGGTAAAAAATAAACTAAATCCAACACGCCAGGAGATGATTGAGTTTTTATTTACGTCAGGTGCGTTTGGATTTGTCGTGGCAAATAACGCCTCCATTTCAGGTGCGGCAGGAGGATGTCAGGCCGAAGTGGGATCGGCAAGCGGCATGGCGGCAGCGGCAATTGTGGAAATGGCAGGCGGAACGCCGTCCCAAGCAGCCGAAGCAATGGCCATAACACTTAAAAATATGTTAGGATTAGTATGTGACCCGGTAGCGGGATTAGTGGAAGTGCCGTGCGTAAAGCGAAACGCAATGGGAGCCGCTAACGCCATGGTTGCAGCAGATATGGCGCTTGCGGGCATAACGAGCCGTATCCCGTGCGATGAGGTCATTGATGCGATGTTTAAAATCGGCCAAACGATGCCGGTCGCATTAAAAGAAACAGCACAAGGAGGTTTGGCGGCAACACCAACAGGTCGGGAGCTGGAAGCGAAGATCTTTGGTATACCGTTAACAAAAGGTGAGTAATTTAAAACAGTTTCCTGTAACGTCTATAAAAGGGATTGGTGAAGAAACCGCTCAGTCTTTGCAGCAGGCAGGGGTTCATACTGTTCAAGATTTACTAGAGTATTTTCCGTTTAGGTATGAAGACTATCAGCTAAAGGACTTGGCTGAAGTAAAGCATGAAGAGAAAGCAACAGTAGAAGGGAAGGTTCATAGTCAGCCTTCTCTCGCTTATTATGGGAAGAAACGTTCAAGATTAACATTTCGTTTGCTCGTGGGACGTTATTTAATTACCGTCATTTGTTTTAATCGTCCTTATTACAAGACCAAATTGGAAATGGGGCAGACGGTCACGGTGACCGGTAAATGGGATCAGCATCGCCAGGCTATTACGGTTCAAGAATTGCAGTTTTCTCCGTTTAAGCGCAATCAAGAGATTGACCCGATTTATTCGACGAAAGGCGATTTGACCGTGAAAGGGTTAAGGCGCTTCGTTTCGCTTGCCTTAAAGCAATATAGTGAACATATTGACGATATGATTCCTCCTGCTATAAGGATGCGCTACAAGCTGCTGGAACGCAAAGAAGCTTTAAAGGCCATCCATTTGCCGCAAAGCCATGAGCAGCTAAAACAGGCACGCCGTCGTTTTGTTTACGAAGAATTTTTATTATTTCAGCTAAAAATGCAGGCGTTAAGAAAAATGGAACGGGAGCAAGCTCCAGGGATTGAACAAAGATTTGATTCCGGTCAGCTTGCAGCATTTATTCAAACGCTGCCGTTTCCGCTTACAAATGCACAAAAACGTGTAGTGACCGAAATTGCAAAGGATATGAAATCCCCTTATCGAATGAATCGATTACTGCAGGGAGATGTGGGATCAGGGAAAACGGTTGTGGCTGCCATCGCGTTGTATGCGACCGTTTTAGCCGGATATCAAGGAGCGCTCATGGTTCCAACCGAAATCTTAGCGGAACAGCATGTTCAGTCTTTGCAAACCATGCTTGAAAAAGTGGGGGTGAGGGTCGGTTTATTAACAAGTTCGGTGAAAGGAAAATCGCGTAGGGAATTGTTGGAAAAAGTACAGGCCGGTGATGTACACGTCGTTGTCGGCACACATGCGTTAATTCAAGACGAAGTCCAGTTTCATAAGCTTGGCCTTGTCATAACGGATGAGCAGCATCGCTTTGGGGTGGAGCAGCGAAGGGTACTGCGGGAAAAAGGAGAAAATCCTGATGTGTTATTTATGACAGCTACCCCAATTCCTAGAACACTCGCCATTACCGTCTTTGGCGAAATGGATGTCTCGATCATTGATGAAATGCCGGCGGGCCGTAAAGTCATTGAGACTTATTGGGTGAAGCACGACATGCTCGAGAGAATCTTGCAATTCATTGATAAAGAGCTTTCGCATGGTAGACAGGCATACGTTATTTGTCCTCTTATTGAAGAATCCGATAAACTCGATGTGCAAAATGCAATTGACGTTCATGCGACCTTAACCCAGCATTACCATGGGAAGTGGAAAATAGGTCTGATGCATGGCCGTCTCTCGGCCGAAGAGAAAGAAGCCGTCATGCATCAGTTTAGTGGAAATGATGTCCAGGTTCTCGTTTCTACCACTGTTGTTGAAGTTGGAGTCAACGTTCCAAATGCAACAGTCATGCTGATTTATGATGCGGAACGTTTCGGTCTTTCCCAGCTTCATCAATTGCGCGGCCGCGTAGGGCGCGGAAGTGAGCAGTCTTATTGTGTATTGATGGCAGACCCGAAGTCGGAAAATGGAAAAGAACGAATGCGGATTATGACTGAAACGAACGATGGGTTTGTTTTGTCGGAAAAAGACCTTGAGCTTCGCGGGCCAGGAGACTTTTTTGGCAGAAAACAGAGCGGACTGCCCGATTTTAAAGTAGCCGATATGGTTCATGATTATCGTGCATTGGAAGTGGCGCGTGATGACGCGGCTCTTCTTGTCAACTCAGAGTCTTTTTGGAAAGAAGAGCAGTATGCACTACTGCGTTCTTATTTGGAAGACACAGGAGCACTAAATGGAGAAAAGCTCGATTAACGACTTGCAAATAAGTATTTTCTATTTCATAAAAAGCCGACTATCCCGTTAAATAGAAGGGGCGGTCGGCTTTTTGCACGTTCCCTTAAGAAAATTAAAATGATCCATCTAAACTTCAGTGATTTAAAAAATTATGGTTGCAAAATAGTTTTAATGATTATATACTGCTATTAGTACCTAGTATTAAAAGTGCGGATGGTGAATAATGAAACGGAATAAAAAGGAGAGACAGCGGCTCCTAAAAGCAACGATTGAAGAAAATCCTTTTGTTACGGACGAAGAACTATCAGAACGCTTTTCGGTCAGTGTTCAAACGATTCGGTTAGATCGTCTTGAATTATCCATTCCCGAACTTCGTGAACGCATTAAACATGTAGCGTCAAGGCAGCTTCAGACGGAAGTTCGTTCATTGCCGTTAGAAGAAGTCATTGGGGAAGTGATTGACCTGGAATTAGATGATTCGGCAATTTCTATCTTTGATGTAAGGGAAGAACATGTCTTCAGACGAAATCAAATCGCGCGCGGACATCATTTATTTGCGCAAGCGAATTCGCTTGCCGTCGCTGTGATTAATGACGAACTGGCTTTAACTGCGGATGCCTCTCTCCATTTCCATCAACAAGTAAGACTCGGTGAGCGTGTAGTAGCAAAGGCCAAAGTGAAAGGGATGGAAGAAGAGAGCGGTCGTACGATTGTAGAAGTTAATAGTTTTGTTGGACAGGAATTGGTATTTTCCGGCCGATTTAAAATGTACCGTTCAAAAAATGTAAAAAAGGATGAGATGCAGCATGAGAATCGCAATTGATGCAATGGGAGGCGACAATGCTCCAAAAGAAATTATTGCCGGGGCAGCAAAAGCCATTCAACATTTCCCTGATTTACACATTACACTTATTGGCCATGAAGAGCAAATCAAACAACATTTGCAATCATCGGAGCGAGTGGATATTATACATACAGAAGAAGTAATTGAAGCAACCGATGAACCCGTTCGTGCAGTTAGAAGAAAGAAGAATGCGTCAATGGTTTTAATGGCAAACGAAGTAAAGGAAGGTCGGGCAGACGCTTGTATTTCCGCTGGGAACACGGGAGCTTTAATGACAGCAGGGCTGTTTGTGGTCGGACGAATTGAAGGCATCGAAAGGCCGGCTTTAGCTCCGACTTTGCCAACATTAGATGGAAAAGGATTTTTAATGCTGGATGTAGGGGCAAATGTTGATGCGAAACCAACACACTTGCTCCAATATGCCATTATGGGGGCAATCTATGCGGAAAAAGTAAGAGGAATCACCAACCCGCGTGTTGGTCTCTTAAATGTTGGAACAGAAGATAAAAAAGGGAATGATTTAACGAAGCAAACCTTCCAGCTTTTAAAAGAAGCTAACTTGAATTTTGCTGGAAATGTTGAATCAAGAGACTTATTAAATGGAGTAGCTGATGTGGTGGTGACCGATGGATTTACAGGTAACATCGCTTTAAAAACGATCGAAGGAACGGCTTTATCGATCTTCTCCATGTTAAAAGCAGAATTGACAAGCAGCTTTAAAAGCAAAATGGCTGCAGCCGTTTTAAAACCTCAGTTAAAAGGGTTGAAATCGAAAATGGATTACAGCGAATACGGCGGGGCTGGCTTATTCGGTTTAAAAGCACCTGTCATCAAGGCACATGGATCGTCAGATGCTACAGCGGTCTTCAATGCTGTTAAGCAAGCGGTCAATATGGTAGAACAACAAGTTCCGCAAACGATTAAAGCAGCAATTGAAAAGTTTCAAATTGAAACTGTATAGGGTGAAGCCTCTATCAACAGGAGATCGCCCGTTAGAACAGGATAAAGGAGCGAAAATGATGGGGAAGTTAGCGTTTGTATTTCCAGGGCAAGGTTCTCAAACGGTGGGGATGGGAAAAGACTTTGCGGACCAATATGAAGTCGCTGGGAGCATGTATAACCAAGTGGACGACGTCCTTGGCTTTAAACTGACAGACATTATTTTTAACGGTTCGCAAGAAAAATTGACGCTTACATACCATGCGCAGCCTGCTCTTTTGGCAACGAGCATGGTGATGTTGGAACAATTTAAAACATCAGGCATTGCCCCGGACTATACAGCAGGTCATAGTTTAGGAGAGTATAGTGCACTTGTAGCGGCAGGTGCCCTTTCTTTCCCTGATGCAGTGAAAGCTGTTTATCTGCGCGGGAAGTTTATGGATGAAGCAGTTCCGGCAGGAGAAGGAACGATGGCGGCCATTCTAGGGATGGAAGCACAGGCGTTAAAAGAAGTAACAGATGAAATTACCAATCAAGGTGATGTTGTTCAATTGGCAAACATCAACTGTCCTGGTCAAATCGTGATTTCCGGAACAACGGCAGGAGTTGAAAAAGCGTCTGCCCTTGCGAAGGAAAGAGGGGCCAAGCGAGCCATTTCTCTTGTTGTGAGCGGACCGTTTCATTCCAGCTTAATGAAGCCGGCAGCTCAAAAACTTGAACAAGTGTTGAATGAGGTGACGGTCACTGATGCGGAGGTCCCTGTTATTTCGAACGTAACGGCAGAGCCGATGACAACGAAGGGTGAAATTAAGCAGCGACTAGTAGAGCAATTGTATTCTCCTGTACGTTGGGAAGAGTCCATCCAAACTTTGCTGGATAACGGAGTAGATACGTTTATTGAAATTGGTCCGGGAAAAGTATTGGCTGGACTTATTAAAAAAATTAATCGCCGTGCCAATGTCTTTTCAGTCTATGATTTACAGTCTATGAATCAAACGATTGAAGCGATAAAGGAGGAGAAATCATGTTAACAGGAAAAACGGCCCTTGTGACAGGTGCTTCACGCGGAATCGGCAGAGCCATTGCTCTTGAACTCGGCAAACTCGGCGCTAAAGTGGCGGTCAACTATGCAGGAAGTGAAGCGAAAGCGTTAGAAGTAGTGGATGAGATCAAGGCATTGGGCAGTGAGGCTATTGCCATTCAGGCAAACGTAGCCGACGCAGACTCTGTACAAAATATGGTGAAGCAAGTCGTTGAGACATTCGGCTCGTTGGACATTTTAGTGAATAATGCAGGCATTACACGTGACAATTTATTAATGCGTATGAAAGAAGATGAATGGGACGATGTTATTTCGACCAACTTAAAAGGTGTCTTCCTTTGTACGAAAGCTGTTACTCGCCAAATGATGAAACAGCGAAACGGCCGCATCATTAATATCGCTTCCATTGTTGGGGTGAGCGGCAATGCGGGCCAAGCCAACTATGTAGCAGCAAAAGCTGGTGTTATTGGTTTGACGAAAACAACAGCGAAAGAGTTGGCGAGCCGTAATATCACGGTCAATGCGGTCGCCCCTGGATTCATTACGACGGATATGACAGATAAGTTACCGGAAGATGTAAGACAGGAAATGCTGAAGCAGATTCCGCTTGCCCGCTTTGGCGAGCCGGAAGATATTGCGCATGTCGTTTCATTCTTAGCCTCTGAAGGCAGCCGCTATATGACAGGGCAGACGCTCCGTGTTGACGGTGGAATGGTTATGTAACAAAGGTCTCTTTTGGACCTGTCCTAGTATTTTTAACAGAAATCATCTATAATAGCTTGAGGGGAGGTGAAGGATAATGGCAGACGTTTTAGAACGTGTAACAAAAATCATTGTAGACCGTCTTGGTGTTGACGCAGGTGAAGTGAAACTTGAGTCTTCCTTCAAAGATGACCTTGGTGCAGATTCCCTTGATGTTGTTGAGCTTGTAATGGAACTTGAAGATGAGTTCGACATGGAAATCTCTGATGAGGATGCAGAAAAAATTGCAACAGTTGGAGATGCTGTTAATTACATACAGAGCAAACAATAAGCTGTATAATCTGCTTTGAAGCCCCGTTATTCAACGGGGCTTTCTCTGCTGTTAAAAAGCTTTTTGATGGGCCGTATTTGCTTTTCATGGAAGAGAAATGATATGTTTCAATTAGGTGATTTCCTTAGCATATTGAACACGACCCTAAAAGGTCAGGATACAGAAAGTGTACAAATGAACCTGTTTATTATTCAACAGCCTAACGTGTCTGTTATATTTTTTGTTGGTAACATACGTGGGTGGAATGAAAAAAATCCTTTATTTTTATAAACAAACCGTATCTTTTTTTCAAAGACGTTTTATAATGGTATATGTTAAAGAAAAGTGGAGCAAGCTCGTTTATGCTCATAGGGAACTGGAACCGCCGACGAGAAGTCGCTTTTTGACTTCGCGGGAGGCGGTGAAGTGACCGTAGAGCATAGCTTGCGAAGCTGGACAAGTAAAGAAAAGTGGAGCAAGCTCGTTTATGCTCATAGGGAACTGGAACCGCCGACGAGAAGTCGCTTTTTGACTTCGCGGGAGGCGGTGAAGTGACCGTAGAATGTAGCTTTTGGAGCCGCAGCTAGACATAGATGTTGAACTTTTGTTGCAGGATAGAAGTGGAGGTACTTATGCCTAAGAATTACATTGGCCGTGAGCGGCGTTTAGGTGGAAAAATAAAGCAAAATTTTAAAAAGTTTCAAGAGCGGATTGGCATTACGTTTGATAACGAAGCGTTGCTAATCCAAGCTTTTACACATTCATCCTATGTGAATGAGCATCGCAGAAGACCTTATGAAGATAATGAACGCCTGGAATTTTTGGGAGATGCTGTGTTGGAACTTACAGTATCCCAATTTTTGTTTAAAAAATATCCGACTATGAGCGAGGGGGAGCTTACGAAACTGCGAGCTGCGATTGTATGTGAACCTTCCCTTGTTACGTTTGCCCATGAGCTTTTGTTTGGACAGCTTGTCTTGCTCGGAAAAGGGGAAGAAATGACAGGGGGAAGAGAGCGTCCGGCTTTATTGGCTGACGTATTCGAAGCTTTCATAGGAGCGCTTTATCTTGACAAAGGTCTTGAGACCGTCAATGATTTTTTATCAAAGGTTGTCTTTCCGAAGATCAATGAAGGTGCTTTTTCTCATGTGATGGATTACAAAAGCCAATTACAGGAAATGGTTCAAAGAGATGGTGCTGGTCAATTGGAATATAAAGTATTGCAAGAAAAAGGTCCTGCTCATAATCGGGAATTTGTATCTCGCGTATCACTGAATGGCGAGGTGTTAGGAACCGGAGTAGGGCGCTCTAAAAAAGAAGCTGAACAAAAGGCAGCGCAAGAAGCCATTGCTAAATTAAAATCAATGAATGCTTCTTAAGCTTAAATAGATGCTGAGTTGAACCAATCAGGTGCTAATGGGTGGTGATGCCCCGCTTAAAGAAGCGGTGCGTGACCGCCCATTAGAATGAAATAAGAGAAGCCGCACCTTTCTTCGTAGTGAATGATATAAAAGGAAAGGGCGGTTTCTTTTAGAATATTTCAGATGAATATATTTGGTTTGGCAACAAACAGTCAGGAATGAAAACTTGAGGGAGGAATGTATATGTTCCTCAAACGGTTGGACATTGTAGGTTTTAAATCGTTTGCAGAGAAAATTTCCGTCGACTTTGTACAGGGCGTCACAGCCGTTGTCGGTCCAAACGGAAGCGGAAAAAGTAACATTACGGATGCGATTCGATGGGTTTTGGGGGAGCAGTCCGCTAAATCACTGCGCGGTGCGAAAATGGAAGATATCATTTTTGCCGGCAGCGATACCCGTAAACCGCTCAATATGGCAGAAGTAACCCTTACATTAGAAAATGAAGATCAATTTCTACCGATTGATTATCATGAAGTCAGTGTTACCCGTCGTGTCTATCGATCAGGGGACAGCGAATTTCTGATTAATAAACAACCTTGCCGCTTAAAAGATATTATCGATTTATTTATGGATTCCGGATTAGGAAAAGAAGCTTTTTCTATTATCAGTCAGGGGAAAGTTGAAGAGATTTTAAGCAATAAGGCAGAAGAACGAAGAAGCATCTTTGAAGAAGCGGCTGGTGTGTTAAAATATAAAACGAGAAAACGAAAAGCGGAGATTAAGTTAATTGAAACACAGGAAAACTTAAACCGTGTGATGGATATTTTGCATGAAATCGAAGGGCAGTTAGAACCGTTGAAAATTCAAGCTTCCATTGCGAGGGATTACATAGAGAAAAAAGAGGAACTCAAAAAAATCGATATAGCTGTGACGGTGTATGAGATTGAAGAGCTGCATCAAAAATGGGAACAATTAAAGCGGCTTTTTGAAGAGCATCAATCCCTCGAGTCGTCTCTATCCAATAATATTCAAGAACGTGAATCGAAAATTGAAGAGTTTCGCTCCCGAATTCAAGTGATTGATGAAGATCTGCATGCCGTACAGCAGCGTTTGCTTTTAACAAGTCAAGAGCTTGAGAAGCTGGAAGGCCGTAAAGAAGTGTTAAAAGAGCGGAAGAAAAATGCTGCGCAAAATAAACAACAGCTAGAGCAGTTGATCGGGGAGTACCAACAAAAGTCAATTGAGTTGGCAGAATTAAAAGAAAGAGAATATCAACTTCTGAAAATCTATGAAACAGAAGTTGTAGAGATGAAACAGGCTTTACAAGAGAAACAATCTTTATTTGCGACATACAGCGAAAATTTAGAGGGAAAGCTGGAGCAGTTAAAAAGCGATTATTTTGAGCTGCTGAATGAACAAACATCTGCACGAAACGAAAAAGCATTTTTGGAGCAGCAAATCATCCAAAATGAGGAGAGACAACAGCGATTGGGTGCTTCCAATCAAAAGTTTCTGCAGGAGAGGCAGGAGCTAACAGAAAGAAAAGAGAAGTTAGCGTCTGAACTAACAGCTTGTACAACTGAATTAGAAACGTTTATCCATTCTTTTAGACAAAAGCAACAGCAGCTTGAGACGTTACGAGAGCGGTATCGTAAAAAAGAGTCAACGCTTTATCAAGCATATCAATATGTACAGCAGACGAAGTCAAGGAAAGAAATGTTGGAAGAAATGCAAGAGGATTACGCCGGTTATTTCCAGGGTGTAAAGGAAGTACTAAAAGCGCGTGATGAACGGCTTCAAGGCATTGAAGGAGCGGTTGCTGAGTTGATTCAAGTCCCGAAAGAATATGAGACGGCCATTGAAATTGCCCTTGGTGCTGCAACCCAGCATATTGTGGTAAAAGATGAGCAAAGCGCCCGTTCTGCCATTCAATTTTTGAAACGTCATTCCTATGGCAGAGCGACATTCTTGCCGTTATCCACCGTCAGGGAAAAGCAGCTTTCCTCTTCCCACCTTCACTTGCTGCAGCAGCATGATTCATTCGTTGGGGTAGCTTCACAGTTGATTTCATTCAGCTCTAAATATCAGCAGGTAATCGGCAGTTTATTAGGGACGGTCATCATCGCCAAAGATTTGCAAGGAGCAAATGAACTTGCTAAATATGTTCAGCACCGCTATCGTTTTGTCACACTTGAGGGAGATGTGGTAAATCCGGGCGGCTCAATGACGGGCGGTACGGTCAGACAAAAAACAAACTCCCTTTTAGGGCGTCAGCGGGAGCTTGAGAACATGACAGCAAAGTTGGGTGAGATGGAAGAAAAAACGATACAGCTTGAAACACAAGTGAAAGAGCTGAAAGGGCAAATGGAAGCGCTGGAGCAAGATATTCAGCTATCCCAATCTGCGGGAGAAGAATTGCGCACAAAACATCAGGACTTAAAAACAGAAGTGCGTCAAATCGAATTGGAAGAAAAAACATTGAATGATCGTCTTTCTTTATATGATCATGAAATGGAAAGTTTTGATTCGGATAAGCAGCGCATTCACATCCGTTTAAAAGAACTGGAATCAACGATTGAAGACAGCTCAATGAAATTGGGCGCCATCGAGCATGAAATCGAAATGGTTACAAAACAAAAAAGCGAGCAGCAGACTTCAAAAGAAACTGTTCAAAACGAATTGACCGAATTAAAGGTTGTCCTTGCAAGTAAGCAGGAAGTATTGAAGAACCAGCGCGAAAAATTTGAAAGGCTTCGATTTGAATTGGAACAAACAGAAAAGCGCTTAATAGAAGTGCAGGAAGATTTATCATTGCTTACAAGTGAGATGACTAACAATGATTCCGGGGAATCCCAGCTTGAGTCAGCGGCAAAGAAAAAGCTGCAGGAGAAAAACGAATTAGCGGATAGATTAACGAATCGCCGCGAAGAGCGTGTCAAGCTGCAAGAGCAAGTTGAAATACTTGATAATAATTCAAAGGAACTAAAAAGACAGCACAAACAAGTGGTCCAAGCCTTACAAGATGAAGAAGTGAAAATAAACCGACTTGAAGTGGAGCTTGACAACCGTCTTGAGAGATTAAGTGCGGAATATCAATTAAGTTTTGAAGGCGCCAAACAAACTCATAAACTCGAAATCGGTATTGAGGAAGCCCGCAAACGAATGAAGTTAGTCAAGCTTGCGATTGAAGAGCTTGGCACTGTCAATATTGGGGCCATCGATGAGCATGATCGGATTTCAGAACGATACGACTTTTTAAGCTCTCAAAAAGATGATTTGGAAGAAGCGAAAAATACTCTTTATCAAATTATCGAAGAAATGGATGAGGAAATGAAAAAACGCTTTTCTCAGACATTTTATAGTATTAAAGAACAGTTTGACTTTGTATTTAAATCGTTGTTCGGGGGCGGAAGAGCAGATTTAGTTTTAACCGATCCAAAAGACTTGCTGCGTACAGGTGTTGATATAATCGCACAGCCGCCTGGAAAGAAACTTCAAAACTTAAGTCTTTTATCTGGCGGTGAGCGATCATTGACTGCCATTGCTCTATTGTTTTCAATCTTAAAAGTACGTCCTGTACCATTCTGTGTACTGGATGAGGTCGAAGCCGCTTTAGATGAAGCAAATGTACAGCGCTTTGCCAAGTATTTGCGAAACTTCAGCGATGAGACACAATTCATTGTCATCACCCATCGCAAAGGGACAATGGAAGAAGCGGATGTTTTATATGGTGTGACAATGCAGGAGTCTGGTGTATCCAAACTGGTGTCTGTTCGAATGGAAGAGTCAAAAGAATATGCACAGTAAGAAAGGATGAATAGCATGAGTTTTTTTAAACGTTTAAAAGAGAAAATCACACAGCAAACCGATTCTGTAACAGAAAAATTCAAGAATGGGCTTGAAAAAACACGTACTTCATTTACCGGAAAGATGAATGACCTTGTAGCGCGCTATCGCAAAGTGGACGAAGATTTTTTTGAGGAACTCGAAGAAATTCTGATCGGCGCTGATGTGGGCGTTGCGACAGTTATGGATTTAATCGATGAATTAAAAATGGAAGTAAAGCGCCGCAACGTTCAAGATCCAAAAGAAGTACAGGCTATCATTTCTGAGAAACTCGTTGAAATTTATGAAGCAGGAGAAGAAGATTTATCAGAGCTGAATATGCAAAAGGACGATCTAACCGTTATCCTGTTCGTTGGCGTAAACGGCGTTGGGAAAACAACGACAATCGGCAAGCTTGCCCATAAATTTAAGCAAGAAGGAAAATCCGTTCTTATGGCAGCGGGCGATACATTCCGTGCCGGTGCGATTGAACAGCTTGAAGTTTGGGGAGAACGAGTAGGGGTGAATGTTGTCAAACAGTCAGCTGGTTCCGATCCGGCAGCGGTTATGTATGATGCTATTCAAGCAGCGAGAGCGCGCCAAGCGGACGTGTTGCTATGTGATACTGCGGGACGCCTTCAAAATAAGGTCAACTTAATGAAAGAGCTTGAAAAAGTAAAACGTGTCATTGAACGTGAAATTCCAGGAGCTCCACATGAAGTATTACTCGTTCTTGATGCCACAACCGGCCAAAATGCCATGAGTCAAGCAAAGACATTCTCCGAAGCGACAAACGTAACGGGTATCGTATTAACAAAGCTTGATGGCACAGCTAAAGGCGGTATCGTCCTTGCTATCCGCAACGAGCTTCGCCTCCCTGTTAAATTCGTCGGGCTCGGCGAAAAAATGGACGATCTGCAGCAATTCGATTCAGAACAATATGTGTACGGCTTGTTTGCCAATATGGTCGAAGCGGAAGAACAAACGGAATAAACCTTTTGTTTTTCTAAGCATGCGAGACCGTTCGCGTAAAGGGGGGCTCGCATGCTTAGGACCGGACCCTTAATGTCTCCATTTAAGGTGAGTGTTAAGAAAAAAACTTGACAACATAAAATAAAATATGTAGACTAATTACTTGTAAAGGCAATTCACTTAACACGGGAGGGCCGGTGTATGCTTGAAAAAACGACAAGAATGAATTATTTATATGACTTCTATCAATCGTTGTTAACACCAAAGCAGCGCAGCTACATGTCCCTTTATTATTTGGACGATTATTCCCTTGGTGAAATTGCCGAAGAGTATGATGTTAGTCGTCAAGCTGTTTATGATAACATCAAACGAACTGAGCAAATGCTCGAACAATATGAGGAGAAACTGCTTTTGTTTCAAAGGTTTCAGGACCGTCAACGCATTTTACGGCAGTTAAAAGAGACTCTTCAGACGAGTAAATGCGGAGATGAAACATTACTTTCCCTCATTGATTCGCTTGAGAAATTAGAGTAGGGGGCGGCATAAATGGCATTTGAAGGATTAGCCGACCGATTGCAAGGTACGATTCAAAGGTTACGAGGAAAAGGTAAAGTAACGGAAGCAGACGTAAAAGAAATGATGCGCGAAGTTCGTCTTGCTTTATTGGAAGCGGACGTTAACTTCAAAGTCGTAAAAGACTTTGTCAAGCGTGTCAATGAGCGCTCTGTTGGACAGGAAGTGTTAAAAAGTTTAACACCTGGCCAGCAAGTTGTAAAAGTGGTACAAGAAGAATTAACGGCGCTAATGGGTGGAGAGCAAAGCAAAATTGCTGCTGCGACAAAGCCGCCGACTGTCATCATGATGGTCGGTTTGCAAGGGGCCGGTAAAACAACGACAACAGGAAAGCTTGCCAATCTTTTACGTAAAAAATATAATCGCAATCCTTTGCTTGTTGCAGCCGACATTTATCGTCCAGCCGCGATCAAGCAATTAGAAACACTAGGAAAACAGCTCAGCATGCCTGTTTTCTCCCTGGGTGATCAAGTCAATCCTGTAGAGATTGCAAAACAAGCTATCGCCCATGCAAAAGAACAGCATTACGACTACGTATTGATTGATACAGCCGGTCGTTTGCATGTTGATGAAAATTTAATGGCCGAGTTACAGCAAATTAAAGAACTCACTAAACCTCATGAAATTTTCCTTGTAGTAGACGCCATGACCGGTCAAGATGCCGTCAATGTAGCCGAAAGCTTTAATAATCAACTTGGCTTAACGGGTGTTGTGTTAACAAAGCTAGATGGTGATACGCGAGGCGGGGCAGCCTTATCGATTCGCGCCGTAACGAATACACCCATTAAGTTCGTCGGTCTTGGTGAAAAAATGGACGCTTTAGAGCCATTTCACCCGGAACGTATGGCATCCCGTATTTTAGGCATGGGAGACGTATTAACCCTCATTGAAAAGGCGCAGGCATCAGTAGATGAAGAAAAAGCGAAAGAGCTGGAACAAAAACTTCGCACACTTTCATTTACGTTTGAGGATTTTTTAGACCAGTTGGCTCAAGTCCGAAAAATGGGACCGCTTGATGAGCTGCTTGGAATGCTGCCTGGTGCGAACAAAATCAAAGGGCTGAAGGACCTTCAAGTGGACGAAAAACAAATTGCCCATGTAGAAGCCATCATTCGCTCAATGACAAAAGAAGAAAAGCTTCGTCCTGAAATCATTAATGGAAGCCGTAAAAAAAGGATTGCGAAAGGAAGCGGAAGACCAGTTCAAGAGATCAACCGTTTGTTAAAGCAATTTGAAGACATGAAAAAGATGATGAAGCAAATGACAAACATGACAAAAGGTAAGAAAAAAGGATTCAAATTCCCGTTTATGTCTTAATGTCAGGCATTATATTCAAATTGGAAGCAGTTAATGGAAATTTATCCATTTAAAAAATAAACTGTTAAGAAAAAAACCTTTACAACTATTTGAGGTTTTTGCTATCATATTATCTTGTGTGAAATATATTCGGAGGTGCTTTTTAAAATGGCAGTTAAAATTCGCTTAAAACGTATGGGAGCTAAAAAATCTCCTTTCTATCGTATCGTAGTTGCTGATTCTCGTTCTCCACGTGATGGACGTTTCATTGAAACAGTTGGTACTTACAATCCAGTAGCTCAACCGGCTGAAGTTAACATCAATGAAGAATTGGCTCTTAAATGGTTACAGGATGGGGCGAAACCATCTGACACAGTTCGTAACCTTTTCTCTAAACAAGGCATTATGGAAAAATTCCATAACGCAAAGTTAAGCAAGTAATCATACTCAGATGAAATCATTAATTGAGACGATTGCAAAGGCCCTGGTTGATTACCCAGACCATGTGCATATTATCGAAAAAGCGGATGAACAAAAAGTGACATATTTGCTTACTGTTCACCCTGACGACATAGGGAAAGTGATCGGGAAACAAGGCCGGGTCGCAACAGCTATTCGAACTGTTGTCAGCTCAGCAGCATCTCAACATGACAAAAGAGTATATGTCGAAATTAGCGGCTAAAAAGGGGAGGGGGAAACCTCCCCTTTTTTTATTAACCTTTTTAAAACCTTGGCGTTTTCAAATTTTCTCTACTATACTTGAATGTATAGGAGGAGAGAGAATGAGATTGCTTCAAAAGGTTATTGTCAAGCAAATATTGACGGAGAAAAGCAAGGATGCTTTATTCAATCGTTTTCAAGAGCAAAAAGAGCAATTGCATAAAGAAATTGATCAATTGCGGTTTCAAATGAAAAAGATAGAGAAAAATAAGAAATGGTCTTCCTCTTTACTTGAATCACGCTTTGAGAAAGAGCAGGAAAGTCGTCTTGAGAAAATCCGCATCTTGGATTTTCAAATGGATCAATTGCAGAAGCTGCCTGTTGGCAGTGAGTTAGTCGAAAAAGAAATGGAAGGCGTTGCGGACGTTAAAGTAGGCGATCGCTGGGAAGATGTCAATGCTGCCAAAACGATTATTGTTAAAGACGGAATAATTGTGGAGATTCGTTAGAGGTGAATGGCAAATGGAAAAATGGTTTAATGTCGGAAAAATCGTGAATACTCACGGCGTAAGGGGAGAAGTCCGTGTTATCTCGAAAACGGATTTTGTCGAGGAACGTTATACACCAGGTAATAAATTATACATATTTAAAGAAAAGCATGAAGAGCCGGTCGAAGTGATTGTGGCCAGTCATCGTCAGCATAAATCATTTGATTTATTAACCTTTGAAGGTTACAACAACATCAATCAAGTAGAGCAGTTTAAGGATGGCATCATTAAAATTCCCGAGAGTCAGCTCGAGGAACTTGAAGAAGGTGAGTTTTATTATCACGAAATTATCGGCTGCCGTGTTGTGACAGAAGCAGGAGAAGAAATTGGTAAAATCAAAGAAATTTTATCTACTGGTGCAAACGATGTGTGGGTCGTTCAGCGAAAGGGTGGAAAAGATCTTTTATTGCCGTATATCGAAGATGTGGTAAAAGAGATCGATATAGAAGATAAACTAGTGAAAATCCACGTGATGGAAGGGTTATTGGACTAATGAGAATTGATGTATTATCCTTATTTCCTTCAATGTTTACAGGAGTATTGGGTGAATCCATTTTAAAAAAGGCTCAAGAAAAAGAGGCAGTTGTATTTAATGTCGTAAATTTTCGAGACTATGCTGACAACAAGCATCAAACCGTTGATGATTATCCGTATGGCGGCGGAGCAGGCATGGTATTAAAGCCACAGCCAATTTTCGATGCAGTGGCGGATTTGAAAACTCATTCGGACAACGCGCGTGTTATTTTGCTGTGTCCTCAAGGTGAACGATACACGCAAAAAAAAGCAGAAGAACTTGCAAAGGAAGAACATCTTATCTTTATTTGCGGTCATTATGAAGGATATGATGAACGAATTCGAGAGCATGTCGTAACAGATGAGATATCAATTGGGGATTATGTGTTGACCGGGGGAGAGCTTGGAGCGATGGTCGTGATCGACAGTGTTGTACGCTTGCTTCCAGATGTATTGGGGAACAAGACTTCAGCCCTTCATGATTCTCACAGTACAGGTTTGCTGGAACATCCTCAATACACAAGACCAGCTGATTTTCGCGGGATAAAAGTGCCTGATATTTTGCTTTCAGGTGATCATAAAAAGATAGATGAATGGCGCGAACGGGAATCATTGAAGCGTACTTTTATGCGCCGTCCCGATATGTTAAAAATGTTAGAGCTTAATGATAAACAGCGTAAATGGATCGAGGAATTCAAGAAAGAGGGCGGCTTAAAGAAGGGGGAGTCACTCCTTTAAGCTGCCTTCTTAAAATGGACCGCCATGTTAACTGAAATAAAACCAGGGGTTTTTGTTAACGATCCATTTTGCACTAAAAAGAACGTTTGCTTACCCTTGAACTTCTGAATTGAAAAGTTTATTCAAGGATATTGCATCTCGTTTCAGGTTATGATAAGATATTCCTTGTGACTGAGGCAGGTTTTCTTGCTGATGTCGGTAAAACGATGTTCCGCTGTAATGACACAAGTCTACATGAGCATCTGTGGGAGGAGTTGAATTAAGCGATGCAACAATTAATTGCAGAAATCACAAAAGAACAATTAAGAACAGATCTTCCTGAATTCCGTCCTGGAGACACTGTACGTGTACACGTAAAAGTTGTTGAGGGTAACCGTGAGCGTATTCAGATTTTTGAAGGTGTTGTGATTAAGCGTCGTGGTGGTGGAATCAGCGAAACATTCACAGTTCGTAAGGTCTCTTACGGTGTAGGTGTTGAGCGTACATTCCCGGTTCATACGCCAAAAATTGCGAAGTTAGAAGTAATTCGTCGCGGTAAAGTACGTCGTGCGAAACTTTACTACTTACGTAACCTTCGCGGTAAAGCGGCACGTATCAAAGAAATTCGATAATGATAAGAAGGGAGCTTGTTAAACAAGCTCCTTTTTTCAAATTGCCCTGCTCCAACGGGGAGTGGAATTTTTACTTCAGGCAGAGCCAAGCGGGGAATTACTGCCTATGAGGATCGTATTTTTCGACTAATAACCATCATTGGGAATGGAGAAGATCCTGCTGATGGAAGGTTCATTTTGTGATAAATGTGAGTTTAAAAAGTTATTCTCGTCGGTTACAATATAGCTAGACTTCATAATGGTTGGGGGACTCAAGGATGGCCCGAGGAAAAAGTGAATTTTTTGAATGGGTAAAAGCCATTGTTATTGCTGTTTTGTTAGCAGCTGTTATTCGTTATTTCTTATTTGCACCGATTGTTGTAGATGGTCTGTCAATGATGCCAACATTGCACGATCAAAACCGAATGATTGTAAACAAATTTTCCTATAAAATTGGCAAACCTGAGCGTTTTGATATTGTTGTGTTTCACGCGGAGGCGCATAAAGATTACATAAAACGTGTTATTGGGCTTCCAGGCGACCACATCGAGTATAAAAATGATGTTCTTTATGTGAATGGCAAAGCTTATAAAGAGCCTTATTTAGACGAATATAAAAAACAGGTCATTGATGGTCCTCTTACGGAAGATTTTAAATTGGAGGACATTACAGGCGGTCAAACGACGGTACCGGAAGGCCATTTATTCGTCATGGGAGATAACCGCCGTTATAGTAAAGACAGCCGCCAAATCGGCTTTGTTTCAATAGATGAAGTATTAGGAGAGACGAGCATTGTGTACTGGCCGCTTTCTGAAGCGCGTATAGCAGAATAAAGGACGAACTTACAGGCCACTTTAAAAACAGCGGAAGTTTTTAAAGGTGAAATGGATGGTTCGGTAAAGTGGGCAGGTTTACATGTATCTAAACCGGATATATTCCATTTCGTGGGGCGGTCCCAAAGGTGGGTGTTTACACCTTTGGGACCGCCTCCGTGCAGACTAAGAGGATCTTGCAGATGAAAAGTAGGTGATGAAAATGGCGATTCAATGGTTTCCGGGACATATGGCCAAAGCAAGAAGGCAAGTAACGGAAAAGCTAAAATTAATTGATATCGTGTATGAATTAGTCGATGCGAGAATTCCTCAATCATCCAGAAATCCGATGATTGATGAGATTATCTCCAATAAACCAAGACTCGTATTGCTGAACAAAGCAGATAAAGCGGATAAAGAAATAACGGAGAAATGGCTGGCATATTACCGTTCAAAAGGCATTCCGGCACTTGCTATCGATTCTCAGGCCGGAAAAGGAATGAAGCAGATTGTCTCTATGTCCAAAGAGATTTTAAAGGAAAAGTTTGATCGCATGCAGGCAAAAGGAATTAAGAATCCGCGTGCTATTCGTGCTATGATTGTTGGAATTCCCAATGTTGGAAAATCAACGTTAATTAACCGATTAGCCAATAAAAATATTGCGAAAACAGGCGATCGTCCAGGGGTTACTCAAGCACAGCAATGGATCAAGGTCGGAAAGGAATTAGAACTGCTCGACACGCCGGGGATTTTATGGCCAAAATTCGAAGATGAACTTGTCGGTTTGAAGCTTGCCACAACAGGGGCGATTAAAGATACAATCCTAAATCTCCAGGATGTGGCTGTATATGCGTTAAGATTTTTGACTGCCCATTATCCCGACAACTTAAAAGAACGTTACAGTTTAACGGAGATTCCTGAAGACATTGTGGAGCTTTTTGATGCCATCGGCAAAAAAAGAGGGTGCATAGTGTCAGGAGGGATGACCGATTATGATAAGACGGCCGAACTCGTGCTAAGAGAGATTCGCTCGGAAAAACTGGGACATTTGTCATTCGAACACCCTGAAGACTATAGAGAAGATGATGAGCCGGAGGCCTAATACCAGGCCGTGAACTCATGCCGCTTAAAAAGGACCTTTTATGTTAGCTTGCCTGAGATAACATAAAAGGTCCTTTTCAGATTCATTTTCTTTAATCCCGTTTTTAAGATAAAAGATTGGATATTATCTTTTTTTAGGAATGACCGATATTTACATTAAGAAAGAGTGAAACATATGGAAAAAACGATTCAAGAAATAAAACAGCTATTAGCAAATGTTGAAACATGTGAAGATCCGTTTTTTAAAGAGTGTGAAAAAGATGGGCGAAAAGGTGTTCAAAAGCTTCTCGCTCAAAAATTAAAATTTTTTGTTGAACAAGAAAAATTAAAACAGCAGTTTTACGAAATGAGGACATATGAAGAAGCCCTATATGAGCAAAACGTTCAATTTATTGCCGGTGTGGATGAAGTGGGCAGAGGCCCGCTTGCAGGGCCTGTTGTAGCGGCAGCCGTCATTTTGCCGAAAGATTTTTACTTGCCGGGTGTTACGGATTCCAAAAAGCTGAGTGAACAAAAGCGTGAAGAATACTATGTAGCCATTAAAAAACAAGCGGTCGCGATAGGCGTTGGAATTATATCGGCAGCAGTTATTGATGAAATCAATATTTATGAAGCTACAAAAAAAGCGATGATGAACGCTGTTTCTAAGCTTCCGGTTACTCCGGAACATTTATTGATTGATGCAATGGCCTTGCCGCTGCCTATTCCACAGCAATCCATCATAAAAGGGGACGCAACAAGTATTTCGATTGCCGCAAGTTCCATTGTAGCGAAAGTGACCCGTGATAGAATGATGAAAGAATTAGGTGAGAAATATCCGCCATATGGTTTTGAAAAACATATGGGATACGGAACGAAACAACATTTAGAGGCTATAGAGCAGTATGGGGTTTTAAAGGAGCATCGAAAATCTTTTGCTCCTATTAAAAATATGGTGGAAAATTGATATATCCAAAAGGAGGGATATAGTGTGATTCTCTCTTCTGTTGACAAGTTATTTCATTATGTGAATGGGAGTCAAGCGAAATTAGTGGAGTTTGCTCCTGGAGATATCATAAGGGGGAAAGTGATCAAGCTGTTTCCTAATCAAACAGCTGTTGTGGAGTTTAACGGATCCCCCTTAGTTGCCAAGCTTCATGCTCCACTTATGAACCATACCGCTTACTGGTTTGAAGTACGACCAAAAGTAAATGGCCAGCTGCAACTGAAGGTGTTGACAACTCCTCAAAGCTTGGCAGTGGAGGGAGAAAACGTCATGCCCTTGCTCAAAGAGCTGCATTTACCGGTAACAAAGATCAATGAAAAGCTGGTGCTATCCCTGACAGAAAAAGGCCTTCCTTTACCTAAAAAGGAAATGCCGGCGATTTCTGATTGGCTGTCTTCCGGCTCAAAGGCCGATTCAGATTTTCAGGCCATTGAGCAAATAATTAAGATGAAACTTCCTTTTACAAAGGAAATTTTTTTATCGATTCGTTCTTTGCATGACGGATCGTCATTTACGCAGCAGCTGCAAACACTATTTTCCTTTTTGGAAAATAAACAGGCATTAACGGGGGAAGAGCTGCAGTTGAAGGAGGCTATAAGCCGCCTTCTGTTCCCTTTGCAATGGGAAAAGGGAACAGAAGTTGGCGGCACTCTTTCTGGACTCACCGGCTTAACCAATCAGGAAAAGGCGGCAGCAGAAAATCCCGCCCTTTTGAGAGGGGAAAAAGGGCTGGGAGAGGTAAACGAAGCAAAAGAACTGACAAAAGCTTTTAAGTATATTTTACAATCGTTAGGACTAGAGCATGAGAGAGAAATCAATCAGTATTTTAAGAGCGGGGATGACAAAGCGTTAAAGGGAGAATTTCCCTCTTTGAAGGCGCTTTTGCTTCAATTTCAGCATCAGCATGGTTCCGGGGAGGAGCGGGAGCTTGTTGATCCTCTTATTCACAAAATTACGGGTTATCAATTATTAACACGAGAGGATGGTCCTGTGACAAGTATGTATATGCAACTGCCCGTGTTATTAGGGAAAGAGGTATATGACGTCTCTATGCAGTGGGAAGGGCGTCAAAAAGGGAATGGTGAAATTGATCCAAGCTATTGTCGAATTTTATTTTATTTACACCTTGCTCATCTAAAAGATACCGTTGTCGATGTGACGGTTCAAAATCGAATTGTCAACATTGCCATCATTAATGACCATCCATGCTTATCTGCCTTAACGAAAAAGCTGGGGGCTGCGTTAAAAGAAAACCTCTCAGCCATACATTATCATTTATCAGATATAAAAGTTGTGAAATCGGTTCAAGAACAAAAAAATCGTGGCTTTCTTACAAAACGTGCGCCTGTTTACCAACAAACTAGTCCATATTCAGGAGTCGATTTAAAAGTATGAGTCTCAACCAGGAAAAAAAACAAGCTGTCGCCTTATCTTATGAAGCCGCTAAAGAAGATGCCCCGAAAGTGGTGGCAAAGGGAAAAGGCTTTGTTGCTGAGCAAATCATCGAAAGGGCTCATGAACATCACATTCCCATTCAAGAAGACCGCTCCCTTGTAGAGCTTTTAGGCCAGCTGACAATTAACGAAAAAATTCCAGAAGAGTTATATCAGGCTGTTGCCGAAATATTTGCCTTTATTTATCGGATGGACCAGCAAGCAAAAGATAAGGATTGAAAAAATATACATACCAGAGAAAGAAGAGATGTTTGTGGTACTATTAGGAGCCTTTGTGAATATGATATGTATCATTACCGGAACGCTCTTAGGGAAGCTGTTCCATCGCATTCCTGAAAAGATGAAATCGACCGTCATGCATGGAATCGGGCTTGCTGTAACAATGCTCGGCATTCAGATGGGGCTGAAGAGTGAACGATTTTTGATCGTTATTTTTAGTCTTGTGTTCGGTGCAGTACTGGGCGAGTTATGGAAAGTAGAAGACAAGTTGAATAAAGTTGGGAGATGGATCGAGATAAAAGTAGGGGCTTCTGAGGAAGGTGGGATAGCCAAGGGATTTGTCACGGCCACATTGATTTTTGTCATTGGAGCAATGGCCATTATAGGGGCATTAGACAGCGGTCTGCGCGCAGATCATAAAGTCTTGTATACAAAATCCATCATTGATGGATTTACTAGTTTAATTTTAACGACAACACTAGGAATCGGCGTTCTTTTTTCCGCTGTACCGGTGTTTCTTTATGAAGGGCTCATCGCGCTGTTTGCCACACAAATCAGCCGCTGGATTCCTTCGGCGTTAATGGATGCCTTTATTGTGGAAATGACCGCCACGGGCGGTATTATGATTATAGCCATCGGCCTTAATTTAATCGGAATCACAGCAATTCGGGTGGCCAATCTCCTTCCGGGAATCCTGGTCACCGCCCTGCTCGTCCTGCTTTTGTATTATTGGGATACGATCATTCAATTTGTTTCTGTTTTTCCGTAAAGAGGAAATACAAGCAGTTATTACCTTTATTGTTATTTAATTATTTTTGTATAATCTTTTTAAAGATTTTAGATGTCTCTAAGACAGGTCTTGGAGGCGTTGACAAAAAAAATCGCCTTCTTTACAAGAGGGCGATTTTTTTGTTAAACATTCATAATTTTTCGTAGAATAGTAGACAATTAGATGAAGATTCTTATACAATGAAAGCGCAGTGAATTATTTTGGTTACATATGGTCAGGAGGATGGGAAATGAATATCCATGAGTATCAAGGAAAAGAACTCCTTAGAAAATATGGGGTAACGGTTCCAAACGGTCGTGTAGCTTTTACAGTAGAAGAAGCAGTAGAGGCTGCAAAGGAACTAGGCTCTGAAGTTTGCGTTGTAAAAGCACAAATTCACGCAGGTGGCCGCGGTAAAGCGGGTGGCGTTAAAGTTGCGAAAAATTTGGATGAGGTTCGTACATATGCCAGTGAAATTTTAGGTAAAACGCTTGTGACTCATCAAACGGGTCCAGAAGGAAAAGAAGTTAAGCGTTTACTTATCGAAGAAGGCTGCGATATTAAAAAAGAATATTACATCGGCTTAGTACTGGATCGTGCAACTTCTCGTGTTGTGATGATGGCATCTGAAGAAGGCGGTACAGAAATCGAAGAAGTGGCGGCAGCAACGCCTGAAAAAATCTTTAAAGAAGTCATTGATCCGGTAGTAGGATTACAGCCCTTCCAGGCTCGCAGATTAGCGTTTAATATCAATATTCCAAAAGAACTAGTTGGACAAGCTGTTAAATTCATGATGGGCTTATACCAAGTGTTTATCGAAAAAGACTGCTCTATCGCTGAAATTAACCCGCTTGTTACGACTGGTGACGGCCAGGTGATGGCGCTTGATGCAAAACTGAACTTTGATTCAAACGCTTTATACCGTCAAAAAGATGTGTTGGAATACCGCGATTTAGAGGAAGAGGATCCAAAAGAAATCGAAGCATCTAAATACGACTTAAGTTATATTTCATTAGATGGAAATATTGGATGTATGGTCAATGGTGCCGGTCTTGCGATGGCAACAATGGACATCATTAAACATTATGGCGGAGAACCTGCTAACTTCCTTGATGTGGGTGGCGGTGCTACGGCTGAAAAAGTAACGGAAGCTTTCAAAATTATTCTTTCAGATCAAAACGTAAAAGGAATTTTTGTCAATATCTTCGGCGGAATCATGAAATGTGATGTGATTGCCCAAGGTGTTGTTGAAGCTACGAAACAAGTAGGCTTGGAGATTCCATTGGTTGTTCGTTTAGAGGGAACAAACGTTGATTTAGGAAAGAAAATTTTACAAGAATCCGGTTTAAACATAACAGCTGCTGAATCGATGGCAGACGGTGCACAAAAAATCGTTTCACTCGTAGGATAAGAAAGGCAGGGGACTATTGATGAGCGTTTTCATTAATAAAGATACAAAAGTTATTGTTCAGGGGATCACTGGTTCAACAGCTTTATTCCATACAAAACAAATGCTTGAATACGGTACTAAAATTGTCGGCGGTACATCTCCAGGAAAAGGCGGTACTGAAGTTGAAGGGGTGCCTGTATTCAACACAGTTCAAGAAGCAGTTAAAGCAACAGGTGCCAACGCTTCTGTTATTTATGTTCCAGCTCCGTTTGCGGCAGATGCCATTTTGGAAGCGGTAGATGCCGAATTAGACCTTGTTATTTGCATTACAGAGCATATTCCGGTATTGGATATGGTCAAAGTTAAACGTTACATGGAAGGGAAGAAGACTCGTCTTGTAGGGCCTAACTGCCCGGGCGTTATTACACCTGAAGAGTGTAAGATTGGTATTATGCCAGGATACATTCATACAAAAGGCCATGTAGGGGTCGTTTCGCGTTCTGGTACGCTGACATATGAAGCGGTACATCAACTATCACAGGCAGGAATCGGTCAATCGACAGCGGTCGGTATTGGCGGAGACCCTGTAAATGGTACAAACTTCATTGATGTATTAAAGGCATTTAATGAAGATGAAGAAACGTATGCGGTTATTATGATTGGTGAGATTGGCGGAACAGCGGAAGAAGAAGCAGCTGAATGGGTTAAAGCAAACATGACGAAGCCGGTAGTAGGATTTATCGGCGGTCAAACTGCACCTCCTGGAAAACGCATGGGCCATGCGGGTGCCATTATTTCAGGCGGCAAAGGAACAGCTGCCGAAAAAATTAAGAAAATGAATGAATGCGGCATTAAAGTAGCGGATACACCTTCAGTAATGGGTGAAACGTTAATCTCTGTTTTAAAAGAAAAAGGTCTTTACGAAAAATGTAAAACTCATTAATCATTACACGAGAATACGCCAACAGCCAAACTCTTAAGTAAAAGGTTGTTGGCATATCCTCATGAAATGGACCTTATCGTTAATTGGTTGGCATGACAACCATTTAGTGATGGGGTCCATTTCAATTCAAATTCAATACATGGCAGAACAAAATGGATGATATGGCCAAACTCTTATCGTTTTAAGGAGGTCTCTGTTTTTATGAATGATGAATTTAAAACGAGACTCATCCACTTGACCCATTGCCGGGGAGTTGGATGGAAATCAATTTTAAAGTTGCTGAAGTATGATCCCTTTTTACAAAACCTCTATTCTTTATCTTCTGAAAAACTTCAACATATTCTTCAACTGCCTATCTATCATTTCAATGAATTTAAAAAAGATTTGCAAACTATTCCAATCCAAGATATTCTAAATAAATATACGAGAGAACAAATTTATTGTATATCTTATTTTGATGAAGAGTATCCTTCATTATTGAAAACAATCTATGATCCGCCGTGGATTTTGTACGCCAAAGGAAATATAAGCATCTTAGAACATGGTAAGAAGATCAGTGTAGTAGGTACGAGGGACCCTTCCTTGTACGGTTACCAATCATTGCAAAAGATTTTAATGCCTCTTCTGGTCGATGATTGGTGTATTGTAAGCGGTTTAGCTATTGGGATCGATAGTGCAGCCCACCGACTGGCAATAGAGTCAAAGTGCAAAACAATTGCTGTATTAGGCAGCGGATTTTATCATATTTACCCAAAGCAAAATGAACAGTTAGCAGAAGATATAAGTAGGGATCATTTACTGCTTTCTGAATATCCACCCCATCAAAAACCGAACCGCTGGGCCTTTCCTATGAGAAATCGCATTATTAGCGGTTTGACTCGGGGAACCATTATTGTGCAAGCAAAAGAACGAAGCGGGTCGCTCATTACCGCAGAACAAGCCATTCAGCAAGGAAGAGAAGTATTCGCTATCCCTGGTCCTGTTTTGGATGAGCGTTCGGCTGGTACTAACCGTTTAATTCAGCAAGGAGCCAAGCTTGTCTTGACAGCTGAAGATGTTTTATCCGAGTTGCATGTATATGTGGAGTATGACAACAAGTAAACAAGTTGTCGAAATGTTTCATTTAATGATAAGGTGGTACTTGAATCCACGTAAATCAATTGACATGAACAAAAAACGTTCATGTCAATTGGATATATTTAAAGCGCAATTTGTTACACGGCTGCTAAAAGTAAAAGGGTCGAGAGAAAAATAATATGTATAGAAAAAACGTTTCGACTTTATAATGAAGAAAAGAGGAATTAGGGATATAAGCGTTGAATAAGGAGCAGGCACCGTATCTTGGAGGCGAAATTTTTTTTTTGTCGAACCGCTCCTCGATAGAACATTTTAATAAATTTTTATGAATTCTTGTTTGACAAACCGTATACGAATATTTAATAATAATGAAGATTTTATTTTACCTCTTGAGGAGGAGCATTGATGTCTGACTACCTAGTAATAGTAGAGTCGCCTGCAAAGGCCAAAACAATTGAACGATACTTAGGAAAAAAATATAAAGTCAAAGCCTCTATGGGACATGTTCGTGATTTACCAAAAAGTCAGATGGGGATTGACATTGAACATGAATATGAACCAAAGTATATTACCATTCGAGGAAAAGGTCCTGTTTTAAAAGAATTAAAATCAGCAGCCAAAAAGGCAAAGAAGATTTATCTTGCAGCCGATCCCGATCGTGAAGGAGAAGCAATTGCTTGGCATTTGGCCCATACATTAGACATTGATATTACATCTGATTGCCGGGTCGTCTTTAATGAGATTACGAAAGATGCGATCAAAGACTCATTTAAACATCCTCGTGCCATTAACATGGATTTAGTCGATGCCCAGCAAGCCCGCCGTATTTTAGACCGTTTGGTCGGGTATAATATTAGCCCTCTTTTATGGAAGAAAGTCAAAAAGGGATTAAGCGCCGGGCGCGTTCAATCTGTTGCTGTTCGTTTAATTATTGAACGTGAAAAGGAAATTAACGAATTTGAACCTGAAGAGTATTGGACCGTAAATGCCTCTTTCCAAAAAGACAAAGAGCAGTTTGAAGCTAGTCTGATAGAGTACAATGGTAAAAAAGTAGAGCTGTCCAAAGAAGAAGATGTCAAAGCCGTTTTAACAAACATCACAGGAAATGAATTCAAAATTACGGCGGTTGCTAAAAAGGAAAGAAAGCGAAATCCAGCTTTGCCGTTTACAACCTCTTCTTTACAGCAGGAGGCAGCAAGAAAGTTGAATTTCCGGGCTAAAAAGACGATGATGATCGCTCAGCAGCTATATGAGGGAATCGATCTCGGGAAAGAAGGAACAATCGGCTTAATTACTTACATGAGAACAGATTCAACACGTATTTCCGAAACGGCACAGTCTGAAGCACGCGATTACATCTTCAAAGCATTTGGTGAAGAATATGCGAGTCAAGAAAAGCGAAAAGAGAAGAAAAAATCCAATACCCAGGATGCGCACGAAGCGATCCGCCCGACTTCTACTCTAAGAAAGCCAAGTGATATCAAAGAATATTTATCACGGGATCAATATCGTCTATATAAACTGATTTGGGAACGTTTTTTAGCAAGCCAAATGGCATCCGCCGTAATGGATACGATGGCTGTTGACTTGATGAACTCAGGCGTTGTATTCCGTGCCAACGGTTCTAAAGTGAAGTTTCCAGGGTTTATGAAGGTATATGTTGAGGGAAGCGATGATCAAGTAGAAGAGAAAGAAAATATGCTCCCGGATATGCAAGAAGGAGAAACCGCTTACTCCAAAGATATTGAATCAAAACAGCATTATACGCAGCCGCCTCCGCGCTATACGGAAGCCCGCTTAGTAAAGACACTGGAAGAGTTAGGGATTGGACGCCCGTCTACATATGCCCCGACACTTGATACCATCCAAAAGCGGGGATACGTAGCATTAGAAAACAAACGGTTTATTCCAACAGAGCTGGGGGAAATTGTACTGGAACTCATTTTAGAGTTTTTCCCGGAGATTATTGATGTGGAGTTTACCGCGAAAATGGAAACAAGTCTTGATAATATTGAAGATGGTCAAGTACAATGGGTGAAGGTTATTGATGACTTCTATAAAGGATTTGAAGGAAACCTCAAAAAAGCTGAGGCAGAAATGAAAGAAGTCGAAATAAAAGATGAGCCTGCCGGAGAGGACTGTGAAGTTTGCGGTTCGGAAATGGTTTATAAAATGGGGCGCTACGGCAAGTTTATGGCTTGTTCCAATTTCCCGGAATGCCGAAACACAAAACCAATTATCAAACACGTTGGTGTAGAATGTCCGAAGTGCAAAGAAGGAAACATCGTAGAGAGAAAATCGAAGAAGAAAAGAACCTTCTACGGCTGTGATCGTTTTCCTGGGTGTGACTTTGTTTCTTGGGATAAGCCGATTGCACGAAAGTGTCCAAAGTGCGAGCATCTGCTTGTTGAGAAAAAGCAAAAGAATGGAATGCAGGTCGTTTGTACAAACTGTGACTATAAAGAAGAAACTCAAGGTTAGCATACGTGGTGAGCACATCTTTTGCTCACCTCTTTATATGTCCCTTAGGTGGATTTTATATATAGACGAAATAGTTGGAGGATTTTATATGAGTGAACAAGTAGTAAATGTCATTGGAGCAGGTCTTGCAGGAAGCGAAGCTGCCTGGCAAATTGCAAAACGGGGAATCAAAGTACATTTATATGAAATGAGACCGGTTAAGCAAACACCTGCCCATCATACAGATAAATTCGCTGAGCTGGTATGCAGTAACTCATTGCGTGCCAATACATTAACAAACGCGGTTGGTGTGTTGAAAGAAGAAATGCGTCAGCTCGATTCCATAATCGTTCGTTCCGCGGATGAGTGCGCGGTTCCTGCGGGCGGAGCCCTTGCCGTAGACCGCCATGAATTTGCAGCACGTGTTACCGAAGCGGTAAAAAACCATCCGAATGTAACGGTTTTTAATGAAGAAATCACTGCTATTCCGGATGGACCGACAGTCATCGCCACAGGTCCTTTAACGTCAAAAGCTTTATCTGAACAACTGAGATCTCTAACGGGAGAAGACTATTTATACTTTTATGATGCCGCGGCACCGATCATTGAAAAAGAAAGCATCGATATGGACAAAGTATACTTAAAGTCCCGCTATGATAAAGGGGAAGCGGCTTACTTAAACTGCCCGATGACGGAAGAAGAATTTGACCGCTTCTATGAAGCTTTGATTTCTGCTGAGACAGTCCCTTTAAAAGAATTTGAAAAAGAGATTTATTTTGAAGGATGTATGCCGATTGAAGTAATGGGTGCAAGAGGGAAGAAAACAATGCTATTCGGGCCAATGAAACCGGTCGGATTGGAAGATCCCAAAACGGGTAAACGCCCGTTTGCCGTTGTGCAGCTTCGCCAAGATGATGCAGCAGGAACACTTTATAATATCGTCGGCTTCCAAACTCATTTGAAATGGGGAGCACAAAAAGAAGTCATTCGCTTAATCCCGGGTCTGGAAAATGCAGAAATCGTTCGGTATGGTGTCATGCACCGCAATACGTTTATTAACTCGCCGCGATTGTTAAAACCCACTTATCAATACCGTGAACGCAATGATCTGTTTTTTGCGGGCCAAATGACAGGTGTTGAAGGGTATGTAGAATCAGCGGCAAGCGGATTGGTCGCAGGGATGAACGCAGCTCGTCTAATTTTGGGTCAGGAATTAGTGGTTCTCCCTCAAGAAACGGCAATTGGAAGCATGGCCCATTATATTACAAATGCAAACCCGGATAATTTTCAGCCGATGAACGCTAATTTCGGGATTTTTAAAGAGCTTGACGTTCGAATCAAAAATAAGCAAGAGCGATATGCTCAATATGCTGAACGCGCCTTGCAGACAATTCAGAATTTTGTAAAAAAATAAGAAAAATCATTTGCAAGGGCTGCTAAAGTGTGATAATATTTAGTAGCTCTTATGGGGTGAGAAGAATTAATAATGTTAAAACTTTTTTAAATTCCTTTTTAGAATATTTACAAATAGAAAAAAATTATTCAAAATATACAATTGTGTGTTACGAGCAAGATACTGCTTTTTTTATTGAATTTCTAAAAGAGGAAGGTATTGATTGTTTACAAGATGTTACATACTCGGACGTTCGAATTTTTTTGACCAGATTATATGATAAGGGTTACTCAAAGCGTTCAATCGCCAGAAAGATTTCTTCATTGAGAAGCTTTTATCGTTTTATGCTAAGGGAAAAGATGGTGAAAGAAAATCCGTTTTCACTTGTTTCTCTACCGAAAAAAGAACATAAAAACCCTAAGTTTCTTTATGAAGAGGAAGTAGAAAAGCTTTTTGAGGCTTCAGATTTGTCTACCCCTCTCGGACAGCGGGATCAGGCAATTTTGGAGCTTATGTACGCAACAGGAATCCGCGTAAGCGAATGTGCAAAGATTCACTTACCAGATATTGACTTCTCCTTTCGAACAATCCTTATTCACGGTAAAGGAAATAAGCAGCGTTATGTACCGTTTGGCAGCTATGCTAAAAGTGCTTTAGAAAAGTATATAGAGGATGGGCGGACTGAATTGTTGCAGATATCGTCTTCCGATACAAAAACATTATTTTTGAATCATCGCGGAGGACCATTAACAACAAGAGGGATCCGTCTTATCATTGATCGTTTAATTAAAAATACGGCAGAGACCGTTCATATTAGTCCACACGTGTTAAGGCATACATTTGCCACGCATATGTTAAATGAGGGTGCAGATTTACGTACGGTGCAGGAACTGTTAGGACATGAGCATTTATCTACTACTCAGATCTATACTCATGTTACAAAAGAGAGATTGCGTACGATTTATATGAATCATCATCCTCGTGCATAACTTGAAACTTCAGACGTTGTTTCAGCGTATAGAAGATAGTAGAAATAGCATTTTTGCAGGACGTTCAGAGTTGAGGTTTTTAGTTTTGGTCTGCAATATAGAATGGGTTAGCTGAACGGATCGGGTTCTTAGGGCGGGTCATTCTCTTTTGAAGATGCAGAAAATTTCCCGTTCGCTAAAGCGGGATAAATCAAAAGGAGGCGTTTTATGTCAACCTTTCATGCGACAACGATTTTTGCCATTCACCATAATGGAAAATGTGCTATGTCCGGTGATGGGCAGGTTACGTTTGGGAATGCAGTGGTGATGAAACATACAGCCAAAAAAGTACGCCGTTTGTTTCAAGGAAAAGTGTTAGCAGGTTTTGCGGGTTCTGTAGCCGATGCATTTACATTATCTGAAATGTTTGAAGCTAAGCTTGAACAATATAATGGGAACTTGCAGCGAGCTGCTGTAGAACTAGCGAAAGAATGGCGCAGTGATAGAGTCCTTCGTAAATTGGAAGCCATGCTTATCGTCATGAACGAAGAGCATTTATTGCTTATTTCAGGCACCGGTGAAGTCATCGAACCAGATGATGGAATTTTAGCGATCGGTTCCGGAGGCAATTATGCTTTATCGGCAGGCCGTGCTTTAAAACAATATGCAGGTGACCATTTATCAGCGAAAGAGATTGCAAAAGCCGCACTTGAAATTGCCGGTCAAATCTGCGTATATACAAATGAGCACATTATTGTAGAGGAACTGTAAGAAGGGAGGATTTGCTGTGAAAACAAATTTAACTCCACGACAAATTGTTGAAAAACTAGATCAGTACATTGTAGGTCAAACAAAAGCAAAAAAAGCCGTGGCGGTGGCTCTTCGCAATCGTTATCGCCGCAGTATGCTTGCTGAACATTTGCGGGATGAGGTCGTCCCGAAAAATATTTTGATGATTGGTCCCACGGGGGTAGGGAAAACGGAAATTGCCCGCCGCCTCGCTAAACTAGTCGGTGCGCCCTTTATAAAGGTAGAGGCCACAAAGTTTACGGAAGTTGGGTATGTAGGAAGAGATGTTGAATCGATGGTTCGCGATCTTGTAGAAACGTCTGTGCGTCTTATAAAGGAAGAAAAAATGCACTCGGTACGTGATAAAGCAGAAGAAAATGCGAATAGACGAATCGTTAACCTGCTTGTTCCGGGTGACCGTAAGCAGCAAAACTTTAAGAATCCTTTTGAAATGTTATTCGGACAAAATCAAACGACTCAACAAACACAAGATTCAACAAATGAAGATGCTACAGTTGAAATGAAGAAGAGACAATTGGCTCATCAGCTTGCGTTAGGAGAGTTGGAGGATCATTACGTGACGATTGAAGTGGAAGAACAACAACCTTCTATGTTTGACATGCTCCAAGGTTCGGGTATGGAACAAATGGGCATGAACATTCAAGATGCTTTAGGAAGCTTGATGCCTAAGAAACAGAAAAAACGAAAACTGACAGTCCGAGAAGCCCGTAAAGTTCTGACGAATGAAGAGGCCCAAAAGTTGATCGATATGGATGAAGTAACGCAGGAGGCCGTATATCGTGCAGAACAATACGGTATTATCTTCATTGATGAAATTGATAAAATAGCCGGTAAAAACACGCAGTCTTCCTCTGCTGACGTATCACGCGAAGGGGTACAGCGCGATATCTTGCCGATTGTAGAAGGTTCCACAGTTGTGACAAAGTATGGGTCAGTGAAAACCGATCATGTGTTGTTTATTGCTGCGGGAGCGTTTCATCTTTCCAAGCCATCGGATTTAATTCCGGAGCTCCAAGGCCGTTTCCCGATTCGGGTCGAACTTACTAAATTGGCGGTAGAAGACTTTATACGGATTTTAATTGAGCCCGATAATGCCCTTCTTAAGCAATATCAAGCATTATTGGAAACAGAAGGTATACAAATTGAATTTTCTGACGATGCTATACGTAAGATTGCCGAAGTGGCATTTCAAGTGAACCAAGATACAGATAACATTGGTGCACGCCGTTTACATACAATCATGGAACGACTACTAGAAGATCTATCGTTTGAAGCACCGGATGTGACACTGGAAAAAATCGTGATTACTCCGCAATATGTTGAGGAGAAACTAGGAACGATTGCAAAAAATAAAGACTTAAGCCAATTTATTTTATAAGATGAAATTTCCATCAGTGGGGTTTGGCTCTCTGGTGGTTAGTTAAACTAAGGGTTCTTAGGAGCGGTTTTCTCCTTTTGCAGAATCAGGAGCTATACCGCCCGTTAGAACGGGATAATGCGTAAATTTTTATATTGGAAGAATCTCAGGAGGAACAGAAAAGATGGACTTATTATCAAAAACTAGAAAAATTAATGCAATGTTACAAAGAGCCGCAGGAAAGCCGGTAAACTTCAAGGAAATGGCTGAGACACTGCGTGAAGTTATTGAAGCAAACGTATTTGTTGTAAGTCGCCGGGGGAAATTATTAGGCATCGCCATTAAACAGCAAATTGAAAATGATCGTATGAAAAAAATGCTTGAGGATCGTCAATTTCCGGAGGAATATACAAAAAACTTATTTAACATCAACGAAACATCTTCTAACCTTGATGTAAATAGTGAATACACGGCGTTCCCTGTAGAAAACAAAGAACTGTTCCAATCAGGATTAACAACAATTGTTCCGATTAATGGCGGTGGTGAACGTCTTGGTACTTTAATCTTGGCCCGCCTTGAACAAAGATTTGAAGATGATGATTTAATCCTAGCTGAATACGGAGCAACGGTTGTGGGTATGGAAATCCTGCGTGAAAAAGCGGAAGAAATCGAAGTTGAAGCACGCAGCAAAGCAGTTGTGCAAATGGCGATCAGTTCACTTTCTTATAGTGAACTAGAAGCAATTGAGCACATCTTCGAAGAGCTAAATGGAAATGAAGGTTTGCTTGTGGCAAGTAAAATCGCGGACCGTGTGGGAATTACACGTTCTGTTATCGTAAATGCTCTGCGTAAATTAGAAAGTGCGGGTGTAATCGAATCTCGTTCTTTAGGTATGAAAGGTACGTATATCAAAGTATTAAACGATAAATTCCTGGTAGAGCTCGCAAAATTAAAATCTAACTAATCGTAAAGAGGCAATCCTTGTATGGTACTGACATGCAGGATTGCCTCTTATTTATGTTTGTGCGGGAATTTGATCAATTGGGAAGTTAGGGGATTTTTACCAGTATATATTTCCTGTTATCTCCATTTTGTTAAGAGGAAATGATGATAAACATCACGGTCATCTGAACGATTTTTGGCCATAATGAGAAAATTCAATTTGAAAAAGGATTTATTTACTAAGGAAAAAGAACTATTTGTAGAATCGAATTGTAAATTTAGTCCTAAAATTTGTGGCGATAGTGTAAAAAATCACTAAAACTCATAGACATTTCCATCTAATTTCTTTACAATATGAGGGAATAACGAGAAGTCGAATTTTGTCAAAAAAAATACAAAATTTGGCGATAAGTGGGGAGAATTTAGTGAAACTTTTTTCAAATACATTTCAGACGTTGGAACAGGGATTAGATTATTCGGCGTTAAAACAAAAAACGATTTCACAAAACATCGCCAATGTGGACACGCCTAATTATAAAGCGAAAGATGTTTCATTTAAAAACGCTTTTCAACAAGCTGTACAAAGTTCAATGAGAGCGAATCGGACTGATCCCAGACATTATGAATTTACTTCTTCTTCGTCTTCCAATTCCGTCATTATTCGAAAAAATAATTCATATCAGCATAATGGCAATGGTGTGGATATAGATCACGAAATGTCGGAATTGGCCGAAAATCAAATTTATTATCAAGCTTTGGCAGATCGTTTAAACGGCAAGTTTAATTCATTAAAAACCGTCATTGGAGGAGGAAGATAAGCATGTCAATTTTTCATAGTATGAATATTACTTCCTCTGCTTTAACTGCACAACGGTTGAGAATGGATGTTATATCTTCAAATATGGCCAATGTTGATACAACACGAGGGAAGCTTGTAAACGGTCAATGGGAACCGTATCGCCGGAAGATGGTTGTGACACAGCCTAATGAGTCTTTTTCAAGCGTTTTGAATCATGCACTCGACAGCGGTGAACGTGGTATAGGAAACGGGGTAAAAGTTACTGGAATTGTAGAAGATCAAGCTCCATTCAAACTAGTATATAATCCTGAACATCCGGATGCTGATGAACAAGGATATGTAAAATTGCCTAATGTCGATCCATTAAAGGAAATGGTCGACTTGATGAGTTCCACACGCTCTTATGAAGCAAATGTAACCGTACTGAATGCGACAAAAGGGATGCTCATAAAAGCATTGGAAATTGGTAAATAGGAGAGAAGATAAATGATTCAGTCAGTTATGAATAACAGCAGCACAGCATCTATTCCATCAATAAATATGAAACCGGCTGTGTCGGTCAACGAAACAACAAAATCTTTTGGCTCATTTTTAAAGCAATCGATCAGCGAATTGAATAAGTCACAAGTTGCTTCTGATGTGGCGACCGAGAAGCTGGTAAAAGGGGAACAGATTGATTTACACCAGGTAATGATTGCATCACAAAAGGCAAGTATTACGCTTCAAACCGCAATAGAAGTCCGTAATAAAGCAGTGGAAGCGTATCAAGAAATGATGAGAATGCAAGTATAATGAATCTTTTCCATTTACTAGACTAGCCTGTGAGCGGTTATTAGATAGAGAACAAATAACCGGGGGATTATGATGAACGAGAAACTGTTAGCTTACAAAGAAAAGATAAAAGCCTATTGGAGTAATCGAACAAAGTGGCAAAAAGGGTTATTGATAGGCGGCCCAATCGGAATGATAGCCATTGCGGCAATCCTTACATATATCATGACAAAAGATACCTTTGTTCCGCTTTATAGTAATCTATCACCTCAAGAAACCGGTCAAATTAAAGCAGAGTTAGACGGCAGGGGAGTGAAATCCCAAATCTCTGATGATGGGAAAACGATTTCTGTGCCGCAAGAGGTAGTTGATACGTTAAAAGTCGAGCTGGCTGCTGAAGGTATTCCCAAAAGCGGGAGCATCGATTACTCGTTTTTTAGCAAAAATGCCGGTTTCGGTATGACAGATAATGAATTCAATGTGTTAAAAGTAGAGGCAATGCAAACCGAAATTGCGAACCTAATTAAAAATATCGATGGTGTAAACGATGCGAACGTTATGATTACACTGCCGGAAAAAAGCATCTGGGTGAACGAAAAAGATCAGGAAGCCTCTGCTTCCATTGTCTTAAATACAAAACCAGGGTATCAATTCGATGAACAGCAAGTAAAATCTCTTTACCACTTAGTGTCGAAAAGTGTTCCTAATTTACCTACTGATAATGTCGTCATCATGAATCAGTATTTTGAGTATTTTGACCTAAAAAAAGAAGGAGATTTTCTGGAATCTAGTTCTTTTGTTGCGCAACATGAAATAAAAAAAGAAATAGAGCGTGATGTTCAACGACAAGTGCAGCAAATGCTTGGAACGATGATGGGGTATGACAAAGTAGTCGTATCAGTGACGGCAGATGTAGACTTTACAAAGGAAAATCGTGAAGAGAATTTAGTAGAACCAGTTGATAAAGAAAACATGGAAGGCATTGCTGTCAGTGTCGAGCGTATTACAGAAACCTATACGGGAGATGGGGCTCAAGCTGCAGGAGGTGTTCAAGGAACGGGTGAAACGGACATCCCGAATTATCAACAATCCACAACCTCAGGCTCTAATGGTGATTATGAACGAGTGGAAGAACGAATTAATAACGATGTGAACCGCATTCGAAAAGAAATTGTGGAAAGTCCGTACAAAGTTCGTGATTTGGGCATTCAAGTAATGGTCGAACCGCCAAATCCGAAAAATCCAAATTCTTTATCACAAGAACGGGTTGATGATATTACCAAAATATTAGGCACGATTGTACGCACAACCGTTCAACAAGAGGGAACAGAAGACAAATTGACAGATGAAGAGATTGGAAACCGTGTTGTCGTATCTGTTCAGCCGTTTAATGGCAAACCGAAGATGGAAACGAACAAAACAGCAAAAATTCCAGTATGGATGTATATAGTAGGAGCAGGTTTAGTTCTTATTATTCTCATTTTATTATTCCTATTATTTAGAAGAAAGCGCAAAGAAGATGAAATGGAAGAGTATGAAGAGGCATTCGTTCCATTGGATGACATGATTGAGGAAGAAGAACAGCCGTTGACAGAGTCGCAGCAGCGCCGTCAAAAATTAGAACAGCTGGCAAAAGAGCATCCGGAAGAATTCGCGAAGTTATTGCGTACTTGGATTGCTGAAGATTAAGAGGGGGGAAACCATTGGGAAAAGCAGATCAAAAAAAGGAATTGACGGGAAGACAAAAGGCTGCCGTCCTACTTATCTCACTTGGACCTGATGTGTCAGCACAAGTATATAAGCATCTATCAGAAGAGGAAATTGAACGGTTGACTCTTGAGATTTCAGCAATGAGAAAAGTTGATTCAAGCATTAAAGATACAATCATGGAAGAGTTTGAACAAATTGCCCTTGCGCAAGACTATATTGCGCAGGGGGGAATCGGGTATGCCAAAACCGTTCTTGAAAAAGCGCTTGGTTCTGAGCAGGCCGCGATGATCATTAATCGACTAACCTCTTCGTTACAAGTGCGCCCGTTTGATTTTGCCCGTAAAGCGGACCCAAAACAAATTTTGAATTTTATTCAGAATGAGCATCCACAAACGATTGCGCTGATATTGTCATATTTAGAGCCCATCCAAGCGGGACAAATTCTGTCAGCACTTCCTCAAGAGCAGCAGGCAGATATAGCACGAAGAATTGCCATAATGGACAGCACTTCACCAGATGTCATCAATGAAGTCGAACAAATTTTGGAGAGAAAGCTCTCTACGACCGTAACTCAAGACTATACACAAACGGGCGGGGTCGAGTCCGTCGTAGAAGTGTTGAACGGTGTAGACCGGGCGACGGAGCGTACAATTCTAGACGCTCTCGAAATTCAAGATCCGGAGTTGGCAGAAGAAATTAAGAAGAGAATGTTTGTATTTGAAGATATCGTGACTCTAGATAACCGCTCTATCCAGCGGGTGATTCGTGATGTGAACAATGAAGATCTGCTTCTAAGCCTGAAAGTCGCGAGCGAAGAGGTCAAAGAAATTGTCTTTCGAAATATGTCAAAGCGGATGGCCGACACCTTCAAAGAAGAGATGGAATTTATGGGACCTGTACGCTTAAAGGACGTCGAAGAGGCACAGTCAAGAATTGTGGGAACAATTCGCCGTTTAGAAGAAGCTGGTGAAATTATCATAGCCCGTGGTGGAGGAGACGATATTATTGTCTAGTATCATCAAGTCTCAATATACAAAAGACCATGTAGTACAGAAAAAAACGATTCAAATTAAACATTTCGCTTCTGCTGGATCCGTTGAACGGGAGGAACAGACAGTTGAAGAACAGCAGACCCACCCGGAACAAATCATCCAGGAAGCACTGGCGAAAGCAGAATCCATTAAGCAGCAAGCGCAATCTATGTTGCAACAGGCAAGAAGTCAACTGGATGCGGATAAGCAACAGTGGGAAGAAGAGAAGCAAAAAATGGCTCAAGACGCCAAGCGAAAAGGGTATGATGAAGGACTTCGCCTGGGAAAACAAGAAGGGATGCAGGCTTATCGTGCTTTGTTGGCCGAGGCGAAAGAAATGATCGACCAGACAAAACGAGATTATCACTCTTATATACAGTCTTCAGAAGAAGTTATTTTAAATCTCGGCTTTGAGATAGCGGAAAAAATTATCGGTCAGCAGCTAGAACAAGATAGAGAGAAATTTTTGCCCCTTGTCAAAACGGCAATAAAGGAAGTAAGAGAACATAGAGAAATCCACCTGTTTGTTTCTACATGCTATTACTCAGTTGTACATGAAAAGAAAGAAGAATTGTTGTCTTTGCTAAACGGGGAAATGAATTTGTTCATTTATCCCGATGAAGAGTTATCTGAAATGGCTTGTATCATTGAATCGTCGTTTGGCCGCATTGATGCAAGTGTAGATTCTCAGCTTGCTGAAATAAAAAAACAATTATTAGAGCTGTTAAAGGAAGAGAGTGGGCATGAAGGTTAGAGATTTAATCAGTGAGGTCAAACAGATTCCTTCCTTTAAACGTTACGGTAAAGTAACAAGAGTTGTGGGATTAATGATTGAATCAAGAGGACCCGCTACATCCATTGGAGATGTTTGTTACATTTACGTCGGTCACCACAATCAACGCAAGCGAATTCAAGCTGAAGTGGTAGGGTTTAAGGAAGAGCATGTCATCTTAATGCCATATACCTCTGTTCGTGATATCTCTCCAGGGTGTATAGTGGAAACGACAGCCAAACCGCTGCAAATTAAAGTAGGGGAAGGGCTCATCGGAAAAGTACTCGATTCCTTAGGTACACCAATGGATGGAAGTGGTTTGTCGAGAGGATTAACGCCGGTTTTAACAGAACAAAATCCACCTAACCCGCTTGAACGTCCACCGATCTCCGAGCCGATTGAAGTAGGTATTCGTACCATTGACAGTCTTTTGACGGTTGGAAAAGGACAGCGAATCGGGATTTTTGCGGGAAGTGGTGTTGGTAAAAGTACCATGATGGGAATGATTGCACGAAACACAAAAGCAGATTTAAATGTCATTGCCTTAATCGGAGAACGCGGACGCGAGGTGCGTGAGTTTATCGAACACGATTTAGGCCCTGAAGGATTAAATCGTTCCGTCGTCATTGTAGCCACATCTGACCAGCCGGCCCTAATGAGGATTAAGGGGGCCTATACGGCTACAGCCATTGCTGAATATTTTCGGGATCAAGGGTTAAATGTGATGTTTATGATGGACTCGGTAACCCGCGTAGCGATGGCCCAGCGTGAAATAGGGCTTGCGATCGGTGAACCGCCGACAACAAAAGGGTATACACCTTCCGTGTTTGCGATTTTACCCCGATTGTTGGAAAGAACAGGTACAAATCAATACGGTTCTATTACGGCTTTCTATACAGTGCTCGTAGACGGAGATGATATGAACGAACCGATTGCAGACACAGTCCGGGGGATTGTAGACGGACATATTGTGCTTGATCGAAATCTGGCTAATAAAGGGCAATATCCTGCCATTAATGTTTTAAAAAGTGTCAGCCGTGTCATGAATAATATCGTATCATCCGAACATCGGCAGGCCGCTGAAAAATTGCGGGATTTATTATCGACTTATATTAATTCGGAAGACTTAATTAGCATCGGGGCTTATAAAAGAGGATCATCGCTTGAGATAGACGAAGCCATTCGCTACTATCCTAAAATTATCTCGTTTTTGAAACAAGGGACAGATCAGAAGATTTCCTTTCATGAAAGCATCGAAATACTTCACCGTCTTGTTCAGGAAGGTGAGTGATTTTTATGAGTTACCAATATAAATTTGCTCGGGTTATGTCGATAAAAGAAAATGAGAAAGATCGCTTAACAGCCGAATATAACGAAGCGGTTCAAAAGTTTGAAAAAGCGGGGCAACAATTGTACGAATATTTAAAGCAAAAAGAACAGCTAATCGACCAACATGCTGAAAAAATGGGAAAAGGCCTGTCTATTACGGAAATTAAACAATTTCAGTTATTTATTGAAAACCTGGAGAAAATGATCAGCATGTGCCAGCAGAAAGTGACGACCACCCGCCAGAGGATGCAGATGGCCGAAGTGAAACTTCGCGACAAGAACATGGAAGTGAAGAAGTTCGAAAAAATGAAAGTAAAAGATTTTCAAAGATATAGAGAGTGGCAAAACGAAATGGAGTCAAGGCAGATGGATGAAGTATCGATCCAGCAATATATGATTAGAGGGAATTAGGTGGAAACATGAGTAAAACAACTGAACGAATAGAGGAAGAACGTCAGCATAGTAAAGGTCAAGTTTTTCTCTTTGTCATTTTCATCCCGACTCTATTCTCTATTGCTCTAATATATACGATTTTAACGGTGGCCGACATCAACATCACAGAAAAAATAAAAACGGCAAGCGGACATATTCCTTTTGTTGCTTCTAGTAAGGAAGAAAAAAATGTAGAAGAGCAAGCAGTTCAAAAATCAAAAGAAATCAAACAGCTTGAACAAGCCTTACAGGAGAAAAATGAGAAAGTGCACAATTTGATGGACACTGTAAATGAAAAAGAAATGGCGGTTGAACAACTGCAAGTTCAAGTGCAGCAGCTAAAGGAGCAATTAAAGGAAGCAGAAGCAAATAAACAAGAGCAAGAAATAAAAATGCAGGAAGTGGTCAACACTTACGAGAAAATGACGCCGAAAAAAGCGGCCCTTATCCTTTCGGAGCTAGAGGCAGACAAAGCCGTCCTCCTGCTGGAGAAACTCAAAACGGACCAACGCACAGCGATTCTAGAAAAAATGGAACCGGCTGTTGCGGCTCGCTATACAGTATTGTTATCAGAGAAAGTGAGTGAAGAGGTTGAGTAGAAGCTGAAAGGGGGTGAATGAAATGATATTGCAAGTATTGGCACCAGGTGCCGCAAAGGTGAATAATCCTTTTAGTCAGGGCCTGTCGTCGATGAAGAACCCAAATGGTTTTGGTTCTGTTTTGGAGCAAGTTCAATCGGAAGAATTTTTAACACCGGTACAGAAGCAGGATGAATCCGGAGAGATGGAAGGCAGAGAGGCCGAATTCCTTCTTCTGTTAAACGGACTAATGTTTGAGCAAATCCCCGATCATTCTGTTGATGTGAATGGAACTGATAAGGGAGAAGAACATGATAAAGCTGTCACATTATTCGATTTTTTATCGGACAGGGTAGAAAAGCTGACCGTATCTAAAGGGAACAATCAATCTATTAAAGAGATGCTTAGTTCTATAAAGGAAATAACAAACCGTTCATCATTGATGATGCCAAGTGGACTTATACCGTTGGACCAATGGCAAAACGTCAAGGATATATCCGGATTGACGGGAAATCCGGATTTGGAAAAGGTTTTCTTAACTACCTTTCTATTGATGAATGGATTAGAGAAAGTCGATGATCAGTTTAGACGTCAGTTCAAATTGATGGAAAGCAGCATCAAGCAATCCGTCTTACCTAGTGTTTCAGAGCTTGACTACCTTATTCAAAACGTGGAAGAGAGAGTGCAAAAAGATACACCAAAGCCTCCGTCGTCTTCTCCTTTGTTTTCGAAACTGACGCCGGACTTGAAAAACTTGACGAATACATATGAGACAACGCTAAAAACAGAAGAAACAAGTATGGTTAACAATCAGCAGGCTTCTTCGATTGGCGCACCGATGAGTAAAGTCGAACAGTATGTTCTGCACCTGGGTCAAGGAGAAAAAGGTCAAGAGGCAGAAAAGCTAACGAAAGATTTTCAGCAAATTTTATCACGAAGTGTGCTTACCCAAAACAGTCAACAAACAAAATTAACGATAAAGCTATATCCGGAGCATTTGGGTGCCGTACACATTGAATTATTAAAGAACGAACATGGCATGACCGCCAAGTTCGTTGCGTCCACCCAACAAGCGAAGGAGCTGTTGGAATCACAATTATCCTCTTTGAAACAAGCCTTTATCCATCAAAATGTTCAAGTGGATAAAATCGAAATTCAGCAAATCCAGCCGCTCGATCAATCTTTAAACCACTTGCTTAAAGACGGGTCCCGCGAACAGGAAAAGCAGCAAAAAGAAGATGAGAGAAAAGATGAAGAGCAAAGTGAATCCAATTTTGCCGCTTCCTTTGAAGAAGTATTGCTAAATTTGAATATCTAGGTGATGAGATGACGAGTAAAATAAGCCCTGATTTATTTTTATCATCGTATCAAAAGAAAGAGAGAAAAACTGGTGACAGTAATTTAGGAAAAGATGACTTCCTGAAAATTTTAATGACACAGCTGCAACATCAAGATCCTATGAATCCGTTGCAGGATAAGGATTTTATTGCCCAAATGGCGACTTTCTCTACCCTTGAACAGATTACAAACATGGCGCAATCTTTTGATGCCCTTGTCCAGCGGCAAAATGAAACGAATCTGGTTACATATCAACAAATGATAGGAAAAGAGATCAAATGGCATAAAACAGCAGAAGATGAAGAGGGAAATTCCAATATAGAAACAGGCACGGGTGTTGTACAATCACTTTTATATGAAAACGGTTCTGTTGTATTTGCTTTGACGGACGGGACAACTTTAACACCTGCCAATATATCGGAAGTCCATGAGATGCCGATTGAAAATTGTATGGTGCAAGCAAGTCAGCTCATTAATAAAAAGCTTACTTGGCAAGATGGGAATGGAGCAGAACACGAAGCTGCAGTATCTTCTGTCATCTTTAAAAACGGGAAAGCGACATTTGTGATGAATGACGATAATCAATCAAACATTACGGTGGACCAAGTGATGAAAATTAGTCAATGACACTAAAGGTGGTGTGTTGGTGGATAGACGAATTGCTCATAGCTTTCACACAACTCCGATTCCCAGACCTTCCATCAAGAAAAATGTAGGAATCTCTAACCACTCGTTCAAAGACCAGTTTTGTTCCGAAATGCAAAAAACAGAGCTGAAAATCAGCAAGCATGCCAGGGAGAGAATGAATGAACGTGATATACAAATTGGGGATAACGAATGGAATGAGCTTGAGGAAAAGGTAATGGAAGCAAGAAAAAAGGGAGTGAATGACTCGCTCGTTTTAATGAAAGATGTGGCGCTCATTGTAAGTGCCAAAAACAACACGATTGTAACAGCCATGAATCGAGATGAGACAAAATCTCAAATTTTTACAAATATCAATGGGACAATAGTCATTGAATAAGCCGGACCTTATATAAGGAGGCTTAGGCTGCAGACTGACTGAAGCAGCCGTCATAACGAAGGGAGAAAGCGATTATGTTACGATCCATGTATTCAGGAATCAGCGGAATGAAAAACTTCCAGGTGAAGCTGGATGTTATCGGCAATAATATTTCAAATGTCAACACATATGGATTCAAAAAAGGAAGAACGACTTTTAAAGATATGGTGAGCCAACAAATTTCAGGGGCAAGTGCACCGGGAAATGGACGAGGCGGTGTGAACCCGAAGCAAGTTGGTTTGGGAGCCCAAATGGGAACGATTGATACAGTGCATACGCAGGGGAGCTTGCAAACGACTGGCAGAACATTGGATTTATCTATTTCGGGGGATGGTTTTTTTGTGCTTGGAAATGATCCTGGAAGTGGCACCACCGTAAATAATCCGATGTTTACTCGTGCAGGAAACTTCTATCTTGATAAAAATGGTGACATAGTAAATGCCGATGGGTACTATTTGATGGGAGAAGCTTATACTATCAATAATAACTCTTCAAACACAGCTTCTAATAAGGTTGGTAAAATAAAAGTTCCAACAGATGCTAAGAGTTTTAGCATTGGTTCAGACGGTACGGTAAATTATGTAGACAAAGATGGCAATTTAAAAACGGCCGGTGTTATAAGGGTAGCTAAATTCTCAAATAATGATGGTTTAGAGAAAATTGGACAAAATCTGTTTAAAAATACCGCTAACTCCGGTTCTCCAGATACGGATAGTGATGGATTAGAATTAGCCGAGCTTGATATTCCGGGTTCAGACGGAGCGGGCAGTATCGTAGCCGGCACACTTGAAATGTCCAACGTGGACCTTTCGGAAGAATTTACGGAAATGATTGTGGCACAGCGCGGTTTTCAGGCCAATACACGCATCATTACAACGTCCGATCAAATTTTAGAGGAACTTGTAAACCTGAAACGATAGTTTAATAGGCTAAAGGAGGTAAATGCTCAGGGAGAGTGAATCTCCCTGAGTTCCTATAAAACATGGTTACATTGACGCGACTGAATGGAAAACCGTTTATGTTAAATGCCCTTTATATTGAGCAAGTTGAATCATTTCCCGACACGACGATCACGTTAACGAACGGGAAAAAATTCGTTGTTCGCGAGTCAACAGAAGAAGTGAACAATCTTATTACATCTTATTATCGCAAAATAAATGTATTAGGATTGCAAGATAGCGTGGAGGGGTAGTCTTTTGTTTAAAAATAAGCTAGTCAATATTATGCTCATTATGTTATTGGCTCTAACCCTTGTCGGGGCTGTGGCTGTCATCGTCGTATTAAAATTTACTAGTGTTGATGAGACGAAAGAGCCAAGTGCCAAAGAAGTGGTGGAGTCAACTGTCAAAATAGAGGAAATCACGACGAATTTACTTAGCAACCAATTCATTCGCATGTCCTTTACGATCCAAACGGACAGCAAAGATGCGAAAAAAGAATTGGAAATGCGCGACTTTCAAGTTCGTGACATCATTATTAAAGAATTGTCCGATATGAAAGCGGAGCAATTCCAGGGTAAAAAAGGAATTATGGAATTGGAAGAAAGACTGAAAATCAAAATTAATGAACTCATGCAAGAAGGACAAGTTGTAAAAGTGTATACAACCTCCAAAATGCTGCAGTAATGATCATGATGCTTTGAGGAGGTGAGGATGTTGGCTGGCGAAGTATTATCGCAAAGTGAAATCGATGCTTTGTTGTCTGCACTATCAACAGGGGAAATGAATGCAGAACAGCTGAAAAGTGAAGAACAAGAGCGAAAAGTGAAGACTTACGATTTTAAGCGGGCACTACGTTTTTCAAAAGACCAAATTAGAAGTTTAACGCGCATTCATGAAAACTTTGCGCGCATGTTATCAACCGTTTTATCGGCAAGGCTGCGTACGGTTGTACAAATAACGGTGGCTTCGGCCGATCAAATCCCATATGAAGAGTTTATCCGGTCTGTTCCCAAGATGACTGTATTAAATGTGATTGAAATGCCGCCGCTTGATGGGCGTGTCATTATGGAAGTGAATCCCAATATAGCATATGCAATGTTAGACCGTATACTCGGCGGCCGTGGAGAAAGCATCAATAAAATTGAAAGTTTAACGGAAATCGAAACAAAACTGTTAAGTAATCTATTTGATCGGGCTCTCGATAGTTTTCAAGAAGCTTGGTCCGGAATCATTGATGTTAATCCTTTATTATCTGAATTTGAAATCAATCCACAATTCTTACAAATGATTTCACCGAATGAAACCGTCGTGGTCATTGCCTTAAATACACAAATTGCTGAAACAACAGGTATGATTAACATTTGTATCCCGCATGTTGTGCTAGAGTCAATCATGCCCAAGCTTTCTATGCATTATTGGATGCAGTCAACGAAAAAAGAACCGGCGCCGTATGAATTGGAAATGTTACAAAAGAAAATTCAAGTTGCTGATTTACCTATTATTGCAGAGCTTGGTTCAGCTGACATTTCTGTTCAAGAATTTTTGATGTTAGATATTGGAGATGTAATTCGATTGAATCAAGCCGTCGATCGGCCTTTAACAATAAAAATTGGGGATATTCCTAAATTTAAAGCACAGCCAGGAAAAGTAAAGAGAAAGCTTTCGGTTCAAATTTTGGACGAAGTAAAAGGGGGGGACAGCGATAATGAGTGACAACATGCTTTCACAAGATGAAATTGATGCGCTGTTAAGAGGAAGTGCACTTGATGAGGATTTAACCTCAAGGGAGACAGACGTGCCCCCGGTGGATGATTATTTTTCTGAAATGGAAAAAGATGCCCTTGGGGAAATAGGAAATATTTCATTTGGGAGTTCCGCAACGGCTCTTTCTACCTTACTGAATCAAAAAGTGGAAATTACAACTCCAAAGGTGGAACTTGTTTTACGCAACGATTTGGCTTCGGCCTTTCCAAAGCCGTATGTTGCGATTGAAGTAAAATATACAACGGGTTTTTCCGGAGCCAATCTCCTTGTCATTAAACAAAGCGATGCCGCTGTTATTGCCGATTTAATGCTTGGGGGAGATGGGAGAAATGCTTCCGAACTGATGGGTGAAATTCAACTTAGTGCCGTTCAAGAAGCGATGAATCAAATGATGGGTTCTGCCGCTACCTCCATGTCAACGGTCTTTAACAAAAAAGTTGATATTTCTCCGCCAAGCTTGGAACTGCTTAATCTCCTTGAAGGTGAGGGAACAGAAAAAATACCGCCTGATGATATTTTAGTGCAAGTATCCTTTCGCTTGAAAATTGGAGATTTGATTGATTCTGACTTAATGCAGTTATTGCCGCTGCCTTTCGCCAAACAACTGGTAGATGATTTGCTCAACCCTAGCGTGAATGCGCAGCCTGGCAATGATCCAACAGTGAATTATGATCCGTTTCCTAAACAAGAAAGGCCGTCAGAACCGCAAATGCCTTACCGCATGGGACAAGAGGCGTCCCAAACGGCTCCGCCGGTTTATAACAATGCGGAGCCGCCAAGACAGCCAACACTTCAGGCGGCTCAGGGACCACAGCATATTAACCGGCCGTCTTATCCTGTAGATGTACACCCAGCGGCGTTTTCTAGTTTTGACAATACTTCATTACCTGAACAGGAAATACGAAATTTAGATATGTTATTGGATATTCCTCTTCAGGTGACGGTGGAACTCGGCAGAACAAAAAGAACAGTAAAAGAAATTTTAGAACTTTCATCGGGTTCCATTATTGAATTGGATAAATTAGCAGGTGAGCCTGTTGATATTTTATTAAACAATAAGCTGATTGCCAAAGGCGAAGTAGTGGTCATTGAAGAAAACTTCGGAGTTCGAGTAACGGACATTGTCAGCCAAAAAGATCGTATTAATAAGTTGCGTTAACATATATAAGAGGGGGACAATAGAATGTCAAAACGTATTTTAATCGTGGATGATGCAGCGTTTATGCGCATGATGATTAAAGATATTTTAACGAAAAACGGTTACGAAGTTGTTGCTGAAGCAGCGGACGGCATGCAAGCGATTGAAAAATACAAGGAACACCAGCCGGATTTGGTAACAATGGATATCACGATGCCGGAAATGGATGGAATTACGGCGTTGAAAGAAATAAAAAAAATGAATCCGGCTGCGAAGGTTATTATGTGTTCAGCCATGGGGCAGCAAGCGATGGTTATCGATGCGATCCAAGCAGGTGCGAAAGACTTTATTGTAAAGCCGTTCCAGGCAGACCGAGTATTAGAAGCTATTTCAAAAACGTTGGCCTAAATTCATAAGAAGAGAGTGACAGAAACTTTGCTGCAAAGAATGGTTGTATATCTCATCCTGTCATTCATTTTAGTGATTGCTCCGCAAACCAGGGTGTTGGCGGAGCAATCGCCGCTATCTGTCAAAGAATGTATTGATCATCCTGAAAAATGTAAAGAAACAACCAAGACTGAGCCAGACGAAGAGAACACTGCAAATAGCGAGTCTGGGAGCATCGTCTCAGTATGGGATTTTGTTAAAATGTTCTCCGCTTTTCTATTTGTATTGGGTTTATTGTATGCTCTTCTGAAAATATTGAATAAGCGAAACCGCTTGTTTCAAGCGAATCGCGTCATTCAAAATTTAGGAGGAACTTCTTTGGGCAGCCATCGTTCCGTCCAAATCATTAAAATTGGGGAACGGGTTTTAGTACTGGGAGTAGGGGAATCTGTCCAGCTATTGACAGAGGTGCAGGATGAACAGGAAAAAGAGCGGCTGTTGCGGTCGCTGAGTGAATCAAATCAATTACAAGGTGATTTTAAAGTGATTTTTCCTGGACTATTCGATAAAAGGAAAAATCAAACTGAAACAGCCAAGGGGGATTTTGTACAAGTACTGAAAGAGAAAACGAGGGAAATCTCCAAGGAACGTAACGCTTTAATGAATGAACTTGAAAGGACCGACCGAGGCAATGAATGAGTTTATGGAAATTTTCAATGCAAGTGACCCTGCAAATGTGTCAACCTCTGTTAAGTTACTTTTACTTTTAACGGTTCTTTCACTTGCTCCAAGCATTTTAATCTTAACAACATGTTTTACCCGAATTGTCATTGTCTTGTCTTTTGTTCGAACTTCATTAGGGACACAGCAAATGCCGCCTAACCAGGTCATTATAGGTTTGTCTTTATTCTTAACTTTTTTTATTATGGCACCGGTATTTTCGCAAGTGCATAAAGAAGCGCTGGAGCCTTTATTCGAAGAAAAGATCACGTTAGAAGAGGCATATGAAAAAGCAGCCGTACCAATGAAGGAGTTTATGAGCAAAAATACACGTCAAAAGGATTTAGCTCTGTTTTTGGAATATACAAATGCACCAAAACCCGAATCGGTGAAGGATATTCCGTTAACTGCCCTTGTTCCGGCATACGCAATTAGTGAAATGAAAACAGCTTTTCAAATTGGATTTATGATTTTTATTCCGTTTTTAGTGATTGATATGATTGTAGCAAGCGTGTTAATGTCCATGGGGATGATGATGCTTCCGCCTGTGATGATTGCCTTGCCTTTTAAAATATTGTTGTTCGTATTGGTAGACGGATGGAATTTAGTCATTAAATCTTTACTGTTAAGCTTTCAATAGGTGAGAGAAATGAATAGTGAATTTGTAATATCATTAGCAGAAAAAGGGATCTACACGATTTTAATCGTGTGTGGTCCGCTTTTATTACTGGCACTCGCCGTGGGTTTAATTGTCAGTATCTTTCAGGCAACTACCCAAATTCAAGAACAGACGTTAGCTTTTGTCCCAAAGATTGTGGCCGTGTTTTTAGGCATCGTTTTTTTTGGTCCGTGGATGTTATCGAGAATACTAACATTTACCCATGATATACTAGCGAATCTTCATCATTATGTAGGATGACAATGAACGATTTACTTTCATATTTCCCGGCTTTTTTGCTTGTTTTGGTTCGTATTGCATCTTTTTTTGTAACGGTACCTGTATTCTCATATCGAAACATCCCAACTTCCCATAAAGTCGGTTTGTCTGTTATATTATCGTTCATTCTTTTATCCACGATGAAAGTGCCTGAAATTGAAATCAATGATGAGTTTATTTTGCTTGTTTTAAAAGAATGTATCGTGGGCTTAACACTTGGGTTAATCGCTTATATGGTGATGATGGGCATTCAAATAGCAGGAGGGCTTATCGATTTTCAGATGGGATTTGCCATCGCCAGTGTGATTGATCCCCAAACAGGGGGGCAAAGCCCGCTGTTAGGACAATATTTGAATATATTGTCATTGCTGTTTCTACTCTCCATTGACGGGCACCATCTTTTAATAGATGGAATTTATCATAGCTATCAAGTTATTAAAATAGAGGATCTGTCAATTGCCCTGGGGGAAGAGTCTTTCGTTCAGCTCGTTACCAAGACCTTTACGACAATGTTTTTGATTGCGGTCCAAATGTCTCTTCCTATCGTCGGTTCAATTTTTTTAGTCGATGTTGCATTAGGCATTATTGCACGTACTGTTCCGCAGTTAAATATTTTTGTGGTAGGTTTTCCTGTTAAGATCATCATCTCATTTGTGTTGCTGATTGTAGCAATGGGCAGCATGTTTATGGTTGTTCAACGTATTTTTGAGCAAATGCTTTATGCCATGAGAGCGTTAATGAACATTTTAGGAGGATAGCGTTGTTGATGTTACGCTTAGATCTACAATTTTTTGCTGGTGAAAAAACAGAAAAAGCGACCCCGAAAAAGAGACAGGAGTCTCGAAAAAAAGGGCAGGTAGCCAAAAGCCAGGATGTTAGTACAGCGCTTGTTCTCTTGCTTATTTTTTTGTATTTCTCATTTGGAGCGAAATCTTTATTAAAACAGTTTATGCATCTTATCACACATAGTTATGAACATTACCTATTGCTTGATGTGACAGAAGAGAATATTATGTCCATCTTGTTTGACTTATTGCCGGAGATTGCAGTTGCAGTTGGACCTATTATGTTGGTTGCGTTAATAGGTGGAATTGCAACAAATTATATACAAATCGGTTTTTTATTTTCTACTGAAACATTAAAACCGAATTTAAATAAAATTAATCCCATTCATGGAGTTAAACGAATCTTTTCGATTCGCGCCCTTGTGGAATTGTTGAAATCCATTTTGAAAATTACATTGGTGGGAACGGTCACGTTCGCTATTTTATGGACAAACCGGAGCGAAGTACTCTTACTTTCACAAAAAGGGCTGATGGACAGCCTTGTTGTGCTTGCAAAGCTCGTGTTTCAAATGGGGATAGCGGCCTCTATTGTTTTGCTTTTCTTATCTCTTTTTGATTATTTGTATCAAAAGTATGATTTTGAAAAAAGCATCCGTATGTCAAAGCAAGACATTAAAGATGAATATAAGAACATCGAGGGAGATCCTCAGATCAAATCGAAAATCAAACAAAGACAACGAGAAATGGCAATGTCACGAATGATGCAAGAAGTACCTAAGGCAGATGTCGTGATCACAAACCCAACCCATTATGCCATAGCTCTTAAATATGATGAGGGAAAAATGGATGCACCTTTCGTCATAGCGATGGGGGTTGATCATTTAGCCCAAAAAATTAAAAGCGTTGCTCAAAATCATGACATTGTCATGGTAGAAAACCGTCCTCTCGCAAGAGCGTTATATGAACAAACAGATATAGGGGACCCGATTCCGGAAGAATTCTTTAAAGCGGTGGCGGAAATTTTAGCCTACGTTTATCGAATCAAAAATAAAAGTTAAGAAAGATCCATCTTTCTTAACTGCATAAGTGCAACTAGGCGATCGCCGGCGCCTAAAGGCTTGGCGTTAGCCAAGTTTTCTTTATAGTAAGGAGAGAATAGTGAATGTCAGCAAGAGATTTGCCCGTTATTTTAGGTGTTGTTCTTATTATTGTTATGCTTGTTATTCCCCTTCCAACATGGTTGCTTAGTTTTTTGATCATGATCAATATATCTCTTGCCCTTTTAGTTTTATTAGTATCCATGAACATGAAAGAGCCGCTTGAGCTTTCTGTGTTTCCTTCTTTGTTGCTCATTTTGACATTATTTCGCCTTGGATTAAATGTATCGACTACTCGTTCTATTCTGGGAACGGGTGAAGGCGGGGGAGTCGTTGAGACGTTCGGACATTTTGTAATTGGCGGAAAGCCGCTTGTGGGATTTGTCGTGTTCTTAATTTTGATTATCATTCAATTTATTGTCATTACAAAAGGGGCAGAGCGTGTGTCCGAAGTGGCTGCACGCTTCACGCTCGATGCAATGCCCGGTAAACAAATGAGTATTGATGCCGATTTAAATGCAGGGATGATTTCAGAACAGCAAGCCATTGAACGAAGAGAAAAAATTCAGCGGGAAGCAGACTTTTATGGAGCGATGGACGGTGCGAGTAAATTTGTAAAAGGAGATGCGATTGCAGGAATCATCATCACCATTATCAATATTATCTTTGGCATTATCATCGGCATGCTGCAAATGGGGATGTCTATTGGGGAAGCATCCCAAAAGTTTACTTTGTTAACTGTCGGGGATGGGCTTGTTAGCCAAATTCCGGCGCTCATGATTTCAACGGCCACCGGGATTATCGTGACAAGGGCTGCATCGAATGGAAATTTAAGTCAAGATATTACGGGGCAGCTTTTTTCTTTCCCTACCATGTTGTATGTGACGGGTGGAACAATTGCCGCTTTAGGTCTCATAACACCGATCAACGATATTATTACACTGCCGATCGCTTTCCTCTTAGCAGGAGGAGGATATTATATTTCCCGTGCACAAACAACAGAAGCGCAAGCCCAGGGGATTTTTGAAGAAGAAGAATCACAAGCCGATGAGATGAAAAGCCCTGAAAGTGTCGTTAACTTATTGAGTGTAGATCCGATTGAGTTTGAATTTGGCTACGGATTAATTCCTCTTGCAGATACGAACCAGGGGGGCGATTTGTTAGATCGAATCGTCATGATTCGCCGTCAGCTTGCCCTTGAGCTTGGAATTGTGATTCCCGTTGTCCGTATACGCGATAACATTCAACTGCAACCAAACGAGTACCGTTTAAAAATAAAAGGAAACGAAATGGCAAGGGGCGAGCTGCTTCTAGACCATTATTTAGCCATCAGTCCGGGAATTGAAGACGATTCATTGGATGGAATTGACACAATCGAACCTGCATTTGGTATGCCGGCCAAATGGATCAGTGAAGCCATCAAAGAACAAGCTGAAATGTTTGGATACACGGTCGTAGATCCGCCTTCTGTTGTATCTACCCATATTACGGAAGTTATTAAATTAAATGCCCATGAACTGCTCGGACGACAAGAGACGAAGCAATTGATCGATCATCTAAAAGACTCGTACCCGATTTTAGTGGAGGAAGTGACACCGAATCCGCTTTCCATAGGAGAGGTTCAAAAGGTGTTAGCAAATTTATTAAAGGAAAAAGTGTCAATCCGAAATTTGCCGGTCATCTTTGAAACGCTTGCTGATTTTGGAAAAATGACATCTGATACAGACTTGTTGACAGAGTATGTACGTCAAGGGCTGGCCCGCCAAATCACGAACCAGTATACAGTGGAAGGTGAATCATTAAAAGTAATGACCCTATCAGGGCGTATTGAAAAAGCGCTGGCAGAAGGTGTACAGCAAACAGAGCATGGAAATTATTTATCTTTAGATCCGCAAACTTCTCAAGCGATCATTGAAAACATTGCCCAGCAAGCGGAACAAATGTCCATGCTTGAGCAAACACCCGTTTTGTTATGCTCGCCTGCTGTTCGAATGTATGTAAGGCAATTAATTGAAAGACATTTGCCGCAAGTACCCGTTTTATCTTATAACGAATTGGAATCAAATGTTGAAGTACAAAGCGTAGGAGTGGTGAACATCGAATGAAGGTGAAAAAATATATGGCTTCATCTATGCCTGAAGCAATGAGCATGATTCGGAAAGAGCTTGGCAATGATGCTGTGATCTTAAATTCGAGAGTTGTGCAGACGGGCGGCCTGTTTGGTCTCTTCAGGAAAAAAAGCATGGAGGTGATTGCTGCTGTTGATTCGCGGCCAGCAACGGTTGAGAAGAAGCGGCCGAAGGAGCAGCGGTCCGCTTCTCTCCCTTTACATCCTCCCGTGCAAAAAAGTAATGATGAGATTGTCCACGAAATCAATGATTTAAAAAAAATGCTGGAACAATTGACAATCATGAAACATTCAGTGAATACTAAGCTTCCTGTAAGGGTGGATCAAATCATCAAAAAGCTGCAATTGCAAGAAATCGATCAAAACATCATCGATCGTATCGTTCCGGCTTTATTGGAGTTTTATTATTTAAACAAAGCGAGTGCTACGGAAGAGGACCTCATTAACTGGACGAAAAAATGGATGTTTGAAAAGCTTTCTCCCATTGAGCCATTCGGGGGAATTGACTTCACCAAAAAATATATTAATGTAATAGGCCCGACAGGAGTGGGAAAAACAACGACGTTAGCTAAAATTGCAGCCAAATGCATGATACAGTATCAAAAAAAGGTGGCTTTCATTACAACTGATACATATCGGATTTCGGCTATCGATCAGTTGAAAACATATGCCAATATCTTAAATGTACCGATCGAAGTTTGCTATAGCAAAGAAGATGTTCAAGCGGCTATCCACTCTCTTGCACACTGCGATGTCGTTTTAATTGATACAGCGGGACGGAATTTTAAAGAACAGCAATATGTAGAAGAGTTGAAAGAAATGTTTTCTGTAGATGAGGAGATTTGCACATTTCTTGTTTTATCTTTAACAACGAAAATGCAGGATATGAAAGCCATTTGTGAGCAGTTCTCGTCCGCTCCAATCGATGCCTTCATTTTTACAAAGCTTGATGAGACTTCCACATATGGAGCGATTCTGAATATGATTTTTGCATACGAAAAAGGAGTCGGTTATATGACGAACGGGCAAAATGTACCGGATGATCTAGCAGAAGCCTCACAGGAGCAAATTGTGAATTTAATGTTTGGAGAAATGTAGGATGAGAATGAAAGATCAAGCTGAATCACTGCGTATGCAGCTTCAACATCTACAACAACAAAGGGATGCGAAAGCCATTGCGGTTCTAAGCGGGAAAGGCGGGGTTGGAAAATCCAATTTTTCGTTGAATTTCTCCTTGCGGTTATCTAAAAAAGGCTACGGCGTGTTACTATGTGATATGGATATAGGAATGGGCAATATTGATATTTTAATGGGGCTATCCACCTCTCATACCCTTGTTGATATGTTTGAAAAACAACTGCCGATTCATAAGGTTATTCAGAAAGGGCCTGGCGATTTATCTTATATCGCCGGGGGGACCGGGATTGCTTCTATCTTTGAATTATCATCGGAAAGAGTAGAACGGTTAATCACTGAGTTCAGTACCATTCTTCAATCGTATGATTATGTTATTTTTGATATGGGAGCGGGTATGTCAGAAGGAATGGTACAGTTTTTGAAAGCTGTAAACGAAATTGTGATTATTACCACTCCTGAACCTACTTCCATAACGGACGCTTATGCAGCGATAAAGTTTTTAAGCATGAATGATATTTCCGTAAAACATTCACTTGTCATTAATAAAGCGGATTCCTATCAAGAAGGGATATCGGTTTATGAACGGTTGAATAGTGTCATCAAACGCTTTTTACATAAGGAATCTCACTTGCTCGGGGTCATACCGGATGATAAATCGGTTGGCCGTGCCGTTGTTAGACAGGTCCCTTTTATCTTATTTGATCCTAAAAGCGCAGCAAGCAAAGCAATTGGCGATGTTACGAGCCGCTACCTTTTAAATACATCAGTGAAACTTCCAGAAACAAAACCGCTAAGCTTTATTGAGAGGTTACGAAAACATTTCCTTGAAAGGTAGGAGTGTGTTTGGGTGAAAAAAATAAATGTTCTGATAGTGGATGATTCTGCTTTTATGCGTAAATTGATTATGGATTTTCTTGAAGAGGACGATCGTATACAAGTTATCGGTACAGCCAGAAACGGACAAGACGCTTTAAAGAAAATAGAAGAGCTCCATCCTGATGTAGTGACATTAGATGTCGAAATGCCAGTGATGAATGGACTTGAAACGTTGAAGCGCATCATGAAAACAAATCCGATTCCTGTTGTCATGTTATCAAGCACAACATACGGGGGAGCTTATAATACGGTATTGGCAATGCAATATGGTGCCGTGGATTTTATTGCCAAGCCCTCCGGTGCCATATCATTGGATTTACATAAAGTAAAAGAACAGCTGGTTAAAAAAGTGGTGTTAGCAAGTAAGGCGAATTTACATGCCTTCAGAATGGATGAAAGTCTTAGTTTTTCTCAGACTACTAGTTTTTTGTCTGATAAAAATAGTAGTATAGAACTATATCCATCTAGTGATAACAGGGTTATTCCAGTGAAAGTGGCCAAAAGTATTGTGTGTATCGGAACGTCAACCGGCGGCCCAAAAGCATTGCAGGAAGTTTTGACGCACTTGCCAAAAGGATTGGGTGCACCGATTTTAATTGTGCAGCATATGCCTCCGGGTTTCACGAAATCATTGGCCAGCCGCCTAAATTCTCTGTCAGATTTGAACGTTAAAGAAGCGGAGGATGGAGAGATTTTTCAAAGAGATACAGCCTATATAGCGCCCGGCGGCTATCATTTGACTGTGCGAAAAATGGGTACAGCGCTGACAGCACATCTGAATGAATCGGAACCGCGAAAAGGACATCGCCCATCAGTGGATGTGTTATTTGAATCAATCAGTCAATTAAAGGATTATAAAAAAATAGCCGTGATATTAACCGGAATGGGAGCTGATGGAACAGAAGGGCTTAAAACTTTAAAATCAGTTGGCAACACGGTTGCAATTGCTGAATCTGAAGAAACATCCATTGTATATGGAATGCCTAAATCTGCGATTGGTACGGGCTTAGTAGATGAGGTTCAACCGCTTACTTTCATATCAAATACGATTTCTCAATATTTACAGACTTAGGGGGTCTAAGCCAAATGGAAATGGCACAATACTTAGAAGTGTTTATTGAAGAAAGTAAAGAGCATCTCCAGAATATCAATGATCAGTTATTAGAACTTGAGAAAAATCCGGAAGATTTAACAATTGTTAATGAAATTTTTCGTTCAGCCCATACATTAAAAGGGATGTCTGCAACGATGGGTTATGAAGATTTGGCTAGTTTGACTCATCAGATGGAAAATGTGTTAGATGGAATCCGAAATAAACAGATTTCCGTCACAACGGGAGTACTGGATGTCGTATTTCAATCTGTAGACGATTTAGAAGCGATGGTCCAATCCATTGCAAGCGGCGGGGACGGAACGAGAGATGTAGCCCAGGTAGTCGCCCAGCTGAAAATGATTGAGAACGGTTATGCTCCCGACACTCCATCGCCAGTAGCTGCAGCGGCGGAGACAACACGTAGTTTACTAGATGTCCAGACCATCGAATATGATGAGTTTGAAACTACCGTTCTTGTTCAATCAAAAGAAAAAGGTTTTTACCCGTACGAGGTTACGGTCACACTAAATGATGACTGTCTATTAAAAGCTGCGCGTGTATATATGGTCTTTGAAGTGATCGAACAGATTGGGGAAGTCATTAAATCTGTCCCTGATACTCAAAAGTTGGAAGAGGAACAGTTTGATTCTTCTTTTACAGTAAGCGTTGTGACCCAAGCAGACAGAGATGAAGTGAGACAGCGTATTATGAAAGTTTCAGAGGTTGCAAGTATAGAGATAAAAACCATCGAGCTGCCAGTTGCTGAAACCCTAAATGAAGAACAAATTTCATCAACTGCTTCATCCCGGCAAAATGTGCGAGAACCTTCTTCTGAGAAAAATGCTGCTGCAAAGTCTGAACAAACAAGTGTCAAAGCACAGCATTCTCAAAAAACGATCCGTGTGAATATCGAGCGCCTGGATATTCTCATGAATTTGTTTGAAGAGCTTGTTATCGATCGGGGCCGTTTAGAACAAATTTCAAAAGAGTTAGACAACAATGAGCTCCATGAAACGGTTGAGAGAATGTCGCGCATATCAGGGGATCTGCAAAATATCATTTTAAATATGCGGATGGTGCCAGTGGAAACCGTTTTTAATCGCTTTCCGCGTATGGTGCGCCAACTCGCCCGGGATTTAGGAAAGCAGATTCATCTTGAAATTATCGGTGCAGAAACGGAACTTGATCGCACGGTCATTGACGAGATTGGTGATCCGCTTGTCCATTTACTGCGAAATGCGATTGATCACGGCATTGAAACACCTGAAGTACGCCGCAATCAAGGAAAACAGGAGGAAGGAACGGTCCTCCTAAAAGCTTATCACAGCGGAAACCATGTATTTATTGATTTAGAAGATGACGGAGCGGGAATTAGCCGTGAAAAAGTATTGAAAAAAGCAATCAAAAATGGAATTGTTACTGAACAAGCAGCTTCTTCTCTTTCCAATAAACAAGTATACGAACTCATTTTTTCATCAGGTTTTTCAACTGCGGATAAAATTTCAGACGTATCAGGACGCGGTGTTGGGTTAGATGTTGTGAAAAATACGATTGAATCACTTGGGGGATCTGTTTCGATCGATTCTATAGAAGGAGCAGGATCCGTTTTCTCTATTCAGCTTCCGCTGACATTATCCATTATTTCCGTTCTTCTGGTTGAGATAGTTCAGGAAAAGTACGCTATCCCTCTTTCATCGATTATTGAGACAGCCATTGTTAGAAAAGAGGATATTTTACATGCCCATAATCAGAAAGTCATCGATTTCCGCGGGAAAATTGTGCCGCTAGTTTATTTAAAAGAAATATTTGAAGTACCAGCATTGGCTGAAGAAGAGAGTTATCATTCTGTTGTCATTGTCCGAAAGGGTGAAAAAATGGCAGGGCTTGTTGTTGATTCTTTCATTGGGCAGCAGGAAGTAGTCTTAAAATCGCTAGGAAACTATTTAAATAGTGTGTTTGCCATTTCGGGCGCTACGATTTTAGGCGATGGCCAAGTAGCCCTGATTGTGGATTGTAACGCTTTAATTAAATAGCGGGGCGGTATTTAAGTCGTAAACTTTCGGCTCGTGCTGAGTGTATGCCAAAAACCGTTCACATCAACGAGTCGGGAGTATGACATCACTGGTTCTATTACATGACCAACTAGCTAAATTCTATTCGAAGAGAAAGGGAGAGAGTGTATGGAGATGAAAGTGATTGTGTTTCAATTAAACGATGAAGAATATTGCATTCCGGTCAATGATGTGCGTTCTATTGAAAAACTACAGCATATTACGCGCGTGCCAAGGACCGCTCCTTATGTAAAGGGAGTCATTAACCTAAGGGGCGTCGTTACTCCCATTATTGATTTGCGGACGCGTTTTCATTTAGGGAGCATTTCCTATAATGAGAATACCCGTATTATTATCGTAGCGTTGCAAGACATGGAAGTCGGTCTGGTTGTAGATGCGGCAAATGATGTGATTGACATCGATTCAGCAATGATTGAACCTCCTCCGGAAGTAGTCGGTGGGATTGAGGCAGATTATTTAAAAGGGGTCATTAAAATTGACCGCCGCTTGCTAATCTTATTGAATTTATCACAAGTACTGGAGATTGCGGAGATAAAAGAATAATAGATGATAGAAGGGATAAGAATGACACTATTTCATCCTTTAAACTCAACCCATCTCGATGTGTTGAAGGAGATCGGCAATATAGGAGCGGGCCATTCTGCTACTGCCCTTTCCCGGTTATTAAATCGTCGTATTGATATGAAAGTACCGGATGTGAAAATTATTAGTTTCAATGAAATGATGGAAGTGGCAGGAGGGGTCGAACATGTGGTGGTCAGTATATTTTTCCGTATAACGGGAGATGTGCCGGGCAGTATGTTTGTCATTTTACCCTTAGAAGAAGCGGATCGTTTTGTTCAGGAAATCATGCAAGATCGAACCGTTTCATTTTTGGCTCCTCCTTTTTCAAATCTTGCTTTGTCGGCATTGAAGGAGATTGGAAATATTTTGGCCGGCTCTTATTTATCTTCTCTTTCCGATTTCACGAATCTTCAGATGATGCCATCAATTCCAAGTCTTTGTATCGATATGGCCGGGGCTGTTATCGGCAATGGATTGGTGGAAGTGTCCCATACAAGTGATTACGCGATTATGATTGATACGGTAATGTATGACGATGAAGAATGCACTGCCTCCTTTAAGGGCCATTTTTTGCTTATTCCGGATCCTGATTCGTTTACTGCCATTTTTTCAGCACTAGGAGTTGCTGACCATGGATAATCGTATACAAGTCGTAAAGGTGGGAATCGCGGAGATGGGCGTTGTAAAAGCGCCTAATCTTATTCGAACATCAGGATTGGGTTCTTGCGTCGGGGTAATCATCTATGATTTGCCGGGCGAACTTGCCGGATTGGTGCATGTGATGCTTCCGGATTCAACTTTGGCTAAAACGGGTACGATAAATGAAGCAAAGTATGCGGACACCGGCGTTGTAGTTCTCATCCGCCATTTGTTGAAAATGGGAGCCCAAAAACGTCACTTGAAGGCAAAAATGGCGGGGGGAGCCCAAATGTTTCAATTCACTTCATCGAATGACTTCATGAGAATAGGACCCCGAAACGTAGAAGCGGTGGAGCAAGAATTGAAAAAGCAGGGTATCCCCCTTGTAGCAAAAGACGTGGGGGGCAATAACGGCCGTACCATTGAATTTAACCCGAAAACAGGGATGTTGCAAATACGTACAGTAAATCGCGGGTCGATGGAACTATAATTATCAAGAAATCAAATCTGTGCTTATTCAACAAACGATCGTTTGTTATAATAAGAAATGGTTAAGGCGGAAGCCATCATTCGTCAGCATGAGGAAGGAGAGAGTTTATGTCACGTATGTCAACGACTGATGAACAACAATATTGGCAAAAATGGATACACTCACGCGATTCTCATGCAGGCAACGCATTAGTTCAAACATACATGCCGCTTGTCCATTATCATGTTCAGCGAATTTCGGTTGGGTTACCTAAAAGCGTAAATCGGGACGATTTAGTCAGCCTAGGGTTAGTCGGATTATACGATGCACTTGAAAAATTCGACCATGAACGAGAACTAAAGTTTGATACATATGCTTCATTTCGAATACGCGGCGCGATTTTAGACGGGTTGCGTAAAGAAGATTGGCTGTCAAGAAGCGCGAGAGAAAAAGCAAAAAAAATCGAAGCCGCTTCAGAGCGATTAGAGCAGAAATATTTGCGAAGTGTGACAACAAAAGAGATTGCAGGAGAGTTGGGTTTGTCGGAAGATGAAGTCATTCAAACGATGAATGAAGGTTTTTTTGCAAATATATTGTCCATGGAAGAGCAGCCCAAGGATTTGGAAGACCATGAAAACCAATCCTTCTCGTTGAAGGATGAGAAAACGTTAACACCAGAAGAAGACATATTAAGAGAAGAGTTGTATCGTGAGCTCATTGAGGTGATCAACCAATTAAATGAAAAAGAACAGCTCGTTATTTCTCTGTTTTATAAAGAGGAATTGACTTTTACAGAGATTGGACAAGTACTTGGATTGTCGACTTCCCGCATCTCTCAAATTCATTCAAAGGCATTGTTTAAAATGCGGAACATTTTAGGGAAAATCATGTAAGGAAGATCAATTGTAAGAGGGTAAAAACATGTTGGCATGGATCCTGATTGGCAGTTTTGTGTTACACGGTTTATCTCTTTTATCTATCGTCGTCTTGTATACACGCCTTTCACGCTTAAAAGAAATGGAACAAAAACAATCGGCGATGATGAAGGAAATAGAAGAGGTTGTTTCATCTTATTTGATGGAAATGAAAGAACAAAATGATGAATTCATTCAAAAATTTCAACAAATAAAACGGAGTCAATCCCCAAAACTGAAAATAAAAAAAACACCCGAAAAGGAAAGATCGGCCTTTGAAGATGTGAGTATACCGACAGATCAAGATTTTCAGCATTTGTTGAGAGCACAGGTGCAGGAAAATCAATCGGAGGCCAATCACGGCCGGCCGCTTATTCGGAATAACAAGATTCAAGAAAATGATCATTTGCTTTTGGAACAAATAAACATTAAAGACCTCACACCACAGCAAATAAAAAAAATGGCCATTTCGTTGCAAAAAGAAGGTTTAACAATAGAAGAAATTGCTAAATATTTACATAGAGGGAAAACAGAAATCGAATTATTGCTTGTTTTCAACAAGAATCGTTAATTTTAACTTGCTTGTGAATTTTGAGTATGCTATATTTGTTCATGGTGTTAATACACACGTTCATGGATTCAGACAACGGTGCTGCCTGTGCAGTCTTGGCTGAAAATGAAATGAGCGGAGGATAATCAAAACCATTTTAGGAGGAAGAATCATGTCAGTAATTTCAATGAAACAATTACTTGAAGCTGGTGTTCACTTCGGTCACCAAACACGCCGTTGGAACCCAAAAATGAAAAAATACATTTTCACAGAGCGCAATGGTATCTACATCATTGACCTTCAAAAAACTGTGAAAAAAGTAGAAGAAGCGTACAACTTCGTAAAAGAGCTCGCTGCTAACAACGGCACTATGCTTTTCGTTGGTACGAAAAAACAAGCTCAAGATTCTGTTAAAGAAGAAGCTGAGCGTTCAGGTATGTACTTTGTAAACCAACGCTGGTTAGGTGGTACTTTAACAAACTTCGAAACCATTCAAAAGCGTATCAAACGTCTAAAAGACATTGAAAAAATGCAAGAAGACGGCACTTTTGATGTTTTACCTAAAAAAGAAGTTGTTCAGCTTAAGAAAGAATTAGAGCGTCTTGAGAAGTTCTTAGGCGGTATCAAAGATATGAAGCAGCTTCCAGATGCATTATTCATCATCGACCCTCGCAAAGAGCGCATTGCAGTGGCTGAAGCGAAAAAATTAAACATTCCTATCGTTGGTATCGTTGATACAAACTGCGATCCAGACGAAATCGATTATGTTATCCCTGCAAACGATGATGCAATCCGCGCTGTTAAGCTTTTAACTTCTAAAATCGCCGATGCAATTTTGGAAGCTAAACAAGGTGAAGAAACAGCAGCAACTGAAACAACTACTGCTTAATGAACGAAAGGTGATAAGAGGGGATAGCCTTTTATCACCTTTTTTTAAGAAAGATTCATCACTTTTATATACATAATCCACTAAGGAGGAACTTAAACATGGCAATTACTGCACAAATGGTAAAAGAGTTACGTGAAAAAACTGGCGCTGGTATGATGGATTGCAAAAAAGCATTAACTGAAACTAACGGTGACATGGAAAAAGCTATTGACTACCTTCGTGAAAAAGGTATCGCAAAAGCTGCAAAAAAAGCTGACCGTATCGCTGCGGAAGGTTTAGCGGTTATCGAAGTTTCCGGCAACGACGCTGTTATCTTGGAAGTAAACTCTGAGACCGACTTCGTTGCGAAAAACGAAGGTTTCGTACAATTAACAAAAGAATTAGCTGCTCATCTTTTAGCACACAAGCCTGCTACTGTTGAAGAAGCGTTAGAACAAAAAATGGACAACGGTTCAACTGTTCAAGAGCACATCAACAACGCAATCGCAAAAATTGGTGAGAAGTTATCTCTTCGTCGCTTCGAAATTCTATCAAAAACAGATGCTGATGCATTTGGCGCTTACTTACACATGGGCGGCCGTATCGCAGTATTAACTGTACTAGAAGGTACAACTGATGAAGCCGCTGCTAAAGATGTATCAATGCATATCGCAGCAATCAACCCTAAATACGTTTCCCGTGACCAAGTTTCTGCAGAAGAAACACAGCGTGAGCGTGAAGTATTAACTCAACAAGCTCTTAACGAAGGTAAACCTGAAAACATCGTTGCGAAAATGGTAGAAGGCCGTTTAAGCAAATTCTTCGAAGACATTTGCTTACTAGACCAATCTTTCGTTAAAAACCCAGACCAAAAAGTTCGTCAATTCGTTGAATCTAAAGGCGCAACTGTTAAAACTTTCGTTCGTTACGAAGTAGGTGAAGGTATCGAAAAACGTCAAGACAACTTCGCTGAAGAAGTAATGAGCCAGGTTAAAAAATAAGACTAACATAGCTTAATAAAACAGGGAACACAGTGTTTGACCATGTGTTCCCTGTTTTTGAAAAAATGCGTTTTGCATTCATGACGATGGAGGTTTATTCATGAGTAATGCTAAGTACAAACGAATCGTGTTAAAGCTGAGCGGGGAAGCGCTAGCGGGAAAACAAGGCTTTGGAATCAATCCGGAAATCATTAAATCAATCGCAAAGCAAGTAAAGGAGATTCAAGAGCTTGGCGTTGAAGTAGCAGTTGTTGTAGGCGGCGGTAACATTTGGCGCGGCAAAATCGGCAGTGAAATGGGTATGGATCGTGCAACAGCGGACTATATGGGAATGCTCGCAACAGTCATGAACTCATTGGCTCTTCAAGACAGCTTAGAGAATTTCGGTGTGGAATCTCGCGTGCAAACATCGATTGAAATGCGCCAGGTAGCAGAGCCATACATAAGACGCAAAGCAATTCGTCATTTGGAGAAAAAACGCGTGGTCATTTTTGCGGCTGGTACAGGGAATCCTTATTTTTCTACGGATACAACTGCGGCTCTTCGTGCCGCGGAAATTGAAGCCGATGTGATTTTAATGGCGAAAAATAATGTAGACGGCGTTTACAACGCTGACCCGGCTAAAGTGCCTGATGCAGTGAAATACGACTCATTATCTTATATTGATGTATTAAAAGAAGGGTTGGCTGTCATGGATTCTACAGCTTCTTCATTATGTATGGATAATCATATTCCTTTAATTGTCTTCTCCATTATGGAAGAAGGAAACATTAAACGCGCTGTTTTAGGCGAAAATATCGGAACAATTGTAAGGGGGAAATAAACATGCCAAAACAAGTATTACAAAGCGCAAAAGAAAAAATGGAAAAAGCGATCAAAGCATATACACGTGAATTATCAACAGTGCGTGCCGGTCGTGCTAATCCATCTTTACTTGAAAGGGTAACAGTTGATTATTACGGTGCTCCAACTCCAATTAACCAATTAGCATCGATCAGCGTTCCTGAAGCTCGCTTATTAGTGGTTCAGCCTTACGATAAGTCTCAATTAGGCGAAGTTGAAAAGGCAATCTTAAAATCTGACCTTGGCCTTAATCCTACAAATGACGGCTCAGTTATCCGCATTGCCATTCCAGCGTTAACAGAAGAACGCCGCCGTGAGCTTGTGAAAGTTGTTAAAAAGTATTCTGAAGATGCAAAAGTAGCTGTTCGTAACATCCGTCGTGATGCAAACGATGATTTGAAAAAATTAGAGAAAAACGGTGAAATTACGGCAGATGATGTTAAAGGCTACGGTGAAGATGTGCAAAAGCTGACTGACGAGCATATTGCGAAAATCGACAGCATTACAAAAGATAAAGAAAAAGAAATCATGGAAGTTTAATCTTTTTCACTGTAAAATATTATGTAAAAGACCCTCTATTGTTTACAGGGGGTTTTTTTGTTAATAATGTAAAGTAAGAAAAAGAACGATGCTCATCACATAACGGATAGTTAAAGGTCGAAGGCTAAGAATGCGACGTCCTGTCAGGAACGCCGCAGCCCTAGGCATCTTGCGGGAGCGTCTTTGATGATGCATTCTGTAAATCCCGAGTCTTCGTAAGCACGTCCTGTGTGTTGAAGGAATCTTTTTCTGAATTTACGATAGTTGCATAACGGGGGACCTTTAGATGCTAAAAAAATTTCAACGTTGGAAGAAAGAGGAACAAATAGGTGAGAGGCCTTTAAGCGACAGAAAAAAAGAATTGCTTAATTACGAAATTCCCAATCATATCGCCATCATTATGGATGGAAACGGGCGCTGGGCCCAAAAACGCTCCCTTCCTAGAATAATGGGACATCATGAGGGCATGAAAGTTGTTCGCCGTATCACAAAAGTGGCGAACGAACTTGGCGTGAAAGCATTGACTCTATACGCATTTTCGACAGAGAACTGGAAAAGGCCGAAAATGGAGGTCGATTTTCTTATGAAGCTGCCGGAGGAATTTTTAGGAACATTTCTGCCTGAACTCATTGAAGAAAATGTTCAAGTGCGTATCATGGGAAATAAAGATGAGCTTCCGTCTCACACACTGCGTGCCGTAGAAAAGGCAATGAACGAAACAAAGAATAATACCGGCTTGATTTTAAATTTTGCCTTGAATTATGGAAGCCGTTACGAAATGGTAGAAGGCATAAAAAAAATAATAGCCGATTATGAGCAAAATAATCTTAAGCTCGATGATATCAATGAAGATTGCTTCTCGTCCTATTTAATGAGCAAGGAGCTGCCTGATCCGGATCTTTTAATTCGCACGAGCGGCGAACTGAGATTAAGTAACTTTATGCTTTGGCAGCTGGCTTATACAGAGTTTTGGTTCACAGATACCTTATGGCCGGATTTTGGAGAAGAGGACTTTGTGGAAGCGATTGAAGATTTTCAAAACAGAGGTCGTCGTTTTGGAGGGATATAAAGTGAAACTTCTATTAGTAGGGAGTCTTGTTGCCTATTGATAGTTAGTTGAACTAATCGGCTCTTACGGGCGGTTATCTCCACTTGAAAAAACAAATGTTTACCGCCTCTTAGAGCCGGATAAAAGGATGTTGAATAGAAGATGAAACAAAGGATTATAACGGCTGTCGTCGCGGCAGCGGTCTTTTTACCAATTGTTTTTTACGGTAGACTACCGTTTACTTTGCTTGTTTATCTCCTCGGAACGATAGGAGTCCTTGAGCTGTTGAGGATGAAAAAAATTGATTTATTTTCTTTTCCTGGCTTTTTAAGTCTTGTCCTTTTATGGGTTTTTCTTATTCCGAGAAGAAGTGATTCAGTCTTAATCATGTTTAGCGATTACAAGGTGGAAATCGCTCTATTTGCGGTATTGCTGCTGCTCACGTATACAGTATTGATTAAAAATAAGTTTACGTTTGATGACGCGGCCTTCGTTATGCTGGCCACCATTTATGTCGGAATGGGTTTTTACTATTTCATTGAAATACGTCAGATTGGTCTGGTCTATGTGTTTTTTGCTCTGTTTATCATTTGGGCGACTGACTCTGGTGCTTATTTTATCGGCCGCGCTATGGGAAAAAACAAACTTTGGCCTGAGATTAGTCCCAATAAAACAATAGAAGGTTCTCTTGGTGGTGTGGGATGTGCCATTTTAGTTGCCGTTATATTCCAACTGTTCGCCCCGGTCGAAGAGTCCATCATACAACTGCTGATTATAGCAGTTGTGCTATCTGTATTTGGACAAGTGGGGGATTTAGTTGAATCAGCCTTCAAACGTCATTACGGGGTCAAAGACTCAGGGAGAATCTTACCTGGACACGGCGGTATTTTAGATCGCTTCGACAGTTTACTGTTTGTGTGGCCTATTCTGTATTTCTTGATGATGTTTTAAAGTCGCTGAATGTTAATAGGAGTGAAAGAGATTGAAACGTATTGCTTTATTAGGTGCCACAGGGTCCATTGGACAGCAAACATTGGATGTTATTCGATTGCACCCTGAACAGTTTCAGTTAGTATCCATGTCTATTGGACAAAATATCGAGGAAGCTAAAAAGATTATCAAAGAGTTTTCGCCGAAGGTCGTTTCTGTTTTAAAAAAAGAAGATAGAGATGCATTAAATTTGGAGTTTGACCATATTAGTTTTGTATATGACGAAGAGGGATTAATAGAAGTGGTTTCCCATCCAGATGCCGATATAGTCGTCACGGCAGTCGTTGGGAGTGTGGGATTAGTTCCGACGCTTGAAGCTATTAAGCTTGGGAAAACGATCGCCTTAGCCAATAAGGAGACGCTTGTAACCGCTGGCCATATCGTGATGGAAACCGCGTCAAAATACGAAGTTTCCATTTTGCCTGTAGACAGTGAACATTCTGCCATTTATCAATGTTTGCAGGGGGAACGAGAAAAGGCGATTGAACGTATCATTTTAACTGCTTCCGGTGGAAGTTTTCGTGATAAACGGCGGGAAGAGTTAGAAGGTGTAACAGTTTCGCAGGCACTCAACCATCCGAATTGGTCAATGGGAGCTAAAATTACCATCGACTCGGCAACGATGATGAATAAGGGATTGGAAGTCATCGAAGCACACTGGTTATTTCAAATGCCATACGAAAAAATAGACGTTGTATTACATAAAGAAAGCATCATTCATTCTATGGTGGAATTTCAGGACACAAGTGTGATTGCCCAACTGGGAACCCCTGATATGAGAGTGCCCATCCAATATGCTTTAACGTATCCAGAACGCATGGCGTTTCCGCAAACAAAACGTTTGAATTTATGGGAAATAGGCACGCTGCATTTTTCAAGAATGGATTTTGAGCGTTTTCGCTGCTTAGCCTTTGCATTTGAAGCCGGAAAGCAGGGAGGGACCATGCCTACTGTTTTGAATGCAGCAAACGAAGAAGCTGTAGATGCGTTTTTAAAAGAGAAATTAACCTTTTTACAAATCGAGGATGTACTGCAGGAAGCGTTGGAAAGCCATACTATCGTTCAAAATCCTTGCTTGGATACAATTAAAGAGGTAGATTCAAAAACAAGAGATTTTGTTAAATCTCTAATCTTAAAAAGGGGGTAACGCCCGTTGGATACAGTTATTGCATTTATTGTCATCTTTGGTGCTCTCGTATTTTTTCATGAATTGGGGCATTTAGTATTTGCTAAACGAGCTGGTATTTTATGCCGGGAGTTTGCCATTGGATTTGGACCGAAAATCTTTTCATTCCGCAAAAACGAAACGGTCTATACGATTCGCCTTTTGCCGCTTGGGGGATTTGTGCGAATGGCGGGTGAAGACCCGGAAATGATTGATGTGAAGCCAGGGCAAATGGTAGGTCTCTTGTTTAATAAAGAAGGACAAGTAAATAGAGTGATTATTAATTGCAAAGAGCAATATCCGGATGCAAAAATCATAGAAGTTGAACAAGCGGATTTAGAGCATCAAATGTATATTTCAGGATATGAGGCTGATGAAGATGAACGCCTCCAGCGTTTTGAAGTGAGCGAGGAATCTTTTTTCATCATGGATGGTGAGGAAACCCAAATCGCTCCTTATAACCGCCAGTTTGCTTCTAAAACGTTAGGGCAGCGGACAATGGCCATCTTTGCAGGTCCGCTGATGAACTTCGTCCTTGCCTTTTTTATCTTTTTGGTGATTGGCCTTATGCAAGGCTACACCGTAGATAAGCCCATTATCGGTCAATTGACAAAAAACGGCTCTGCTATTGAAGCAGGCTTAAGACAAGGAGATATTGTACAGGCAATTGACGGTGAAAGTGTTCATTCATGGAAAAAAGTAGTTGAGACCATTCAAAACCATCCGAATGAAGAACTAATTTTTACTGTAACAAGAGATAACGAAACATTGGACATCTCTGTTACCCCTGAAGAGAAAAAAGTGGGAGAACAAACGATCGGCTTAATCGGTGTTTATCCGCCAATGGAGAAGTCGTTCTTTGGAGCAGTGAAAAATGGAGCACTTGAAACGTATACTTGGTCCAAAGAAATCGTGGTAGGGCTAGGGAAGTTGATTACTGGTCAATTCTCGATCGATATGCTTTCTGGTCCTGTAGGAATTTATGTTTCGACCGAGCAAGTAGCTCAATCCGGCATTTATTATTTAATGAAATGGGCTGCGGTATTAAGTATTAATCTTGGAATTGTTAATTTGCTGCCGGTTCCGGCACTTGATGGGGGACGCTTGACGTTCTTTGCAGTTGAGGCAGTTCGCGGCAAACCGATTGACCGTCAAAAGGAAGGAATGGTTCATTTCATCGGTTTTGCTTTATTAATGCTGCTGATGCTTGTTGTAACATGGAATGATATTCAGCGTTTCTTCTTATAAAGGAAACTTCCATCAGCGGGGATTTTACTGCCCGTTAATGGGGGATAAAATGAAGGGACTTGTTAAAGAGCCGTGTAGAGGGCTGTATGATCGGCTCATTGGTGGAAATCAGCCATTTCGCACCAATGAGCCAAAAATCAATAATAAACTTTAATATGGCAGAAATAAAAAAAGCTTGATTTTTTCTATGCATCATTCAAAATGAATGTGAAGCAATTACCTTACTTAAACAATGTAACAGAGAGATATTTGGAGAGTTGAAGAGGTGCACATAAATGAGACAAAGTTCTAATTTAATTCCAACATTACGCGAAGTGCCGGCTGATGCTGAGCTTAAGAGCCATCAATTGTTGCTTCGTGCCGGCTTCATGCGTCAAAATGCAAGCGGTATTTACAGCTTTTTACCGCTTGGTTATCGTGTTCTTCGCAAAGTAGAACAGATTGTACGTGAGGAAATGGACCGCGCAGGTTCTGTAGAGTTGTTGATGCCTGCTTTGCAGCAAGCAGAATTATGGCAAGAGTCCGGCCGCTGGTACTCATATGGTCCTGAATTGATGAGAATGAGAGACCGTCATAACCGTGAGTTTGCATTAGGGCCGACACATGAGGAAGTCATTACGAGCCTAGTGCGTGATGAGGTCAAGTCATATAAGCGTCTTCCGTTAAATTTATACCAAATTCAAACAAAATTCCGTGATGAAAAACGCCCTCGATTTGGATTGTTACGCGGGCGCGAGTTTGTCATGAAGGATGCGTATTCATTCCACGCCTCAAAAGAGAGCTTGGATGATACGTATAACAAAATGTACGAGGCGTACAGCCGTATTTTTGAACGCTGCGGCTTGGACTTCCGTGCCGTTATTGCTGACTCGGGAGCGATAGGCGGTAAGGATACGCATGAATTCATGGTGCTTTCGGATGTAGGGGAAGACACAATCGCCTATTCCGATACGTCTTCATATGCAGCCAACATTGAAATGGCAGCTGTCACCGCAACGTATAATAAGGAAAATGTTCCTGCGGAAACGTTGGAAAAAGTTGAAACACCGACACAAAAATCGATTGAAGAAGTATCTGCTTTCTTAAATGTAGAAGCATCAAAATGCATTAAGTCCCTATTGTTCAAAGTCGATGACCGCTTTGTTCTTGTGCTTGTTCGCGGTGATCACGAAGTGAATGATATTAAGGTGAAAAATTACTTTGAAGCATCAGTGGTGGAACTTGCAAGTGTGGAAGAAACAAAAGAAATCATGGGCTGCGAAGTGGGCTTTTTAGGTCCTATTTCTGTTTCAGAGAAAGTTGAGATTGTTGCCGATCATGCAGTGCAGGCAATGGTCAACGCTGTGGCAGGAGCTAACGAGGCGGGATATCATTATAAAAATGTAAACCCCGATCGTGACTTCCATGCTGTCTATACGGATATCCGCTTCATTCAAGAAGGCGATCCATCTCCGGATGGACAAGGTGTCATCAAATTTGCTAAAGGTATTGAAGTAGGTCACGTATTCAAACTTGGTACAAAGTATAGTGAAGCGCTGGAGGCGACGTACCTGGATGAAAACGGACGTACCCAGCCAATGATCATGGGCTGTTACGGAATTGGTGTTTCCCGTACAGTTGCAGCGATTGCGGAACAATTCAATGATGAAAACGGTCTTGTATGGCCTGTTGCTGTTGCTCCTTATCATATTCATTTAATTCCAATTAATATGAAAAGTGAAGAGCAAAAAGAATTGGGAGAAAAGCTTTATAAAGATTTATTAGGAAAAGGCTATGAAGTGTTGATGGATGACCGAGCGGAACGTCCGGGCGTTAAATTCGCCGACTCTGATTTGATTGGAATTCCGGTTCGTGTTACAATCGGTAAACGTGCTGCTGAAGGTATCGTAGAGGTAAAAGTACGCAATACAGGGGAATCAATGGAAGTATCTGTTGATGAACTGACTAATACGTTATCGTCCTTATTAGAAGTGAAATAACAATAAGAGAGAGTGAACCGTCGTGTGAAATCGAGTGAATGAAAGGTTTCATTGACGGTTCATTTCATTGAAGCAGCCTTTATCATGATTTCAGGAAGTTTTAATGTTTCATTTAAAAAGATTTTTTTGGGGAGGGAGACTTATGGAAGGCTTAACGCGTGAACAAAAAGAACGATTTCAGCTTCTGCTCCAACAGCTTGAATTGACGAGTGATGAAATGATGCCTTACTTTGAACAAGCGGGAATTGAAAAGCTCGTGATTCATAGAGAACAGAAGCAGTGGCATTTTCAGTTTGTGTTAAAACAAATCCTGCCTTTTTCGGTTTATGAGTTATTTCTAACGAGACTTCGAACTAAATTCTCCCACATTGCGAATGTATCGTTTTCAATCAGAACACCTGTAAAGGAATGCCGTGAAGAAGATATACAGGCATATTGGCAGCACTGTGTGATGGAGTTGCAAGGCATTTCTCCGATGCTGCATGCTTTACTGAAGGATCAAATGCCTACTCTTAATGGCATAAAATTGCAGCTGCAAACAAGAATTGATACAGAAGCCCAAGCCATTAAGAGAAAATATGGACAACTAATCATTGATCAATATTGTGCATACGGGTTTCCTGCCCTGCAGCTTGTAACAGAAGTCGTTCATTCCGAAGAAGCCTACAATCAATTTGTGGAAAGAAAAAAACAAGAAGATCAAGAAAAAGTATTAGCCGCTATTACAGAAATACAGGCGAAAGAGCAAGAAAAAGCGGGAGAATCAGCTGCTGAACTGTCAGGTCCGCTTACAATCGGTTATTTAATCAAAGACGAAGCGGTACGAATCGATTCTATTTTTGATGAGGAAAAGAGAATTTCGGTACAAGGATATGTGTTTGACGCGGAAACGAGAGAGCTGCGAAGCGGTCGAACATTATTGACTTTTAAAATTACCGATTATACGAACTCTATTATGGTCAAAATGTTTTCCCGTGATAAAGAAGACATTCCGTTATTGAATGCGGTTAAAAAGGGAATGTGGCTAAAGGTTCGCGGCAGTGTGCAAAATGATACGTTTGTAAGAGATCTAGTAATGATTGCCAACGATGTGAATGAAATTAAACCGGACGAACGCGAAGATACCGCGCCTGAAGGCGAAAAGCGCGTCGAGCTTCATTTGCATACGCCGATGAGCCAAATGGATGCGGTAACTTCCGTCAGCAAGCTGATTGGCCAGGCTAAAAAATGGGGACATTCAGCGGTTGCCGTAACCGATCATGCGGTGGTTCAATCATTTCCAGAAGCGTATTCGGCTGCCAAGAAAAATGGAATCAAAGTGTTATACGGTATTGAGGTCAATTTAGTGGATGACGGTGTTCCGATTGCCTATAATCCAACGAAACGAAATTTGGCCGATGCAACGTATGTTGTATTTGACGTGGAAACAACGGGATTGTCAGCGGTCTACGATACGATTATCGAATTGGCTGCAGTGAAAGTAAAAGAAGGAGAAATTATTGATCGCTTTGAATCGTTTGCTAACCCGCATCATCCGCTGTCAGCAACGACAATTGAATTAACGGGCATAACAGATGATATGGTGCAAAACGCTCCGGAAGTAGCAGAAGTGCTGCGCAAATTTCATGATTGGATTGGTGACGATATCCTCGTAGCTCACAACGCAAGCTTTGATATGGGTTTTTTAAATGTAGGACTGCAAAAGATAGGCATGGATAAAGCTGCCAACCCTGTCATTGATACGCTGGAATTAGCCCGCTTTTTATATCCAGAAATGAAAAATCATCGTTTAAATACATTGGCGAAAAAGTTTGATGTTGAATTAACACAGCATCACCGTGCCATTTATGATGCGGAAGCGACTGGTTACTTGCTTGTCAAAATGCTAAAAGACGCAATGGAACGTGAAATCACTTCTCATGACCAGTTCAATGATTATATGGGACAAGGAAATGCATATCAGCGTGCAAGACCTTATCATGTGACAATCTTGGCGAAAAACGAAACGGGGTTGAAAAATTTATTCAAACTTGTTTCAATTTCTCATATTGATTATTTCTATCGTGTACCGCGCATCCCTCGTTCAAAGCTTGTCAAACTTCGTGACGGACTTTTAGTTGGAACGGCTTGCGACAAAGGTGAAGTGTTTGAGGGCATGATGCAAAAATCGCCTGAGGAAGTGGAACAAACAGCGGAGTTTTACGATTATATCGAAGTACAGCCTCCTGCTAATTATGAGCACTTAATTGAGCTGGAACTTGTACGGGATAAGCAAGCGCTGCGCGAGATTATTACGAATATTGTTAAGCTTGGGGAAAAATTAGACAAGCCGGTGGTGGCGACAGGAAATGTTCACTACTTAAACCCAGAAGACAAGATTTACCGCAAAATTTTAGTTAGCTCACAAGGCGGGGCCAATCCGCTCAATCGCCATAAACTCCCGGATGTGCACTTTAGAACGACAGATGAAATGTTGGAGTGTTTTTCATTTTTGGGGGAAGAGAAAGCAAAAGAGATTGTTGTGGCAAACACACAAAAAATAGCTGAAATGATTGAAGAAGTCAAACCGATTAAAGATGATTTATATACGCCAAAAATCGAGGGCGCGGATGAAGAAATGCGTCAAATGAGCTATGCAATGGCAAAAAGTATTTACGGTGATCCTCTCCCGGAAATCGTGGAAGCACGACTTGAAAAAGAGCTGAAAAGTATCATCGGTCATGGATTTGCCGTTATTTACTTAATCTCCCATAAACTTGTAAAAAAATCACTCGATGACGGATATCTGGTCGGTTCCCGCGGATCGGTCGGTTCTTCCTTTGTTGCCACGATGACCGAGATTACAGAAGTCAATCCGCTGCCGCCGCATTATATTTGCCCAGCGTGCAAGCACTCTGAATTCTTTAATGACGGTTCGGTCGGCTCAGGGTTCGATTTGCCGGATAAAGACTGTCCAAATTGCGGTACGGCTTATAAAAAAGATGGACATGATATTCCATTTGAAACATTCCTTGGATTCAAAGGGGACAAAGTTCCTGATATCGACCTTAACTTCTCAGGTGAATACCAGCCGCGTGCCCATAACTATACAAAGGTGTTGTTCGGAGAAGATAATGTATATCGAGCAGGTACGATTGGTACAGTAGCGGAAAAAACAGCGTACGGCTACGTAAAAGGTTATGCAGGTGACCATAACCTTCATTTACGGGGAGCGGAAGTGGATCGCCTCGTAGCGGGGTGTACGGGCGTTAAACGGACAACGGGCCAGCACCCGGGTGGAATTATCGTTGTACCGGACTACATGGATATTTTTGATTTTTCCCCTATTCAATATCCGGCAGATGCGACTGGCGCAGAATGGAGAACGACGCACTTTGATTTCCACTCCATTCATGATAACTTATTAAAGCTTGATATTCTCGGACACGATGATCCGACCGTTATTCGCATGCTTCAGGACTTAAGCGGAATCGATCCAAAAACGATCCCGACCGATGATCCGGAAGTGATGAAAATTTTCAGTGGTACCGAATCACTCGGTGTAACGGAAGAGCAAATTATGTGTAAAACCGGAACGCTCGGTATTCCAGAGTTTGGGACTCGGTTTGTTCGCCAAATGTTAGAAGATACAAAGCCAACGACCTTCTCGGAGCTTGTGCAAATTTCCGGATTGTCGCATGGAACGGACGTATGGCTGGGAAATGCGCAGGAGCTTATTCAGAATGGTACATGTACACTGTCCGAAGTAATCGGATGTCGTGATGACATCATGGTGTACTTGATTTACCAGGGACTTGAGCCGTCCCTTGCCTTTAAAATCATGGAGTCGGTACGTAAAGGGAAAGGGTTATCTCCTGAGTTTGAAGAGGAAATGATTAAAAATGGTGTACCGGATTGGTATATAGATTCTTGTAAGAAAATTAAATACATGTTCCCGAAAGCCCATGCTGCTGCGTATGTATTGATGGCTGTACGTATTGCGTATTTTAAAGTGCATCATCCGCTCCTTTATTACGCTTCTTATTTTACGGTACGTGCAGATGATTTCGATATAGATACGATGGTGAAAGGTTCTACAGCCATTCGTGCCAAAATCGAAGAAATTAACGGAAAAGGCCTTGATGCCTCACCAAAGGAGAAAAGTTTGCTTACGGTTCTGGAGCTGGCTCTTGAAATGTGTGAGCGTGGTTTTTCGTTCCAGAAAGTTGATTTGTATCGTTCAAGTGCAACAGACTTTATCATTGATGGCAACTCCTTGATTCCGCCATTCAATTCCATCCCGGGTCTTGGAACAAATGCGGCATTAAACATCGTAAAAGCAAGGGAAGAAGGAGAGTTCTTATCAAAAGAGGACTTGCAGCAACGCGGTAAGGTTTCAAAAACGATTCTCGAGTATTTAGATAACCATGGCTGCCTGGAATCCTTGCCTGATCAGAACCAGCTATCGTTATTCTAATTTGCATAAAAAGGATGAGTATGTTATAGTAATTATGGAAATGCTAAGAATGACGAAGCCAAAGAGTGGGGAAACCCACTCTTTCCTATTGTTATCGTTTAATATGTTTCCCTGCTCATTTGGCAGGGAATTTTTATCAAAAAGGGCATATGGGGTGTCGTTAAAAGGAGGAATACAATGAGTAAAGTAACAGAGATTGTTGAAGGATTAGTGACACCTATTTTAAATGATATGAATTTGGAGCTTGTAGATATTGAATACGTAAAAGAAGGTAAAGATTGGTTCTTGCGCGTATTTATTGATTCAGAAACAGGAATTGATATTGACGAATGTGCCCTGGTAAGTGAGCGTCTTAGTGAAAAAATGGACGAACATGACCCGGTTCCGCACAATTATTTTTTAGAAGTATCATCGCCTGGTGCTGAACGTCCGTTAAAAAAGCAAGTGGACTTCGAGCGTTCAATTGGCAAGAATGTATACATAAAAACATATGAACCAATTGGTGGAGAAAAAGAGTTTGAAGGCGAGCTCACGGCTTTTGATGGGCAAACTATCACTATTACAATCAAAATCAAAACGCGAAAGAAGACGATTGAAATTCCTTATGAGAAAATAGCCCTTGCAAGGCTGGCGGTCGTTTTCTAAGCTTAATCAAGTACATAAAGGGGGAATAAATATGAGCAGCGAATTACTCGATGCCCTGGATTTATTGGAAAGAGAAAAAGGCATTGGTAAGGAAGTCATTATTGAGGCCATTGAAGCAGCGTTAATTTCTGCTTATAAACGAAATTTCAACCAGGCACAAAACGTGCGAGTTGACTTGAATTTAGAAAAAGGAACCATGCGTGTGTTTGCACGTAAAGATGTAGTAGACGAAGTGTTTGATCCAAGATTGGAAATCTCGGTGGAGGAAGCACAAAGAATCAATCCGAACTACCAAGTAGATGACATTGTGGAAATCGAGGTAACACCAAAAGATTTCGGCCGTATTGCAGCGCAAACAGCGAAACAAGTTGTGACTCAGCGCGTGCGTGAAGCGGAGCGCGGTGTTATTTATTCCGAGTTTGCTGACCGTGAAGAAGATATTATGACGGGAATTGTGCAACGTCAGGATTCACGTTTCATTTATGTAAGCTTAGGGAAAATCGAGGCGCTGCTTCCATTAAACGAGCAAATGCCAAACGAACAATATAAGCCGCATGACCGCATTAAAGTATACATTACAAAAGTAGAAAGAACGACAAAAGGGCCGCAAATTTATGTGTCCAGAACACATCCAGGTCTTTTAAAACGTTTATTCGAAAAAGAAGTGCCGGAAATTTACGACGGTACAGTAGAAATCAAGTCTGTATCACGTGAAGCTGGGGACCGTTCGAAAATCTCCGTTCATTCTGATTTGGCAGATGTAGATCCGGTAGGTGCATGTGTTGGGCCGAAAGGCCAGCGTGTTCAAGCAGTTGTTAACGAATTGAAAGGCGAAAAGATTGACATTGTTCGCTGGTCAAAAGATCCGGTCGAATTCGTGGCGAATGCATTAAGTCCTTCCAAAGTGCTCGATGTCATTGTGGATGAGGGAGAAAAGGCAACAACTGTTATTGTACCGGATTATCAGTTGTCATTGGCAATCGGTAAAAAAGGACAAAATGCTCGTTTAGCGGCGAAATTAACAGGCTGGAAAATTGATATTAAGAGTGAATCAGAGGCGGAACAAGAAGGCATTTATCCAAGAATGTTCGAACAAAAAGACCTGACTGAGCAAGAAGATGAAGTATTCGATACAATAGAAAACGAAATCGAATAAGAGGTGAAACCGGGTGAACAATCGTAAAAAAGTACCAATGCGCAAGTGTGTGGCTACACAAGAAATGAAGCCTAAAAAAGAGCTTGTACGAATCGTTCGCTCGAAGGAAGGCGAAGTCTCAATAGATTTAACTGGCAAAAAGTCTGGTCGCGGCGCTTATTTAAGCAAAGATAAAGATGCCATTTTGCTTGCGAAGAAGAAAAACACCTTAGCTAACCATTTAGGTGCTCAGGTTAGTGATGAGATTTACGAACAGCTGTTAGAGCTCGTGGAAAAGGAGAAACAGGCGAACTAATGACACAAGAACAATGGCAATCTTTTTTGGGACTAGCAAATCGAGCGCGAAAAGTCATTTCAGGTGAAGAACTTGTTATCAATGAGGTGCGGAAAAACAAAGCCAAATTGGTTTTGGTGTCAGCAGATGCGTCGGCTAATACGATTAAAAAAATATCCGACAAATGTTTGTTTTATAAAGTCCCTCTCAAACAAGTACCGGATCGCTATGCACTTGGGCAGGCAATCGGCAAGGATGCACGTGTGGTCGTTGCGATCGTAGATGAAGGATTTTCGAAAAAAATGATGACAATGCTCGATTAATTTTTTTGGGGGTGAAAGTATGAGCAAAGTTCGTGTATACGAATATGCAAAAAAACATAATCTTTCAAGTAAAGATGTGATCAACAAGTTAAAAGAACATGGTGTAGAAGTATCTAATCATATGGCAACCGTTGAGCCGGATGCGGTAAAAAAATTGGATTCTTTTTTCTTGAAAAATGATAAAGAAGAGAAAAAAGCAGGGAATTCCAATGCAGCTCAAGGTGTGGTTAAACAAACACTAAAAAGCTATGAAGAAGAAGATGTTCCTGCTGCAGGGGAAGAGAAATTCGGTAAAAAGAAACCTCAAGCAAAAGGGAATGCATCTAACGATAAAAAGCCTTTCAACAGAGGCAACAACAATCGAAACAATAAAAAGGGCAAAAGACCTCAGCATCAGCAAACACAACACCAGCCTCAACCACGAAAAGAAAAGCCGCTTCCAGAGAAAATCACTTTCTCAGAAAGCTTAACCGTTGCAGAATTAGCAAAGAAATTAGGCAAAGAGCCGTCTGAAATCATTAAAAAACTTTTCCTTTTAGGTGTCATGGCTACCATCAACCAAGAGCTTGACAAAGATGCGATTGAGCTAATTGCAGGCGAGTACGGAGTAGAAGTAGAAGAAGAGATTGTAATCAATGAACAAGAATTTGAAACAATTGAAATCATCGATGATGAAAAAGACCTTCGCGAACGTCCGCCGGTTGTGACAATCATGGGTCACGTTGACCACGGTAAAACAACGCTTCTTGATTCTATCCGCAATACAAAGGTAACAGCAGGCGAAGCGGGCGGAATCACACAGCATATTGGGGCATATCAAGTAGAAGTCAACGGCAAGAAAATTACGTTCCTTGATACACCTGGTCACGCAGCCTTTACGACAATGCGTGCACGCGGCGCTCAAGTAACAGATATCACCATCCTTGTTGTGGCTGCTGATGACGGCGTTATGCCGCAAACGATTGAGGCGATCAACCATGCAAAAGCAGCCGAAGTGCCAATTATTGTGGCGGTAAACAAAATTGATAAAGAAACGGCTAATCCTGATCGTGTCATGCAAGAGTTAACGGAACATGGAATCGTTGCGGAAGCTTGGGGAGGCGACACTATTTTCTGTCCGCTTTCAGCACTAACAGGTGAAGGTATTGATAACTTGCTTGAGATGATTCTTCTTGTGAGTGAAGTGGAAGAATTTAAAGCAAATCCAAATCGCCGTGCGTTGGGTACAGTAATTGAAGCGCAATTGGATAAAGGACGCGGTTCTGTAGCAACGTTACTAGTGCAAAACGGTACATTGCGCGTTGGGGATCCGATCGTTGTAGGTAACACATTCGGTCGTGTTCGCGCCATGGTTAATGATCTTGGCCGCCGTGTGAAAGAAGCAGGTCCTTCTACTCCTGTTGAAATTACAGGATTAAACGAAGTACCACATGCAGGCGATCGCTTCATGGTATTTGAAGATGAGAAAAAAGCCCGTCAAATCGGTGAATCACGTGCTCAGAAACAATTACAAGAGCAGCGCGGCGAGAAATCTCGCGTTAGCCTTGAAGATTTATTCGAAAAAATTAAACAAGGTGAAATGAAAGATCTTAACGTGATCGTAAAAGCCGATGTACAAGGTTCTGTCGAGGCATTAGCGGCATCATTACAAAAAATTGAAGTGGAAGGCGTAAACGTTAAAATTATCCATACAGGCGTAGGGGCTATTACGGAGTATGACATTATGCTGGCAAGTGCATCCAATGCCATTGTGATTGGTTTTAACGTCCGTCCGGATGTAAATGCTAAACGTGTAGCGGAGGCCGAAAAGGTAGACATTCGTTTACACCGCATTATTTACAAAGTAATTGAAGAAATTGAAGCGGCAATGAAAGGGATGCTTGATCCGGAATTCGAGGAGAAAGTCATCGGCCAGGTCGAAGTACGTACAACATTTAAAGTATCTAAAGTTGGTACGATTGCCGGAAGCTATGTGACAGAAGGTAAAATTACTCGTGACAGCAGCATCCGCTTAATTCGTGACGGTATCGTTATCTTCGAAGGTGAAGTGGACGCGCTGAAACGTTTTAAAGATGATGCAAAAGAAGTTTCTCAAGGATATGAATGTGGTATTACGATTAAAAACTTCAATGATATTAAAGAAGGAGATATCATTGAAGCGTACGTAATGGAAGAAATTGAGCGCAAATGATTGGATATGTTGAGTGCGAGTGCATCATTTATGATGCAGGGTCTCTTAAAGAAAAGCGCGCGGTTCTTCAGCGAATCATCATGAGGTTGAAGCAGCGCTATAATATATCAGTCTCAGAACTGGATTATCAGGATACCTGGCAACGCACCAAGATTGGAATGGTAGCCATTTCATCAGCACGGCAAACAACGGAAAAAGAATTGCAGCAAGCGTTGAACATGATTGATTCTTTTCCCGAAATTGAACGTGCGGCGACATCGTTTGAGTGGTTATAAGTGAGGTGATAGGGATGAAGTTAAGACCAACCAGAGTTGGCGAACAGATGAAAAAAGAATTAGGGGAAATCATCAGTCGCAAAATTAAAGACCCTCGCATCGGCTTCGTTACAGTAACGGACGTACAAGTGACAGGAGACTTGCAGCAGGCAAAAGTGTTCATCTCTGTGTTAGGAGATGAAGAACAACGCCAAAATACGTTGAAAGGATTGGCGAAAGCAAAAGGCTTTATTCGATCTGAAATCGGCCAGCGTATCCGTCTGCGTAAAACACCTGAAATCATTTTTGAATTTGATGAGTCAATCGACTATGGAAATCGTATTGAATCATTGCTCCATGAAATTCAAAAAGAGAAAAATGATGAGCAAGATGAACAATAAATGACATAAAGGAATGGTCCCTACATCCTTTCTTTGAGGATAGGAGGATCATCCATCCGAAAAGGACCTTTCGCGTTGACTTGTTGATAAAACAGGTTTTAAGAGAAAGGTCCTTTTCAAATAAATAACAAAAACGAAAGCTATGAAAGAACATGGTACATACATCTTGTAAAGTCGCAGCATACATGACATCATACATAAAAAAGGAGTGCAGCAGAGTGGAAGGCGTATTAGTGCTGAATAAACCAAAAGGATTCACATCCCATGACTGTGTGTTTAAAGTACGTAAACTGTTGAGGACAAAAAAAGTAGGACACACGGGTACATTGGATCCGGATGTAACAGGTGTGCTTCCCATCTGTATTGGAAGGGCGACAAAAATTGTGGAATATTTAACGGCGGCAACCAAAACATATGAAGGAGACGTGACGATCGGTTTCTCTACAACAACAGAAGATGCTTCCGGTGAATTGGTAGAGAAGAAAGCGGTAACGTCTCCTATCACAAAGGAGGACATTTTAGGTGTATTGCAATCTCTGACCGGCACGATTGAACAAACACCCCCTATGTATTCCGCGGTAAAAATAAACGGGAAGAAGCTATACGAATATGCGCGTGCCGGCATAGAAGTGGAACGCCCGACAAGAGCCATTACCATTCATGAACTGACATTGCTTGATGGGCGGCAAGTGTTCGAAGGAGAGACGATTTCGTTTCGCTTTCGAGTGACATGCAGTAAAGGAACGTATGTAAGAACGCTTGCAGTCATGATTGGAGAAAAACTAGGCTATCCCGCCCATATGTCCGATTTAATCCGTACCGCTTCGGGCCCCTTTACTTTAGATGATTGCCTGACGTTTGAAGAGATTGAAGAATATGTGGAAAAGCATGAGATTCAGCAATATCTCCTTCCTATTGAAAAGGCGCTTTTTCATTTGCCGAAACTGCAAATAAATGATAAATTAGCAGAGAAAGTAAAAAATGGCGCAGTGCTGCCTAAGCCTGAGGATATGGATATAGACATAGAGCAAGGCCCATTTTTAATGATTGATTCGACCGGAACATGTTTAGCCATCTATGAAAAGCATCCACAAAAGGAAGGCTTAATTAAACCAACAAAAGTATTAGCGATTTAACTTTCATTGTTGGGAAGAGGAAAGGTGACGGGAACTTTGGTAACAATCGAAATTCAGCATCCACATCATTTCAGCCGTGAAGCAATGTCTCCTTCAGTCGTGGCGTTAGGATATTTTGACGGGGTTCATTTGGGACACCAGCACGTTATTTTAACGGCGAAAAAGATTGCGGAACAAAAAGGTCTCTCGAGCGCCGTTATGACTTTTTACCCGCATCCTTCAGTAGTCCTTGGCAGGGACGTCAAGCATGTTGAGATGATTACGCCGCTGCCTGATAAAATAAAGCAAATTGAAGAGTTAGGAATCGATATTTTATATTTGATTCATTTTGATAAAGATTTTGCAGGCTTACTTCCCCAAGAGTTTGTAGACCAGTATGTCATTGGTTTAAATATACAGCATGTTGTGGCAGGCTTTGACTACACGTACGGTAAGCTTGGAAAAGGTACAATGGAAACCATGCCGTTCCATTCACGGAATCGATTCACTCAAACGATAGTAGAAAAATTGACAAGCAAACATAATGAAAAGGTTAGTTCCACACTTATTCGCGATTGTTTGAAAGAAGGAAAAGTAGAAGAACTCCCTTCCTTATTAGGAAGACATTATACAGTAAAAGGAAAAGTCGTCCATGGTGACAAACGGGGAAGAACCATTGGCTTTCCGACGGCAAACATTGAATTGAGCGATCAATATTTGATTCCAAAAGTGGGCGTTTACGCCGTTGAAATGCTTGTAAACGATACATGGTATGAAGGGGTTTGTAATGTGGGATATAAGCCCACTTTTCATCAGCATCTGGATAAACCAACGATTGAAGTTCACCTTTTTTCCTTTAAGGAAGATATTTATGATCAAGATGTGATGGTAAAATGGCACAAAATGCTCCGTACGGAGAGAAAATTCTCCGGTATAGAAGAGCTGGTTAACCAAATTTCTTTTGATAAGCAACAGGCAGAGACGTATTTTTCTTTGAATTTAAGGAAATCATTGCTAAAAAGTGTACAAAATAAATAAAAAACTTGCATTTATAAAATAAACATAGTATGATATCAAATGTATGTTAGATAACCGTTTCTTGGCATTGCGATTCACCAACGCTATGCTAGGTAACCGGGGTTTAAAATTAAGGAGGTGAATAGGATGGCAATCACAAAAGAGCGTAAAAACGAAATCATCAGCCAGTTCAAAACTCATGAGAGCGACACTGGTTCACCAGAGGTTCAAATCGCTGTCCTAACAGAAGAAATCAATAAGCTAAATGAACACTTGCGTACTCACAAAAAGGATCATCACTCTCGTCGTGGTCTTTTAAAAATGGTCGGTAAACGTCGTAACTTACTTAACTACTTACGTAATAAAGACGTAACTCGTTACCGTGAGTTAATTAACAAACTTGGTTTACGTCGATAATTGTAAAAAAGCGGGATTTTTCCCGCTTTTTTAGTATGTACATTTTACATAACGTGAAATAGATTTCTGATTTTGTCCATAATAACAAATAGTTGTTTTAGATTAGATACATATAGTAGAGAGGGGCACTCGTGAATATGGAACACGAAAAACAAGTATTTTCCATTAATTTAGCAGGCCACCCGCTGACGGTTGAAGTCGGCCAGCTTGCCAAGCAAGCAAACGGTTCTGCATTAATTCGTTACGGAGATACGGTTGTATTAAGCACAGCCACTGCGTCAAAGGAACCGAAAAGTGTAGACTTTTTCCCGTTAACTGTAAACTATGAAGAGAGACTCTATGCGGTTGGTAAAATCCCGGGTGGATTTATTAAGCGTGAGGGAAGACCGAGTGAAAAAGCGATTTTAGCGAGCCGCCTAATCGATCGGCCGATTCGTCCTTTATTCGCGGATGGTTTCCGAAACGAAGTTCAAGTCGTTAGTGTGGTAATGAGCGTGGATCAAAACTACTCCTCCGAGGTAGCGGCGATGTTTGGCTCATCACTTGCTCTCTCCATTTCTGATATCCCATTTCAGGGTCCGATTGCCGGTGTAATCGTTGGTCGTGTAGACAATGAATTCGTTGTTAACCCGTCTGTTGAACAAATGGAGAAAAGTGACATTCACCTTGTCGTAGCAGGAACAAAAGATGCCATTAACATGGTAGAAGCAGGAGCTGATGAAGTACCGGAAGAAATCATGCTTGAAGCAATCATGTTTGGGCATGAAGAAATCAAGCGTTTAATTGCATTCCAGGAGGAGATTGTAGCGGCAGTCGGCCGTGAAAAAATGAAAGTGCGGTTATACGAAACGGATAAGGAACTTGAAGCACAAATCCGTGAAATGGCTGAGCAAGATATTAACCGTGCTGTTCAGGTTGTGGAAAAACATGCGCGTGAAGAAGCCATTAATGCTGTAAAAGAAGATATAGTTGGAAAATTTGAAGAACAAGAAGCGGACGAAGACACTCTAAAACAAGTAAAAGAAATTTTGTCTAAGCTGGTGAAAGAAGAAGTGCGCCGCTTAATTACCGTGGAGAAAGTACGTCCGGATGGCCGTAAAATAAACCAAATTCGTCCTCTTTCTTCAGAAGTTGGATTATTGCCTCGCACGCACGGCTCCGGGCTATTCACACGGGGACAAACCCAGGCGCTCAGCATTTGTACGTTAGGTGCATTAGGTGATGTTCAAATTTTGGATGGCCTTGGAATCGAAGAGTCTAAACGTTTTATGCATCATTATAATTTTCCTTCATTCAGCGTAGGGGAAACAGGACCAATGAGAGGACCTGGCCGTCGTGAAATCGGTCATGGTGCGTTGGGAGAACGTGCCCTTGAGCCTGTAATCCCATCCGAAAAAGACTTCCCGTATACAATCCGCCTTGTATCAGAAGTATTAGAATCAAATGGTTCCACTTCTCAAGCAAGTATTTGTGCAAGTACCCTTGCCATGATGGATGCAGGGGTGCCGATTAAAGCACCAGTTGCGGGTATTGCGATGGGTCTTGTGAAATCCGGCGAGCATTACACGATCTTAACAGATATCCAAGGAATGGAAGATCATTTAGGAGATATGGACTTTAAAGTAGCGGGTACATCCAAAGGTGTAACAGCCCTTCAAATGGATATCAAAATTGAAGGATTATCCCGCGAAATTTTAGAAGAAGCATTGCAACAGGCAAAAGAAGGCCGTATGCATATTTTAGAGCATATGTTAACGATCATTGATAAGCCAAAAACAGAACTTTCTGTATACGCACCGAAAATTTTAACGATGACGATTAACCCTGATAAAATTCGCGATGTCATTGGGCCGAGCGGTAAACAAATCAATAAAATTATTGAAGAAACCGGCGTCAAAATTGATATTGAGCAAGATGGTACGATTTTCATTTCTTCTGTCAACCAAGAGATGAATCAAAAAGCGAAAAAAATTATCGAAGATATTGTTCGTGAAGTGGAAGTTGGCCAAATGTATTTAGGAAAAGTGAAACGAATTGAAAAGTTTGGTGCTTTCGTTGAACTATTCAGTGGAAAAGATGGTCTTGTGCATATTTCCGAGTTGGCTGAAGAACGAGTAGGCAAAGTGGAAGATGTTGTGTCCATCGGTGATGAAATTTTAGTCAAAGTTATGGAAATCGATAAGCAAGGACGTGTAAACTTATCGCGTAAAGCAGTACTAAAAGAACAAAAAGAGCAAAAAGAAGCTCAACAATAATAAACAAAAAGTCGGGAAATCCCGGCTTTTTTTGACTGCATAAAAGGCGGAGACTGTACGGATGAGCCTCTACGGCCATTTTGCTTCTTCGGGCAGAGTCAAAAAGCGGCACCCTGTCTTTCAGTCGTTTCTCCCTTGTCCATGTTCTACCTTGTCCCCTCCATACATATTTTTTAGTAAGAGGAGGGAAGCATAAATGAAGGGAATGACAATTCAGCTGTTCGCTTTTAGCGTTGTATTGGTTATAACATACGGTACCGTTCAAAACCCTTACACATCCTATTATATCAATGATTTAAAAGCTGAAGCACTGCCTGTCGCCAGGGAGACGAGCGATTTATATGAACAAATTAAAGAAAAAGCAAAAAACTATGAAATTGAACCTGAAAATGCTAAAGTTGATAGAGTGTGGAAACTTATTCCGGGGTATAATGGCTTAAAGGTGGATATAAAGGCTTCCTATGACAACATGAAAAAAACCGGATCATTTGATGAATCGAAGCTGATCTATAAACAGGTTCCTCCAACCGTCCATTTGAAGGATTTGCCGCCGACACCCATTTATAAAGGACATCCGGAAAAACCAATGGTGTCATTCATTATCAATGTAGCGTGGGGGAACGAATATATTCCGCAAATATTAGAAACATTAAAAAAACATCATGTAAAAGCAACGTTTTTCCTGGAAGGAAGATGGGCAAAGAACAATCCCGATATGGCCAAAATGATTGTTGCTGCCGGTCATGAAATCGGAAACCATTCTTTTTCTCATCCGAACATGAAAATAATAAGCGAAAACCAAATAAAAGATGAACTTCAGAAAACGAATGATGTCATTCAATCAGTCACAGGAGAAACGTGTAAATGGTTTGCTCCTCCAAGCGGAAGTTATCGCCAGGAAGTGGTCGATATTGCATCACAGATGAAAATGGGAACAATTATGTGGAGTGTAGACACAATTGACTGGCAAAAGCCCCAGCCTCACATACTAATCGAACGTGTCATCACAAAAATTCATCCTGGAGCTCTGGTACTGATGCACCCGACAGAATCGACGGCAAAGGCTCTCGATCAATTGGTGAATGAAATTAAACAAAAAGGCTACAGCCTGGGGGATGTTTCGACTTTGTTAAGTGAAGAGCGAATCATTAAAAAACAAGCTGTTCAAAAGAGATAGGAGGCACTAGCTTGATAAAACGATATACTTGTCAAAATGGTGTAAGAATCGTATTAGAAAATATCCCAACTGTTCGCTCAGTCGCAATTGGAATTTGGATCGGAACGGGATCCCGCAATGAAACGCCTGAACTCAATGGAGTTTCCCACTTTTTGGAGCATATGTTTTTTAAGGGAACGAAAACGCGTTCAGCACGTGAAATTGCGGAAAGCTTTGACCGAATTGGAGGTCAAGTGAATGCGTTTACGTCTAAGGAGTATACATGTTATTATGCCAAAGTACTAGATGAGCATGCCGATCACGCACTTGACGTGCTGGCAGACATGTTTTTCAACTCCGTTTTTGACGAAGAAGAGCTGAAGCGTGAGAAAAATGTTGTCTATGAGGAAATCAAAATGTATGAAGATACGCCGGATGATATTGTCCATGACTTGTTAAGTAAGGCTGCTTATGAGTCTCATCCGCTTGGTTATCCGATTTTAGGGACGGAGAAAACATTAGACACGTTTACCGGAGATACGCTTCGCCAATATATGAATGAAACATACATACCGGAAAATGTTGTCATCTCAATAGCTGGAAATGTGGAAGAGAGCTTCATTAAAAAAGCGGAACAATATTTCGGTTCTTATGAAACCGGTCATGAGCCTAAAACATTTGTGACCCCGGAATTTCATCCGAATAAGCTCGCGCGTAAAAAAGAAACAGAGCAGGCTCATTTATGCCTTGGATTCAAAGGACTAAAAATTGGCGCCGATGATGTATACAGCTTAATTGTCCTTAATAATATTTTAGGCGGTAGCATGAGCAGCCGTTTGTTCCAAGATGTTCGTGAACAACGCGGCCTAGCTTATTCCGTGTTCTCCTATCACTCTGCATATCGTGATACCGGAATGGTAACGATTTATGGGGGGACGGGAAGCAATCAACTCGATATGTTGTATGACACGGTTCAAGAGACACTCTACCAGTTAAAAGATCAGGGAATTACAGAAAAAGAGCTGCATAACAGCAAGGAGCAATTAAAAGGAAACCTCATGCTTAGCCTGGAAAGCACCAACAGCCGTATGAGCCGGAACGGAAAAAATGAACTTCTTCTGAGGCAGCATCGTTCATTGGATGAGATTATTGATCTTGTAAACAATGTCACAAAAGAAAGTGTAGATAAGCTGGCAAGAGATATTTTTACAGATACGTTTGCGCTCTCGTTGATCAGTCCGAGCGGGGAAATGCCAAAAGGACTTCAAACAAAATGATGAGCTAATGAACAGGTACTGCAATGCTGACAGTACCTGTTTCATTTCAAGGGGCTCTTTTTTCAAAAGAGCCCCTTGAAATGAAATTAAGGTGTCTTAAAATGTTAGCCTCTTTTATAAAATAGTTAATAAAAGAACAAAAGGGGTGTGTAAATATGCGCTTAAGCGAATTGAGTGGAAAAGAAATCGTCGATGTGAAAAAAGCGGAACGGCTCGGTGTGCTCGGGCAGACAGACCTGGAAATTAATGAGCAAACGGGCCAAATTAATGCTCTTATTATTCCGTCCGTCAAATGGTTTGGATTCAAGCGGCAAGGAAACGAGATTCGTGTCCCGTGGAGCCATATCAAGAAAATTGGCTCTGATATGATTATCATTGACATTGAGGATTATATGGCAGAGTAGCGGGAATATGGGTCCAAGCGGAATGAATCATGCAAAATATTTAAGTTGGATTGACAGAGTGTATATGACATGATGGTATATTTTAAGGGATACAGCCCAATCACATGCTTTTCCATGGTTGGGCTGTATCCCTTTTTTAATTTTCAATAATGGCTAGTCAACGTTTCACCGATTCTTTTGTTTACACATACAATGTGGAAGTAGCAGAGGCTATTGGGCACTTGTGAACATTCACATATATCATAAAAGAAGGTGGATAACAAGATGTTGACGGATATGCACATCGCAGTAATCGGCGGTGATGCCAGACAGCTAGAAGTAATTCGAAAATTGATAGAATTGGACGCCAAAATTTCTCTTGTCGGTTTTGACCAACTTGATCACGGTTTTGCTGGAGCGACTAAATATCAAATCCATGAAGTAGATTTCTCTCAAATCGATGCCATCATTCTGCCTGTGCGCGGCGTAAACCATGAGGGTCAAATCGATACCATTTTTTCTAATGAAAAAGTGTACTTAAAAGAAGAGATGTTAGGCTCAACACCTGAATACTGCACTGTTTATTCTGGCATCAGCAATGACTATTTAAATATGCTTGTTCAAAATACAAACCGTAAACTCATTCAATTATTTGAGCGAGATGATGTTGCCATCTACAATTCAATTCCAACGGTTGAAGGAACTATTATGCTAGCTATTCAACATACCGATTTTACCATTCACGGCTCAAATGTTGCAGTATTGGGTTTGGGAAGAGTTGGAATGAGTGTAGCCCGCACTTTTGCAGCTCTTGGAGCCAACGTAAAAGTTGGAGCGAGAAAATCTCAGCACCTTGCTCGGATTACAGAGATGGCCTTAACTCCTTTTCATTTGGACCGGTTAGCGAATGAAATTTCAAACATTGATATTTGTATTAACACAATCCCTTATCAAGTACTGACAGCCAATGTCATTTCCAAGATGCCTTCCCATTCCCTCATTATTGATTTAGCTTCCAAACCGGGAGGAACCGATTTTCGTTATGCTGAAAAGCGAGGAATCAAAGCAATGCTTGCTCCAAGCTTACCTGGTATTGTAGCACCAAAGACAGCCGGCCAAATTGTGGCAAATGTTCTCTGTGAATTATTATCTGAGGATTTAGATAAAAGAAAGGGGAATCAGCCATGATGTTAAAAGGAAAGCGTATTGGATTCGGGTTAACGGGATCTCATTGTACGTACGAGGAGGTAATGCCAGAACTCGAAAAACTCGTTAATTTGGGGGCCGAAGTGGTACCGGTCGTTTCCTACACAGTCCAAACGACTGATACACGTTTCGGCAACGGTGAAGACTGGATTAAAAAAGTGGAAGAAATTACAGGAAACAAAGTAATCGATACCATCGTTAAAGCTGAACCGATGGGACCGAAAATTCCAGTAGACTGCATGGTTATCGCACCAATGACAGGAAATTCATTGAGTAAGCTTGCGAACGCGATGAATGAATCACCGGTATTGATGGCGGCAAAAGCTACCATGAGAAATCATAAGCCCGTTGTATTAGGGATATCGACAAATGACGCCCTTGGTTTAAATGGGGTAAACATTATGCGTTTAATGGCCGCCAAAAATATTTATTTCATCCCATTCGGCCAAGATGCCCCTGAACAAAAGCCAAACTCAATGGTGGCACGTATGAGCTTATTAACCGATACAGTGATAGCTGCACTTGAAGGTAAACAACTTCAACCGGTGATTATTGAAAAATTTCGCGATAGCGAAAGCTAAATCATATTGTTAGAATAGTATATAGTAAGATTATACACGCCTCCTGTGTTACAATGATTGTAATGTGGGAGGCTTCCCATGCGTTAAAGAAGAGAAATTTATAAAATCACATCTTTTTTAACGCAATAGTATGATAAAATAGTCCATATTATTTTTAAAATTAAATGATAATAAATCTAGTTGCTGTTGAATGAAAACAGTTGGAGGCGAATGATATGACAAAACAATCCGGGTTACATGTAGCTGTAGTAGGAGCAACAGGTGCGGTTGGGCAGCAAATGATTGCAACATTAGAAGAAAGAGATTTTCCTATTGGTAAACTAACGCTGTTATCGTCAGCGCGTTCAGCAGGAAAGAAAGTCTTATTTAAAGGGGAAGAAGTAACAGTTCAAGAAGCGAAGCCAGAGAGCTTTGAAGGAGTCAATATTGCATTATTTAGCGCAGGCGGCAGTATTTCGAAAGAATTAGCGCCGGAAGCCGTTAAACGTGGAGCGATTGTAGTAGATAATACAAGTGCATTCCGTATGGATGAAAATACACCGCTTGTTGTGCCCGAAGTAAACGAAGGGGACATTAAAGAGCATAACGGCATTATTGCCAATCCGAACTGCTCAACCATTCAAATGGTAGCGGCCTTAGAACCGCTTCGTCAAGAGTTTGGGTTACAACGAGTTATTGTTTCCACTTATCAGGCGGTATCAGGTGCAGGTGCTGTAGCAATCGAAGAATTAAAAGAACAGTCAAAAGCAATTTTAAACGATGAACCGTTTACTCCGGAAGTATTACCTGTGAAGAGTGAAGAAAAGCATTATCAAATTGCTTTTAACGCCATCCCTCAAATTGATAAGTTCCAAGATAACGGTTTTACGTTTGAAGAAATGAAAATGATTAATGAAACGAAAAAAATCATGCATATGCCTGAACTTGAAGTGGCAGCGACATGCGTGCGCTTACCGGTTGTGACGGGCCACTCCGAGTCTGTGTATATCGAATTAGAGCAAGATGGTGTAACGGTAGAACAAGTAAAACAATTGCTTGCCCACGCGCCGGGTATCGTATTACAAGACGATCCGGCAAACCAAGTATATCCAATGCCTGCTGACTGTGTAGGAAAACGGGAAGTATTTGTTGGACGTATCCGAAAAGACCTAAATAAAGATAATGGCTTTCATATGTGGGTTGTTTCTGATAACTTATTAAAAGGCGCTGCATGGAACTCTGTACAGATTGCCGAATCATTAATTAAGCTCGGACTTGTATAATAAAACATGAAGCGGGCTAACGAGGTGTAAGCAAGTATGAAAATCATCGTTCAGAAATTTGGTGGTACATCAGTTCGCGACGAAAAAGGACGTGATTTAGCTTATAAGCACATCCGAAGAGCGCTAAGTGAAGGATATAAAGTAGTCGTAGTTGTATCAGCCATGGGAAGAAAAGGCGAGCCGTATGCAACGGATACACTCCTTTCGCTTGTAGGCGGAAATCAAGCGTTGTTAAGTAAACGAGAACTCGATATGTTAATGTCGTGTGGAGAATTAATCTCTTCAGTTGTGTTTACAAACCTTCTAAATGGTCGCGGGGTTAAAGCAGCAGCTTTAAACGGTGCACAGGCTGGCTTTTTGACAAACAGCGATTTCAACAATGCTAAAATCATTGAGATGAAGTGCGGCCGTTTATTGGAAGAATTAGAATACCATGATGTTGTGGTCGTCGCCGGTTTTCAGGGAGCAACTGAAAATGGGGATATGACAACGCTAGGACGAGGAGGCAGCGATACATCTGCTTCAGCGCTTGGTGCAGCCTTGAATGCAGAGTTTATTGATATTTTTACAGATGTAGAAGGAGTGATGACGGCGGATCCGCGCATTGTGGAAGATGCAAGGCCTCTTTCCGTCGTCACCTATAATGAAATCTGTAACATGGCTTATCAAGGAGCCAAAGTGATTCATCCGCGTGCAGTAGAGATTGCGATGCAGGCGAAAGTGCCGATTCGTGTACGCTCTACTTATTCGGAGTCTGAAGGGACACTAGTGACATCCCAGGCAAACGCCAGACAAAGGGGAAGCGATGTTCAAGAACGACTGGTCACAGGTATCGCTCATGTATTAGGCGTGACCCAAATTAAAGTGTTTGCCAAAGAAGGTCACTATGACTTGCAGGCAGAAGTGTTTAAAGCAATGGCAAATGAACAAATCAGTGTAGATTTTATCAACATTTCGCCGAAAGGCGTTGTGTATACTGTTACCAATGACGTTACGGATAGGGCAATTGGTGTTTTAAGAGAACTTGGTTATGAACCTGTTGTCACGAGACATTGTGCGAAAGTATCGACCGTGGGTGCAGGGATGACCGGAATGCCCGGAGTAGCAGCTAAAATTGTAGGTGCTTTATCAGAACGAGGCATTCAAATTTTACAATCTGCGGACAGCCATACAACGATTTGGGTATTGGTAAAAGAAGACGACTTAAAAGAAGCAGTAAATGCCCTTCACGCTGCTTTTGAACTCTCAAAGGCAGGAAACGAATAATGAGGGAGTGGAAATATGATTAACTTCGGGAAAGTGTCGACCGCCATGGTTACGCCTTTTGACCATAAAGGGAATATCGATTTTCCTAAAACAACCAAGCTTGTCAATTATTTAATTGAAAACGGCACCGATTCATTGGTGATTGCTGGAACAACCGGTGAATCTCCTACTTTATCAACAGAAGAAAAATTAGCTTTATTTCGCCATGTTGTAGAGGTAGTAGACGGACGAGTACCTGTTATTGCGGGTACGGGAAGCAATAACACATATGCCTCCATCGAATTGACAAAAAAAGCGGAAGAAACCGGTGTGGATGCCATTATGCTGGTGGCACCATACTATAATAAGCCAAACCAGGAAGGACTTTATCAACACTTTAAAACGATTGCCGAAAGCACATCCCTGCCTGTCATGCTTTATAACGTTCCGGGGCGTGCTGTCACAAATATTGCTGCCGATACGGTTATAAAGCTATCTAAACTCCCAAATGTCGTAGCCGTTAAAGAAGCAAGCGGTGACCTTGATGCGATGACTGAAATCATTGCTAACACAGACGAGGATTTTGCGTTATACAGCGGCGATGATGCTTTGACATTGCCCGTATTGGCGATTGGCGGTAATGGAATTATATCGGTGGCCTCTCATATCATCGGCAATGAAATGCAAGAGATGATCAAAGATTTTGAAAACGGCGAATTAGCAAAAGCCGCGAAGGCACATCAAAAGCTGCTGCCGATCATGAAGGCACTATTTGCGGCACCTAGCCCAACGCCTGTTAAAACAGCTTTACAGTTAAAAGGATTAGATGTTGGCTCTGTCCGTCTTCCGCTTGTTCCGTTATCCGAGGAAGAGCGCACGGTATTAACAGGTATTCTTCAATCCATTTAAAATAAGTAGTTCTTCTAAAAAGGAACCGTCATAAGAAGCAGGTGTCATACGCTTCTTTGACGGTTTCTTTCTTTTTAGAAACATTCTTTTCTTATAATGATAGCGAAACGACTACCATCATACATCAGGCCATTAAGTCTGAAAAGACAATAATCCCCCATTTTATAAAACGGGGGATTATTGTCTTGTATTCTAAATATTTCATCAGTTATAATGATATCAAGTGACTTTGAGCGGGCTATGTCATTCTAGGAGGGCAAGTATTCATTATGAAAAAGACAGAAAATATTAAAGTATATGCACTAGGTGGAGTAGGGGAAGTCGGAAAAAACATGTATGGGGTTGAAGTAGACGGTGACATTTTTCTTGTGGATGCGGGATTGATGTTTCCTGAAGATGAGATGCTCGGTATTGATATTGTCATTCCTGATATTACCTATTTAATTGAGCGTAAAGAGCGGGTCAAAGCCATCTTTCTTACCCATGGCCATGAAGATCATATCGGCGGACTTCCTTTCATTCTTAAGAGATTGGACGTGCCTATTTACGGAACGAAATTGACGATTGCATTGGTAAAAGAGCGGTTAGACGAGTACAGGGTCACGAAAAATCATTTACTGCGTGTCATTGATCCGGATGAGGTTATAAGTTTCGATGGAGTGGATGTTTCTTTCTTTCGAACGAATCACAGTATTCCAGACTCTATTGGAATATGTATTCATACGTCGGAAGGTGCCATTGTACATACGGGAGATTTCAAATTCGATCAAACACCGGTAGGAGCGTATAAAGCAGATATCGGCAGGATGGCTGAGATTGGAAATAAAGGTGTTTTATACTTGTTATCTGATAGTACGAATGCAGAACGTCCCGGCCATTCAAGCTCAGAGGCCATTGTGGGACAAGAGATTTCAGATGCTTTTTATAATGCGACAGGCCGAATGATTATTGCGACCCATGCTTCCAATGTAAACCGCATTCAACAAGTAATTGAAGCAGCGAAAAAACATGAACGTAAAATAGCGGTCGTTGGCCGAAACATGTGGCGTGTGATTGAAATTGCAATGGAGCTTGGCCATATAGAGGAAACAAAAGATATGTTCATTTCCCCACAGGATATCGAGAAATATCCGAAGCACGAAGTGGCTGTTTTAACGACGGGAAGTCAAGGAGAGCCGATTGCTGCTTTGGCGAGAATGGCTAAGCAAGTGCATAAATTAGTGAATATTGAAGAAGGGGACACGGTATTAATAGCGGCAACGCCTGTTCCGGGTAATGAAACTTCTTTTTCAAAAACGATTGATTTAATCTTCCGTGCAGGGGCGAATGTTCTATACAGCAAAAAGCTCGTGCAGCATTCCGATCATGGCCATCAAGAAGAGCTTAAACTTATGCTCAATTTAATGCGACCAAAGTATTTTATTCCAGTTCATGGGGAGTATCGCATGCAAACAGCACATGCTAGATTGGCAGAATCGGTAGGCATAGCTCCATCCCATGTGTTTGTACTGGAAAAAGGAGACGTAGTAGAATTTAAGAACGGCCAAGTCCATACAGGAGGGAAAGTGCCGGCTGGCAACACATTAATTGATGGTCTTGGTATCGGTGACGTAGGGAATATCGTGTTGAGAGATCGCCGCCTTCTTTCCCAGGATGGAATTTTAATTGTCGTGGTGACGATTGATAAGCAGCGTAAGCAAATTGCAGCTGGTCCTGAAATCCTTTCCCGCGGATTTGTATATGTTCGTGAATCGGAACAATTGCTTGAAGAAGCTACCGGCATTGTGAAACAAATATTAGATAAATGCATGAAAGAGCAAATGATTGAATGGTCTTCTTTAAAGTCAAGTATGCGTGAAATTCTCAATCAATTTTTATTTGAAAAAACAAAACGAAAACCAATGATTCTACCAATCATTATGGAAGTGTAAGCAAGAAAGCTCAAAGTCAAAAGGGATTTAAAAAGTGTCAGCCAGACACTTTTTAAATCCCTTTTTTATTGTTTCATACGTTTTTTAGAGAACAACGTTTGTTTTTGGATCATTTTGATGAACGGATATGTTATGCGCATTTTGCTTTAGCTTATTGAAAGGATGGAAACCGGCATGTTTCATCAATCTTAACGATAAAGGGACAAGTATGAAAAAGTAATTGAAGCCCATAATAACAATATTAAGATTGGAAAGGGGAAAAAGCATGACTGAACAACCAAATATGCAACCTCAGCAAGAAAATCCCGAAAAGAAGGAAGTAAATAAAAGCGAAGTCGTAGAAAAGCTTCAGCAGCTTGGACAGACGAATGTTCCACAAATGTCACAGGATTCTAAAATTCACTGCTTAACGATTGTAGGCCAGATCGAAGGCCATGTACAGTTACCGCCTCAAAATAAAACAACAAAATATGAGCATGTTATTCCACAAATTGTTGCCATTGAACAAAATCCAAATATCGAGGGACTGCTTGTTATTTTAAATACCGTCGGCGGCGATGTGGAGGCTGGTTTAGCAATTTCTGAAATGCTTGCTTCTCTATCAAAGCCGACGGTTTCCATTGTATTGGGAGGAGGACATTCCATCGGGGTGCCGATAGCGGTTTCTACCGACTATTCGTTCATTGCCAGAACGGCGACAATGACGATTCATCCTGTTCGCTTAACGGGTTTAGTCATTGGAGTACCTCAAACGTTTGAGTATTTAGATAAAATGCAGGAGCGTGTCGTGCAATTCGTCGTTCAACACTCAAATATTTCAGAAGAAAAGTTTAAAGAGTTAATGTTTTCAAAAGGAAATTTAACACGGGACATCGGGACAAATGTTGTGGGATCTGATGCGGTGGAATATGGATTAATTGATGAAGTTGGAGGAGTGGGTGAAGCCATCCGAAAGCTCAATGAATTAATTGAACAACATGGACAATTGAAAGAAGGGAATCAATTATTACAATGATACTTTATACGATGATGCCTCAAGAACTGGTGTTTCCGATGGATATGAGTATATATGGCAAGCAAAAAGTCATTGATATCAATGGTTTGTCTATGATTGTCATGGAAAATGATCAAAAGCAGTATGAAGTGGTTCGCTTGTTGAGCACAAACCCGCAGGATTATTTAAATAATCGATACTATCCTGGACAGATTATAAACGCATCTTTCTAATCGTCTCTACATGTAACATGAGGAAAATTATGATATAATAACATATAAACAGTCTCATTATACAGCCTTAAGTGGCTGTTTTTTTTATTAAAGGATTTGTTAAAGTATCATGTAGGTGTTCGCTATTTTTGGCTCATTCGTGCGACATATCTTAACATGGCTTTATTAAGAAGCGGTTGTCTCAAAACCAGATAACGATGGGGCTGCCTGATGAGACGGGCCTTCTTTTGTATATAAATTGTCGGCTCAAATAGGAAGGTCTATTCCATACATAACGAGAAAATAAAAATAGGAAGTTTTAGATTTATGAGACAACCTCATGAAGTGATTGGAGTGAAAGAATGGCAAAACAAAAAAAGAGAAGTGAAGCAAAGAAAGAGGAATGGAAACGAATAATTCGCTTTGAATTAACGGGCTTATTATTGTTTGCCATCTCTTGTATTGCGATGGCAAACCTCGGGGTTGTCGGCCGTTCCCTCGCGCTGTTCTTCCGCCTATTTACAGGAGAATGGTACATGGTAAGCTTGCTTGCTTTACTCATTTTATCAATTTTTATCATTTTCAAGCTGCGCTGGCCAAGGCTCGTGACAAGGCAGCTTATAGGCGTATATATTATATTCGCCGCTATTTTATTATTAAGCCATGTGAAGTTGTTTGAAAACTTATCAAGGGACGGGGCTTTTGCCCATCCGTCTGTTATTTTAAATACATGGGATTTGTTCTTGCTGGAGGCAAAAGGTCAGTCTGTTCCCCGTGATCTTGGAGGAGGAATGATCGGGGCTGTTTTGTTTGCGGCTTTTTATTACTTATTTGATTCATTAGGCACCGAGTTTTTTGCCTTTATCATGATAATCATTGGTTTTATCCTTGTTACAGGAAGATCGCTGCGTGAAACACTTTATAAGCTGTTATCCCCGGTCCTTTCATTTCTTGTAAGCGAAACAAAAGAAGGCTTGCTTGATATAAAAGATTGGCTGCAGCGGCTGAAAAACAAACGGAAGAAACCAAAGCGCAAAAAGAAACCGTCCATTCCTAAAGAGCCGGAGGTAGAGGAAGAAACGGACGAGGCATATGAGCAGTTGGAAGTTTCACAGCCCCCTATCATTGAACACTTTGATAAAGAATCTGTAACAGAAGAAGATCTGCAGCCTCTTCCTGCCGAGAAGATAACAGAAGTGAAGACTGTTCCAAAACATGAAGAGCCGAAGGAGGAAGAGAAACCCCCAGTCATGAGCTTTATCGAAGAGGAGAACACCAAGTATGAACTGCCACCGATAAACTTATTGAAGATGCCGAAAAAGAGCAACCAGGCAAAAGAGCATAAAAATATATATTCAAATGCCCAAAAATTGGAAAAAACTTTTCAAAGCTTTGGAGTAAAGGCAAAAGTGGCAAAAGTTCATCTTGGTCCGGCTGTTACGAAATATGAGGTATATCCCGACGTAGGGGTAAAAGTGAGTAAAATCGTTAATTTAAGTGATGATTTAGCCTTGGCGCTCGCGGCAAAAGACATACGTATTGAGGCTCCGATCCCTGGTAAATCTGCAGTTGGAATTGAAGTGCCAAATGAAGAAGTAGCGATGGTCTCGCTCCGGGAAGTGTTGGAATCGAAAGAAAACAACCGTCCAGATGCAAAGCTCCTCATTGGCCTTGGACGTGATATTTCAGGTGAAGCCGTGTTGGCTGAGCTAAACAAAATGCCCCACTTACTTGTGGCTGGTGCAACGGGAAGCGGAAAAAGTGTGTGCATTAATGGGATTATTGTCAGTTTGTTAATGCGAACAAAACCTCATGAAGTCAAACTGATGATGATTGATCCGAAGATGGTTGAATTGAACATGTACAATGGCATTCCGCATTTGTTAGCTCCGGTTGTCACTGATCCAAAGAAAGCGTCACAGGCGTTAAAACGAGTGGTAAGTGAAATGGAGAGACGATATGAGCTGTTTTCCCATACCGGCACACGTAACATTGAGGGATACAATGAACACGTGAAACGACATAATCAAGAATCGGAAGCCAAACAGCCATTATTACCTTATATTGTCGTGATTGTGGATGAGCTCGCCGATTTAATGATGGTTGCTTCTTCTGATGTAGAAGACTCAATCACTCGTTTAGCGCAAATGGCACGCGCTGCCGGGATTCATTTGATTATTGCAACACAGCGTCCATCTGTAGATGTGATCACAGGGGTCATTAAAGCGAATATTCCGTCGCGTATTGCATTTAGTGTTTCTTCTCAAACGGATTCACGTACAATTTTAGATATGGGCGGAGCAGAAAAACTGCTCGGCCGAGGAGATATGCTGTTCCTTCCTGTCGGGGCATCCAAACCCGTCCGTGTGCAGGGAAACTTTCTATCAGATGAAGAAGTGGAAGAAGTTGTAGATTTTGTCATCTCTCAACAAAAAGCACAATACCAAGAAGATATGATTCCGAAAGATACACCGGAATCGGAAGATGACTTTGAGGATGATTTATACGATGAAGCGGTTCAGCTCGTCGTGGAAATGCAGACAGCGTCTGTTTCAATGTTGCAGCGCCGCTTCCGAATCGGATATAACCGGGCTGCAAGACTTATCGATGCAATGGAAGTCCGCGGTGTCGTCGGTCCTTATGAGGGCAGCAAGCCGCGTTCCGTACTCATTTCTCCATCAAATGAAGAAGTGAGCTCATAATGGTTAAGGTGTTGAACAAAGGGATTTGCTCTTTTTCAACACCTTTTTTATACTAAGACAGGGTAAGCGACAAAATGATAGTGAAAGTATGAAATCTAAATGTGTTATACTAATTAAGATTTGTATTTCCGAAAAATAGATGTACGTACCTCTTTTGTGTCGAAAATATGAAAAAATGATATTTTATAAAAGTTTTTAGAGGAAAAGAAAATACCCTTTTTACAAATATGCAACATTGTTAAGGTTTTTTTAACAAAATGAATATAACCTATTTATTTATGTGTTGAAAAATGATATAGTATTTTCGATTAAAAGTACTAGTCAAACATCAGAGGTCTGATGACATAAAACGATAGTGGGGGAAACTATATGTCTATTAAGGCAGATAGTCGACATTTGTATTTGCAAGTGATTGACAGAATTAAACAATTAATTGAGGAAGGGACTTATAAAGAAAGAGAAAAGTTGCCTTCAGAGTTTGATTTATCAAAGCAATTAGGAGTAAGCCGTGCAACTTTAAGAGAAGCATTGCGGATTTTGGAAGAAGAAAATATTGTAGTCCGCAGGCACGGTGTCGGTACATTTGTGAATACCCGCCCTACTTTCACATCAGGAATTGAGCAATTAAACAGTGTTACACATATGATTCAGCAGGCTGGGATGACACCGGGGACAGTTTTTATCTCGTCACATGTTCAAAGGCCCACTGAAGATGATATGCGCCGCTTTAATTGTTCAGAAAATGATGACATCTTGTACGTAGAGCGTGTGAGAACAGCCGACGGAGAGCCTGTTGTATATTGTGTTGACAAAGTATTGAAGAAGTATTTACCTAAACAATTTTCACATGAAAAAGAATCTTTATTAGATATTTTAAATGATCAGTCAGGTAAATATATTTCCTATGCGGTCGCACAAATTGAGCCTCTTGGTTATCATGAAAAGGTTTCGCCAGTGCTGGAATGTGAACCGGAAACGGCATTGCTGGCGTTGAAGCAAATGCATTATGATCAAAATGATGAGCCCATTTTGTATTCATTAAACTATTTTAAAGCGGATAAGTTTAGTTTCCATGTTTTAAGAAAAAGAGTTTAATTTTTTTAATAAGAATGATCAGAAGATTAATAATTGGAAGTGGATGCGCTTTGAAGGAGGTGAATGTTACATAAGTAAATAAATGGATTCATTTTTTTTATGATTGTAACACTTAATCCAACTATTTCTGGGGGTCATACAAATGAAAAAACGTAAAGCTGGCTTAGCCTTATCGCTTGTGTTAGCAGCAGGCACATTATTAAGTGCATGTGGATCAAGCGAAGAGGCAGCGAAATCCGGAGGCAGTGAAAAAGCTGCAAACTTTAAAGTCGGTATGGTAACAGATACAGGCGGTGTTGATGATAAATCATTCAACCAATCAGCATGGGAAGGTTTAACGAAGTTCGGCCAGGAAAATAACTTGGAAGAAGGAAAAGGGTATAAATACCTTCAATCTACTGAACAAGCTGAATATGAACCGAATTTGGCGAAATTTTCCGATGCTGGATATGACTTAACATATGGTATTGGTTTCTTATTAGAAGATGCGGTTCAAAAAGTGGCAGAACAAAATAAAGATGCACACTTCGCATTAGTGGACAGCTTATTAATGGATGACAAATTCCAACCAGTCTTTTTAGATAACGTAACGAATATCACATTCCGTGAAGAGCAAGGCTCATTCCTTGTAGGGGTTGTAGCTGCGAAGCATACAAAATCAAACAAAATCGGCTTCATTGGCGGTGTTAACTCTCCATTAATCAAAAAGTTTGAAAATGGATTTAAAGCAGGTGTAAAAGCCGTAAATCCTCAAGCTGAAGTGTTTGTCCAATACGCAGAAAACTTCAACGCTCCTGAAAAAGGTGCAACCATTGCTTCTGCGATGTATGACAAAGGTGCAGACATTATTTATCATGCTGCCGGCGGCACTGGTAATGGTGTATTCACGGAAGCGAAAAACCGTAAAAAGGCTGGAAAAGAAGTATGGGTTATCGGGGTTGACCGTGATCAGCATGAAGAAGGTATGCCGGAAAACGTAACATTAACATCAATGGTTAAACGCGTAGACGTAGCCGTATATGATGTAACAAAACGTGCAATGGAGGGTGACTTCCCGGGAGGTAAAGAAGTAGTATTCGGTCTTGAAGAAGATGGCGTGGGTATTGCTCCTACAACTGAGAACGTAAGCGAAGAAGCATTGAAATTAGTAGATGAGTGGGAACAAAAAATTTTAAAGGGTGAAGTGAAAGTTCCTGCAACAGATGAAGAGTTTGCAAGCTTTTCAGTAAAGTAATTCCAAGGGATTGGCAAGAACCCGTAAGGGGGCTTGCCAATCCCTTATGTAAAGAGGCTTTAACTAGCTTATAAAAAGCTCATTTGTTTCTAATAGGACAGTATGGATAGTTGATGGAGACTGAGCTTATCACGTAGTTAAGAGTGTTTCTTAAGAGACTCAGCATCTGCTGAGTTTTTTATTGTTAGAGTCTTTTTTTCTATTTTAGCCAAGTAACCTATGAGGAGTGAGTAGGTTGGAATATGTAATCGAAATGCTGAACATTCGGAAAGAGTTTCCGGGAATCGTGGCAAATGACAATATTACCTTGCAAGTAAAAAAAGGTGAAATTCATGCACTGTTAGGGGAAAACGGTGCAGGAAAATCTACGCTAATGAATGTATTGTTCGGTCTTTATCAGCCGGAGAAAGGTCAGATAAAAGTAAAAGGACAGGAAGTGAAAATTACTGATCCGAATGTGGCCAATCGTCTTGGAATCGGAATGGTGCACCAGCACTTTATGTTGGTGCAAAACTTCACCGTCACGGAAAATATCATTCTAGGAAGCGAACCGACAAAGGGCGGTAAAATCAATATTAAAGATGCAGCGAAAACGATTGAAGCACTATCAAAGCAATATGGTCTCGCGGTTGATCCATATGCGAAAATCGAAGATATTTCAGTTGGAATGCAGCAACGTGTTGAGATTTTAAAAACGCTGTATCGCGGTGCAGAGATTTTAATTTTTGATGAACCAACTGCTGCCTTAACACCGCAAGAAATTAAAGAGCTTATTGAGATTATGAAGCGTTTGATTCAAGAAGGAAAATCCATTATCCTTATTACTCATAAATTAAAGGAAATTATGGAGGTTTGCGACCGTTGTACGGTCATTCGTAAGGGAGTCGGAATTGGTACGGTGAATGTGGCCGAAACAAATCCGGACGAACTGGCCGCTCTAATGGTCGGACGGGAAGTGCACTTTAAAACGAAGAAGTCAGACTCCCGACCAACAGAAGATGTGCTGGTCATTAAAGATCTCACGGTGGAAGATGCCCGCGGAGTAAAAGCGATTAATGGGCTAAATTTAGCCGTTCGTGCAGGGGAAATTGTAGGAATCGCCGGTGTTGACGGAAACGGCCAGACAGAATTGATTGAAGCCATCACAGGTTTGAGAAAAGCAAAATCCGGTTCTGTCCAATTAAAAAATGAGGAACTAACATCCATGCCGACAAGAAAAATTACCGAGTCAGGCGTCGGGCACATTCCGCAGGATCGCCATAAACATGGACTTGTGTTGGACTACACAATCGGGGAGAACATGGCCCTGCAAA